>JBBANM010000011.1:0-95453 GCA_040401995.1 Saprospiraceae bacterium
GAATTATCTCGAAAAAATTCTAGGGGTGTAGATTTGATGCGTTTGCCCTAAAAAACATCAGACTGCACTTGAATTAATACAAAAAATAACTAATTTTACCTCAGTAAGTCACGAAATTCAAACACACTCTTAGTCGATACACCTGAATTTTCGGAGCAACACTCATCCGTTTCCTTAGTCTAAGTCGCGCTTGCATATTAATTTGCATCTCTTTTGGTCGATTCCAAATAAGCTGCACAGCAAAGTACACCAATAATTCCCTATCTTTGTCGGCAATAATCGCAGGTATTTATAATACACCTAGCGAATTCTTGTATAATCCCTTTGAACGTTAGTTTATGTCTCAAGCTACTTCCATCTAATTTTTTTCACAAAAAGCCGTAGCGGATATGTACTACGAAAACGTTCTGGCAACCATTGGCAACACGCCGCTCATTCGACTCAATCGTATAGGAGCGGGTCTTCCTTGTGCTGTTTTTGGCAAGGTAGAAGCTTTTAACCCTGGCCATAGCGCCAAAGATCGCATTGCTTTGTTCATGATTGAAGAAGCGGAGCGAAAGGGGTTGTTGCATCCGGGAGGTACCATCATAGAAGCCACCTCGGGTAACACTGGTTTTAGCCTTGCCATGGTGAGTGCGATCAAAGGTTATCGTTGTATTCTTACACTGACCAGCAAAGCATCGCAAGAAAAAATTTCTTTGCTAAAATCGATGGGCGCCGATGTATTGGTTTGTCCAGTTGAAGTAGCGCCACATGATCCGCGATCCTACTATTCTGTAGCGGCAAAATTGGCAGAAGACATTCCCAACTCCTATTATTTGGGACAAAACTTTAACCGCGATAATGCGGAAGCGCACTACCGCACTACAGGTCCGGAAATTTATCAACAAACTGGCGGTAAAATCACCCACTATATTTGTTGCACAGGTACTGGTGGCACCATGTCGGGTACTGCGCGCTACCTGAAAGAAAAAAATCCTAACATCAAGATCGTTGGCGTTGATGCTTATGGTTCGGTGCTGAAAAAATATTGGGAAACAGGTATTTACGACCCCAATGAAATCAAACCTTACAAGGTAGAAGGCTTGGGCAAAAATATCATCCCCAATAATATGGATTTCGACCTGATTGACGAGTACCTACGTGTTACCGACAAAGACAGTGCCCTGCGCGCCCGCGAATTGGCTCGTAAAGAAGGCTTGATGGTTGGTTATTCCAGTGGTTCGGCGATGCAAGCAGTTTTCCAAATCGCGCATACGCTTAAACCAGATGATATGGTGGTGGTTTTATTTTCCGATCATGGTTCTCGCTATTTGGGTAAGATCTATGACGATAATTGGATGTTGGATCAAGGCTACCTCCAGCAAGAGGAAGAAGAAGTACACGGACAAATGTCACCACTTCTCGAACCAATTCCTGCAGCTGAATCTTCACATGTTTACATGTACAGCTACGAAGCCATGAAAAACAAATACCGCAAGTATTACCGTACCTATCGATTGAAGTATAAAAAGGTAATCAAGGCAACTCGGCAGTCGCTTGGAATTTAATTAGTTAATACAACGGTTTTACCGCTAGCAAATACCCAAACTTATGAGTACCAACAAAAGCAAAGCTTACGTATCCAACGAGAACATTTCAGTACCACTATTTAAAAACAAGTGGGTGGATCGCTTTACCCGAACCCACATTGCGGTTCCGGTATCATTGTTCTTCTTGTATGCATTTGGATTGATCTTGTATACCCAAATGAAAACCAACCTCACCAACTATCAAGTTGTTTCGCTGTTTTTTGGCGGCTGGTTGTTGTTTACTTTTGTCGAGTATTTGGTGCACCGCTATGTGTATCATATGGAGGCATCAACGCCGAAAAAAGTAAAAATGCAGTATACTATGCATGGTGTTCACCATGATTATCCAAAAGACAAGCAACGTCTGGCGATGCCGCCATTTTTGAGTGTCACCATCTCCACTATCTTGTTGTTGATTTTTGAATTGTTGCTAGACAAATATTCTTTCTCGTTTCTAGCCGGTTTTTTGGTGGGCTATGCTTTTTATCTGTTGGTACATTATTCGGTTCACATCTTCCGAATGCCCAACAACTTCCTAAAAGCTTTGTGGATCAACCATTCGATTCACCACTATAGCCCTGAGGATGCTATGTTTGGCGTGTCTTCACCTATCTGGGATTATGTTTTTGGTACTGCAAATAAAAAGAAAGGTACAGGTAACGTAGAGGTTAAAGTATAGAAGTCTTTCTCTGGATTGAAAAAATAGCGTTGGTGCTCCTCTTTTGTTGGAGCATCAACGCTATTTTTTTCCAGAAATCTCCTACTTTGGATGTATTGTTTAACCGTTCCTTAGTTCCAAGTCAATATGTCCAGAGTTCAGCTTATACATAATAGCCTTCGTTTTGTGCTCCTCTTTTTTCTCTTATTCTGCTCGATCACTGCATCAGAGCAGATTCCCGTCAGCAACCCCTTAGTGCAGGAGCGCACGGCTTACAGTAAGGCCATGCATAAAAAATTGGCCTATGTGGCCATTTTACCCAACAGCTACTTGATTGAAACCAAGCGGCGTTATCCGGTGGTATATCTGCTGCATGGTTACAGTGGCAATCAGCGCGATTGGATTTCCCGGGTTCCTGAGTTGACCTACTGGAGTTCGCTTTTTGATGTAGTCATTGTTACGCCAGATGGTGGATTTGATAGCTGGTATTTGGATGCTCCGGTAGATACTGCTTCAAGATATGAAACCTATATGTCGCGTGAATTACCGGCACACATTGATTCCCTTTTCCGAACCATACCCCAGCGCGAAGGTCGGGCCATTACCGGACTGAGCATGGGCGGGCATGGCGCCTTGTGGCTGGCTTCTCAGCATCCGGATGTTTACGGCGCGGTTGGGAGTATGAGCGGTGGGGTAGACATTCGCCCTTTTCCAAAAAACTGGGGATTACCGCGTTTGTTGGGTGCACAAGAAAATCGTTCCGACAACTGGGATAAATACACGGCCATTAACAATATCCAATCCTTTATCGGCAAAAAAATGCCTATGTTGATTGACTGTGGCAGCGAAGATTTTTTTTACAAAGTCAACCAAAACCTGCATGAAGCGCTGACCGCAGCCAAAATCCCTCACGATTACATCATCCGCCCAGGGGCACATACCTGGGAGTACTGGCGCAATGCGGTAGGGGATCATTTGCTGTTTTTTAAGAAGTATTTCAGGGGAGCTAATTGAATGGTTGTAATTAATCAATTTATCAAAATGCTTTACCTTGGTTATTTTTGCGAAAAAAAACATGGTTGCCTATTCAGTTGGAAATTTAAAGACCCATCTTTCAGAAATTTTAGAAAGAGTACGATTGGGAGAAGAAATCGCAATAACGAAAGGACGCAACAAAGAAATTGTCGCTTATTTGGTGCTCCCAACTTCAATAACCAAACATAAGCGCCCGTTAGGTTTACTTGAGGGGAAAGCCAAAGTTATTTTTGGCGAAGATTTTGAGATTAGCGAATTATCTTTTTTAGGCCTATGATAGATGCGATGGCTTGGGGGACTTTTAAAATCCTTACAAATCTCTCCCCATTCTGACCTACCTTTGCAAAAATCACATTCGCTATCTTGAAAACGCCACTCTACCTCCGGCTTGCGCTTTTCCAATTTTTGCAATTTTTCATCTGGGGATCCTGGGCGGTAACGACCGGGACATACCTATTGAATACCCTACATTTCAGCGGGCGTGAAGTAGGTTTGGTTTACGGCACTACTGCCATTGCCGCACTGGTATCGCCTTTCTGGGCCGGACGTTTAGCAGATCGGCATTTTAATTTAGAGCGTATCTTAGCAGTGTTACATTTCGTAGGCGGATTGCTGATGTTTACCCTGAGCACTTTGCACCAGTTTGCGGTGTTTTATCCCATCATGTTGCTGTATGCCATTTGCTACATGCCCACTTTTGCTTTATCTACCTCACTAACTTTTCACAATGTTCCTTTGCCTTCACGCGACTACCCCCGCCTGCGCGTATGGGGAACCGTGGGGTGGATAGCTACCGGCCTGTGCGTAGGTGGCTTGGATTTGGAAACAACGGTGTTACCCTTACGGCTATCGGCTACGGCATCGATCTTTCAAAGTATTTATGTGCTGAGTTTGCCCGCCACACCGCCGCTAGGTAAAATAGAGCGCCCAAGTCTGATTGGAACAGCAAAAGCCTTGATCCTTGGCGATCGCAGTTTTTTGGTATTACTTATTGCACTGACTTTGGTTTGTATCCCCAATGCTTTTTACTACAGTTTTGTCAATGCCTACTTGAAAAAACAGGGGTTCCACAATGCGGCGGCCATGATGTCGATTGGGCAAGCGACGGAGGTGATTTTTGTGTTGTTGATACCTTATGGGCGGCGTTTTTTGGGCCTCAAAATGATGATGTTATTTGGAATTTCATCCTGGGGGATTCGCTATCTATTGCTGTCATGGGGCGGAGCGCAGTTGCCCGCTTTGATATGGATTGGATTGGCTTTGCATGGCATCGCTTGGGCATTTACGGCACTCGCTGGGCAAATTTACATTGATGAAAAGGTTCCGCTTTCGTTGCGAAGCACCGCACAAGGTTTTATAGCCTTGATCATCTCTGGGGCGGGTGCGCTTTTGGGGTCTATTATTGCCGGAGAGGTAGTAAGTTGGCAAACGCAAAACGGTGAGATCCAATGGTCGCAAGTGTGGTTGGTACCGAGCGGGGTAGGGTTCGCAACGGCGGTGTTGTTTGCGGCGTTTTTTTGGGTGCCTAAAGACAAAACCTGAAGTCCGATGCGAAGGCTTATTTTTTATTGATGAACCAAGCCCACAGAATAAAAACAAACTGGATAGGCAGACGGATCATGGCATTTTGATGGGTTCCTACCGCTGGGTGCAATTTGAAAACGTCAATGATGTGTAAGGGCAGAAATACCAACATTAAAATTAAAATGCCCAATGTAGCCATAGATCGAGTACGTGGAACAAATACCGCGATGCCCAAACCCAATTCTACTATTCCGCCCAAAGTGTTGATGAAGTCTCTAGGGAAAAAATCAGGAAAAAAACCGGCGTACATGCCAGGGTTGGTAAAATGCGAATAACTTCCCAGGATCATGAATACCCCGAACAGGTAAGTCAAAACTTGTTTGAAGATTTTCATAGCGGTAATTTGAGTGGTTAATCAACTCAAAATAGGGCTTTTTATCGCATTATTGCTATCCCCTCTATTTTAGGTTGTTACTTTTTATGGCTCTAAAGCCGAATGACAATGAGCGGAAAATATTCGCGAATCCAGTAAAAAGGTTGTAAATTCATTAACAATTCGCCAAAAAACAGCATCATGACATTTTTACCCATCCTTGCATTCCTTGTTTTTCTGTTTCTATCTGGCCTCCGGATAGCTCAGGAATACCAGCGCGCCGTCGTGTTTCGTTTGGGGCGCTTTCTTTCGATCAAAGGGCCTGGTTTATACTGGATTGTTCCGCTCATCGATACTCAGCAACGGGTTGATATCCGCACTAAAACGGTTGATTTGGAACAACAAGAAACCATCACCAAAGACAGTGTAACGATCAAAGTCAATGCCGTGCTTTGGTTTAAAATTACCAGCCCGGAAGATGCTATCATCAAAGTAGCGGATTACAACAAGGCAGTCTATCAATTTTCAGTGACCGCTCTGCGCAACATCATCGGTCAACATACCCTGGATGAAGTACTCCGCGAACGCGAACAGATCAACGGTACGCTTCAACAAATGGTAGATTCTGCTACCGATCCCTGGGGCATCAAGATCGAAATGGTAGAAATGAAAGATGTGGAAATTCCCGAAGCGATGCAACGCGCCATGGCACGCGAGGCGGAAGCCATTCGGGAAAAAAGAGCGCGGATCGTCAAAGCAGAAGCAGAATTGGAAGCTTCTATTAAACTCACACAAGGCGCCAAGGAAATGGAAGGTAGCCCAATCGCTTTGGAATTGCGCCGCATGCAGATGCTTTCAGAAATTGGCATCGACAACAACACAACAACCATTGTGCTGATCCCGTCAGAATTTAGTCAAGCGGCTAAAGCTTATACGGAATTAGCGGGAAAGACAAAATAGGCAAGGTATTAATTGAATACGAATGGCGTTTGAAGGTTTTTCTTCAAACGCCATTCGCTTTTTGATGGCTGTACCGCTGCTTAAACGCCAAGGGATTCTCGCCCGTCATGGCTTTAAAAGTGCGATTAAAATAAGATAGACTTTCAAAACCACAGGAAAAACAGGTTTCGGTCACATTTTTATCCAACATCAACAGCCGTTTGGCCTCATTGACCCGGTAAAGGTTCAAAAAATGGATAAAGGTGAGTCGCGTCATTTTTTTAAAATACCGACAAAAAGCGGCGTTGGTAAAATGGCAGAGTTCAGCTACTTCGGCAATTTCAATTTTGCGCTGATAATGCTCATCCAAAAAACGGTAAACCCGTTGTAGGCGATCTTGATCTTTTCGGGTGTATTGATTTTTGACGGGTTCTGGGTGCAGCAGTTGATAATCCGTTGCAGTGGCTAGAATTTGCAAGATGTCCAGGATCTCCAAAAACTGCTGAAAATGGGGTAGAAGGTGGAGTTTTTTCATGCGTTCGCCTAGCATGCCTTGCGTGGTGGCCGAAAAAGCAATGCCATATTGCGCCAGTTCAAATAAACGGTACACCGCTTTTAGCTCTGGTAAATTGGCTAGGGTAGCGTTCAAAAATTCAGGACGGATGTGTAGCACCCTTTTTTCGTAATCGGTTTTTACACCGTAATCAAAATTGAGATGCGGAACGTACGAACCAATAAATACCAGATCACTGCCCGAAAAACGGAAAAGATGCTCCCCCACATGCCGAGTTCCATCGGTGCCCTCAATGTACACCAACTCGTACTCTGGATGAAAATGCCAATAGAAAAAATCGCTTAACCGAGGGTTCACCATCAGGCGAAAAGAGCTGTTTTCATCTGGATGTATTTCTTCCAGTTGTAATTTCATAGGTTTGAATTGCGTGTTTTTTACCTAGTTGAGGTTGATTTTACTCAAAAATATCAATATTGTTCAAAAAACGGTAATTATTGGGCTAGGCGTAGGCATGGGAAAAGCATTAACTTTGTATCAGCCAATCGAAAACCTGAACAAGCTCTTAAATACGGTTCAAATTGGTTGTTTTTCAACTCAAAGTCCAAACGCTCTAAAATCAAATTCAACATGGAACAAGAAAAAGGTACCATGGCGCCTACCATGGCACCCACCATGATTCCCAATAATGCCCATACCGATATTCCGGGCAACCCATCAACGGCAACCACTAGCAAGATCAACCTCAGCGACCGCTCGAATGGTAAACCACTTCGGGTTTTGAGTGAAGCCGATTGGCAGTTCTGGATCCAGAACGGTTATATTGTAGTGAAAAATGCCGTGCCTCGTGAGCAAGCACAACGCACCGCTGAATTCCTTTGGGAGTTTGAAGAAAAAGATCCCAATAATCAGGAAACTTGGTATGCTGCTCCGCGTGCCGAGATGAAAATGAAAGAACTTGCCGGTACGGGAATGGTTGAAGTATACAACAACCAGCACCTGTGGAACAACCGCCAGATGCAGCACGTTTACGATGCTTTTGTCGATATTTGGGGCGTTGAACAATTGTGGGTCACCATCGATCGCGCCAATTTGAATTTCCCCATTCGCCCGGGTTTTGAATACAAAGGGTTTATCCACTGGGATTATGATCCGGAGACCAGGCCTCAGAACGTGCAAGGGGTATTGGCGTTGGCCGATCAAACGGATGAAAACATGGGCGGTTTTCAGTGTATCCCGGAACTTTTCCGAACTTACGACACCTGGAAACTTACTCAGCCGGAAGATCGTGATCGTTTCAAACCAGACACCACGGGTTTTGAAGAACATTTGATGAAGGTAAAATTGGAAGCTGGGGATTTGTTGATTTTTAATAGCACACAACCTCATGGTATTCGCCCCAACCTGTCAAAAGACAAAGTGCGCATTGCCCAATACATCTCGATGATGCCTGCTGAAGAAGACAATCAAGCGCTGCGCGATTGGCGGGTCAATTCTTGGAAAAACCGTATCGCCCCTGAAGGTTATGCTTTCCCTGGCGATCCACGGGGTTGGGAGCAAACGCGTTATGAAACAGCGGTACTCAATGATTTGGGAAAAAAATTGCTAGGATTGGAAAACTGGTAAACTTTGAGCAATCTATCGCTCAAAATGATAGCAACAAATGATGGATCAAGTTATTGCTCCTCCGCCAGGAGGCCTTGCCACAATACTCAACAACGGCGTAAGCATGCCGTTGTTGGGGCTTGGCGTTTATGACATGTACCAAAAAGAGGCGGAACAAGCAGTTTTGTGGGCCTTAGAACTAGGTTATCGCTTGATCGACACAGCGGCGATGTACCACAACGAAACGGAAATCGGTAATGCCGTACGCGCGAGCGGGGTCAACCGCTCGGAGCTTTTCATTACGACTAAGGTCAACAATACCGATCAGGGTTTTGACGAGACCTTGCGAGCCTTTGACGTTAGTCAGGAAAAACTGCAGAGTGATTACATAGACTTGTATTTGGTGCATTGGCCTTTGCGCGCCACCCGTAAAGACACCTGGAAGGCTTTGGAGCGATTGTATAGCGAAGGTCGTGTGCGCGCCATCGGGGTAGCCAACTACCTCATCCCTTTTTTGGAAGAACTGGAGACCGATGCCACCGTTGTGCCAGTAGTAAACCAAGTAGAGTTTAGTCCTTATCTTTTTTTGGAAGATTTGCTGATTCATTGCAAAAAAAAGAACATCCAACTACAGGCGTATACTCCTTTGGTACGCGGCCAGCGTATGGATGACCCGCGATTGCAGGATTTGGCAAAAAAATACGAAAAAACTCCGGCACAAATAATTCTGCGGTGGGCAATACAACATGGGGTATCCACCATTCCCAAATCGGCGAATCAGGCGCGTTTGAAAGAAAATTTCGGCGTTTTTGACTTTGAAATAAGTGCCGAGGATCTGCTCACTATGGATGGGTTCAACGAAAATTTGCGGGTTGTGGATGACCCAATGGATTTGTGGTGAAGCTTAAAGCGGGACTGGTGTAAATCACCAGTCCCGCTCTAATTTTATGCCGCTTCTACTTTTTTCTCATCTCTAAAAATCGCTTGTAATACCAATGCCAAGCCCATCACTAGTGCACAGCCAATCGGATTTAGCCACAAAAAAGCCACTGCATTCTGGAAGTAGATGTAAATAACCAGCGATTCAGCAATGATTGCTGCGGTAAAGACGGCTCTACCTTGTACTTTTTTGAGAAAAAACGCGGTGAGGAATATCCCCAATATTACCCCATAGAAAATGGAACCAATGATGTTGACCGCCTGAATCAGGTTGTCAAATAAGCGCGCCGTGATGGCAAACGATAAAGCAATGACACCCCACAAAATGGTAAATCCTTTGGAGGCCAAGAGGTAGTGCCGATCCGAAGCATTTTGTACAAAAATGCGGCGGTACAAATCAACAACTGTGGTGGTAGATAAGGCATTTAGCTCGGAAGAAGTAGACGAGGAAGCTGCCGCAAAAATCATGGCCAGCAACAACCCAACTATACCTATTGGCATGTATTTCAGCACATAACTGATAAACACGTAATCCGTATCTTTTGAGGAAGCGCCCGCTACGTTTTTAGCAATGAGTGTTTTTACTTGCTCGCGGGCTTTTTTGTCGCGCTCGGCAATGGCTTTTACCCGTGTTTGGGCCTCCACAATGGCCTTTTCATCTTTTTTGCGAATGGCCTGCATTAAGTTTTCCACCTCGTGGCGGCGTTCTTGAAACAACACTGCGTATTCTTTCTCCAAGCCACGGAATTCGGCGGCGGCTTCGGTTTTTACCAACTTATCGATATTGGTTTGGTTGAAGTGCAGCGGTGGCTGGGTAAACTGGTAAAAAACAAACACCAAAACCCCCACAAACAAAATCACAAACTGCAAAGGAATTTTCAAAATACCGTTGAGCAACAACCCCAATCGGCTTTCCGTCAAAGAGCGGCCACCCAAATACCGCGATACCTGCGACTGATCGGCGCCAAAATAGGATAAAAACAAAAATACCCCGCCTAGGATACCCGACCAAAATGTATAGCGATTGGAGAGGTCAAATTTGAAATCGACCACATTGAGTTTGCCCATTTTTCCGGCCAAAGTCACCGCGTCGCCAAAGTTAATGTGATCGGGAAGGTTGTAGATGATGAGGCTTGCAGCAAGTATCAAGCCTAGAAAAATGACCCCCATCTGCTGGGTTTGGGTTACGCTGACCGCTTTGGTTCCCCCCGAAACGGTATAGAAAATTACAATGGCGCCAATGAATAAGATGGTACCATTGAGTGGCCATCCTAAAATATGCGATAAAATAATGGAAGGGGCATAAATGGTTAAACCCGCGGCCAAGCCCCGCTGGATGAGGAACAAAATGGCCGTAAGCGCTCTGGTAGGCAATCCAAACCGCGATTCCAGAAACTCGTAGGCAGTGTATACTTTGAGACGGTAGTAATTGGGGATGACAAAAATACTGAGAATGATCATGGCAATGGGAAGGCCAAAGTAAAACTGCACGAAACGCATCCCGTCTTCATAAGCCTGGCCAGGCGTAGATAAAAAAGTGATGGCGCTGGCCTGCGTCGACATGATATTCAAGCCAATGATCCACCATTTAAGGTCGCTGTCGCCGCGGAGGTAACTTTCAGAAGTCTTAACTGCACGCGTTTTCCAAATCCCGTAGGCCGCAATACTGAAGAGGGTCGTCAGCATGATCACCCAGTCAATTAGAACCATGATTTTAGGTTTTGAGTATAGTGTAAACAGCTGGGGTGAAAAGCTTTTTATTAGAGCTTGTTCAGAATTCTGCTTCGAGCTACAAATGGCCAAAATTCACCCCAATTTCGTTACAAAAATGCTCATGTAGCGCTGACCTGTCCTCGACAGAGTCGGGATACACTCTCCCAACTTTGTCGGGATTTTCAACGCTTTTTGCGCCTCATTGGTGCGAATTTTTGCTCATTTTCGCTATCGAACCAGAATCCTGAACAAGCTCGTATGTAGTAGCCTGCTAACAACAGCGCTCATGCAGAGTTGGTCAATTAGCAGGCTATTTTTGATGTTGACTAGGCAAATGCCCTAGTAAACCAATACAGTAGCGCTACCAGTACCACATTGAACAAGACCACCAACCAGTACACCTGAGTCCAGGAATTCATTATTGGCGGTTTGTCGGTCGCTTCAGGAACCATGTTTTTTTGTTCACTCATGGCTTATGGCTTTTTTGCTTTGCCAATCGAAATCATGTTGGCGATCAAGCGATAAGCGCCAGATACACCCGCCGGTAATTCGCGGAACAGCGACAAACCCGTATACACGTAATATCCTTCGCCATATTTAGCTACTAGCAAACTGCCATTTTTTGGTGTTTCACCGGCATCGTTACAAGAGAGAATGGCATCAAAATTTTTGTCCCATTCACCCAAGAAATACAGCCCGCGCTCTTGTACCCAACCTTCAAAATCTTTGGAAGTGATTTCGTTAGGGAAATGCAAGATGGGGTGTTCGGGTTTGAGGAACCGCATTTCGGCGTTTTCATCAGTAACGCGGTCACGAGAAATCTTGATGGGGTAGGGGGCAAGCTCGGCGGCTGGCAGACGCAGTTCAAAATTGGTGTTGTATTGAACCAACATGGTGCCACCTTTTTTGACGTAATCCAGCAAGTTTTTTTGCTGAAATTGCAAAGCATCTACTGTATTGTAGGCCCTTACACCTAGGATAACCGCATCGTAGCGTGCCAAATTGTCGGGATTCATGTCTTTTTCTTGCAACATATCTACCTTGTAGCCAATCTGTTGCAAACTAGCGGGGATGTCGTCGCCGGCGCCGGATATGTAGCCAATCAGCTGCCCCTCTTTGCGCAAGTTGATGCGTGCTACCTTGGCGGAAGCATTCATCAATACCATTTGTGCTGGGATGTGTTTGTATTTGACGCTGATGAACTCTTTTTGGTAAGCTTGTCCATCGACAGTAGCAACAGGCTCAATGTAACCTTCGCTTTCGATATTAGGAGGAGTTACGGTAAAACGAATTAATTGTTCCTCGCCTTTTTTTGCCAAAGAAAAATCAGCGCTGCTGGGTTCTGCTTTCCAGCCGGAAGGTAAGTTGAGCTTTACGCTACCTTTCACCTTAGCTTTTCCAGCTCTAACCGCTACATTAACCACTTTGGCTTGGTTATCGCCAAACATGTAGACTTTTTCCGCTACTTTGGAAAAAACTGGCGGGATGATTTCAAAAGGCTGGTATACTTCCCCATCAACCGGGTCGGTATCTTTGTATACGATGAAAGATTCAAATGAGATGGGTTGTCCTTCGATGCGGTATTGAAAAATAGCTTTTAAGGTTCGCGGAGTTTCCGGCAAGCCACGTAGCGCTTGATCTTTTACCAGATAAGTTCCCACCGTTCCTGGGGCATTGAGCCAATATGGGCCAGTATAATTTAGATCTTTAGGGAGACGCACTTTTACCGCCCAAGTCCAATCTTTATTGTTTTCTAATGGGAAAGTTAGCGAAGTATCTTTACCCAGCGGCAGCAAACTGATTTTTTCCAAAGCTACTTTGGCGCTGCTGCGGTTAATAGTTTCCAATTGTAAGGCAACTTCTTCACCAGGCGCTGCTGATGATTCAACGGCAATTACTTCGTGGAATAATCCAAGTGCAGCACGGATCACGTCTTTTACTTCGGCCAATTTTACCCGTTTCCAGTAGCCATCAGGAAGTGCTTCGATCAACTGGTGGATTTTAACCAATTTGGGTACTACTGCAGCAGGATTGTTGTAGCGGTATTCTGCCAATACTTCATTGACCAATTTGCCGATAGGCGCACCGCCTTTTACCCGAGTCCAAGTGGTGTTGATGCCGGCAAAAAGATCTTTTTTATCAGCTGGTTCCTCGCCTTTGAGAAATTCGAGGTACTCCATACCAGCGCCGCGTGAGCCGCTTGAACCAAACCCCTGGGATTTGTGCATGCTGCGGCTTTCGGCAGAGATTTCCTGGTTGGATTTACCGCGCGATGGGAAATAAGTACCCGCATCAAGGGTATGGTATTTGGATTTGTCGGCTTTTTCAAATTCGGCCTGGCTGCCAAAAAAGAACCAAGAGATGTTAAAAAAAATGCGTTTTGGTTGCCAAGGCTCTACCAAAGATAATTGCTCCGGAAAAGCTTTTGGATCGTTGGCTAGATCAAAAGCTTCGGTAGATAAAATGGCTGATCCGGTATGGTGGCCATGGGTTGTTCCAGGAGTACGGTGATCAAAACGGTTGATGACCACATCAGGTTGCCATTTGCGCATAGCCCAAACTACATCCGAAAGAATGGCCTGGCGATCCCAAATTTGAAACGTTTCCGCTGGGTTTTTTGAAAAACCAAAATCATTGGCACGGGTAAACATTTGCTTGCCACCGTCAATGCGGCGAGCGGCCAATAACTCTTGAGTACGTATAAGTCCTAAAAAATCCCTGATCTCAGGGCCGATGAGGTTTTGACCGCCATCTCCGCGAGTCAACGACAAATAGGCGATATTGGCTTTGCGATCATTCGCAAGGTAAGAGATAAGGCGGGTGTTCTCATCATCCGGGTGAGCGGCAACAAAAAGCACGGAACCCAAAAAATTAAGCTTCTGGATGCTTTCATAAACTTCTGCCGAAGTGAAACGTTTAGGCGTTTGAGCCGTAATCAGAAGGACCGGCGAACAGAAAGCAAGCAGGAGTAAAAAACAAATTCTTAATTGGCGCATTATTAGTCTTTTTTTTCGCTGGGTAAAGATAAAAAAGCCAATGACTTTTGAAGGGCTAAGGCGACTAATTGCCAATTAAAGTCGCCAGAGAGCCAATTCTTTCCTGTCAATGGCTATATTAGCTGTAAATTTAGTTGACCCAAACAAGATGAAAGACCTAAAGTTTGTATGTATCCATGGTCATTTTTACCAACCGCCCCGCGAAAACGCTTGGCTGGAAGTAGTAGAAATGCAGGATTCAGCTGCCCCATTTCATGATTGGAACGAACGCATCAACTTTGAATGTTATGCGCCCAATACCGCAGCTCGGGTATTGGATGAACAACAAATGATCATCGGCATTTCCAATAATTACTCACGTATCAGTTACAATTTTGGCCCCACTTTGCTATCGTGGATGGAAAAAGCCGACCCCGCTACCTACCAAGCTATCTTGCAAGCCGATAAAGACAGTTTGGTTTATTTTAAAGGACATGGATCAGCAATGGCGCAAGTATACAGCCACTTGATCATGCCTTTGGCCAATCGCCGCGATAAAGAGACGCAAGTGCGTTGGGGAATTCATGATTTTACCTCGCGTTTTGGCCGAAAACCCGAAGGCATGTGGTTGGCAGAAACAGCTGCTGATACGGAATCTTTGGAAGTATTGGCCGAAAATGGCATCAAATTTACCGTGCTTGCCCCCCGACAAGGTAAAGCCATTCGCAAAATAGGCAACACCAATTGGGAGCAATTACCATCGGATAGCATCGACCCACGGCGGGCTTATCTGTGCAAACTGCCTTCCGGAAAAGAAATTTCCTTGTTCTTTTACGATGGCGGTATTGCGCAAAGCGTTGCTTTTAAAGGATTGCTCAATGATGGCCGCAGTTTTGCCGATGCATTTATTGGCGCTTTCGAAGACATCCAAGATCCACAATTGATTCATATTGCTACTGATGGCGAAAGCTATGGTCACCATCATCGGTATGGCGAGATGGCTTTATCAGCTTGTTTGGATCACCTTGAGCGTCAGGAAGACATCAAATTGACCAATTATAGTCAGTTTTTGGAGCTTTTTCCGCCTACTTGGGAGGTTCAGATTCATGAAAACAGTTCCTGGAGTTGTGTACATGGCGTTGAGCGCTGGCGCAGCAACTGCGGGTGTAATTCAGGTGGTCGATCTGATTGGAATCAAGAATGGCGCGGCCCCTTGCGCGATACCCTCAACTGGTTACGCGATGAATTGGTACCCATTTATCTTAAAAATACTGCTGCACTGTTGTACGATCCCTGGGCAGCCCGCAATGGCTACATCACGGCTTTCATGGAGCGGACCGACGAGGCGATTGATCGTTTTATCGAGCGTTATGCTCGAAAGACACTGAGCGAAGAGGAAAAAATCACCCTGCTGCGTTTGATGGAAATGCAACGACATGCCATGCTCATGTTTACCAGTTGTGGCTGGTTTTTTGACGAAATTTCTGGGCTTGAGACCGATCAAATTTTGCAATATGCCAACCGAGCCATCCACTATGCGGAACAAATTACGGGGCTGAACTTTCATGATGAATTTGTACGGCGCTTGGAAAAAACGCCCAGCAATTACTTTCCCAACGGTGCAACGAGCTACATCAAAAACGTAATTCCGGCGCGACTGGATTTGGCGCGAGTTGGGATGCACTTTGCTGCTTCTTCCTTGTTTGAAGAATACCCCGAAAACCTGGAAATTTTCAATTACTGGGCCAAAAGCGAGGTGTTTGATCGCCATGAAGCAGGCAATTTAAGAATTGTAATTGGGCGTACAACGGTGCGTTCCAAAGCAACCCATTCTGAAAAACTGTTCAATTTCGCGGTGTTGTACTTGGGTCAACAAAACCTGATCGGACATATATCGGTCGACATGACTCGTGAACGCTACGATGAAATGGCAAACGAATTGATTCCTGCTTTTAAAAATACCGATCTAGGACAAGTTGTGGGCATCATGCAAGACTATTTTGGCTCGGATCGCTTCACCTATTGGCATTTGTTTAGGGATGAAAAACGCAAGATCTTAGGCGGCATCATGGGCCGTAGTTTGCTGCAAGCAGAAACGGTATTCCGCGAGATCTTCAATGACAATTATCAGCTGATGATTGGTATTCAAAGCAGCAATATTCCGTTGCCTGACACCTTTACCAGCGCAGTAAAATTCATCCTTAATCACGACCTTAATAACATGTTTGTTAATGGCGGCCCGCTAAATATCAGAGAACTGCAGCATTTGGCGGATGAATTTGAAAAGTGGGATGTGAAATTGACCAACCGCTCGTCGTTGAAATTGGCCGTTGCCGAGCGATTGTATCAGGAAATAAAACAGGTAGAGATAGAAGGGGCAATAGCGGTAGATCGGCTACACAATCTGAATCGCACTTTTGAAATCCTGAAAAAAATGCCCATTGAATTGAATATTTGGAAAACCCAAAACTTGTACTTTTCTTTGTTGCTGACCCTACCAAAAACCAATTTCCCCGCCCAATGGCATGCCAATTGGCAGCATTTAGGCGAATTGTTAGGGATAAAAGTAAGGTCAATGATTTTTGAAATCAACAGGTAACGAGACGAGCTAAATAATGAGCAATGAAATACTGGATTTTGCTGTTGGCAATAGGAAGTGTAGGCATAATTGCGTGCAAAAAAAGCCAAACAAATTCCGAAGCTCAACAGGCACTGGATGCTATAACCTCGCAACGTTTTGAAGTGATGGGGGTTCAACCAGAACAGTTTGATGCCCAAAAAAATGGCGCTGCTTATCCAATTTACATAAGTGATCGGCAGGATTCTGAACTACAATTTAGCATGAATTGGGATCCCAAACTACCACAAGGTGGAATTACTAAAGCTCAAGTGACCCTTGCTTTAAAGGATGCGGAAGATAATCTCAAACGTGCTCGAGCTTTAGTCGCCGCACTCCATAATTCAAGCTTCCCAAACGTAGCAGTTGGCGTGAATCATGGACTGTATTTTGTGCTGGCTTATGAAAACCCTTTCACTACTATTTTTTCCACCCGCATGAAACAGTTTGCAGCTGGTGCTAGCACGTGGGCGACAAAAATAGGAGGCGAGGATCTACCGCTTGATTTGCGTTTTGTGGATCCTCAAACCCAAAATCAACAGTCTTTTAAAACTATAATTCCCATCCAGCTACTCGAAACGGCAAACATCGCTTTTTTCAGCAACACCTTTTTGGAAGCAACTGCTAATGCAGCCTATCCGCAATCGCTTGAGGAAATGGCCGGTACAGTAAGCCTGACTGGCGCGTTGGCAGCTGCTTGTCGGAAAAAAGCCCATGATGAGGCCACCGTATTTGCTAGCACCCAAGCACAGCACGCTGTTGCGCTGGAATTGGAAACAATGGTTGCCGTGGATCTAAACATGCGCAACATGGATCGAATTATTTATCGTTTTCCTTACTGTAAAACGAACGATGCCAATTCAAAAATCGGCTGTCAAGGTCATTTTGACGGTAGGGTTTCGTGCAGCTATAACCTAAAAACCGGAGCAATAGAAGAATTTACCAACGAAGGTCCTACCTCTTTTAAATGATCGCTGGATAGCACACTTACCTATATAATATGTTTTCTGTGGGTTAAAACCGGATGTTCATTCCGTATTTTTGCCAAATCGCCAATTCTGGTTATGCGATTTGCGGAATAGGTCGTAATTTTAACAATTATCCAAGTTCATTTTAAATTAGCTCACATGAAGATCCTAATGCGTAGCTGGCCTCTGGCCTTCCTGTTCTTTTTTTTGACCTTACCCATTTTTGCGCAAAAAAAAGCTAAACCAGTTGCGGCGCCAGCGGCGCCTGTTGCCCCCGCTTTTAATGCTGAGGCTTACAAAGCTTTGAAATGGCGAAATATCGGCCCTTTTCGCGGCGGTCGCTCCAACGCCATTTCTGGCGTGATGCAAAATGAAAACCTTTACTATACGGGTTATGCTGGCGGCGGTCTTTGGAAAACCGAAGATGCCGGGATTACCTGGCGCAACATTTCCGACGGGCAATTCAAAAGTGGTACGGTTGGCGATATTGCGGTATCCGAATCCGATCCCAATGTGATCTATGTAGGGATGGGTGAACACGCCGTTCGTGGGGTGATGACCACCTATGGCGATGGGGTATATAAAACCACCGACGGCGGAATTACCTGGAAAAACATTGGGTTGGAAAAAACCCGCCATATATCGGATGTCATCATTCATCCTCAAAACCCCGACGTCGTTTATGTGGCTGCTCAGGGCGCATTACACGGCCCCAGCGCAGATAGGGGCATCTACAAGTCGGTTGATGGCGGTGCAACCTGGAAAAAGACACTTTACATTGATGAAAATACCGGCCCTTCTAGTTTGAGTATGGACTTCAACAATCCCCGTATCCTCTATGCAGGTACTTGGCAACACCGCCGTTACCCCTGGACGGTAGAAAGCGGCGGTCCTGGTTCTGGCGTTTGGAAGTCGGTTGATGGCGGCGATACTTGGTTCAAGCTACAAGAAGGTTTGCCTAAACTGATGGGTAAAATTGGCATCTCCGTTTCGAGGGCCAATTCCAATCGGGTCTATGCCATTATCGAAGCGGAAAGAGGCAAAAATGGTCTTTACCGCTCAGATGATGCTGGAAAGAAATGGACCCTCATGAGCACCGATCAAAACATCAATTCCCGCTCTTGGTATTACATGGAAACATTGGCTGACCCAACCAACGCTGATGTGGTTTATGTGATGAATGCGCCGGTTTCTAGGTCAATTGATGGTGGAAAAACTTTTTCGAGCATCAAAGTTGGCCACGGTGATACCCACGATTTGTGGATCAATCCCAAAAATGGCAAAAACATGATTCTGGGCGACGACGGCGGCGGTGAGATTACCTTCAATGGCGGGCTAAGTTGGTCCACTCTAGGCAACCAACCTACCGCGCAGTTTTACCGCATCAATGTAGATAATGTTTTTCCTTACAAAGTATACGGCGGACAGCAAGACAATTCCTCGGTAGTGATTTCAAGTCGCACCAATGGACCGGGTATTTCTGAAACCGATTGGTTTGTGGGCCCCGGTTGCGAAAGCGCCTACATTGCGTTTGATCCTGATCATCCTGATGTATTGTTGGGCGGTTGTTACCAAGGTTTGATCGAAATGTTGGATACCAAAACCAACGAGTCAAAAGATGTGATGGAATATGCGGCGCTCAATTTGGCCAATCCGCCAAAGGAAATGAAGTACCGTTTCAACTGGAATGCTCCGATTATGACTTCTCCACATGACCCTAAAACAATTTATCATGGCGGTAATGTGTTGTTCAAAACTACCGATAGTGGATTGAGTTGGGCTAAAATCAGCCCCGATCTTACTCGCAACGATACCACCAAGCAAGGTTTGGGCGGCGGCCCCCTTACCAACGAAGGTGCGGGTGGTGAAAACTACAACACCATCTATTATGTCATAGAATCGCCCTTGGAAAAAGGCGTGATTTACACCGGTAGCGACTGCGGCCTAGTGCATATTACCCGCAATGGCGGCGGCAATTGGGAAAACATCACGCCGAAAGAGCTTCAGGAGAGCATGATCCAATCCATTGAAGTGTCGCCTTTTGATAAGGCTACTGCTTATATTAGTGCCACGCGCTACAAGTTCAACGACATGGCGTCGTATACTTATAAAACAACAGATTACGGCAAAACCTGGACGCGCATTTCAACCGGCATCGATAACGATGATTTCATTAAAGTTATCCGTGAGGATAAAAAAGTGAAAGACCTCTTGTATGCCGGAGCTGAGCGCGGGTTTTACATTTCTTATAACGGTGGCGCCAATTGGTCGCGTTTGCAACTTAATTTACCAGTTGTACCCGTCACCGATTTGATGATCCGCGACAATGACCTATATGCCTCAACGGCAGGTAGGGCATTTTGGGCATTTGATGATTTGGGCGCCCTTCAACAAATGAAAGATTTACCAGAAACGACGGTGGCTAAGTTGTTTCAACCAAAAACGACCATCCGTCTTTCGGCATCCGGGCCTCCTGAAGCCCCAGCGGGTATGGGAACCAACCCAATGGGCGGGGTACTATTCAACTATTTTTTGAAAGAAAAAGCCGATACCAGTCTGGTTGCTTTGGAAATTTTGGATCCCTCCGGTAAGGTGGTTCGTAGTTATACCAGCAAAAAAGACGAGAATTTCAAGCGCTACCCAGGAGGTCCGGCACCTGCCCCATTGTTGACTGCTGAAGCAGGCGTCAACCAATTTGCTTGGGATTTTAAAACCGCAGGCCCGATTGATGTTCAAGGCGTATTCATTTACGGCGATTACAGCGGTCACAGGGTAGCGCCTGGTAAATACCGTGCCCGATTAAATGTTAAAGGTCAAGTTACCGAAACTGAGGTGGAAGTAACCCCCGATCCAAGGATTCCGGTTAGTCCGGCCGATTGGACTGCACAGCAAGAGGTATTGGAAAAATTGACCAATTCGATCAACGAGATGCACCAATCTGTTAACAACATCCGCAAGGTGCGCAAGCAAATTGAGGGTTATAATGAAGCATTTAAAGATCTTGCTGGAGCAAAAGAGGTACTAACCTTAGGTAAAGAATTGATCAAAAAAATTGATGCCTGGGAATCGGCCATTGTTGAAACCCGTACCAAAAACGGACAGGACGTCATCAACTGGCCCAGCAAACTCAGCGCTGAATTGTTTACCGTAAGGGGCAAAATCGATGCTTTTGACCCGCGCATTACCCAGGGAGTACGGGATCGAATTCGCGATTTGGATACCGATTGGATCAAACAAAAACAGGCATTGGTCAAATTGCTGAGCGATGATGTACAGGCTTACAACCAAAAATTCCGTAACCTGAATATTCCAGCATTGGTGACTGACTTGAAGCCATAAGCGAGCAGTACTAATTCTGGAAATAAAAAAGCGAGGAAGTCAACATCTTGATCTCCTCGCTTTTTTTATCGAAAAAATGCTTTGGTTATCTTGTCAAATAAGCGATAACGATATCCCGAACGTCATTTTTTATCGTAGTTCCTTTTGGGGTAGTCAGTGTTTTTGGCTCCGTTGCTTTGTATTTCGACAATACAGCTAGATTGGCCTCTGAGCCGCTAGCAACAAAGGTTGTAAAGGCTACTTTGTAAGTTTTTTGATCGTCAATGGCTTTTCCACGTACCATCCAAACGCCATTTTCTTTGCTGATGTGGTTGCTTTGAAGATAACCGCCTTCACCGCGATTTTTTTCCAAACCAGCATCAAGTACCGTTTTTAATACCGATCCAGGTAGATCTTGCGTGGCAAATCCACCGCCAAACGGGAAAGTTCTCAATATATCGTACTGGGTTACCGCGCCGCTCAAATTGTCGTCGAGGCGCATTGAACCAGAGTTGATCAAATATGCGTCGGCGCCAGGGAAGCTGTATTCTACGGCTTCATTGGTTAGTTTTCCAAAATTGGTAGGTCGGGAGCGGACGTCGCTTTCTTTACATTCGAGCGTTTCCTTAAGATCGGTTATTTTAGTACTAGGGTCGTAGCCATTAGCCCTTAAAGTAGCATCCGTTTTGGCCACCCAACGATCAACCACCGCTTTGGTGGTAGGTTCAGATGGAATGCTGGCATCGATGTATTGCAACGAGGATTGAATTCGGACGAGTTTAGATACTGGATCAAAGCGACAACGATGGATGTAGACTGTTTTGGCATTGGCATCAGCTTTGGTGATGATGGTGTTTTCCACATAATGATCTTGGTGGTTGTGGTCGTGCCCGCCAATAAACAAAGGCACTCCAGGAACCGCCTTGGCCAAAGCGCGATCATCGGCAGCAAATTGATGAGTGAGGGCTATTACCACATCGCTCTCAGTTTTGGCGCGCGCAACAGCATCCCGGAACGTGCTTTCAATAGGTAAGTAGCTTACATAATTGCGTTTGTTGAGGGGCAACAAAACGCCAGTTAAAGCCACTTTTACTTTATCGCCATTGAGATTAGAAAACTCCTGGATGGCGTAGTCAGGTATAGCAACAGTTTGGTTGTTAATTGTTTGAGTAAAAGGTTTGATGACGCCATTGGCATATACCCGCCGCACGTTGGCTGAAACGAACTTGAATTGACATTGGTTGATGCGTTTAGCGGTGAGTGCGGAGTCGCGGTTATCGAATTCATGGTTTCCAAAAGTGGCATAATCCACTTTTAAAGCGTTTAAGGTTTCGATCATCTGTAAACCAGCAATTTTTTCACCGTTTTCCAGATTCAAATTAGCGGTAAGGCTGGGCGAAAGGAAATCACCGGCAATGACCGTGATCACGTTGGGTGTTTCTAGCAATAGTCGGCGACGAATTTCCGCTACTCGCGCTAACCCGCCAGCATTTCCGCCTTCAAGCGGCGCTATTTCATAAACGTTATTCATCTGCAGAATAGTAAAATCAACAGGTTGGACGCTTTTGCTAGGAACATGGCATCCGCAAAAGGAAAGGATTGCCAGCACCAACAATAGGTGTAGGTTTTTCATTGTATAAATTTGTAAGTGAATTTTTCCGAAAAATGAGGAGAAGGAATTGAAAAAACAAACAATGAAGGATGGGAACAAAAAAAAAAGACCGGAGGATTAAAGGAGACCTCCGGCCCTAAGTAAAACTAAACCCCAGTTAATGCTCTTCTGCCAAAAAGGCGGCTTTGGAAATGAATCTCGCCAAAGCTAACATTCAACAGAAAACTGGAAAATGTAAACATAATCCAATTTACAACAATTAAATGAAATCTTCAATACAGGTCAAAGATAAATTGTTCAGCGAAATTTATGTGCATTCAGATGATTTTTTTTGCTGAAGGGTGCAATTTTTTTTGCTTAGAGGTGCAATCTTTTTAAAAAATCATACCCAAAAAGTTAATAAATAGTTCATATACAGCACTTTTTTTACATTAATGTAAATAAACTAGGCCGATATTCAGACTCAATTTAAAGACAAATTTATCCCAACAATTTCTTTTCTTGGATGAAACCGATCAAATCACCTAAATTTCCTAACATGAAATCGGGATGATGAGGAAGCAATTTTTCAACCGGGTGAGTGCCATTTGCTACTGCCAAAGAATATAATACCCCGGCATTATGTCCGGCGCCGATATCCGAAGGGGTGTCTCCTACCGTGATAACTTCCTTGATATTGGTAATGCCCAGTTTTTCCATGGCATGGTAAATCATGAAGGGGGCTGGTCGCCCTTGAGCTACCTGATCGCCGGAAATTGTGAAATCGATGAGTGCCTCCGAACCACCTAAATAGGCTTCATTAATGTCTTTCATCCAACCCAAGCGATCCAATATAATATCGGTGACCTGACGATAGAAACCAGTAGTAAGGGCTATTTTTATATTGTGTTGCCGTAGAAAAGCAAAAACTTCTAGCGCTCCTTCGGTTGGTAAAACCGGCTGGGTTTTGTAGTGGTGTTCTAAAACTTCGCGAAAGTTTTGAAAGGATTGCTCCACTTTTTGCAACCATTCATCACCACGGCTGCCTAATTGGCGTTCCCAAAATAATTCAAAAACATAGCGCTTCGACCATCCTTGGATGGCTAAAATTTCTTCTTCGGAAGCGGTTAGACCAGAGCGTTTTGCAGCTTCGGCAAAACACATTTCTACTTCATGCAGATCTTGAACTGTTGTTCCTGCCATGTCCATTACTACCAGTCTTACTTGGGCAGCCATTGTGTGATTTTTTTGGGTTGAAAAAAATAACTTAGTTTGACGCAAAAAATTACTTCCCGATTTTTTGGGAGGCTTTTGAATAGGAAGCTCACTTGAAATGAATCGTTCGACTTCTTATTCAAAACCCAAAATCGGGAGGTTAATTTTTCTGCGTTCCGTATCGAGGTTGAGTCTTGAAAAAAACAATCCTCGGGGCATTACTGTGCCTTCATGATGCTCAAAATACTATCTAATGCAAACCCCAAACTGGTGGTCATGCCCTTGCCGCCAATCCCAGTCACGATGTGGATGTGGTCATCAACTGCATGCTGAAAGATATCGCCATCTTTTACCTGAGCATAATAGCCGTTCCAGTACGTTTGCATACGCCAATCGGGCAGGTCAATGATTCGAGCAGCTTCTTTGATCATCAATTCATTCACCGATTGATCCAAGTCAAAACCTACATGATCGCTGCTTGCTGCAGGTGCATAAGCATGGGAATCGCCAACGATAATCGAACCGTCCAGCGCTTGCTTGAATAAAATGTGAATGCCATTGGCAAATAAAGCGGGGTCATAAACCGTATTGTCGAGCTCCTGAAATGAAGGACACTCATGAAAGCATTCGTACCGGCGAATGGTCAACCCGGTAAGTATGTTTCCAGGTAAAACAACTTGCGGTAGCGGGTAAGTCTGCATCATTTGCAACCGGGATACTTCCAAATCGCTTTGTTGGAACAATTCAGGATAGAGTAAGCGGAATTCCCGACCAGAACAGATGATCACTTGCTCGGCAATAAATTGCTGACCGGTAGCGGTTTCAACGGTAGCTTTACCTTGCTCGCTATGGCAATTGATTACCGCAGTATTGGGTTGGTATACAAATTTAGGGAATTTGAGTTGTAAAAACTGCAAAATCCGGTGGATGGTTTGTCGAGGTTCGGCTGAAAGTTCTTTGGGGAAATAGATCGCGCCGCGGCAATATTCTTTTTTTAAAGAAGGGAAACGAACAAAGCATTCGGCAGCAGTCAAAAGCTGCGAGGAATACCCAGCTTGTTGATTGATCTGGTGTAATTCCTCAATCAATTGCATCTCCTGATCGTTAGATGCAAGGTAGTAGGAGCCATTGTTGCGAATAGCTATATCATGTTCTTGATGAATTTCTTGATAAAACCCCAAGCTCTGGATACCATATTGTTGCCATTTTCCCTGGGGCATCCCAGAGGGCACTACCTGACCGAAATTGCGGACAGTTGCTTCTTGGGGGGCGTTGTCTTTTTCCAGTAAAATCACCGAGTAGCCAAGTTTCAATGCATGGTAAGCATGGGCAGTACCGAGCATGCCCGCACCTACAATCACTAGATCAGCCGAATGTGCCATAATTGTACTTGGTTTTTTAAAAATAACGATTTGCAAAACTAGTTGCAAAAAAAGAATTGGTTTTGCTTGGCGTGCAAAATTTAGGTTAATTTTTTTTACAAATAATCAAAATTCAATTAACATCAAGCCCAATCCAACCAAACATGCGCCGAGATATTGATCTCTGATAGTGACCTCAATCGCGCTTCTTCGTCTCACCATTGAACTTTTCTTATGGTAAGTGGTGTTATTTTAACTTGGGCATTCTAATTTTTGCGCATTAGAGTTAAATAAGGTTCAAAAAGCATGAAACCACTATTAGAAAGGATAGATCCAGTTTTTGGAAGTTCCTTCACCATTAGAGAGTTCACCGGGCTTACACCGGTAAGCAAGCCTTTCTGGCATTTTCACCCTGAATATGAGATCGTTTACATTTCCAAAGGGCGAGGCAAACGGCACATTGCTAATCACATTTCTTATTACGAAGAAGGAGACCTGATTTTCCTTGGTCCCAATTTACCCCACTTAGGGTTTACAGAAGGCCATTTTGATGATCAAGTTGAAGTGGTTGTTCAAATGAAAGAGGATTTCTTGGGGCGCGAGTTTTTGAACGTGCCGGAAATGCAAGACATCCATCATTTATTTGAGCGTTCGCGAAAAGGATTGATTTTTAGCGGTCAAACCAAGATTTGGGCGGGCGAGCAATTACGTGCCTTAATCAATGAAGAACCATTTGAGCGATTGATAGGATTGCTAAAGGTGCTAAAAACGCTGGCGCGTACAGAAGATTCCACTTTACTGAATGCCGATGGATTTGCTTTTGAAGTGAATGCTCAGCATGTGGGGCGGGTACAAGAGGTGTATGAGTTTGTGGGAGAAAACTTTCAGAAAGAGATGACGTTAGAAGAGATTGCGGGTCGTGTGAACATGACCGAACCAGCCTTCTGTCGTTATTTTAAACGCCTAACCGGAAAAACTTTTACCCAATTTGTCAATGAAGTGCGCATCGCTCATGCTTGTCGATTGCTTTCAGATGAAAAACTCAGCATTGCTGATGTTAGTTTTGAAAGCGGATTCAATAATCTATCGCATTTCAACAAACAGTTTCGACTGGTAACTGGCGCCAGTCCTCGCGAATTTCGCAACAACTTGCGCAGCATTGTAGAATAAATGGCGTCACCATTTAGCCGCCCATATTTAGATCGCATTTACAATTCCATTAATCCTCTTTAAGAACATGGTAAAAAAACTGGTTTTATTTTCCCTTTTGGCAATTTTGTCGATGGGGTGTCAGCAAAGTGAGATAGCGCAGCATTTGGTTGGGAAATGGCGTTATGACGTGGATTCCATGCGCCGAGAAAACATCGCCACTCCTGAAAATCCGGATGGGAACAATTATTTCGAAAGCGTGCTGGTTGGTCTGGAAAATGCTGAACTCGATTTTCGCAGCAATGGCACACTACAATTTTCGCTCGATTCAAGTACACAAGAAGGCAGTTGGCGTTTGCGCCGCAATGGGAGCCAACTGGTATTTAATTTAAGCGATCGGCCACAAATCTCTAAAATCATTCGCTATTCTGGCGATACAATTGTGCTGGCGCCAGTGGATAAGCGCTCGCCGCAGTTCAATCGAATTTTGGTACAAGTAGAAAAAACCGAGCAACACAAGTTGGAAGCAAAAGCGGAAGGTTTACGTTAAAAGTGCTTTTTAAACTTGGAAATTGAATTGATTTTTTACTTAGAGTAAAGTATTTTAACTATTATATAATAACTTGTTCATAATTGGTTTACATAAAGGTCGCAATTTTGCCGAAATATTTTGAAAAGAACTGACGACCTGCTGTAAAGCCATGAAACGAGAACTCGATATTGTCATTATTTCAGATGTCCATTTGGGCACCTACGGTTGCCACGCCAAGGAACTACTGACCTATCTAAAGAACATCAAAACAGGTACCTTAATCCTTAATGGGGACTTTATTGATATGTGGCAATTTCGGAAAAACTATTTCCCGAAAGAGCATATGCTGGTGATCAACCGCATTTTACGCATGGCCGCTAAAGGCACCAAAGTGTATTACATTACTGGTAATCATGATGATGCGTTGCGCCGATATACCGATTTTTCTTCTGGCAACATACATTTGCGTGATAACTTGGTGCTGCAAATCAAAGGCTCGTCCTATTGGATTTTCCATGGTGACATTTTTGATATGTTCATCAAATACTCTCCTTGGATCTCCAAATTAGGTGGTAAAGGATACGATTATCTGATTGTCTTGAACCGGCTGTTCAATAACATTCGTGCGGCATTTGGCTTGTCGCGGATGTCGTTTGCGCAAAAAATCAAATATAGCGTAAAAGAAGCGGTGAAATTTGTTAGCGATTTTGAAGATACCGCGATTGACTTGGCGGCTGAGGAAGGCTACGATTATGTAGTTTGCGGTCATATTCACCGTGCACAAATTCGCGCTACTGAAGCCAAAGGTAAAAAAGTAACCTATCTCAACTCGGGAGATTGGGTAGAAAGCCTCACGGCATTAGAATACCAAGACGAGGAATGGTCGATATACGAATACAACGAATCGGATTTTGAATTTTCACACCCGAAGCTGCGCGATGACATGCAAGCGCCCGATGAGGAGGATGATGAAATGGATGCTGACCGGAGTTCGCAGGAGTTGTTTGACCACATCGTAAGATCGGCTACAAAATAAGCATTCAAACAGCCTAAGGAACGGTTAAACAAGAAGTGCTCGCTTTTGCCTTGCTCTTTTACCGCCACTCTTCCTATCTTTTTCGTTACAATGCACCACATTGCGCCTCAAAAGATAGTTGATTGGCGGCAAAATAGCGGCGGCTAAAACGACCACTTATTATTTACCCGTTCCTAATATTTTCCTTCCATTCAAAAATATCCCTCAGAAATTAAATAATCTCTACAATTTTGTCAACGAAAATCAGTTTTTGTAGTTTATTTGCAATGATTTAGGTTTTGGCCAGTCATTTTCGTTTCTCCAATAAGATAAAAGTAGTTGTAACCAGCTCGCGGACGAGATCTGCGGGGGGCTTGAACGCTAGTTTTCCACCTGTTGACTATTGAAAATTATCATCCAAACGATTTCAAGGAATACTTTGGGAGTTTCTTATTATTGAAATGAAAAACTAGGAGCTGGAATATGAGTGAAAAAAATGCTCGGTATGAAAAGTTGATCCATTTGATCAATTTATGGCAAGACTTCGAAAAAGAAAAAACTGGAACAATTGAATTAGAGGAATTTGCCATTTGGATGTTGACAAAAGCGACGACCCAAAAACCTGTTTTTGCCAATAAGCTCAAAAATACCAATAATATCCCTTTAGAGGCAGTGATTAATGTTTTGCTCCTTCGTTCGGCCAAGTTTATTGAGCAACAAATGAAACCTGTTTTTGCCGAATCTCCTATCACTTTTACCGACTATCGGATTTTGGCTTGCGTTGATTCGCGCAAGAACCCCCGGAAAATTGAAGTGATTACTGAAGTCATGCTGGAAACAACTACAGCAACCGCGATTATGAAAAACTTAATCGGGGAGGATCTGCTTTCGGAAGCACAAGATGCCTTAGACAAGCGCAGCAAAAGGCTTACTATAACGAAAAAAGGGCAGACTGTTTTTTTTCAGAAAAGACTGGAAGTTATTGCCCTGCTTCCCGGGATGTTTGCGGTGTTATCCCTAGAGGAAAAACAGCAATTGGTTGACTTGCTTACTAGTGTGGATCGGTTTTTTGCAAATTTGTAAGACGCTTAGCTTATATTTGACTGGGGAACTAATTTGCGAATTTCACAACCCACCACCATGGCCAAAAAACACACGCCTCACCACGCGGAAAAGCCAAAAAAATTGATGACGCCGTTGGAAAAATTCTTTTTTGCAGTGGCCTTGATCATTATTTTGTACTTCCTACTGGCAAGGATAGGTTTGCCGGGCGTATACCGTACCGAGGAAACTAAAATTGTGCAGCACCCGCACCGATAACACGAGTAGCAGGGGGTGACAAGCAGAATTGAAAAATAATTTTGTAAATGTCGCTAGTTGATCTATCTTTGCGCCCGTTCAAGTCCATGCTTGATTTTCAAGGTAATGGATATGGTTTAACCAAACAGAGCCAATTATTTATGGCAGTTAGAATTAGATTGCAGAGAATGGGACGGAAACAACGTCCATTCTATCAAATTGTAGTAGCTGACTCTCGTTCTCCTCGTGACGGACGTTTTGTAGAGCAACTAGGTAGCTACAACCCAATGACCAAGCCAGCTACGATCGATATCGATCGCGACAAAGCTTTTGAATGGGTGATGAAAGGTGCACAACCTTCTGATACTGTACGCGCTATTTTGCGATTCAAAGGAATCTACTACAAAAAGCACTTGATGCGCGGCGTTTCCAAAGGCGCAATGACTTTGGAGCAAGCTGATGCAAAATACCAAGAGTGGATCGACGCTAAAGAAGCTAAGATTGCCATTCGGGTAGAAAAAACTGCTCAAGAAAAGCTCGAATTCTTTAGCCGCGTTTCAGGCAAAGCTCCGGCTAAGCCTGTTCCTGTTGTTGAAGAAACTCCTGTAGCGGAAGTATCAGACGAAGTAGCGACTGACGCTCCGGAAGCTGAAGCTCCAGAAACAACTGAAACAGAAGCTGCTAGCGAAGAATAATCGCTTCGTTTTTCTGTTTTTCCAACAAAGCCCGGCAAGTTTTTGCTGGGCTTTGTTGGCTTTTGGCGATCAACAAAGATATTCAGTGTGTGTTTGGATTTTTTATTCGCGCTGCAAATGGCCGAAATCCCCCCCAACTTCGTTGTAAAAATACTCATATAACGCTGCTATACTCCGTTTTTTTACGCCTCGTTGGTGCAAATTTCGACTCATTTTCGCCTGCGAACTAAAAATCCAAACACACTCAACACAGGGTGAAGCTAAACTTCCTAAATCTTTTCGGCTTCCCATTTGAAGTTTTGCACTCGTATCGTTATCTTTGGCGCTATTGTAACCATTTCGGCTATACTTTTTTCTAAAAATATATTGTGAACCTGGTAGTGCTTTAAAATGTACTATCAGGTTTGCCTTTAAAATGAGGAAGCGTTATGTACGAATTAGATCAAAAATACATTGAAGCGCTTGAAGAGATCGCAGGAGAGATTCAAGATTCTGAGGATTTAGAAAAGTATCTGGATACCGAAGAAGAAGAAGATTTCCTCCGGTTGAAGGAGCATTTCGAGCCCCGCATCGCTGCAATCTATGAAGAAGTGGCTAAAGACAATCCACTGCAATTGCTACCATTTGAATTGGTATTGCTCGAAAGCATATTCGAAGGCTTGTTTTTACCCAAAATTTTGGGCTATACCGTATTAAGGGGCGAAATTGATGATCAGTATCAATACACCCGCCCACAGGACCATTTCAAAGAAATCTTGCTGGCCATCTGCCAGTCGCCCAATTTTGAGATCCTTAAAAAGAGGATTGGCCAAACCATCCAAGTGGGTTTTTCGCTCAGCAGCGATATTTGGATTACGAGCTTAATCAATGGGATTGACAATAAGCGCATTCGCTATTACCTGCAAAGCCAAAAACTGGACAAATTCCGCCGTTTGACTGAGCGCTCGGTAGGGTATGAGCGTTACAAAAAACAGTTCCGCAGCGAGATATTCCAAACGGCAGACTTTCCTACCGTTCCGACTGATTTGCCTATTCTTTTCAATTCTTTGAAACACTTTTTGATTTTTAGGGTAAGCAAGCCGTTGGACAATAGCAGCCTCATTGAGCCGCTTAATCATTTTGTGCTCAACGAAGAACTAAAAGGTACTCCTGAGCAGCTCAAAGTGATGATGCTCTATGCCATGTTTTACCCGATTACCGAGAAAGATCAAAAAAACCTGGCCAAATCTTTCAATCAAATTCGGGAAAAAATGCCTGCTTTTGCAGACCGTTTCCTCGAATTCATACTGGAATTACACCAACACCCTTCCTTGGACATTACCCCCGATGCTGACAGACGTATGTCGGCAGTGGTAGACAAAACCTACAACGATAAACTCAGCGACTATTACAAGCTCGTTGATACGATACACGACCGCGGTTACGTTACGGATGAGGTACAAGAGGCTGTCATGATTTTTCACGACAAAAATGAAGGCCTTTCGGTAATTAACGAGTGTGTACGGCAAACGATTTACCACTATTTCGCTCGGTTCATCAGCAATTTGGAAGAAAAAGCGTACCCCGATCTGTTTGAAATTTCCAAACTATTTCCGGTGTACATGCGCATATTCCGCAACCAGCATTTCAACCAAGGTTTGAAAGACTTGTCGATGAACCTTGTCAACCGCCTACTTGTTCGGTATACCGATAAACGTGGAAAAGATTATCAAGACATCAAGAAATTTGTTTCCTCCGTATTTGTCGATTACGGATTCCTCAAGGAAAAAGAAACGATTGAGATATTCAAAACCAGAAGAAAAAAGAAGGAAGAATAAACCTTAAGGAACGGGTAAATAATAAAGTATCACTTTTGCCTTGCTCTTTCACCACCACTCTTCCTATCTTTTTCGTTGCAATGCCCCACATTGCGCCTCAAAAGATAGTCGATTGGCAGCAAAATACCGGCGACTAAAATGACACTTTATTATTCACCCGTTCCTAAGCAGAGCTATGTCGCGTCTACTCCTCGTTTCGAACCGCCTACCGGTAACCATCGATAAAAGCAAAGGGGAGTTGACCTACACTCCCAGTGCTGGTGGATTAGCGACTGGGCTGGTTTCAGTAGATAAAGCCCTCCCGCAATTGTGGGTAGGCTGGCCTGGATTGGAAATCACCGATCCGGCCGAGCAAGAACAGGTACGGCGCGAGTTGGAACTACAACAACTCGCGCCGGTTTTCCTGACCCAGAAACAAATCCGGCTGTATTACGAAGGGTTTAGCAACAAAACCATTTGGCCGCACTTCCACTATTTTACCCAATACACTACCTACCGCGATGATTTTTGGGAAGCTTATTGTCAGGTAAATCAAAAATTTGCCGACGTCATCGCTGCGTTGATTGAACCAGGAGACCTGGTTTGGGTTCATGATTACCAACTCATGTTGCTACCAGCCATGATCCGTGCCCAAGTTCCGGATGCTTCCATTGGTTTTTTTCTCCACATCCCTTTTCCTTCTTACGAGTTATTCCGGGTTTTGCCTTGGCGGAAATCCATCCTGCAGGGCTTGCTTGGCGCCGATCAAATTGGTTTCCATACTTTTGGCTACATGCGCCATTTTTTAAGCGCCGCCTACCGGATTGCCGGGCATGAGCACCATTTTGGCAAATTAAAAATTGAAGGTCGGGAGATCAACGTGGATGTATTCCCGATGGGGATTGATTACAACCACTACGCCTTCCCCAATACTGATCTCAATGCCGCCGATGATGCCGCAAAAATCGATCAGTTGGGGAAAAACCAACAACTCATTATTTCCATCGATCGACTGGATTACACCAAGGGCATCCCGCAGCGCCTCAAAGCTTTTCAGCAGTTCATTACCGATTACCCGGAATATCAAGGGCGTGTATCGCTGGTGCTCATCGTAGTGCCTTCGCGCTCCAATGTAGACAACTACCAAGAGCTCAAACAACAGGTTGATACTTTGGTAGGTGAAATCAACAGCGCCTTTGGCACTTTCGATTGGATGCCGATCCAATACCTGTACCGCTCGCTCAATTTCAATGAACTCACCACCCTTTACCGCGTAGCCGATGTGGCCATGATCACCCCGCTGCGCGATGGGATGAACCTGGTATCCAAAGAATTTGTCGCCAGCAAAGAACAAAATAAAAAAGGCGTGCTCATCCTCAGCGAGATGGCCGGAGCCGCCAATGAACTTACCGAGGCACTGATCGTCAACCCGCACGACATCAAAGACATGGCGGAATCCATCCACCATGCCCTGGAAATGAGCGAAAGCGAGCAAGCTGCCCGCATGGAAAGCATGCAACTCCATTTGCGGCAACACAACGTAAGTCACTGGGCACAAACTTTTATCAAAGAACTTCGCCGAACCATGGATCAACAACACCTCGATGCGCAATTCTTGCGTCTGGAAGGGGAGGCCCGTATCACCTATTTCAGCGCCTACAAAAAAGGCAAAAAACGCTTGATCATCCTGGATTACGATGGCACGCTGATGCAGTTTCACTCTGATCCTCAAGCTGTAGCCCCGGATCTTGAATTGTTGCAAACCCTGGGGCATTTATCAACCATACCGGGCAACAAAGTAGTAATCAATAGCGGTCGGGATTGGCAAACTTTGGAAAAATGGTTGGGCCCCCTCGGCATTGAAATGGCTGCCGAACACGGGGTTTGGATCAAACGCGGCGGCTCATGGAAAATCAACCCAGGCTTGTCGGCCGCTTGGAAAGACGATATTCGTCCGGTATTACAAAACCTGGTGGAGCGTACGCCCGGCTCCTTCATTGAGGAAAAAGACTACTCTATGGCCTGGCATTATCGCCGTATTGATCGCGACTTGGGCGAGAAGCGCGTACGCGAAATCCGCGATGGCTTGCTTTACTTCACTGCCAATCACGATCTGCAGGTGATGGAAGGCAACAAAGTAGTGGAAATCAAACACCTTAGCGTGAGCAAGGGGCGGGCTACCCTCAGTTGGCTCAACGAGGCCGATTGGGACTTTGTAACCGCCATCGGCGACGATCGCACTGACGAGGATATTTTTAAAGCGTTGCCGCCTGAGGCTTTTGCGGTAAAAGTGGGTGACGATAGCAGTTTTGCGAAATACTATTTACCGGGAGTGCCGGAGGTAAGGGTGTTGTTGGGAGATTTGGTGAAGGCGAGTTTTGAGTAGGGGAGCAATATCAACCCTATTGACTTAAAAAGTGATGCTTTTGCCTTTAACTTGCAAGACTTATATTAAAATCTAGTATAAGTACGATCCAAATAAAAATGAGGATCGTACCTATATCAAAGGACACTTTATTTGCAATGGGAAAATAAGACTGGATAGTGAATTGAATATGACTGAATCCAGCTATCGAGTAGAAAAAGGTGTCTTATACCGGATCAGCGCTTTGCGGTGGACTTTTAATAACTCCCTGTGATGCAAATAAAAATAATTCAAAAATTAAACCTAGATAAAGCATAATGGTAAGATTTTAAAGGTTAATAAATTATTCAGTATCAATAATATAAAGGATGCAATTTATGGCTGAAAATTTGTTTGCCTCATCGCCGAAGGCGAGGTGCTAAACTTTCACAAAATCTAGTAAAAAACCCTAGTATAAGTACGATCCAAATAAAAATGAGGATCGTACTTATGACAAAGGACACTTTATTTGCAATGGGACAATAAGAGTGGATAGTGAATTGAATGTGACTGAATTCAGCTATCGAGTAGGAAAAAGTGACTTATGAAAGATCAGCGCTTTTCGGTGGATCTTTAAGAACTCCCAGTGATGCAAATGAATATAATTCAAAAATTAAACCTAGATAAAGCATAATGGTAAGATTTTAAAGGTTAATAAATTAGTCAGTATCAATAATATAAAGGATGCAATTTTTGCTTTTAAATAAGTATTTCAAGTTTTTTTGAATGAGTTGTCACCTCAAATTTGATCAACAGGCCAGGGTGTAATAAAAAAGGCAAAATCATTAGATTCGTTCAATTTGCTTGGCTTGTATAACAAGTAAGTTACTCGAAAAATCAATAGAATCAAAAAAATCGGTCAATTTTTTTTGCGCCAAGCTACCAATCTCAGATCTTCTAGTTATTAAAAAGATGTTAAGTTAGAGGGATTTTCATCCAGCAAGAGCATAAATAGCTAGAAATAGTACTTGATTTTCTGTATCTTGTTCATCGATCTCTTGAACTGCGGAGGGGAGGAAATAAAAATAAATCGGCATTTGTTGTTTAAAACAGTGCGCAATTAACACATCGGTATAGAACGATCAATCTACCTTAAAAACCTTAATAAAATGAAAAAACAACTTCTTTTTGGAATCCTTCCCAAAGTACTTTGGATGGTATTGATGTCGGTGTTTTTGTTGCAGTGTGCAAAACCGGTTCACGTTAAAGATGGTGAAGGGTGCTATGTATTGGTACCCATTAAAAAATCGAAATGGGAGATATTAAATTTCTTCCATAAAGCAGAATATACGAAAGTTTTCTACAATTGTGATGAGCTGGTTCTTGATCCAAGCATCAAAGGCGGTGCAGACTGGCAAAAAACTTTACGTGAAAAAGGGTTTACCAAGATCGATTCTTGTAATTGCCAACAAAAATTGGAACTTTGGTCGCATACTGGCCTGCAAGCAGTTGATTTGGAAGGGGTTTTAAAAGATCCACCTAGAAGTGCTGATCCCGTTGGCGGTATTTCTTTTAATTATGTTCTAGATTTTACTCCCCCAAGGGTAAATGATAAAGAACCAATTCCAACTTTTGATACAAATGATACGGTAAATTATTCTAATCTTTCATGTGGTACAAATAAAGTGAAAGTAGCAATTGTTGATTCTGGAGTTGAAACAACCAACAATTCGAATTTGACTAGATATAATTGGAGGAAGGTTCCTTCTTTTACACCAAGTTGTTCTACTTACCCTGCTACTTTAAATTTTGGGTATAACTTAATTCAACATGCATTAGAACCTGAGGATAGAAATGGACACGGGACACATGTAAATGGCATTGCAGCTGGCATAAGTCCACATGAAGGAAAGGATTTTAGATTTCCGCTCGAATTTATCAACATGAATTTTATTGAAGGGCCTACACCAAAAGGTAGTCTATTTAAAGCTGTTTGTGGACTCTATTATTCGCTCGAACAAAATGCCCAAGTAATCAATATCAGTTGGGGATACATCAATTACAACAATGACGAGAAACCGAGATTAATTGAAGATTTTTTGAATAAAGCTAAAATTAAAAATGTCGTTGTTGTAGCTGCAATGGGGAATAACCAAACCAATCTTGATGCAGGCAATAATTTCTGGCCAGCAAGTTTTGCTCAATATTTCGATAATGTAATTTCTGTCGGAGCTGTCGATCAGGCAGGTAATCGGGCAGTTTTTTCAAACTGGGCAACAACAAAGAATAAAATGACGATTGCAGCCCATGGAGTTGATATTAAAAGCGCATATACAAATGGGCGTTATGCAACTCAATCGGGCACTTCAATGGCAACCCCTTATGTGACGCGTACAGCGGCGGCAATTCGCTCTATTAAACCCCTAATGAGTGCCAGCGATATCAAAGCTTTAATTGTCTCTAAATCAAGAAAAGGAACTGGCAATTATAGGATCCTTGAACATTTGGCAACCATTAATGAAGCATGTAAATAGACCTTTTTTAAATAAGTGGGATATGGATGAAACACCAGCTGGTTTCATCTGAATCCTGATAGAGCTAATACTGGAAAGCGATAATCTTGCGGAAGAGATTATCGCTTTTTTATGTTAAGAAAAATAGATACTTTTAAGGACACACATTTTGAACCCTTAAAAGTAAGTACAATGAGATCCCCAATTTGTCTCTACCTTATAAGCATTTTCCATTTAGCTGTACTTTGTGGATGTCAACAAGAATCCACTAAAACTGATTTACAAGTTGAAACTTATTCCCGACACCAGCCCTTTATCGAGCAAATTGCTAATGGAGAACTTGATTATGGGGGCTCTGTAGACAGACTCATAATTACCTCTTTAAAGCTTAATATCCTTGAATTTGGTTTTGCTAATTGGGCTCAAGACTCCATTTTAGCCTTAGCCTATGATAAAATGGGAGCGTATCTCTTGGGCGAAAAAAAGTATCAGGAAGCAAGAAATTCTTATCAAAAGGCATTGGCCCTTTACAAAAAAAAGTGGAAAGATTCGGGACACAAGAATATATTACGGATGTACCACAACATTGGTCTCTCCTTTGCTCGAAACAATGATTTCCAAAAAGCAATATCATATTTCGATTCAGCGGGTAGAAAAGCGGATCTTTTAAAGCCGGATTTACTTTTTCAAAACCCGTTTAGAAAAGCGGATTGTTATTCAGACATAGGTGCTTATTCGAATGCCTCTTCATTTTTTCAAGTTGCAGAGAACTGGTTAACAAATCCTGCCTTAAAAGGATTGATCAAAACAAAATCGATTACGGAATTTTTTGTATCGTATGCTTCAAATTGTAGGTATTTGGGGGAGTATTCAAAGGGTATTGAGGTAGCAAGTAAGGGACTTTATCAAATTGAAAATTGCCAAGACCATTTACCAGTTTACTTTGCTGATCTTTATACTTCATTAGGGAACCTATGGGGTGATTCCTTACTTCAATGCCGAAAAGGCTCGTTAACTTATAAGAGCGTACTTGATAATTCCATTCTATTCTTAAAAAAAGCACTCGATAATTATCAACAAATTCCTGATGTTAATGATCGTTCATTGAGGTCAAGCGTTGCATTAGGCAATTTAGGCGAGTTGTTACGCAGAACTGGGCAATTAGATGAAGCAGAACGAATTCTAAGTGAGGGTCTTGATACTTTATCATTAAACCCTTTTGACAGTATTCTGCTAGCTCCGCTTTATATTAACCGGGGTGAAACCTTCTTTGATCAAAAAAAGTACAAACAAGCGCTCAATGATTATGATCAAGCGCTGGCCTGTCTAGTTCCCAATTACAAACCGGCTAAGAATGGGCAACTACCAGCTTTAAATCTTCCAATTCGGAATCGCAATGATTTTCAATTGGTGCTGGGAGATATAGCACTAACCAATCTAAGCTTATGGAAAGAGGGGAAAGGAAAAGATCCCAATTTACTCCAACGCGCCGCCACCGTTTACGACACCCTCTTCAAATTGATCAACATCACCCGCGGCGACTTTATCAGCGATGACGAAAAGCTAAACTTAGCTCAAAAAAGTCAGCTAACATTGCGAAAAGCCGCTTGGTGTAGTGCTAAACTCGCCGAACTTTTTCCAAAACGAAAAGACTATTATTGGCAACAGGCCTTTCAAATTGCCGAGCAAAGCAAAGCGTTTGCCCTCATTGAAGCGGCGCGCTTAAAAAATGTATCGAATAATCTGGATCCTGCTTTCCGGGCAGAAGAACAAGATTTGTTGGAGCAGTACTCGCAAATTGAAAACGAGTTATTGAGTGCGCGCAATGACCCCAAGCGCTTGGCGGTGCTTACTGTTGATAAATCGGAAGTAGTAGATAAAATCAGGATTCACCAACAACGACTTAAGCAGCAGTATCCCAATTACTACGCCTTAAAATACCGCGGTGCAGACCTGTCGGTCGATAAAATTCAAAAACAAGTACTGGGAACTAATCAAGCATTGGTAGCTTATTATTTTCAGGACTCCGCGCTTAGTATTTTTGTCGTTACTCCAAATACCTTCCTGTTGAAGTCGGTTCCAATTCGGGAAGATTCATTGCAAAACTTGGTCAATACCTACTTGGAATTATTGTCCTCCAATCGAAGCAACAAAGAAGCAGCAATAGCAAAATACGGCAATCAATTGTATTCCCTGTTGCTGCAACCAGTTGCTGGTATGCTGCCAGAACGTTTGATCCTTGTACCAGCGGGGCCGTTGAACAACCTCCCTTTTGAAGCTTTGTTGATGCGACCCCAGGTTGCTCCCTTTAAAGAACAACTAAGAGCTAAAAACTTTGTACTGTCGCGTTATGCCATCAGCTACTGTTTTTCGGCCAACTTGCTCTATGAAATGCAACAAGCACAATTGCCACAACAGGTACGTTCCATCCCCGCCATCATGGCTGCTAATTTTCAGCAATTTCATGCCGGAAAAGCCAGTACGCAAACCAATCTGTCGAGCTTTTTACGGCAATCAGCCAGCTATCTAACGCCTTTAGGCATTCCGCAAAAACAAGAAGTGGACGGCATTGTCAAGGTCATACCCCAAGCCCAAAAATACCTGAAGCTTTCAGCCACGAAAAAGGATTTTTTTGCAGCCAGCAAAAACAGCTCCATCATCCATGCGCCAACCCATGGTATTTTAAACCCTACCGATCCCAGTCAAAGTTTTATTGCGTTTTCTCAACATGGAGATTCGCTGCGGCGTTCGGAGTTGCTTTTTGTAAACGAACTGTACAGTCGATTTTTGAATGTAGACCTGATATTCCTTTCTGCTTGTCAAACGGCGACAGGCAAATTTATTGCCGGGGAAGGCAACATCAGTCTAGGGCGCGGGTTGGCCTATGCGGGCGTACGGAGTTTTATTTCTACCTTATGGAATGTACCAGTTGCCCCCAAGGCCAGCATTGCCGCCGATTTTTATCAGTCGTTTTTGTTGAAACACCAACCTAAAGATGTTGCTTTGGCGCAAGCAAAACGCTTGGCCGCCGAGCAATACCCCGACCCCAATGATTGGGCTGGATTTGTATTGCAAGGTGCTTGTTTGCCCGCGGCGCAAAAAACGAATTATTGGCTGATCGCGGGTGTAGGTTTAGCACTTTTGTTTTTATTGGTTTTTGGTTTAAGAATGATGGCAAAACGGAGAAAAAACCTAGCACGGGCTTGAGATCTATTTTACTACCATAAACCAAAAATATCGTAAGGATGCTTCAGCTGGAGAAGCAGACTTCCAATTTCCTGCCGTACCTTTTCAGTGGTATCCGGATGTTTGTTGAGTTGGATTAAGCTATTTTTCAAAGTTTCACTCGATTTGTCCTTGCCAAATTGCGCTAAGGCCAGGTTCAATTGCAGTTTGTCGGGCTGATCGGTGTTTTTGAACAGCTTTAAGACCTGGCGATTGGCCAAACACGCCTCTAACCCTGAAATTGCCGCAGCATAGTTGTGGTTTTTTAATTCTTGGTGCGCCAAAAAATAGTACGCCATATTGAAAGTGGATTGCTTGGATAGTTGCTCCAATTCCGCCATCCCATTGGTTTTAAAGCCACAATAAATAGCCGAAGCTTCCTCGTAAATGGCGTCATTGGACAGTGGTTTTGCAGCATCGCCTCCCGCCACCGCCTCGCAATGGGGTTCTTGAAAATATTGATCTACGATTTTTGTGACATCAATCTGGGCGGGGATGGCTCCTAATGTGAAAACCAAAATTAGAACAGCGGGAAGTGCCATTAGAAGCGTTTTTTGCCAGATCGCCCATTCTTGATAAGCCATTCGGAAATGATCCCACCAAGATAATTTGATGTCGGCTAAAGGGCCATGATTGGTTCTGATTTCAGCGGCAAGCGATCTAATTTTTTGGGATTCGACAGTAGGGGAGGGGGGAGGCGCTAAAGACGTTGTTACAAATAGTTTTTCTAGTTCTTTATCGTTTTTAAGACTTTGCTTAAAAGTTTTTTCCTCCGTGGGGTTCATTTTCCCTTCCAAGAAGGTGTCAATTTGTTTTTTAAAATTTGTTAGGTCCATGGTTTTCCAATTTTATTCGCTAAAGAGCGAACTCGGATCATTTGATAGTTGCATTCTAAAAGATTGTTTACAGCGAGTTATCAAAGTAGCAACAGAGCCTGGAGCTACATCAAATCCGGCTGCTTTTAAGAGGTTAGAAAGTTCAGTTTTATCAGTAATGGGGGGGACTTCAAAAAATAATGCCCACAACAAAATTTGACACTGCTTACCTAGTTTGGCTATAACCGCTTCAATTTTTGATCTTTCCACCGAATTATCGGGCGAATTGAATCGCTCCACAATCCAATGCACCAATCGGTCAAATTTGGACTGATTCCGCTGATATTCCTCGCAAATGTTGCGACAAATGTTGCGGGCAAAACCCCAGCAGTTTTTGTTGGGCAGCCTATCGGCTTGAATGGCCTCAACAAAACGGATGATCGTTTCAGTTACCAAATCCTCCCAAGAAACAAAAGTAAGATTGGGATAACGGTTGAAAAAATACTTGCCAATTTTTTGTAGGTCTTCCGACAAAAACAGGAGCGTCATTCCTTCTTTTAAACTTGTGTCGTCGTTTTTCTTGATCAATGCTACAATGTGATCACAATTTGTCATAGGGTTCTATATAAGTGTGTACTAAAGATCGGAAATTAAACAAAGAAAGAAGTCAAAGATTTTAATTTTTTGAAATTCTCTTAAAAACCTAGTGTTTTCAGCTACTTGGGAGGGAAACGGATTGGATGAAGATTGGAAAAAAGGATCAATTTCAAAAAAAGATAAAAAAAATTAAGCGCCTGTGTTTAAAACGGACGAGCATGAACACATCTCAATAGAACCAAGCAAATGCAGGTTCAAATGTTGAATGCTAAGCAAAACCAGACCCAGGCATTTTTTAATCCTATGACACATCCTTTTGACCACGCTGAGTCGGCTGATTTCCCAAAAACGTCAGTTCGTACTCAGTGTAGGTCGAATCCTAAACAAGCTCTACTTGAAAATATACTTTGCACATTTGCTACTAACGATCATTTGAAATTTTAGGACGACCTTTTTTTTAAACCGAATTCAATCACCTAAATCCAATTGTTATGGCAACATGTTTTTTTCCCATTTTAGGCCAGCTAAAAAAAATGACCGCTCTTGGGGCATTGCTTCTATTTAGCTTAACTACGGCTCTTGCTGCCGATCGAGAAATAGGCGGTTATGTAGACCGCGCCGAAGATCGATTTGTGCGTAACGTCTGGAATTTCATCAAAAATTTCCAAGGGTGGCAAAACATTGGTGGCAACCGCTACCAAGAAGTACAGTATTTCTGGGCAGAACCTTTTGAATTTGATAGCGACCACCAAGATTTTGTAGATAAAATGGATCTAGCTTATGTAGCTGCTCATGGCGCGGGTTATTATGTACAAACCAACCAAAGTACCGGCACAGGGGTAGATTTACGCAATTGCCCCGCTTATGGCGATCTGGCAGCAAATGGCGATCTGGAATTTATGATCATTGAATCGTGCAATACGGTTGCCTCTGCCCCGGAAGCGAATGATTGGTGGACGCCCTGGAGCTCTATTTTTCAAGGACTGCATCAATTGGTAGGTTTTCGCACCTTAAGTAATTCTGATAATGGTATCCCTAACCGGTATGCCAACAAACTCAAGGCCAATGGCGGCGTTTGGCAATCTTGGTTCGATGCAGTCAATGAAGAAAGATCATATTCGAGTAGCGTAAACGGTGATAGCTCTCCTTACCCCGGCTATGCCAGTGCAGTGATGTATGTTTCTACTGAAAATGACCGCTTGGGTGCTTATGCTGCCGACCCAGCAGGCGGTACAAATGGCATGAAAACTTGGTGGCAATACTAGTCCCTGCAATCGATGCTTTTGCGATCTGACAATGTATTTACAAAGCCTTTTTCCTAATTGCTTTTGTGCATAATGCCAGCAATGAGGAGAACTACACCCAAACCCTAAAAAAAAACATCATGAACAAGATTCAGTCTAGTTTATTAATCCCACTACTATTATTGGCACTGATCAATACTTCCTGTAAACACCAAGTAAAGACGTCCAAGGAGAAACCGGTTTATTTCTATTTTTTTGAAAAACAAACTGCTTTAGGGGTCGAACAATCCCAACGATTAATCGAGCAGTTTTTAGGCGAAAAAGGCCCTCAGACTTTGGTCAAATCAGATGAAAACATCGTTTATTTTAGCTCCAATAAAGATCTGAATACCAATCTGGAACATGACCTGAATACAGGGAACTTTACCTTCAACCGGGGAATGACCAAGTACCTCAATGATTTTATTCCTCAATTGCCTACACCCCAGGAGGCATTAAAAATTGCGGATCGGTTTCTTGCCAGTAATGCCTTGAGTCCCCGAAACAGCAAGGAATTTAAACTATTGCACCAAGGCGGCGTTCGGGAAACTACAGTTCAGAATGGTAACAAACCAGGGCCAGTAATTGATAAACTCATTACGCTTAACTATGGTCGGGTAATTGATAGCCTACCTGTTCTTGGTCCGGGCTCAAAGATGGTCATCAACATTGGAGATAAAGGAGAAGTGACCAGTTTGATTCGCCGCTGGCGCGAATTGAGCAGGCTGGCCAGAAAGAAAATAGCTTTAGATCAGCAGATTTCCCAGGAGGAAGCACAAAGTTTAGCACGCCGTCAAATTGTAGCTGAATTTGGCGCCAAAGCAAAGTTCGAGATTAGCCGGACATTCAAAGCTTATTACGACAACAATGGCCAAATCATCCAACCTGTATATGCTTTCGAAACCATAATCAACCTGGGAGATCAAAACGTACAGCCTTTCAATTACTTGTGTGTGATACCTTTTGCCAAAAATGCCCCCGAACGGTTGAATTTATTTGTTACCGATCCACGAGCTAAGGAAGCTATTCGGAATTACAAACGGGGTGATGTAACTCCGGGCGGCAGCGGTAATGGGCAGAAAGAAGACTAAACTCTTGTTTACTTGAATATTAAAACCTAGAACGCTAAAAACACCCAAAACCTTTTTAGAAGTGTGTGTACAGTTCCCCTTTCGATGAGGGATCTACCGCCGGTAAAGCAACCCTTTACTGGCGGTACCCTCTCTTTTTTGCGCTGGTCGGATGGTTACCAAATGTTCTTTTTTCAAAAACTTCACTTGCTAGCACAAGAAAAAAAGAGGCGAAAATACTATATTGCATTACTTAAGAGTTAATGGGACTACAAAAACGCACTATTCGCAGCGTTTGTACCGGCGATGCCCAACTACCGATAAAATTGACACCACTTGCTTGTATTGGAGTGAGTACCTACTGTGCACCAACGATGTAGCGTTTTTACACCTAAAGTTTCCCTATCCCTTATTGACCATGCACAGCAAGGCTAAACTATTTGCTATTGTTCTTGCTTTTCTTAGCGGTATCTGTTGTACCGCACAGGCAATCGACCTTTCTGGTAAATTGACATGTACGTTGCCCAGCAAAGTAGCCGTGGCGCTTTTCCCTACCTCGCAAAACAACCATGAATATTACTGCTTACCGACGAACCTTCGGGTATCCTATAAAGAAACCTCAACGCCTGAATTCCTTTTCATGGCTTGGAAAAACGAAGGTTCCACTCAAATTGATGGCGGTATTCTCCATTGGTTGCTGACTTGGGGCTTGATCAAAAATGAGGAAAAATTTGTCCGCGATTTCCTGATTGCTAAAGTGGATAGTAATGCAGTACTAAAAGGGGTGTTGACTTTTACCGCCCCTAGTAAATACCAATTTCTCGGAAAAAATACGGAATTGATTGCCTTGCTACAGCGCTCTTTGTCTAGCGGCGGCATTATACCCTCCGAACCTAGTGGTAAATCAGCTTCTTCCTTTCGTTTTTCTGCTGAAGATGCCCGTACTATCGAAAAATTGATCCATACTCCCGAAAAAGCCGATGGCGTATGGATCGAAATGCCCCTGTTTTTTCCAGACGGACAGGAAATGTGTCGCTTGCGTTTGCCTCTTAAATCCATCTTTCAGGCTGGCGCAAAATGCCCAACATGCCTCATTTTACCAAAATAGTTCTACCAACGAAACCAGAATTTCTTCAGCTACAAATTGTTTTTGATGATGAGAATACATTTGACAATCAGTTTTTTAGTGTTAGCTGCTTTGGGTAGCGTTTTAACGGCTCAGGTGCTGGATAGTGAAAACAAATTGACCATCACCCTAAAAGATCAGACCAAGGTGACGCTTTATGGCCAAGCGAGTTCACTTTCTGACGCCAAAACGAATAGTTATTACTACCTACCGTGCAACTTGAGGTTGTCGCGCAAACAGGATGGTACGCCAGAGTTCTTGTTTCTGAAGTTTACATCAGATGAAAGAAATGCAACCGGCGTTATGCAGGGCGCGCTATTGCATTTGCTGATGGAATATGGGCTTACCAAAGCACAGGAAACCGAGCTAAGCGGCATCCTCAAAAGTCGCTACAATGGTGGCATCCTTAAAGGCGCCGCCGATGTAGAACCGGATGGCGACAACTCGGTTCGGGTCATTTCAGCTACTTTAGGCTCAAAGGATCTTACCCGCAGCCTGGTATTCAATGGCAAAGCGCCAACTCTGCCGGGTAGCAAAATTGCCGTTGCCGCCATGTTGGATAAACAAGGAGCGCAGATTTTTGCGGCTACCTTGGAAAAAAGTCGTTCCATCGCCGATTTGAGTTTGAATCTTTCTTTCAATTACCAAATCAGGGTACCAGCCGCCAAAGGGTACATCAAAGAGGATTGGAGCAAAATCGACAGTTTAGCGCAAAAAGATTCGGCATCTTTTTCCAAAAATACCGATACCAACTATGGCAAAAAAGTAGGTAATACCTTAGTGGGCGCTTTATTTGGCGGCCCTATTGGAGGACTCATTGGCTGGTTCGGCTCGGGGAGCGAGGAACATTATTCCTATGATGAGTTGCGAGAGTTTTATCGCAAATTGGAGGAAAACAAGGTGGTTACCCTCCGGTTTGAAGAAAATGTATCCGACGAGCGGGTCGACAAAATTCGCGAAGCTTTTTTTCAACACTTCCTCAATAGCTTCACCGAAAAAGATGGCAATGCTGCCCGCGAACCTAGCCTAAAAGAGAAAGAAGCTATCCCTGATATCAAACAAGGCGATTCGTATGTATTCAAACGCGAAGTACGCGATGTAGTGAAGCAAAAAAAAATACAAATTTTTGACCTCAGCTACTCCATGGCGGTGAAACGCAGCCACCAACTGACCGAAAATTTTGCTTCCTGGTATGATCAGAATAAAGATAATCCCAAATGCGTGGGTCTGGTCAACATCGGCGATGCGTTTTTTCAATACCGCGACATCAACGTGATCCTCGACATTGAAGCAGAGGAAATGATGGGTAAAGAGGTCAATTACGTGACCGTGAGCATCCGCAAAAAACGCAGCGAAGAAGGGGCTTATGATTTTAGTCAGGATGTCACTTTTGATCGCAAATTTTTGGAAAAAGAAGGCAATCGCTACACGGTTACTTATTCCAAAGCCCAAGATGCCAATCCAGAAATGTACGAATACAAAGTGCAGTGGAGTTTGCGCGGTGGTTTGGTGTTTCCGCCCAATGACACCACTTGGAAAAAAGGATCTTGGCAAGGACTCAGTTTGGCGCCGCCCATTGCGCCACGAACCATCCGTTTTGAAGCTGATCTGGCTGATATGAAGCAAATGGGCATCAAAAATGCCACTTTGCAGTTGCGCTACAAAAAATTCGGCAAAGAAATCGAAAGTAACATCGGCATCAATGCCAGCGGAACTGATGGGTTTGCCGAAAAAATGATCTTCATGGATCGCAACACTCAGGGTTATGCTTACCGCTTGGTTTTTCACGACAAAGATCTAGGTCCGATTGCCACCGATTGGGATGCCAAAATCAATACCGATTACATGTATGCCGCTATTCCCAAACAAATCCGCAATAAGGATCAAAATTGGATCAAGCTAGGTTTGGAAGCAGCAAAGGTTTTGGTCACAGTAGATGAAACAGGCGCCGTATCCAAGGATCAACAGGTATTGGATAAATTCCGCAAGATCATTGACATCGCTGAGAAAAAATAATGCCAAAACCCCTGCTCATTTTTTAATGCCTTCAAAAATAACCGATACATGAAACGACTCAACTGGATAGCTTTTATTTTGATTTTTCTTGGGGTAAATCCTCTGCTGCAGGCGCAATTGCTGAATTATGAAAACAAAGTAGACCTTGTGCTGAGCGATGGCACCAACGTAGTACTTTACGGTGCGGAAGGAAAACCATTGGAATATTACTATCTACCGGTAAATCTGCGCCTTGCTTCACGACCTGATGGCGTTCCTGAGTTTCTTTTTCTGAAATACACCACGGAAGCAAAAGCTGATGCTGGCGGCGTTCAAGGCGCTATCATGCACTTTTTGATGGAGTGGGGACTTACGTTAGATCAGATGACCGATGCGCAAAAAAAATTGGAAGCGCTTTTTGGCATGAGTACCCGCCGCGTGTATTATGGCAAAAATGCCAAAAGTCTTGCGGTTTATCGGGAAGTAGTCAACCCCAAGGAGCGACCTATCATTAAAGGGCCCGTAGAACTACAAATTGATAAAGATAACTCATTCAAAATTGTCTCGGCCATCATGGAAGACAAAGGACTGACCCGCAGCATCGTCTCCAGTGGAAAAGCGCCGCTTATCCCCGGCGGTAAGGTTGCTGCCGCAGCTAGTTTTGACAAAAATGGCGCTCAGTTGATGGCGGCTACCTTCGAAAAAGCCCGCTCCATTGCCGACCTTTCGATTGCCCTTAACTACAAGTACAAACTCATGGCGCCAGCTATTAAAGGCAGCATTACGATCTATTGGGACAAGTTCTACCAATTTATCGAAGAAAAAGGCCACAACTACAACTACTACTATTACCACTGTGGCGATTGCGAAGTGGATGGTAAAGAGTACGGTTCTTACACCAAGGAAAATCAACAATACGATGGCTGGGACAATATGACTGAAGAGTTGCGCAAACGGAAAATTGTAGTGGTTGAGATTGAACAAACCGAACTGGATAACCCCATCACCAAAGACGTAGTCGATTATTTTATGCGCAGTTTTATGGAGTCGATCAGCGATGAAAAAGACGAAACAGTGGCCAATACCCAGCCTGCACCAGGTTCTGATTCTTTGCCTACTAAATTCGCCTCTTCCAATGGGGTCAATATGACCAAACTCCGTACCAGAAAGGAATCAGGATATACCTCGATCAGTTTGAACTACCGGGCGCCGGTAATGCGCGAAGTGCAATTGGTGGGGAACATGGCTTCTTGGTACAATGGCGTGAAAAACAATCAGCAATGTGTAGCAGAGGTTAACCTGAATAATCCTTTTTTTCAACACCGCGACATCAACCTGATCATCGATTTAGACAGCGAAGATATCTTCAGCAAGGAAATCAACTATGCTACGGTTAATGTGCAAAAAAAACGCACCAACGGCAATCCTTTCCAAGAACAAGTAACCATTGACCGCGAATACCTCAAGGCAAAAGGGGTAAAAGCAACCGTCACGTATGCGCGCGGCGACGACAAAAACTCGGATGTGTACGATTACAAAGTACAATGGAGTACTCGCGGGGGTAACATCTATCCGCCTAATCCCGAATGGCAGAAAGGCGATTGGCAAGGCGTTACGCTTTCAGCTCCCATTTCGCAGCGCAACATTCAATTTGAAGGCAATTTGGAGGAGCTAAAAGCAGCCGGTTTTACCCGCGCCACCTTGCAAGTGCGCTATTTTAAATTTGGTCGCGAAGTAGAGTCCAATATCCCGCTCACCGTATCCAAAGGCGAATCATTGGTTGAACAAACCATTTATACCGATAAAGATACCCGCGGCTATGCTTACCGGATCATTCTAAGCCATAAGGAAAAAGGCAAGATCGCTTTTGATTTTGATCCAAAAATCAACGACGATTATGTGTACATAACCATTCCGCAAAAACTCAAAGACAATGATGTTGGGATTTGGGATCAGCTCAAAAAAGCAGCGGATACCATTTTTCCGCCCAATGCTGATGGAACGGTAAAACAGGAAAACCGCATTTTGGACAAATTCATCGACGTGATCAAGATTTTTGCGCGCGATAAGTAGCTCTAATCCATTCATTATCCCTCAATAACTACGAATGAAAAAGATCCTCCTACTCACATTTTGTCTTGCGGTATTTGCGACCTGCCTTTTGGCGCAAAACATCTACATCGACAAACCCGTATTGGCGGGAAATTTGACTTGTTTTCCGGATATCGCCAATCCCAACAATTACTATTTTTTGCCCAATAAAATCCGCCTGGGTATTGGCGCTGATGGCAGTCCGCAGTTTTCTTTTTTGATGTTTGTAAAAAATGTACGTGCAGAGGATGGCGGAACTACACCCCGACAAGGCGATGGAGGCGGTGTTGTTCACGCGGTGGTGGAGCTGTACATCTCTGATGACGACAAAAAAGAAGCCGAAAAAGAGCTGAAAAAACTGGTTAAAAATGATGAAGCCACGCTTTTAGGCCCGGTGATTTATAAAAGTGGGACGATGTCTTTGATTTCTTCCATTGCCAGCAAAGAAGGCGGGTACAGCAAAATCGTGCTCGGCCTCGGGCCTGCTCCGGTATTGGCGGGCAATAAAGCGGCAGTCTCCATTTTACTTAATAAAGAAGGGGCGAAAATTTTGTGGGAGACCTTCAAAACTCCTACGCCTGATATGAGTTTTTCCTTTGTCATGGACATCGGTGGTTTTCGTTCGCCGATTGATGCTTGGATTGACGTGGATTTCGACAAAGTGTATGAAAGCCATACCATCGAAGCGGGTTTGAAATACCGCTCTTCTGGTGGCGGAAAAGAATCTAGCGGGGGTGGAACGCCGATTATGCTGGGTGCCGAAGCCAAATTGATGTTTGAAGACATGCGCCAAACCGGCGCCATCAAAGTTGGGGGGCCACAGGGCGACGAGAAATTTGAAGAGATCATCAAGATCTGCTATACCAAAATGCTCGATATGTTGTTTGAGCCAGCCAATCCCAACCAGCAGTCAACCCCAGATTTTAATTCGATGATGAATTCTGCCAACCAATTCAATAAAAATAGCGATGTCAAAAAAGACAAGAAAGATGATGGAGGCTTAGGGATCTCCTTGTCTTATGCGTTCAAAAAAACGCGGAAGTCGGGTAAATTTCGCATGGATTTAAACCGCAGCATGTCGGATCTACTCAAAATTCGCTTTGATGAAAACCTAGGAAAAATCAACTGCCCTACTTGTTTTCGCCAAATCAACCTCGACGACCCCATGTTCCAACAACGCGCCATTCTTGTGTCCGTTGATGGTATGGGCGCAGAACAGTTTAAAAAATACGTCAATTACGTAGGCGTCAGCATGAAAAAGACCCACGGCAACGGGGAAATCACCTCCGATGAGATCCGTATTGGCGAACCCGATATGGAAAAAACCGGCAACGTCTTTGCCTTACAATATGGCTGGAAAGACCAAAAAGACGCCCAACGCGACCGCTGGTTGCAGTACGAATATAAAACGACTTGGAGCTTTTTTGGCAACCAAGTACTGGAAAGCGATTGGACGCCCACCGATAATTTTACCATCACAGCTTCACCACCCTTGCGCCCTTTTCACATCGATGTTGAAGCCTCCGCTGATTTACTCAAGAAACAGGAAGTGCGTGGAGTAAACGTCAAGTTTTTCTACAACCCAGGCGGTGGCGAGCGCATCGAGCAAGTCAACATCCGCACAGATGGTAATACCAATACCGCATCGAGTGTAGAGTTGGTTTTGCCCAATGGTAAGTACGATTATGAATACGAAATTACTTGGCGTCTTTCCGGTAACCGCGAGGTGAAAAGCGGCAGAACCAAAAGCACCACCACCTTACTCTATGCAGATGAACTGCCTGCTAAGTAAGGAAACAATCAATTAAAAACTCAGCATAACGAATTCTTCTACCTAAAACTCTAAAAACCGAACACATGAGATTACTCATTTTAAGCTTCATCCTTTTGCTGGTTTATACGGTACTTCCAGCTCAGGACATTTTGCTCGACAAAACCGTTCGGGCTGGGGATCTGACTTTGTTTCAAAGTGTAAGTAACCCCAACGAGTATTATTACTTATCCGATAAACCCAAATTAGCAGTTGATCCCAGCACCGGCAAGCCACAATTCTCCTTTTTACGCTATGTCGACAACCAAAAAGGCGCCGACAATCAGCCAGCTAAGGAGGAAGGAGAAGGCGGCGGTATCATCCATTGCGTGATTGAAATGGGAGTTAGCCAGGAGCAATTGGCTGCTGCCCGCCAAGGTTTGCAGCGTGTCAATTCCAATGGCGTTATCAAAGGTCCGGCCATTTATACTGGCGGAACGATTGCCTTGATTTCGTCAGTAGTTGACCCTCAATCTGGTTTTGCCAAAAAAATCATTGGCATGGGCAAAGCACCCATCTTGGATGGACAAAAAGCTGCCATGTCCATCAACCTTACCAAACTAGGTAGTAAAGTACTTTGGGAAAGTTTCCAAACTCCAACACCCGATTTGAGTTTTTCCTTTGAAATGGAACTCAAAGGTTATAAATCGCCACGCAGGGCCATCATCGAAGCCAATTTTGACCAGATCTATTCGAGTCAATCTTTTTCGGCGGCGGCCATAACACGTCAGGGCGGCGTGATGCTGGCAGGTGAAATCAACCAAGCCTATGAAGACTTGTACAAATCGGGCGCCATCAAAGTCACGACTTACAACCCTGATGAAAGCTTGGATAAAGCCGTTGAAGATGCCTATGGCAAACTAACCCGCATGATGTTTGACCCAACAGGCGCCAACCAACCTACGGCACCTACTTTACCAGGTCAAAACCAACCCAGCTTGCTTGACCGAGCACAAAACCTATTGAACCAAGGCCGTAAAGACGCTTTGCAGGATTTTATGCTCACTGAAGATCTAGAACGGGAAGAGTTGCAAAAAGAAAAACAAACTCCATCCAGCACTGAGCCAGGTACAGCCCCCGGTGGAACGGAGCCTCAAGGTGATGGCCAAAAACTGCCTAGTTTACACTCCGGTAGTAGTACCCCCCGTGAAACAAAAGGGTACACCGTACCTAAAGGTAAATATGAGTACACTCGTCCAAAACCCACCCTTCCCACAACCGCTATTGTTGCATCTTACACCATGCGCACCATCCGGCAGCGTGGAGTTTTCAAAATTGACCTGAATAAATATTCGCTGGATAACCTCTCCTTGCGATTTGATCAAAACGTAGGCGCCATCAATTGCGCTGATTGTTTCAAACAAGTCAATCTCGATGATCCACTTTACAAACAGCGCGAAATTTCGGCAGTAGTTGACGGCTATAATGCTGAAGATTTTCAAAAATACATCAACTACGTATCGGTTTCTTTTCGCAAAAAACACGAAAATGGCGAGTATACCAATGGAGATGTGAACATCGATCGTGCTAAATTCAACCAGCAAGGCAATTACTTTTCCTTTCTGTACGGCTGGAAAGACGACAACAACCGTTTGAAATGGCGCGAATACGAATACAAAACGGTTTGGAATTTCTTTGGCGGTGCTTCCCGAGAATCAGCTTGGACCAAATCAGATATGGGTATCGTACCGCTTAGTCCGCCCTACATCCGGCGCTTGATCGATGTGGAAATGGATCAAGATGTAGTAGCCAAAGAAGGTATCCGCTCGGTAGAAGTAAAAGTAACCTACAAAGTGGAAGGCAAAGACATGGTGAAACAAATTCGCCTCAATCCAAAAAGCGGCAACCTGGCGATGCAAATCGAACTGTTGTTGCCTGCGGCCAGCATCAACTCGTCGCCTACTTACGATTATGAGGTCACTTGGATCCTGAGTAATGGAACAACCAAAGTGATGCCCAAAAAAACCAGTACAAACTTGGTCATTTTTGCCGATCAGCAATAATACCAAAAAGGATTTTATTCATTTTTTGACCTAAAAACCTTGATCAATGAAAAAGAGTTTATTTGTCCTATTTGCTATATCTATGCTGGTTTCATCGCTTTACAGCCAGAACTTGGAAGAACAACGTCGCCAATACTTGCGCGAAAAACTGAAGTTTTTTTATGTCGACAATCCAGCGGTTGAAAGGCCACAATTAAAGGATTTATGGACCATTGAAGTCGATAAAAACGCAATTGCTGAGAATAAAGATATCGATAGTCCTTTGTGGAAAAACCCCAATAATGCGGGGCTAAAGGATTTGGTCATCAAACTGCTCTGTTCCTCGGCCAATGGCGGGGATGCTAGGTTACAACGGGTAGTACGCGATGTGTTGCTGATCACTGATAAATTGGTGTATGTGTTTTTGTACAATGACGTTCCTAATACAGGACATCACAATTCTTGGATTTATTGCACCAATACGAGTTACGCTGCATCAAATAACAATGCTTCTTGGCCTTGTGCCTTTTATTTTCCTGATCGAAATTTAGAATCATCTGGAGAAATTGGCATAGGCGCTTACTTTTTTAGCTCTACCCGCCCAGAATCATCGGGCGGCTGGAGTGCAGCAGGCGATAAAGGTCACGTGTTTACCCACGAGCTGGTACATACTCAAATGCCATTGGTGCTTGAACCCAGCCTGGGTAGTGTTAACATGTATGGGCCAGATGGGAGCCATAGTTTCAATGAATTGCTGCCCAGTCGAAATAGCGCTTTCAATGAAGGGGTCGCTACTTCTTTTGCGTTGCGCTACTTCTTGCCAAGTTGGATGTCGATGACCAAATGGTACAACGACAACAAAGTAATGTACCTTGATAATCTTGCCGGCTGTGTTGCCCCGCCCCCTTTGCATTGTTTACAAACGCGATTGAACAGCGCTTCTGTAGCTGCGGAAGGAAGTTGTGGAACAGGAGCAACCTGCTATAAAATCCGCAATCTACCAGCTCCGATCATCATGCATTGTGAAAATGTTAGTGCCAATGTTTTGTATCAGTACATGCAGCAATTTGGTAGCGAGCTGATGTTGGTCAGCGACATCAAAAAAGCAGTAGGGGAAATGGCCAAATCTTCCAATTACACTTTTGCCCCCCTGTTTAAACAAATGGTTAAGACGGGTATGGATTTTAGAAATAGAAATGCCGGAGCAGGCGTCACTACATTTGGCCAGTTGTTGCCGGTTGGTATTTTGGATTATTACACGGGTTATAAAGTGACTTCCAAAGCGGATCTGGAGTCGGTTTTGGGTGTGACTTGGGACAACACCTATACCAACGTAGATGACTACTTTAGCTCAAAACGCAATGTATTAACAGGTTTTCGAGCAAATGCCAACACTTGGAATGTAGGTCAGCAGTTGGACAAATTTGCTGAGCATCTCAGTGTTAAAATTGCCGCGCCGGCAGCTACTTCTGGAAAAAATTAGGGGCATGAAACCAATAACAAAAACCATTTGGATACTCAGTCTGATTAGCGGCGGCTTTTTCGCCGCTAATCAGGCCTTGTTTGCTCAGCAGGTAAAAACTTTGACGAAAGAGACGTCGCTAAATTTTGATTCGCAAAACGATCTGACTAAAGCGACAGTGCAAACGGAAACGGAAAAAACCGCGGGCATTCAATTGGAATTCAAAGGCTTCAGCAAGCCGGGTAAAGTATATGTTATTACCGCAAAAATTCTGAATTCCATCAAAACCCCGATGAAAGAATTTGAACCCGTTACCGTAGATCTCGATTCTCGATCAGGAAACGCCGATTTTTTCTTCACGTTCGTACAGCGTCCTGGCGTAACCTACGATCCCGGGGGTATTGAGTCGCGGTACATTGAGTTTGCGGTCATCGACAAAACTTCGGCGACCAATATTCCGGGCTTAGAATCCTTGGGGTTGAATGCCACTAAGTTTCTTTTTCGCTATACCAAAAAATGGAAAGTAAAAGTGACCGGTCAGGAGGTGACCGTGAAATTGTCGCCGCTTAAATCGGCTGCTACCATCAAACCATAAGAAACGGGTAATTTTTTTAAGCATTGAAGCGCGTATCATGAAGCAGTTTTTATCCTTGTTGCTTTTTTTATTGCTGGCTAGTGCATTGACAGCGCAGCCTGAGAAATCCAAAGTTCCTGGTCCGGTTACCGCGCCTGGAACCGACAATAACAATCAAGAACGCCAAGGTCCCGCGGCCAATAAAACTTATGCCATCATGGATAAGATGGTCAGCGATTTTGATTTCAAAGATTATTTTGATGTGCTCAACATCAATCGGCAAGTATTTGAAGACATCAATGCGCTATCAGGCTATTATTATTTTTACCCCAAAGAGTACCAAATTGCCTGGGAAACTACCGGCAATGACCATATGCTGGGGTACAATTTCAAATTGGTCTACCTCACGGCTGATGCGACAGGCAAGAGCAAGGTGATGTTGACTATGAAATTAGAACCCAACATCACCTCAGCCGATGTTGACGTGGCGCGTGAATTGGTGAAAACAACCTTGTACGATGTTCAATCCAAAAATAAATTTGTTGCCCTTCAACCCATTCCATTGAGCGAAGCCTCCAAAATTTCTTTCAAAGGCATCGAAGGCATCATCGATCCCAAAGACGTGGAAATCACCGTTCCTACTGATCTTTCTGATCCGATTGTACTGATCATCAAAACCGATCGACCCGATGATTTGCTGACTTTGCTTTTTACGGAAAATGGCTTAATTGGCAACATGACCATCAAACCCAGCGGCAACGTATCCAATTTAGTGATCCCGGTTACCATCAAAATGGATTACAACAAAACCTTTGGCACTGCTGAATTGACCCAAAGCACCTGGCGGACTGAAGGCTGGAAAAACCAAACACCTTACCCTTTGATCGTCAAAAATCTGCATGTTTTGCGCATGGAGCCTGCTGGCGGCGGCATCATTCGGCCCAAAATTTACACTTGGGAAATTGGTGCACAAGAAGTGCAAGAAGGCGGTAAGGTGAATTTCGACGCAGGTCTTGTTCCCGCGTGGTTGGATACCGATCCTAAAGTGAAAAAAATGTGGTTGGAATATACCGTCAAGCCTTGCGACGATTGTAACACAGAAGTACGAAAAACGATCTTAGACGCCACAGTGAGAAGCGAAATCTCCTGGGTAACCTTCGATGTGTTGGATGTGCTTGCCTATACCAGCGCTTCCAAAATGCGTTTGAAAGTGCGTTCCGTGCAATTGGATCCAGAGGGCAAGCAAAAGGTAGAAAAAAATCCGCCATTTACCGTGATGAAAGACAATACCACGCTGGAGACCTTTCAATTGTTTGTACCCAAAAGTCAAACCGCTCAATTTGAATACGCCATCAGTTTAGTAATGCCTGATGGCGACATCAAGCAATCCAGTTGGGTGCCCAATAAAGGAAAAACAGAGATAGGAATTGGGCAAAAATTCATCATTGAACAATTCCCGGAATTAAAGAAAAAATAAGCACATGGGTTGGTGGCGTAGGTATTTCCGATCAAAAATTTGGCTTCTGTTTGGTTTTTTAGGCAGCATAGGGCAATTGTCCTGTTTTGCCCAGCCCTTATTGTCGAGCAAACAAAGGGTCAATGATGTGGCGGTTTTTCGCGATCTCATGCAAAAAAACAAATACTACTACGGACCCCAAAAATTGCAACTCAAATTCGATGCAGATGGTCGTCCCCAACTTCAATTGCTATCGATTCGCTACACTGGCGTACAATTGACTGGTGATCGGGGCGAAAAAAGATTTACCAACTTGTTGCAATTTGCCTTGGTTTTGCCACCAACCGAAGCCGCCGAACTCAAACAAATCCGCGAACAACTGCGCTTGCCCGCCAATGCCGTGTTGCAACCCCTCACCATCCGCAATGTTGATGTGGTTTTGATAAGCGGCATCATGGGCGGATTAGGTGAAAAAGGAATGCGTAAGCGCGCCGAAACCCAATCGGAAGGCAGTAGCGATCGTGGGGTAAGCTGGACAGAACGCAATTATGTTCTTCCGCTTAGCAATGCTGAAGCGCAAATTCTTTGGGATCAGTACGAACAAGGCCTATTGGCGCTGAGTGTGAATTATGCTTTTTATGCCGATATGGTGCAAATATCGGAAGACAAGATCAGGGTTACTGGCGATGCCAAGGGCGTCAAAGATTTAAAAAACCAAATCAATGAATTACCCGCCGACACGCTTGCTTCCACAGAGTTGATTGATGCCGATGCTTTTGATGTTACGGTTGATGTCCAAAAATTTCCCGATGCCCTCAAAAAAATCGACATCAACGAAAGCTCGATACCGCCGGCTTATCCTTCTTTGTCTGTAAAGTGCTATGATTTTGAAATGGATACTAGGCCAGATTTGGCGTTCAAACGGGTTTTTGTACAAGCAACTTCAGTCAATGGGCAACCAGTGGAAGAGCGAGTGAAATTTACCAATGCCAAGGACGCCACTTCAACCCAATACATCGCCTTTAAGTACGCAGTTAGACTGGATCTGCCGATGCGCTATAAAATTTTGGAATACGGTTTTGACGGCGCATCTCATGAATCGGCTTGGATGTTGATGAAACCATTTGCGAACCTAGTTGACGCGACCACCCCGCAAACCAAAAATCCTTTGTTGAAACGCTGTATTGACGTCGAGATTTTGCCCGATAAGATGACCAAAGACAGCGTGGAAGAAACGATTGTCAATTTCGTGTATTCCTTTAGCGGAAAACCACGCATCAATACCTTGGTTTTCAACAAAGCCAAGGATCGGAATTTTGTCAAAAGCATCTGTTTGGCTTTTGAAGTAGAAAAACCCTTGCAATATTTTGTAACCCGTAAATACCAAAATGGACGAAAGGAAAAAGGCTATCCTCGACAGGTTCCCCAAGAGGATTATTTATTGATCGATCATTAACGAGGTTAAGGCAAGGTGGAAGGTTTCTAGATTTTTTGTAAATTCGAAGTATCCTTCACATCTGTCTTTCCCATTTGCATAAAGTGTATTTCCTCGTCTACTTGTACAACTTTATTCTAATCAAACACTTAAACTTATGAAACCAGGTTTCCGATTATTTTTTTATTTGACGGCCTTGACGCTTTTATTACATGCTTGTGATTTGAAACGCATTGAAGACAATTCAGTTCCTTCAACTGGCGGCGGCACAGGCGCCAAATTTCAGACCACTGTTGGCGGTAATGCCAATGATTTTCCGCGCGATGTGATTGCTGTTTCAGATGGCGGTTTTGTGATTGTAGGCGTTACCCAAAGCTTTACGACCGACAACAACAACCAAGCCTATTTAGTGAAAATTGATGCCAAAGGCAAACAAGTTTGGGAGGCCAATTTTGGCGGCGCAAAAGACGAACTTGGTTCACGGGTCACTCCTACTACCGATGGGGGATTTGTAATGTGTGGTATTACCCGAAGCTTCGGCCCTAGTCAGGATTCCTATGTAATCAAAGTAAATTCAGCAGGAAGCAAAGTTTGGGAAAAATATTACGGTGCTGCCGATTCAACAGAGACACCTTTCGGCATCATTCCTGTGGGTACTGCTGGCGATTTACTGGTAGCATACAACACAGTCAAAACATCGGGAATCAGTCAGTTGAAATTGCTGCGTCTCAACTCCAATGGTTCACGTTTGTCTGATAAATTGATCCGCAGTGGTAATTTTTCTATGACCAATATGATTAAAACAACGGATAGTAAAATCGTCATTATTGGCCAAGAATTTTCCAATGCAGGCACCATCACCTATGTCCTTAAGTTGAATGAAGATGGTTCTTTTGTATGGGAAAATCGATATCCGGCACAAGCTACTAACTACACGCCAGCATACGCTGTTGCCGAAATGAGCGATAAATCAATAGTAGTGGCCGGAAGCGATCTTGGCGCGAACGATCATGATTTCAATTTGCTTGCCTACAATTCGATTGGTGGGAAAGTGTGGGGCGCAACTTGGGGCGGCGCAAGAGCAGATGAACTTTTTGGAGTTGTAAAATCAAACGATGGACAAATTGTAGTGATGGGGTATACGTCAAGTTTTACCGGATCAAATGAATTTTACCTCTCCAAACGCAAAGCAACTGATGGCAGTAAAATCTGGGAAAAAGATTTTGTCAATATCGCTAACCTCTGGGGCGGACTTGCAGTGGCGGCAGATGGCGGCTACATTATGGTGGCTGGTCAAAATCAAGCCAATTCGGATATCATAGTGGTTAAGACTGATACCAACGGGGATTACAAGTAAAAGAAGAGGAACATTAGCCATGAGAAACAGTCTACTAGTCGGTTTTTTCTTTGCAATAATTGCGTCTCTATCTGCGCAAACACCCAGCAACAAAGGTGAAGCCGTAATCAGAACCGATGGCGGCGAAGCCAGCGGAACCATCAAAGCCAAAACTAAATTGCCTTTGAAGCTGGAATGGATTTCGCCTAAATTCCCCAAACCAGGGGAAATGGTTTCGGTATACCGCAAACTAAACATCGAAGTACGCGCTTATACCGAGGTAGAGCTAAAAGACGGTGACTTCAAAGTATTAGTTGACGATAAACCGCCAGTAGCGAAATCGGGCGAGGCGCCGTTGATTATCGACAAGGTGAAAAAGGAGTACATTTTCCGCAGTACGGTTGAAATTCCTGCAGACGACGGTCGGCACTCCATACGGGTGGAATGCAGCAACAATGGTGTTTTGGAACGCACTAAGACCATTGTTGTTCAATCTTCCAATACACCGCCGCCGATCTTTATCACCTGGAAAAGTCCGGATGTAACGGAATTAGGAGAAAAAGCTTATTTTCATACCGACCCCTATCTGGAGATTTCAACCGACATTGAAACTGGCGGATCAGCATTAGAGCTCAATCAAATTCAAGTGCGCTTTAATGGGGTAGATTTTACCCCTAATACCAGTAATGCCTCACTCAAAGTCAATGGCTCGCGCTACAGCTTTAAATACAAACAAGCATTGCTCAACAGCAAGGAACAACAGTCGATGGTGATCAAAGCGCTGGGGGTAGAATCTGATTTACTAAATATCCGTTATGCCAGTTCCAAAAAGCCGAATTTGTACATCCTTTCGGTAGGTACGCAAACGAACTTAACCTACACCGTTCAGGATGCCATTGATTTTGCCAAACTTTTTGAAGGCCAAAAAAACGGCAATACCCTCTACAATGAAATTACCGTAGAGCCGCTACTAAAGGAAACGGCTTCTACCCAGGAAATTCGCAAAGCCGTTAATCGCCTCAACAGCAAAATGAACACCAACGAGATCAACCCCAATGATTTGGTGATTTTATTCATCTCTACCCATGGGTTCATTTCGCAAGACGGCGATTTTCGCTTGCAAGGCGATGATTACAGCTCGGATGCTGCTGATGCAACATCGGTGTCGTTTGAAAACGACGTGATGCATGTTATTCGCCGCATGAATTGCAAAAAATTAGTCCTCATGGATGCTTGCCACAGCGGTGGAGCTTTTGACCCCAAAAACGGGGGGAAAGGCAGTTCATCTGATGTGGAAGTTGCCCTGCAACGCTACAATGAATTCCACAATGGTACCGCAATATTGGCTTCTAGTCAAGCTAATGAGATTTCTTATGAAGACGCCATTTGGAAAAACGGCGCGTTTACTGAAGCTATTATCCGCGGCTTAGGCAACGGAGAAGCCGATGCCAATGCCGATAACATCATTACTGTCAATGAATTGGCTAAGTTTTTGGAAAAAAAAGTGCCAGAAATGGTAACTACAGTAAAGGGAGCTGGAAAAAAACAAAAACCCAAATTGTATGATCCAGATGGCATCAAAGAACTACCAATTTTTGTCAGGAAGTAAGCAACTATCTTATTGAATCCTAAAGTTTTCTAACACTTAAAACCACCTTTTAAGATGAAAAATATTGCTCTTTATTTTATCTTGAGTTTTAGTCTGATGGTAAATTTTATTCAGGCGCAGCAAATTAAAAACGTTCGTATTGAAACGGATGAAGAAAAAGTAACCATTCTTTACGATCTCATCGCTTCGGGTTCGGTGCGCATTTTCAACGTGTGTTTGCGTACGGGTAACCCCGATATTTCGCCAAAAAACACGACCGGCGCTATCGGAAAAAACCGCAATACTGGCATCAACCAAAAGATTGAATGGTACTATGCCAACGACGGATACACGCTGAACCAACTCAATAACCTCAAAATCGAAGTCATTGCCATCGATCCTGAAAGGCCTTCTTTTCAAGTTAGTAACGCGCCAAAAATCAATAAAGTACCCATTTATGCGGGTCTTGGTACTGCTTCCTTGACCGGCTTAGGATTGATCATTGCCGGGCTTACCAAACACAATGATGCTTTGAATCAGTATGACATTTACAAAAAAAATACTGATCCTAGCGCTACTGTCTATACTGGATTAGGAGTTACACGATCGGGTTTATACGACGATGCCAACAAATCCAATAAAACCGCGCAGTTGATGATGTACGGCGGGGCCGCTGTTTTTGCAGCAGCAGGCGCTATCCTGATCAACCGAATGATTTGGATCAAAAGAATTGAAAAACGCAAACGCGAAACGCAACAACCCGAAAACATCCAATGTCAAATGACGCCGCCGCAATTTGAGCTCAAAACATTTAGCAGTGGCGGGTCTAAAATAGGTCTAGGCTTTACTTATCGGTTTTAACTTTTTTAATCGTTCGCTATGAATAAAGTGATATGGAGTCTTTTGCTAACTGTTTTTTTGGGAAGCGCTTTACAAGGACAAGATGTATACATCGGCTTACGCCAGTTTTTGGATACTAAATTCATGCAGGAATATGTCAAATCCCGCGATGAATCTGAACGTTTGGTGCGGCGGTTTAAACGCAATCAGAATAAGTACACCGCCGAGCAAGTTCAAAAAGTAGGCGACGCCTACAACGACTCAGCTGAGCAATTCAACGAGATGCTCTACAACATCAAAAATGATTTGCTCCACAAGGAAAAACGCAAATTTATCGTGTTGTTTCCGGAAGACTATTCCAAACAGGTGGAGTGCGACTTGTACCGTGCCCGTGATTACTATTCCAAAAATTTTCAGAAGGCTTTGGTAGAAGTTGCTGGCGATGGCTCCGAAACAAGTACTTTTTTGACCTTGCTTCCTACTTTGATCGAGTATGGCAAGTCAGCATTTGCGCTTTTTGCCCGTATTAAAGAAGAAATTCAAAAGTACAACGAAGGCATTCTGAACAAGTATTTGATTGAAGAATATCGATTCCGCCATTGGGATGAGATCAATTGACCTGCGCATGAGGCCGAAATTGCTGGTTGCCATTTTCTTGCTATTGGGAAGCAATTTCCTATTAGCACAAGGCTTGCTGTTTGATTCAAAAGTGTATGATAAGCTACCTGCCCAACCCTTGTACGGTGATGGGGGAAAATCGGAATCAACCGCACTGGATGGAGTTTACAAAATTGACCTAAAACCTTTTTGTCCCAAACCGCAAAACCAGGGCGTCATCAGTTCTTGTACGGCTTGGGCTTGCGGATATGGAGCCATGTCAATCGCTTATGCCATTCAGCAAAAAAAAGAAGGGGATAATGCGGTAACTGATAGTGCTTTTTCAGCCTTGTTTTTGTACAACATAGCGCGCGATTCAGTAACTGATTGCGGACTCGGTACTTTTATTCATAAAACGCTGGATATCCTTAAGGAAAAAGGAAACCTGCGCAGCGCTTATTTTGATAAAGGCAACAATTGCAAACGATTGCCTACTGGCAAAGAGTTAAATTGGGCGCAAGCGCACCGCATCAAAGACTGGGTGAGTCTTTTTAACTCCAGCAACAGCAACCGGATACGCATCGATAAAACTAAATTGAGCTTAGCGGCCAAAAAGCCAGTCATGATTGGGATGCGTTTGCGCAATAATTTCATGGAATTGGGGCCTAAGGATAAGTTTTGGTTGCCCAGTATCGGCGATACGGCGCTCAATTACAATCATGCCATGGTTGTGGTGGGTTTTGATGATGGCAAAGGCGCTTTTGAGGTTATGAACAGTTGGGGCGAAAAATGGGGCAATAACGGTTTTTTTTGGATCCGGTATGAAGATTATGCCCGCCACGTGTCGCAGGCTTTTCAAATGACCATTCATTCCAATGATGTACCAAAAAATAACGTTGTAACACCAGTAAAACCCGAAAACACGCTGGCTGGAGAGTTTTCCATCCGCTACGTTAAAGAGATTCAGGATACCAACATTATTTTCCAAAACGCCAGTTTTGCTCAGCAACAAAAAGGATTGTATCAATTGCAAGAAGCAGCAGCTTGGCCGGTTGGAAAGCTTTATCAATTGACGGCCACCCACTTTGTAGGAGGAAGCTATTTGTACGTCTTTAGCCTCGACGCCGAAAACAAAATTAAAGTCCACTGGCCGCGCGACGGGCGTTTGGATGACAAATTTGAAGGTCTCAATGAAAGCGCGGTCATTACCAATGCCAATGTCAATTTGGTGGTTCCGGGCCCCAAAAGTGGTTTGAAACTCGAAAAAACTGGAGACGAATACATTGGGATACTGGTTTCCAAGGATCCGTTGCCCAATTTCAATGCGCTATTGCAAACGATAAGTACGAACACAAAATTACCCGTAAAAGACCGTTTAGATCGCGCCTTGGGCGCCTTGGCCATCAAACCAGAAACGGTGGCTTTCACCCCTGATAACATCCAATTTTCAACCGCCAATACCAAGGGTAAAGTACTGTCATTACTGTTGAAAATACCGGTAAAACCTTAGCGTTTGTTTGGATTTTTCGCTTTGATGCGAAAAATCCAAACTCACATGCTTAATTCTGAGCAGGCATTTCATCGATGAAAATCAGACCAAATTTGTCCTTACCTTTTTTGGTAACCAAAGTACCATCCGCTTTTTGCCAGCTAATCTCGTAATCCACTTCTTCCACATTGTTGGGGAGGGTGATTTCAATAATTTTTTCGCTGATGTTGTCACCCGGGCGTAGGGTGAGCCGCTGTCGATTGATTTTTCCAAAAAAAGGATAGCTCACTGCAATGGACACCAAGCGAACGCCTTTGGCTTGCAAACCAGCCAAGTCGCCATCCAATGCAATGGTTTTACGCGTAAAAGGCGTATACACATTGATCATGGCGGCAGTGGAAAGCTCCCAAGGTGTTTGGTAAGATCCGCCACCGATAAACTGCCAAATGTTTGTGTACTCGTATTCCATCCACTTGGTGCGACTGGAATCGGCATCCCAGCCATAAACCATCGAGAGTGGTTTGAATCCCGCTTTGAACAGGTCTTTGGTAATCAATTTGCTATCGGTAGTGACATCGCCGCTTTGATGTTTTTTGCGCATGTTGACCGTTACGCTGTTCAGCATTTTTTGGAATTCTTTTTCCAAGTCGCCGTCTACGCCCAAAAAGATTTCGCGTTGTTGAAATTTGGGATCCCAAAGCGGTACATCCTCGAAATAATCGGGATTGTTGCCATATTTTTGGTAAATGTTGCTCACATTAAAGGCGATGTAATGATGGCGCTGAACCGTATTGCGGCCTTTGAAAAACAAATGGCTATGTCCTTCGCTTTGCAGTTCTTTCAACTGGTAACCCACATTCAAGCCAAATCCGGTGGTGCGCCTACTGCCCAAAAGGCCATTGGGGCCAATCAAGGCGCCGATTGCGCTGCCCATCCCCGCGGGGTCTACCTTTTCCGCTTCTACGGGTTTGAACATCAGATTGAGCAGTTTGTCGTATACCGTTGTCAATAAGCCTTCTAGCATGCCCCCACTGCCATTTACTTTAAGGCGAATGGCGCTTTCGCGTCTAAGTTTTTCAAACCCCAATTCCACATCGGCACTCACAAAATAAATGGAACCACCCGCATTAAAGCCCTGACTTTTTTTCACTTCCGACCAATCGATGTCCAATTCCGCATCGTAGCCTTCGGTCAAGCCAGTAAAGCCTAAATCAAAAACAATGGATACATCGGGCGTTTTCATTTTAAAACTTTCCAAAAGCAGCTTGGATTGAACTGGATTTAAGCTAAAGGAAAGCGCCAAACTGGTGTTTTCCAATACGGGCGCTTCACCGGTAGCAATCAACTTGGTCTCCTTTTTTTGACTGCCCTCGGTAAGGATTGAGGAAACCAAGGCGTAGGTTCCTTTTTCAAATGACATAGGACCCCGCAACTTCACGTTTTGATTGTTGCCGTATTTTTTCCGTAGCGCGTCTTCGGCTTTTCGTATGGATTCGGGAGTCGTTTCGTAGAGCACTAACATATGTAAAATCCCCCCGCCATCTGCTTCGGTAATGGAATTGGTGGTATTGCCTTCTCGCGGTTTAGCGATGGAGTAGCGCAGGTATGAAAACTGTGGCCCTTTTTCTTCATTAAACGCAAAACGCGCGGAATTGGGCAAATAAACAAAGATAAGCGAATCGGTATGTAGCGGAAAACACCACAAACCTTCGATGTATTCTCCGCGATCGATCAGGGGCATCTGAGCAACAAGCGGCAAACCAGCGCCAAGCAAAAATGCCAAAACTGCTATTTTTAGATAAGCCTTCATATCAATGGGTTTTAGGCATTTAAAAACGCGGTACCAAGATCATGTAATCCTGATTCAACACTTTTATCTCTTCCTTTTTATCACCTTCCTTGGTGTACCAGGTAACTTGATAGGCGAGTGCTTCGCCGGGGTCGTGGAAAAGGGCTACTTTCGAGGTGAGGTCGGTATCTCCGGCACGAAGTACCAACGTTTTTTGTACCACGGGTTCGCCGCGCACTACGGCCAAAAACCGGACGGAAGCAGAAATGACATTTTTTTCCTTAAAAAAACCGCGGTCAGCATCCACTTCAATGATGCGTTTGGTAAAAGGCGGGACAAGCGGAATGGCGTTGTCGTTGTTTTTCAACCATTGACCGTCAATGGTTTTGGTGTTGCCTTTGAGCGACCAAGATACTTTGTATTCATAATTCAGCCAATCGGCTTTTTGTAGACCGAGCCTTGGATACAAAATATGCTGCAAAACAGTACCTGCTTCTACGGATTTGCGGTCAAAAACAAGGTCTTTGGTGACATCGCTTTGCCCATTTGAATAAGCTTTACGGAAATTGACCGCAACAAAATTGAATATATCGCCAAATGCTTCGGTAAAAGCGCCATCCACTTGCACGTTGACATCGCGTTGTTGAAAGTCGGGATCATCCAAATTGACCACTCCGAAGTACTTATCTCGCTCTTCGCCTTGCAAGTTGTTGATCAAAAAAGCAATGTTGCCCGAAGTATAAATGGGGACCTTGATAGTGGTTGATTTGCTTAAATTGAGGTAAAAACGATTCAGACGCTCGTCTTTGATTTTTTTGAGCACAAATTGGTCGTCACTGACGTATTCCTGGTTGCCCGTACCTGCAAAGAGCTGTCCGAAAAAACCCCGTTCTTGCCGCATGGGAATCTGATTTTGGCCTACCGCCGCTACCCGCTCTGGATCTTTGGCCCAGCCTTTTTCGGCATTGAACATCAAGCCGATGAGCTTATCGGTGATCAAACTGAGGATACTCTCCATGTCTTTGGTATTGACATTGAGCGCTGCGCCACGGTCGAAGGATTGGATTTTAATGACTTGATCGCGCACCAATTTATCGGTAACGTTGCGGATCTCGTCTTTCCGAAATCCCTCTTGTTTGTTGAAAATGGTGCTAAAATGATCGTAAATGACCTTGCTCTCCGCGGTAACTTCCGCATTGTAAGCCTTTACCGCCGCTTCATAATATCCAGAAAGTGAGATGGAAATATCGGAAGTAGGTCGTTTGAGGGTTTCAAAAAGCAGCGTTGCACCCTCCTGACTCAATTTTGCCGAAACTGCTGCCTTAGAACCAGGCAAAAAAGGAGCAAATCCCGAGGTAATCATACTTTTGGTGAAGGCATTGTCTTTCAAAATGGAAGACACCACTTGAAAGCTGGCCAAACCTGCCTCCCCGTCTTTCACCGCTTGCTGGATGGGAACAGCGCCCACGATGCGCGCACCTGAGCCGGCTATTTTCTTCAATTTAGCCTCCAATTGTTCAATCAACCTAGCGGGGAGCGTAAATTCGACTAAGGCATGAAAAATACCGCCATTGGTAGCAGCGCCGCCGGCGCCTACATACTTCAAACACAGGATCTCTAGCGATCCGTCGTCTTTTTGGGAAACCCTTGGGTATTGAGGAATGTAGTAAAAATCGTTGGCGTTGGTATTGTCTTGGAGCAATTGGATGCCGTCGATTTGGATTCGGCCTTCATCGTATTTAACGACAGCAAAACTAAAAATGGGGAAATACAAAAAAGCGATTAGAACGGTTAGGAACTTCATGTGTTAATAGATTCGGTTTTGGGTAAACTTATTCAGGAATGAATCAATGATTAGTTACAGGTATGAGTAAAAATAACGATTTTTTTCACATCAACTGTCTATAAGTAACAGTTGAACCATATTACTGGACATTTATAATTTCGGTGAAGCGTAAACCTTCCAGGTCTCGAAGCCCTGGAAGGTTTATGCTTCACCGATCATTTGGGAAAATTTCCAGTATGATGAGCATCAATATTCTACAACATAAAATTTATCAAGGTTTTACCTTCTTGCGCCACACCAAGAAAACCAAAAGTGAGATCAAAAAGCCTAATAACAATCCCACGAATATTGATATCGAATTAAATTTCGACGGAATAGATTCTTCAATCGACCCTCTTGGCCGAGCGTTAGCAAGTACGCTCTGGCTAAGGGCGTAGGTCGTCGCGAAACCAGGATTGCCAGTCACCATCACATCATAGACACAGTTTGCAAATTCTCCTCCCTTTATTTCTTGGCTCAATAATTTCGCAATATTTTCGGCTATAGGTTCGGCAGGAGTAATTCCTTCAACATCACAAGGTGGAAACTCTGAAGGCCAACTTCGATTGGTAAATGTTTTAGTTGATGTACCGGGTGAATAGTCAAAAAGACTATTTTTGTCGGTTACCCTCCAAGCGTCTGCAAATTTCTGATTAATAGCTACATAGCGATCGTGAGGTGTTTTCGGTAACGGCCCCATTGAGCTGCCATCAGGAAGCTTTGGTAACCAGTTATCGGGGTCAATAGCACCTGCGACCCCAATCCCATCATCACTATTGGGCACAAAGTTCAAATTAAGGTACCATTTTTGCTGATTAGCCCACCAGCCAGGAGTTACAAGTAGATAGCTCCCGTCATAAAAGTCAATTCTTATTCCGCCTGCTACTTCCGTTTTTGTTACACGACCACGGTGAGAAAGATCAATACCTTGCCGACCTAGTTCAACCAGTTTTCCATCAACCCTGAGCTGGAGGCCATTGGGATCGGGAATGCCATTGATATTTGGTTCATAAGTCACCCGATGGCTTCCTACCCTTGTTGCAACCGCTGAATTAATACTGACGCAGGTAGCGCCATTTGTTGCGACTGGAGTATGGCGAACTTGGATTTCCATATCTTTAGGTTGACGCAGGAAAGTGAATTCTCCAGCGGACTGGAAATCATAGTGCACCCCGTTAATCGTAGTAATGTGCGGATCACCAGTTGTTCCAGGGTTGTAATCAATTGTATATGTTCCAGATCCCATACCGTTGGGACTGTTATCGGAAGCGTTAATTGAATAGGTCCCAGCACTCAACCAATAGTTACCCGAGTTCATACCAGGAGCTAAGCTTGGGGACAACGCTATTTTAGTCATGCTGCTGACATTGGTTATGTAAAAGCTTTTACCTTCATTACCAGCCCCACTGTAATTAGCGGTCCAACTAATGTATTTGTCTGTTCCAATAATAACAATTTGCGGTACAGGAGACGGCGTAATTAGGCACGGAGGCCCACCTAAGCAATTAATGGTTACAGATACAGTTGATGTAGCTATAACAGCAGTAAAGGGAGCTGCAGTCATTATCAAAAACATACAACACCTGTAATATCTAGATTTAATCATCCAGATTACTTGGGCTAAGATCGCAACGCGATTGGGGGTTACGATTTGATTGCCCTCATTGGAAGAATAATCGATTTTTGTCATTGTATTTGATTTAAATTTGAATGATGCGGATGCTGTAGGGATTTCAATGTCCTTGGTATCTCTTTCGAGCTTGTTCAGATTTCAGATTATGGGCTCCAGAAGGCAAATTTTATTTAAGAAGTCGTTACAATCTTCACCGTCTTGCCCACATACGGCTGCAAGTTTTGCCTTGCCTGAATTGAAATTTGCTCTCCTACATACTAAAACCGAACAAGTTCCAATTGTTAGGTGTAAAAAAAGCGGTGTTTTAAACAGAATCGGACTATAAATAAGTGATACTTTATTGTTTAACTGTTCCTAAGGAATGGTTAAACAATAAAGTACCACCTTATCCTTGCTCTTTCACATCCACTCTTCCTATCTTTTTCGTTAAATAGCGCTGCTATTCGCCTCAAAAGATAGTCGATTGGCTGCAAAATAGCGGCGGCTAAAATGGCACTTTATTATTTACCCATTCCTAAGCAGCAATTCTTGGGTGATAGCTTCGATTTTATTGTAACGAAAAATAAGGACGCAGAAATTCAAAAGATCAAGTTGAAAATGTAGATTTATATTGTCACATCACTTAATACCATTTATCATGCGCAATTCCTTCCTTCTTTGCCTTTTGGTCTTTTTAACCTTTCAACTCGAAGCTCAGATAGAGAAACAGACCACTGCGTTCGTCCACGCCAATGTTTTAACCATGACCAACAACGCCGTATTGAACGACTATACGGTGATTGTTAAAAATGGTAAAATCCAGCAAATGGGGCCATCCGCTAAGTTGGAACCCAGTAAAAAAGCGACCGTTATTGATTGTCAAGGGAAATATTTGTTACCGGGTTTGACGGAAATGCATGCGCACATCCCCACCCCCGAGAAAGGCGATGACAGTTACGCCAAAGAAGTACTCATGCTGTACCTCTCTTGTGGCGTCACCACCATTCGCGGCATGTTGGGCGATCCTTATCATTTGGGATTACGCCAGCAAGCGGCCGATAACCTCGTGTTGAGTCCGCGCATTTTTACGGCTACGCCTTCTTTTAGCGGAGGATCTGTTGCCACGCCGGATGAAGCGCGCCAAAAAGTGCTGGTGTACAAACAACAAGGGTACGATTTTTTGAAAATTCACCCTGGTGTGAAACTGGCGGTTTTTGATGAAATGGCCAAAACTGCTGATAAGGTAGGCATTCGTTTTTCCGGACACGTACCCGCTGAAGTAGGTATTCGCCATGCTTTGGCTGCAAAATATGCATCCATCGACCACATTGATGGGTATCTGGAAGGTTTGGTACCCGAGGAATGGAAAAAACAAAACCCCGATGGCGGTTTTTTTGGGATGAATTACGTGCCCAAAATGGATGAAAAAGAGATCCCTGCCCTGGTTGCCGAAACCAAAAAACAAGGGGTGTGGATTGTACCGACGCAGAGTTTGTTTTTGCGCTGGTTCTCGCCCGCAGATGGCAATGCTTTGGCCAACGAACCCGAAATGCAATACATGCCTTCAAAAACCTTGTACCAATGGCGCCAAAGTAAACAACAATTGACGGGCAATAATTTTTCGGCTGATCAGTGGAAAATCTACATTGACCTGCGCAACAAATTTTTACGCGCCATGGAACAGGCGGGCGTGGGCTTGCTACTGGGTTCTGATGCGCCCCAGGTGTTCAATGTACCTGGTTTTTCGCTGCGCCATGAAATGAAAGGCTTGCAAGAAGCAGGTTTGTCAAACTTTACCATTCTGCAAAGCGGTACCGCCAATCCGGCGCGTTTTTTTGGTAAAATCGGGGAATTCGGCACCATCGAGAAAGGCGCTTCGGCCGATTTGATATTATTGGACGGTAACCCGCTGGAGGATTTGTCAAACACTTGGCGACAATCGGGCGTGATGGTACGTGGTAAATGGTTGTCCAAAGCTTTTATCGCAGCGGAATTGGCAAAAATTGCCGAGAAAAGGAAGTCGTAATCCTAAACAAGTTCTTAATCCATCCAAGGCTTAACAATTATTTCATACACAAATACCACTCCATCTTCCGAACTTAGGCGCCATAACCAACCCAAATTGCCTTATGAATCGCCTACTTTTTTGTCTGTTTTTGTGCGGTGTTTGCGCTTGTAATCGCAGCCCGCAAGATTGGATCATTCTTGCCCCGGCCGCTGAACAAACTACACTGATTCAGCCTGCGGGCGCCACCGTGATTCCCAACGGCCGCATCATCGAGCCTTTTGGCAAAACTTACCGCATCGCTCCGCACCCGTTTGGTCTGGCATTGAGCCCTGATGGTACCACGGCGGTTACTGCCAACTCGGGAACCAGCCCCTTGTCGATCACCATTTTACGCCAATTACAAACCGAAAACCCGGCGATTCAGCAGGTTCCGGAAGGGGTGCAAACTAAAAAAGGCATCCTTGCTTCGGTGTTTATGGGGTTGGCTATCAGTCCGGATAATCGCAAGGTTTACGTAGCGGGGGGACAAGAAAACTGCATTTATGTTTTTGACGTGGCTACTGGCGCGCGTTTGGACTCCATCTCCTGCCAAGGCACACAAGCTATTGCGCCAGCGGATACAAAACATGGTTACATCGGCGACCTTACGCTCAATCAAGCCGGTACTTGGCTGTATGCGGTGGATCAGATCAATTTTCAAATGCTGGCCATTGATGTACAGACCGGAACTTTAAAATATCGTGTTCCAGTGGGGCGGTATCCTTACGGCATTGCGCTTTCTCCGGATGAAAAAGAAATATATGTGGCCAATGTGGGGATGTATGCTTACCAATGGCTGCCCGGTTACGATCCCAAACGACCAGCAGAAACTGCGCTGAAATACCCGCCCTTTGCTTACGGTTCACCCGAATCGATCAAAGGAACGAAGAATGCTCAGGGACTTGGCGATCCCAACGCACCAGAATCCTTCTCGATTTGGACGATTAATCTGAGCAATCAGCAAGTAACGGCAAAAGTAAAAACCGGGGTAAAGGTGGGCGAAAAAATCGAAGGCATACCCGCAGTAGGTGGCGCCAGCCCCAACTCCATTGTCGCTACCAATCGCTACGTGTTTGTGAGCAATGGCAACAACGACAACATCTCAGTGATCAGCACCGAAAAAGACACCGTGGTGGCCAACATCAAATTGTCGCTTGACCCCAGATTGCGCAATTGGCGTGGGGTAATTCCCTTTGGTTTAACCCTTTCTCCGGATCAAAAACGCTTGTATGTGGCCGAATCGGGCATCAACGCGGTGGGCGTTATCGATGTAGAAAAACTTACCCTGGTAGGACATATCCCAGTTGGTTGGTTTCCTTCCAAACTTAAAGTTACTCCCGATGGCAAAAAATTAATTGTGGCCAATGCCAAAGGTTATGGCAGCGGCCCTAATGGCGGCAAAAACTTCAAACCCGGCGCGGAGGGCAGCTATATTGGTCGCTTGATGAAGGGATCGGTAACCATCCTGGATATTCCCAACGACGAGACCTTGAAGACATTGACGGAAAAAACCTTGGCCAATAACTTCCGTTTTGTAAAAGCGAATGACCCGGCGCTGACTGCGCGTAGAAATAGTCCGATTCCTTTAGCGCCCGGATTGGAAAAAAGCCCCATCAAATACCTCGTTTTTATCGCGAAAGAAAACCGCACCTACGACGAAGTATTTGGTCAGCTTCCCAATGGCGCTGGCGATGCCTCCATTGCCCGTTTTGGCGAAAATGTAACGGTGAAAAATAGAAATGGGAAGCGGATGGTTGAAAAAACGGCAGTAATGCCCAACCATTTGGCCTTGGCTCGTCAATTTGCGATCAGTGACAACTACTATGTGGATTCCGATGTTAGCGCGGATGGACACCGTTGGTTGGCTTGTACTTACCCCAATGAGTGGGTAGAAACCAGTGTAGCCGCTTCGTATGGCGGTAACCAAAACATGCGCTCCGACTCTAAAGCGCCGGGAAACCTGGCCTTTACCAGTTCCTCGGGCGCTATTTTTCCCGAAGATTACAATGAAGCGGGTTCGATGTGGGAGCACCTGGATCGGAATCGGCAAGCGTTTTGGAATTTTGGATTTGGCACCATGTTTTCGCCTCACCTCAGCGACAATCTCGATTATCCAAAGGGCTATGCTTATGCCATCAATTATCCGGTGTCGGAACCGCTGTTTCGCCAAACTTCGCGTGAGTTCCCGACTTACAATACCGCTATTCCAGATCAATACCGCATAGATAAATTTATCCAAGAATTCAATGCCAAGTGGATCAACGGCAAGGGAAAACTGCCGCCCATGTTGACAGTAATGTTGGGTAACGACCACGGCGCTGGCGAACGTCCCGATGCGGGTTTCCCTTTTGTGGAAAGCTACATGGCCGATAATGACTTGGCGGTAGGGCGCTTGGTGGAGTTTTTATCGCATACTCCTTATTGGAAAAACATGGCAATTGTAGTTACTGAAGACGATGCGCAGGGTGGGGTAGACCACATCGATGCCCACCGCAGCATCTTGATGGTCATTTCTCCGTATGCCAAACGCAACCATATTGGGCATACTCACACCAGTTTTGGCAGTATTTTCAAAACGTTTTGGAATATCCTCGGCATTCCTTACTTGAATCAATACGATGCTGGCGCCAATGATTTGGGCGATCTGTTTACTCGTACTCCTGATTTCCGCCCTTATGTAGCGGTAAAGCCGGATGCGAAGTTGTTTGATCCAGAAAAAGCGCTCACGCCCGTTCATGCCCGCTTTGATTGGAAAGCACTTTTGGAAGGGCCGGAATTGGATGATGAAGACTATATTTTGAAAGAAGCGGATCGACCAAGGGGGAAGCAGCAGTAAAAAAAGGTTTGGAATGCTAAGGTTATTTTAATGCGGATTTTAGCATTCCAAACCTTTCTTGATTTAGGAACGGGTGAGTACTTATTGTTTAGCCGTTCCTTAGTTTTATTTTTGATGAAATTTGTACCCCACGCCCAAACTCAAAGTGATATTGGTTTCTTTGTTTTTGAACATTTGGAAAGGATAAAACGGGACATAAACTTGGGCCGAGAAGTAACATTTCTTTTTGCCCAGTTTCAGATTATACAACAAACTCAATTCAGGTAAAACCTTTTGGGTTAGCAAAGTGGACTTCAAGGCTTCGTCTACATAGGATTTTGAGCGATAAAATCTTCCGCCTGCCAATAAATATAAGCCATTGTTCAAACGCCCTTTCCCAACCGTAGCCCCCAAACCAATGGTTTCTACCCAATGAAAATAATTGGTCACTAGGTAATTTTTTTGAGGATTGGTGCCGAAAACCGAAAAATCGAATTCGGAATAAGACACCAGCGCCAAATGTTTGGCTACATTTCGTTGATAAAGTACATTGGCATTCAACAACTGAGGTTGTAGTTTTCCGTTACCAATTTTCAGTTCTAAGCTCCGATAGTCAGATGCAATAAAACTTGGAAGGGCATTTTGACCAAAAGCGAAACTTAAAAAAAAGGCCAAAAAAACGGTCAAGGTGATGTTCTTTTTCATGTTGTGGTTATTTGTTTTGGTAATAAAAATCGAGGGCATTGGAAATATCTTGATAAGCAGAAGAAATATGAGCTGTATTGGGAATTTTCTTAAATGCAGTTGTACAATTGGGATAATATTGCTTTAACCTCAAATACCATTCTTCGGCTAAAATGGCGATGCCCTCTTCAAATTGCCCGCACCCTACATACACTAGGCTTTTCCTCGTTGAGGAGGCAGCTCTTCCGGCTTCTTCAAAGCGTAAGGTAAGACCGTCGTCCCACCAAAAGGCTGGGCTAAGGGTGAGGTAATTGTTGAACAAACCAGGGTGTTTTGAAAACAGGTAGCCGGTGAATGTTCCCCCCAAAGAGTGTCCTGAGATAACCCTTCCTTCTGCAGTGGTATCCACGGAAAAAGATTTGTGGATCATTGGGATCAGCTCGTACTGAATGAAGTGTGCATAGTTTTCACACCCGCCTCCTTCATCGCCAAACATGGCAATTTTGGTTGGGGTGTAATCCCGAATACGGTAATCCAAGCCGCCGATGCCCACGATGATTGCGTTTTGTTTGTTGTTTTTGGCGCTGAGCTTTCGACTTAAATCCGCTACTTGCTCATAAACAGGAATACCGTCAATGTTATCAGCACCATCCAATACGTAGATGGTTTTGTACTTCAATCCTTCTTGATAATTCTCAGGTAATACGACATGGATGTCATATTTTGTACCAGTGAATGAAGAGGAAAGTGCCAGGTTTTTTACCAAATTTGCGTCAAATTGAAGGTCTTCCTTGCTACAGGAACCAAGCAGTAAATAGCTCGCAAACAGGCAAAATAGAACGAAAGGAGATTTGATGTTTTTCATAGAATTCGAAGTTTTGCGCAAATCTAGTCGCGCAAACTCGACCCCATGTTCTGATTTATAATACCGGGCAGGATAAAAAGGACAAAGGTGTTCAATATTATAATTTCGAACGGGATGCTCGGTACTCGGAAGGCGATAACCCAGTGATTTTCTTGAAAGTAGTGTTAAAAGCAGTCTTGGAATTAAATCCAGCTTCAAAAGCAATTCCAAGCATGGTTAAATGAAGGAGGTTGGTGTTTTCTAGCAATTTTTTCGCCTCTTCTACCCGATAACGGTTTACAAATTGGGCGAAATTTTCCTGAAAACCCTCATTGATTACATACGAAAGGAGATGGATCGTGATGTCCAACATACCCGCAAGCTTGAGCAAGTTCAAGTCGTTGTCGAGAAAGGGTTTTTGGGTTTGCATGACGACGATTAACTTTTGGGTCAATTCCTCTAGCTGTTTTGGGTCAATTTGTAGTTTTTTTGCATAAGCGCCAGTTTCAGTTTCTTCAATAAGCACTTGGATATCCTGTTTCTCGTGGGAATTAAAATTGTATACTTCCACTTGGTGCAGGGAATAGTAGCTAAGCAATAAAATAACTGCAAAATAGGTCGAAGTAGCAAGTAAATTCAACCAGGCACCCTGAAAAACGATATATATTACCCAGAGAATAGCGGAAATCAAGATGCTAATTAGAAAGTATTTGAGCCATTTCAAATTGACCTCATCGCCAGAGGACAAAATTTGCTCCACGTTTTTTTGATGCTGATTTAGCTTGGCTAATGATAAAATGAAATAGAAAAAGAGGTAGGATAAAATCAGGATCAATACGATTTGATATCCCGTTCCCCCTTGATTATCGTTTAATTTCCCTTGTAACTTAGCCGCAGCATTCAGAAAAAACAAAGAAGGAATATTCAATAGTAGATAGGTAATTAGAAAAAAGAAATGCAAGGGATCCGTTCGTTTGTAAGGCCTTTGCGGCGAAACAAAGTACAAAGTGGCAAAATAAATGGAAGGAGGAATCAAGAAAAAGGTGATATCCGTTATGCCGATAAAATGTGGATAATTAGAATAGATTTTATGGTTAACAAACAGTGTGTCTAAGCTTTGGATGGCTAAGCTGGAAATGAAAATTCCCAACCAAAAGTTTGCTTTTTTATTAACACCACGGGGATTGGTGAAAATGAGAAAAGCTAGGAGAAATGTAGCACCCGCGGTTAGTGCTTCGGTAATTTGTAACATGAGAATCGACTTTATGCATTTGTAGCGCGAAGTAGAAATACAAACACCTCCCTGGCCAATGTTGAACTCAAGATAAAACAAGACAAGACGCTGAAAACAGGTTCTTAGGAACGGGTGAATAATAAAGTGCTATTTTAGCCGCCGCTATTTTACTTCCAATCGACTATCTTTTGAGGCGCAATGTGGGGCATTGCAACGAAAAAGATAGGAAGAGTGGCGGTGAAAGAGCAAGGCAAAAGTGGTACTTTATTGTTTAACCGTTCCTTAGGCAAATGTATACCCGTCTTTAGCGTCTTGTCATTTGTTTACTGTTTAAGAGCTTGTTCAGTTTTTGGATTCGGGGCTCCATGAGGCAAAATTTATTTTATGCTTCGTTAAAATTTTCGCCGTATTGCCCACATACGGCTGCAAATTTTGCCTCGCCTAAAATAAATTTTGCTCTCCTTCGCCTCAGATCCAAAACCTGAACAAGCTCTAAATTTTCTTAATCGATTTCCCGTTGAAGTGATTTTCATAATCCACCCGACTACGGCGGATGATTTCATACGCTTCTTCAGGGCCAAAAATATGGGTAATCTCCACTTTGGGTTTTACGGTAGATCCTGGAGGTAATTTATAGGTCAAAAAATAATGGTGCAATCGATCCACCAAACCCTTGGGCAACAAACTGATATCGCGCCATTGATCAAAAACTGGATCCCCTTTCAATACCGCGAGGATTTTATCATCTGCTTCGTTGTCGTCAATCATCCTAAAACCGCCAACGGGGTAAGCTTGCATCAAAATATCGCCGCGAGGAATATCACGTTCCGAAAGCACGCAAATATCCAGCGGGTCGCCATCGCCGATCATGTCGGTGCGTTGCGTTTTTTCCATGCAGTATTCGGCCACTGATTCCATACAATAAGTACGGGGCACAAAACCATACAAGGCCGGAACAATATTGGAAAATTGCTGGGGGCGATCGATTTTTAGGTAGCCACTGGCTTTATCGATTTCGTACTTAACGGTATCGGTGGGTACAATTTCAATAAAAACAGTCACCTCCTGAGGCAGATTGGGGCCCGGATCGATGCCATGCCAAGGATGGGCTTTAAACCAGTTTGTCATTTTTTTGCGTTTTTTCTTTTGCAATGCGATGCGTTTGATCACAACTTATGAAAATAATCAGGTATTTGCAGCAGGAGAATGCAAATACTTATCCAAAATCACCTCCAAATCCGCGCCTAAATCTTGATCCCAAATCGGCTGGTGAAAATGAAGCAATTTACTCAAATAGTTGATCACTGTCTTCTTCTCTTCACTGCTCAAATTTCCAGAAACTATGCGGTTGACGTTGTTAAATTTGGCCATCGCATCATGAAAAACAGCCATTCCAGCCGGAGTTATGCGCACCCGGCGCGAGCGACCATCCACAGGGTCTTCAAAATCTTCTATTAATCCGTTGCGGAGCAAACGCCGAATCACTTCCATTCCTGGCGAGAACTCCAACACGCCCATGCTGATTAAATCCGATTTGCGTTGGTCTTTTTCTATCAATCCGGCCAAAAAAGTAAAATCAAAGATCCCTTTTAACGGGGTATCTTTTAGCGCCGTTTTGATGTAGTGCTTGGCATGTTGATTAAGTACGCCTACCGATAAAGCCAAACGGGCATCGTCGTTTTCCGGGTATTCATCCCATTTGGTGGGAAAAAGAGCGGTCGAATTTTTTTGCTGATTGTTCAGCCAAATGGCAAAGTTATCCAGGTCTTCTAAACCCGTCTCTTCCTCAAATCTTTCCAGTTGCTCCAATAGCACTTTGACAGTTTGGAATTTCATAACAGCTAGGTATATCCTTTTTTGAATAAACGGTTTAACCACACATAAGTTTCGTGTTTTAGTTTGTAAAAATAGAAAGTGCTGTTTAAAAATAACAAAATTGATCTATTTCTCCGCAGGATTCTTTTTCCCCGAATTTAATTTTTCAAGAGTTGAAGTCAAGCGATTAAGGCGGGTTTCTTCCCGTTTAGCATCGCGAATCCACACCGCATATTCTTTGCGGTTGGAGAAAGAAAGGGTATCGAAAAATAGCTTGGCTGTTGGGTTTGCTTCTAATAAAAGTGCCAACGCTTCGGGTGGTTCCACTGTGCGTTCCTCAGTATCAAGCGCAAGGGTAACATCTACAGTCTCGCCTGCTTGTTTACCCAATTGTTCGCGCAACTCTTTTTTGAGACCCAAAAAATGACAACCACCGCCCATATTGGTCAATAAACCGCGGTGAGGGATGCCGTTGTAAGTCAGTTTTACTTTGACATTTCCGTTGGTTCCAAAGAGGTTTTTTACATCGTAAGGAAAATCGATGTGTACGCCACCGGTATTTTCATCGGCATTAAGTACGGCGGTGAAGTGGATGATGTCTGACATGATTTTGATTTTTAGTAGCCAGGACTAAATGCCATAGTTGAAGATGATATGCGGACTACTTATCAAAGCTTTATGATACATAAGGAATCGGATCAATCGCCTTAAGCTATTCTTTTCATAATCCCCCTAACGCCCCAAGTAGATAAAGCAATCAAACACGCCGCCATACCGCTAAACGCAAAAATCCATTTGAACAGCGTAGCTGCGCCGCCCACAGCAATTGTTGGGGGTAAGCGTTGAGCATAAGCACAATGCAAAAATTCTCGATATAATCAAACAACATACCCAATAGCGGTAGAAAAGCCAAGTAAGGCATCCACTTATTATTGGGCGCAATTCTGCGAATCAAATAGCTGATCAACAAAGCAAAAGCAAAACCATACACCAAAGGATAAACCACATCTGCTGTTAATTCAATGGTACGATACACCGCTCTCCCAGAGTCGCCATAAGATTTAATGAGTTTATATCCCAGTTCTGGCGACCAAGTGGGCATACACAAATCAATGGGCTGAGGATGTTGACTGGTGGCTAGCGCCATCAGCAAGGACATGTAAGGCATTACAACGACCATGAAAATTATATCCAACAGGACGAAGATAATGACGTTGCGCCCAGTAGCCCATTTTTGCAATCTGTTCAGCATGTGTACTTGGTTTTGGTGTGTAATGATTTTGAAAGATACAAAAGATCAGCTAGAATAATAATTTGATGGTTCTGCAATCCCGCCCCTGGCTTTGAATTTTTACCTTTTATCCTTAGTTTTAGCTTCTAAAACAAGATTGCTCCATGGGGAAATATGCGGTAAAGGGTAGGTCAAAAAAACTCATTGCCATCCAATTGCTGATGCCAAAACACTTTTTAGCGCTGTTTTTTTTGTTCCCCATCACAGTTTCGCTTACCGCTACCGACAATCCGCTAATCATCAATTTTCCTTCTACACAATACCAAGCTGCGGATCAAAACTGGTCGTTTGCCCAGGATCGTGATGGCATTATGTATTCTGGCAACAAAAATGGCTTGCTGGAATATGACGGCGCCAATTGGAAATTACACCCCTTACCCAATGGTCAAACGGCTCGTTCTTTGGCAGTAAGTACTGATGGGCGCATTTATTGTGGTAGTTATGGCGAGTTTGGCTACTGGGACAGAGATATTTTGGGTCAGTTGTTTTATACCTCTTTGAGCGGCCAACTACCGCGTTCCGATATTAACAAAGAAGAATTTTGGCATATTGTCGTCAGTACAAAGGGGGTGTTTTTCCAATCTTTTGGGGTTATGTACCGCTATGATGGGAAAAAAATAACCCGCGTACCTACTTTTTTTCCATTGATGTTTCTGCGGGAAGTAGATGGAAGGCTATTGGTCCCTGCCATCCAAGGGCCGATTTACGAACTACTGGCCGACAATAAACTCCTCGCGTTGCCTGGGAGCGATCAGCTTTCCAAGCATACCATTACCGCTATTTTTTCTGATTCCATTAGTTTATTGATTGGGACAGCAAAAGCGGGCGTTTTTCGCTATAATAACGGGTGGTTATCTCCTTGGGAACACCCAGTTAATGCGGCATTACAGCGGTATCAGCTCAATAAAGCGCTGCGTTTGCATGATGGTCGGTTGGTATTGGGAACCATCCTCAATGGCGTTTTTATTACCCAACAATCAACCGTTCAGTACCACCTCAACAAAAATAACGGGCTGCAAAACAACACACTGCTGGCGCTATTTGAAGATCGGGACAACAACCTCTGGCTTGGACTAGATAAAGGGATCGATCTCATAGCCTTGCAAGATCCCTTGCTGTATTACACCGATCGGGAAGGGCAAATTGGGGCTGTTTATACCGCAGCGATCTATCAAAATCGCCTGTATGTAGGAGCGAATCAAGGCGTTTTTTATCGGACATGGCCTTTGGTGAAAGATGCGCCCTATCAGTTGCTGCCTGGTTCTCAGGGACAAGTTTGGCAATTGGCTATTTTTGACGGACAACTGCTTTGCGGGCACAATGAAGGCACCTTTGTCATTGAAAATAATCATTTCAAACGTATTTCATCCATTACCGGCGGTTGGTGTTTCAAACGCCCTTTTGATCATCCCGATCGCCTGATTCAAGGCACTTACACTGGGTTGGCCATTTTTCAGCGCAATGCTAAAGGGAAATGGGTTTTTTCTCATAAGGTACAAGGCTTGAATGAACCGATTCAGAAGCTGGTGCAGGATGCGGACAACAGTTTTTGGGCGGTTAATCCATATGAAGGGATTTATCACCTTAAACTAGACGCGGGCTTGAAAAAAATTGCCGCCATCGACACCATCAATGCCAAAGATGGATTAGCCAACAATTTCAATCTAGATGTATTTCTTCAGAAAGGCCAGATTTGGATTTGGTCGAGCGGCAAGCAATATGCCTACAATAAAACGTTGAAGCGCTGGAATCCTCTCAACCGACCGGAAACCATCCACCCCAAATTTTTATCCATCGGTCTGGATCAAAGGTTTGAAATATTGCCCAAACAGTTGCGCTTAAAAAAAGGCCAAAAAACCTTGGCCATCATGAACACTGATTTAGCAACGTATTGCGACCCCGTAATTGCTTTGGGGCAACAACATTATTTGCTTTGTTTGGAAAATGGCTACGCCCTATTCAACGAAAAAAACACTTTTGGAACGCCAATTTCGGCTCGTCTACGCATCAAAAACGTCGAGTCTTTGTATCCGCAACGACACGATCACATTTATCGGCAAGGGAAGTGGATGCATTTCCCCGCAGGCACTCAAAACCTGCGATTCAGTTTTGCCCTTGATGCTTATTCCCGGAGCAAAATGTTCCGGTATCGGCTTTTGGGGGTGCAGGATCAATGGTCGGAATGGAGTCGCATGGCAGAACATGAATTCAGCAACCTCTCTCCAGGATACCATACCTTAGAATTACAAAGCGACATAGATTCAAAAACTGCAACATATAATTTTTACATCACGCCGCGATGGTACCAAACTGCTTGGATGTATTTGTTGTACGCCCTTTTGGCAACTGGATTGATTGTTCTCGTTAATCGGCAACAACAAAAACGTTTGGCCATTCAGCGCCGCAAATTACTACTGGGAAAAGAACGCGAACTCCATCAACAAAGAATGCAAGCCCGCAACAACCAGCTCCAACAGGATGTGATGAATAAATCCAAAGAGTTGACCAGTACTACCTTTCACTTGATTCGCAAAAAGGAAACCTTGCTCCAAATCCGGGAAGAACTGGAACGATTCAAAGCCGAAAATGCGGATCGGAATGTGGCGCTTCAATACCAAAAAATGCTGCGTTTTGTAGATGAACACTTAGGGAACGAACAAGACTGGCAAGTATTTGAAGACAATTTCAATCAAGTACACGATGAATTTTTTAAAAAACTAAAATCGCTTTTTCCTTCCATTACGCCGGGAGATTTGCGCTTAGCCGCCTACCTGAGGATGAATTTGAGCTCTAAAGAAATCGCCCCGCTTTTGCACCTTTCTATCCGCGGCATCGAAAACAAAAGGTACCGCCTGCGCCGAAAATTGGAGTTGGAAGGCGACGATAACCTGGTTGAGTTTTTAATGAGCCTCTAATTTTAAGCATTAGAATTCTGGGGACATCAAGGCAATGAATGGTGCTTGTGCCTCGAAAATTGCTACAGTTGAGAGGTGGGATTTTTTTCATTTTTTCAGCTTCATTGATCTAACTTGTTGATAGTTAATGAAAAATAAAAATCTCTATTTTGGTGATTTTTCACAATGGCGTAGTAGTGGTGAGGTGAAAAAACAGGTTTTGTAAATTAATTGAGGTAAGTTGCGTGTCAATGATTTTTAGATCGCAAGCATGAAACAACTTTACCTACGGATTACCGGACTGACGTTGGTATCCCTATTGGCCTTTTTGCCGTTACAATGCCAAGACGTTTATTTTTTTTCAGATAGCAATAACCCTGGTTATTACGATACTGGTTTGGCTTTTAAGTCGGGTAATAGTTACATCGAACAAGCAGGCAGCAGTGGGGACAAAATTCCCACCGATGCAATCGCCTTCCAAGGGCGCAACAGTTTGCGCCTGCACTGGATTTCGCGCAGCGGCGGCGATTGGTCGGGATTGGTAATCGCGCCAGGTTTTCCTTTTCAAGATATCAGTAGTTCGGATACTTTGGCTTTTTGGGCTTTTGCTCCCAACGGACTTAACCAAGCAGATTGGCCCAATATCTTTATGGAAGGCGCGCCCGGCGCCACCAAATCCAATAAATACAGTTTAGCTAAATATGCCTCCAGTCTGACGCCAGGAGTTTGGACGGCGATCAAAATACCACTGAAGGTGTTTTTTTCTGATCCCAATCAAACCGGCATCGTTTTCAAACAAATCAAAGCCATCATATTTGGTCAGGCAGCAAATGATGGACAAGAACATACTTTACTCATCGATGAAGTGCGTACTTATCGCGCTACGGCAACCAGTACTTTGGTTTCGCCAGAACAGCTCCGAGCAAAAGGCTACGATAGCCACATTGAACTGCGTTGGAAAAATACAGGAATAAATTTACCCACCGCTTACCGCATCTATCGCTCGATTGATGATGGTAAAACCTTTTCGGCCATCGGTCAAGCCAATAAGGCCGATAGCATTTATCTTGATTTTGTACGTCCGCTGGGGCTAAATGTAAAAGCGAGTTACCGCATCACCGCTATCGGAAGCGGCGGCCAAGAAAGCAGCACTAGCAATACCGCTACCTCTAGCAGCTTTCCGATGAGCGACGATCAGTTGCTCGATATGGTGCAAGCTTATACCTTCCGCTATTTTTGGGAGTTTGCTCATCCTCAATCCGGGCTTATTCGCGAACGGAATACTTCAGGTGACATCGTAACCATCGGCGGTACTGGTTTTGGAGTGATGGCCATCTTGGTGGGCATTGAACGGGGCTTCATTACCCGCACCCAAGGGCGGGATCGTATACTGAAGATGCTCAGTTTTTTGGAAAAATCAGATCGCTACAAAGGCGCTTTCCCTCACTGGATGAACGGCGTATCGGGTAAAACCATTCCTTTTAGCACCCGCGATGATGGCGGCGATTTGGTCGAAACCTCTTTTCTGATGGAAGGGCTCCTTACCGCACGCGAATACTTTAGAGACAATACAACAGAAGAACAACAACTACGCGCCAAAATAACTGGACTATGGGAAGCCATCGACTGGAACTGGTATCGCCAGTATTTTCAAAATTTCATCTATTGGCATTGGTCGCCCAACTATCAATATGCGATGAATTTTCCAGTGCGTGGTTGGAATGAAGCGATGATTTTGTACCTATTGGCTGTTGCCTCGCCAACCAATGGCGTACCCGGAAACCTTTTTGACAAAGGTTGGGCGGGCAATACCAATTATGTCAATGGAAATAGTTTTTACAGCGTTTTATTACCATTGGGGCCTAACTTAGGTGGGCCCCTCTTTTTTGCTCATTACTCGTTTATGGGGCTTGATCCGCACAACTTGAAAGACAAGTATGCGAATTATTTCACCCAAAACCGCAACCATACTCTTATCAATCGAGCGTACTGTATCGCCAACCCGAAGAAATTCAAAGGCTACAATGAAAACTGTTGGGGACTTACCGCCAGCGATGATCCCGTTCAAGGCTACTTAGCACATGAACCCAATAGCGGATCACAAGACAACGGCACCATTGCCCCTACGGCAGCGATGGGTTCTTTTCCTTACACGCCTACCGAGTCTTTAGGCGCGCTCAAACATTTTTACCGCGAATACGGAGCGCAGCTATGGGGCCCCATGGGATTTTACGATGCCTTCAACCCGCAGTTGGGGTGGTTTGCCAATAGCTACCTGGCCATCGATCAAGGGCCGATCATCAACATGATTGAAAATCAGCGCACTGGCTTGTTGTGGAAAAAATTCATGAGCAACCCCGAGATTCAGCCCGCACTCAAAAAAATCGGATTTACCTCCGATATTAGTGCAGTAACCGCTACCAAGGCGGAAGACTTACAAATACACGTTCATCCAAATCCAGTTAGGAATACCATTAATTTAAGCTTTGTTCAGCCTAAAACAGAACTCGTTCGGGTTGATTTGGCCGATTCGGCGGGTAGGGTAGTGCAACACCTATTGGAACCCACCCGAATGAACACTGGTCAGCAAGTGCATCAATTTGCGGTACCTGTATTGCCAATGGGCGCCTATTTCTTGTATATCAGTTCGCCAACGTATAAAACTGCCTATCCGTTGGTCATTTCACAATAGTTTTTTGTATGAAACCAAAAATTTACAAAACATGAAAAAACATCTGCTCTTTTTCTCTCTGTTCTTACTACCATTACTGGGTATGGCTCAGGCTGTTGTCCTCGAAGATTTCGAGGGAGGTGCCAAACTTCCCTGGAATGCAGTTGAAGGAACTTACGCAGTAGTCAACAATGTCGCTGGCGGCGATATTTTGGGCATTAACAGCAGTGCCAAAGCAGGTTCTTACACCAAAAAAGCAGGCTCTGGGTACAGCCTTTTTTTAGCTGAATTGCCAACCGCTTTGAATCTAAGCACCAACAACCTGTTCAAAATTCAGGTAAAAGCTTCGGCAGCTACTAATTTCCTTTTGAAACTAGAAGGCGCTAACGGCGCTATCGAAGGCATTAAAAACATTGCAGTTTCTGGGCAGTGGGTGGAGTACACCTTCAACTTCAGTAAAGCGGCAGCTACTCCAGGGTTAAAGAAAATCATTCTGTTTTTTGACCCAGGTGTTGATGCAAGCGCTGATACTTACCTGTTTGACAACCTTACTGTACAACCAGCAGGAGCTTGTGCCGGCGTTGAACCAAGTCCACGGATTTTGGACGACTTTGAATGTCAGCGCAATATTTCTTATGGTTTGCCAGGTTTGGACGATGTTATTTTGGCTGATAACCCCGATAAGTCGGGCATCAATACTAGCGCCAAAGTTTGTCGCTACAAAGATGTAGGTAGTGAATACAATGCCTTGGTTTTGGATTGGGGTGGTTCTATTCCTTTGAAAGACCGCAACATTGTAAAAATCAAAATATGGGCGCCGGTTGCCGGTACGCTTTTGGTGAAAATGGAAGGTGGCACCTCTCCTTCCAAAGAAATACCGATTGAAATTACCCAGGTCAATAAATGGGTAGAGTACACCATCAATTTCAGTTCCATTGCCAGTTCAGATCAAACCAAACTGGTTTTTTTCCTCAATGCTGGAAAACTGCCTGGCGCGAACGATATCTACTATTTGGATGATATTGCTTTAGATCCTGCACCGACTTCTTTGGTCTACGAAGATTTTGAAGGCGGCGCTAAATTGCCTTGGAATGCAGTAGAAGGTACGTTTAAAGTAGTTCCCAATGTAGCGGGCGGCGATACTTTGCGCATCAACTCAAGCAAACAGGCAGGAGCTTATACTAAAAAAGCAGGTTCTGGTTATAGCCTTTTCTTGGCTGAATTGGCTACTCCGCTGGATTTGTCGATCTATAACGTATTCAAAATACAAGTAAAAGCAGCAGTGCCTACCAACTTTTTGTTGAAGTTGGAAGGTCCGAACGGCGCTGTTGAAGAACTCAAAAACATTGCTGTAACTGGTCAATGGATTGAGTATACTTTTAATTTCAGCAAAGCTGCGGCACTGAAGGGTTTAACCAAAATTATTTTGTTCTTTGACCCAGGTGTCGATGTTTCTGCGGATACTTACCTCTTTGACAACCTATATGCGGTTCCAGCCGGTGCATGCGCAGCAGTGGACAAGGATCCCAATGTTTTGGACGACTTTGAATGCCAACGCAACATTACTTACGGTCAGCCAGGTTACAACGACATCGTTGTTGTTCCCAATCCAGATAAATTTGGCGCTAACTTAAGCGCTACCGTAGGCAAATACAAAGATCTTGGTCCTGAATTCCAAGCCATCGTATTGGATTGGGGCGGCAGCATTCCGCTCAAAGACCGCAATCAGGTGAAACTCAAAGTTTGGGCGCCAGTTGCTGGCAATATGTTGGTAAAATTGGAAGGCGGAACTTCGGCGAATAAAGAAATTTCGATCCCAATTACCGTATTGAACAAATGGGTAGAATACACCGTCGATTTCAGCGATCAAGCCAATGCCAACCAAACCAAATTGGTGCTTTTCTTCAATGCCGGTAAGCTACCTGGCGCCAACGATGTCTATTATATTGACGACATCCGCTTGGTTCCTCAAGAAAAAAGCAGCGCGCTGGAAGATTTTGAAGGAGGCGCAAAATTGTTCTGGGAACCTCTTGGTGCTACCGCAGTTTTTGGAAAATACAATGGCGAATTGGCCAACCCCGATAAAGTGGGCAATACTTCCGCTACCATCGGCTCCTATACCAAAGGCAGCTCGAAATTGGGCGGTTTGAAAGCATTGTTGCCACAAGGTTTCAGCCTGGCTACCCTTCCACAAATGAATTTGCAGGTGTGGGCTCCAGCAGGCGCAAAAAGCGTAACCTTGCGTTTGTTCTCTGCTACAGCTGGCTTGAAAGAAATTAATCGCCCCCTTACCGTAACTGGAAAATGGGCTGACCTCAATTTCAACTTCAGCAACTTTAAAACAGTAACTGATTTCGAACGCGTTGAAATCGTATTTGATCCAGATCTCGCTACTACCGATACTTGGTATTTTGACAACCTTACGCAAACAGTTTCTACTGTTAACTTGTGTGAAGGCACCGTAGCTAAAGTAGGGTCAGTGGACGATTTCGAATGCCAACGCAATTACACCAACCTGTTTGCTACCGGCGGCGATTTCCTCAAAGTAGTGGGTAATCCAGATCCAAGTGGTATCAATTCCTCGGCTAGCAGCAAAGTAGGGGAGTATACCCGTCCGGGGAAAGAATCTTTTCCAGCCATTGTGTACGATTTTGGTAAAGTAATCGATTTGTCAGTGTTGAACCAATTCCAAATCAAAATCTGGTCGCCAAAAGCCGTTCCGCTTTTGTTCAAATTGGAAGGCGGTACCCAAGTAGAAATCACTTCTACCGTAAAGGCAGGAGATGTTAAAAAATGGGTTCAGTACTCCGTTGATTTTAGCAGCGCTATTGGCAAAGGCAACACCAAATTGGTGGTGTTCTTCAATGCTGGTCAAACTTCAACTACTGATGATGTGTATTACATGGACGATCTCGAATTCCGCAGAGCGCCTTACACCTCTTGTATCTCTAACTTTGAAACTACCTTGGATAACTTGGGCGGCTGGCAGTATTTTGCCAACGGTACTTTGGATGGTCAGCGTGTAAACAACGTGATCGACAATCCGAAGAAAAGCGGTATCAATACTTCCAATAAAGTTGCGGAATTCATCGAGCGCCCGGGCGGCGAAGTTTTTGCCGGTTACTTCAACGATGCCCTCCCAGCTTCGGTGTCTATGGGCAAAAACAAGAAAATTTCCATGAAAGTGTTGATGGATCATGAAGCCAACGTGGTGTTCAAATTGGAACGTAGCCCGAACGGCGCTCCTAATACCGGCGACACCAAAGTGAAATACACCAAGCCAAACGAATGGCAGGAATTGACCTGGGATTTTACTTCACTGAACATCCCAGATGGCGCTATTTATAACACCTTGGCGATGATCATGGATTTCGATATCGTACCAACCGCTGAAAAACGCTACTATTTTGATGATATCGCCATCGGTGATAAGTCTTGTAGCTCAACTACAGTTGGGGTAAACGATGTAACTTTGACTGATTTGAAGGTTTATCCAAACCCCGTTTCTTCAGAGTTGATCATCGAGAATGGCAATGAATTGTATGGCTACGATGTATTCAATGTTGTTGGACAAAAAGCGTTCTCGCTCCGTACCAGCGGCCAAGATTTCGTTAACCTCAATACTTCTAGCCTCGAAAACGGCATGTATATCCTGATTGGATACGACAAACATGGCGTGGTTAAAGCCAAAACCAGATTTGTGAAGCAATAAGCCTTGCATTGAAAGGTTGAAAAATCGAAGGGTTGAAGTGTTGGCATTGGAATGAAAACCATTCCTTGTTCAATGCTTCAACTCTTTTGTTTTTCAGGGAATTCTACTTAATTTTCTTGCACAGTCATTTTTACGAACTCACTTTTTTACAAAAACTAAAACCGATATGCGATTAATATATACCCTCCTATTTTGGAGTTTAGCCTGCTCCATACCACTTTGCGCACAAGTTACCATCACTGGGAAGGTAACCGATGAAAAAAAACTAGCGCTAATTGGGGTGAATATTCAAATTAAAAACTCCACGCTTGGTGGCGTTACCGATTTGGACGGTAACTACAGTCTGGAGGTTCCAGATGCCGAGGCCATCCTGGTTTTTTCCTATACCGGTTTCCAAACCCAAGAAATTTCCATCAAAGGCCGCTCTTCCGTGAACGTGGAGATGGGCGAATCTACCCTCATGATCAACGAATTGGTGGTAGTGGGCTACGGCACCCAACGTAAAAGTGATGTAACCGGATCAGTGGGTAGCATTAAGCCTGCCGATTTGCAAAAAATAGCCTCCTCCAACGTTACGCAGGGATTGCAAGGTAAAATTGCCGGTGTCAACGTCAGTTCTGCTTCCGGTCGACCCGGTGAAGGACCCGTTATTCGGATTCGCGGTACCGGAACCCTCAACAATGCCAATCCCATCTACGTAGTTGACGGACTCATTTTGGACAACATCGACTTTCTCAATTCTAGCGACATCGAAAGCTTGGAAGTATTAAAAGATGCTTCTGCTTGTGCCATTTACGGTACCCGCGGCGCCAACGGAGTAGTGCTCATTACCACCCGCAAAGGCATAAGGGGGCAAAAAGCCAAGTTTAGTTTCAATGCCTACAACGGTGTTCAGCAAGTCAGCAAACGCATTGGTTTGGCTACGGGCTCGCAATATGCAGAGTTGGTCAATGAGTTTTACAAAAACGTAGGGGGTACAGCGCCATATGCCAACCCCGCCTCTTTTGGCGCGGGTACCAACTGGCAAGATGTCATTTTTCGCGACGCCTCCATCCAAAACTATAACCTCAACATCCGCGGAGGTTCCGATGCCATGACCTACAGCATCAGCGGCGACGCTTTTATGCAAGACGGCATCATTCGCACCTCCAATTTTAACCGTTACTCTTTGCGCGTCAACAACGAATACAACTTGGTAAAAGGGGTGAAATTTGGCCACAACCTCGCTTTTATTTCAAGCGCCAATAATGGGGAACCTGGCGGGATTGTCTTCAATACCTATGCTGCCGACCCAACCGTGATTGCCAAAGATCAGAACGGAAAATACGGTAGTACATCAGCCAACTCCAACGTAAGTAACCCTGCCGCTCAGTTGGAATACAACAGTTACAACCGGGGTTATGGCCAACAAATCAATGGCAACGCCTACGTGGAAGTTTATCTGTTCAAAAACTTGACGGCTCGCAGCAGTTTTGCCTTCAACAGCATCAACAACCGCAGCAAAAGCTTTGAACCAAAATTTGAAGTGGATGAAAAACAGCGCAACATACAGAGCCGAATTGCCGCTGAATTTTCCCGCTTCAACGATTGGCAATGGGAAAACACCCTGAACTATTCGCGTGAAATTGGCAAACACCGTTTTGGCATCTTGGCCGGTTACACCCAACAGGCCCGCAACGGCGAGCGCATTGGTGGTACCCGCCAGCGTTTGATCGGCGACTCCAAAGAATTCTATTACCTGGATGCCGGCGACGTACAAACTGCCACCAATTACAACATTGCCATCAATCCAGAAAAATACCAATCTTACTTGTTTCGCGCCAACTATGCCTTTAAAGATCGCTACCTCTTTACGGCTACTTTCCGGCGCGATGGCTCCTCCAAGTTTGGCGCATTGCGGCGGTTTGGTAACTTCCCTGCCTTTGCCGTAGCCTGGCGGGTGATCGAAGAGTCGTTTATGAAAAAACTGACCTTCATCGACAACTTCAAAGTACGCGCTAGCTGGGGTCGCCTTGGTAACGACAAATTTCCTTCTGATGCCGCCATTCCTACTGTTACCAATAACCTTAGCGCAGTATTTGGATCGACTGAAAGTCTGAACTTTGGCGCTTCCTTAATTTCGTTGGCCAACCCATTTTTGCAATGGGAGCAAACTACTAGCACGGATTTAGGTGTGGAATTAGGTTTCTTGAAAAACCGCTTGACCATCGAATTGGAATACTATCAACGCAATACCAATAAAATTTTGGTGCCAGTACCGATTCCTGACTATGTAGGTTCCGCCTCGAATCCCTACGTAAACGCCGCTAACGTACGCAACGAGGGTTTTGACCTCACCATGAATTACCGCAACTCCATCGGGAAAGTGAATTACCATGTTGGCTTAGTTGGTTCTACTTTGAAAAACACGGTACTCTCTTTGGGCACCGGTAATGAAGCCATTTTTGCCAACGCAACCCGTACCACTGTAGGGCGCTCCATCGGCTCATTTTATGGCTATAAAGTTGTAGGTATATACCAAAACAAGGAAGAAATAGCTCAGTACCCGGCTCGCGAAGCAGTAGCTCCTGGCGATTTGCGTTTTGAAGACGTCAATGGCGACGGGATCATCGATTCTCAAGACCGTACTTGGCTGGGCAGCCCGATCCCCAAAGTTATTTATGGCTTTAACTTAGGTTTTGATGCCTTTGGATTTGACTTTTCGGTTGATTTCAACGGTGTAAGCGGCAACAAAATTTATAACGGCAAGCGCTCATCGCGCGGTTTTGGTATCCCGAACTATGAAACCTCGTTTTTGAGCCGTTGGACGGGGCCAGGCACCTCCAACAAAGAACCCCGCATCACCAATGGCGGGTACAACTACCAAGTATCGGATCGTTTTTTGGAAGATGGATCTTATTTCCGGTTGCGTAGCGCCGTATTGGGCTATAGCTTACCCAAAAAACTATTGGATCACATCAAATTAACCAAGTTGAGATTTTATGTCAGTGGGAATAACATCATTACTTGGGCCAAATACAGTGGCTACTCGCCCGAAATAGGCAGTGAAAACGTTTTACAAGTAGGAATTGACAACGGAGTATATCCTTTGTCGCGCTCATGGTTGGCCGGATTGAACGTTACATTCTAAATTGTGTTCTTTTTTCATTTTTCAAATTCGAAAAAAATGACAAAGCAATATCTTCTGCGGATCATCGCCAGCGCAATCCTGGTTGTTGCGCTGGGCAATTCCTGTCAAAACGGGAATTTTTTGGACGTAAAACCACAGGGCGTAATCAACGCCAACAACTATTTCCAGACCGAGCAACACGCCACCTGGGCGGTTAACGCGGTCTACAACTCCATGCGGGATTGGAACCTAACTTCGTTCCCTTGGCTAGCAATGACTGACATTGTAACCGACGATGCCACCAAAGGGAGTTTCCCTGCTGATGCGCAACGCCTCACGGCATTTGACGATTTTAGTTGGGATCCAGGTTATCCGGAAGACATCCGCAACTCGTGGCGTGGGCATTACCAAGGCGTTTTTCGCGCCAATGTCGCCATTGACGGTATACCCAAAATTCCCAAAATGGATGAGGCATTGCGTAAGCGTACCATTGCCGAAGCCAAATTTTTGCGTGCCCATTTTTATTTCAACTTGGTGCGCTGGTTTGGGGATTTACCCATCATCACGCGGCCGCTCACGCAAGAGGAATTTTATGTACAAACTCGAAAACCAGCTTCGGAGGTGTATAAACTTATTGTCAGCGATCTGTTGGAGGCCATTGCCAACCTTCCGGAAAAATCAGAATACGCTGCCACCGACATAGGGCGCGTAACCAAAGGTGCGGCAAGAGGACTGCTGGCCAAGGCATACCTTACGCAAAAGGATTATCCCAATGCCGAAAAATACGCTTTGGAGGTCATCAACTCTAAGCAATACGCCTTGTTGACGGACTATACTAAAATCTTTTTGCCAGAATCAGAAAACTCTAGCGAGTCGGTTTTTGAAGTACAAGCAACTGCTTTAGAAGCTTCTTATGCTGGCGCTACTCCCTGGAACATGGTACAAGGTGTGCGTGGTTCACCCAACCTGGGTTGGGGTTTCAACCTGCCGTCCGACGATTTGTTAAAAGCCTACGAATTTGGTGACCCTCGTAGGGATGCCACGGTATTGTTTGTTGGTGAAGCACTGCCTGACGGCTCCGGGGTGGTAGAAGACAACGCCGCTATAGAGAATGAACGGTACAACCAAAAGGCGTGGACGCCCGCGCACGCTTTGCTGCAAGACAACGGCCCCAGCAATATCCGCATGCTCCGCTACGCAGATGTGTTGTTGATCGCTGCCGAGGCGATGAACGAAAACAACAAAGCCCAATTGGCGCTGACTTACCTGAACGCTGTACGCGCTCGCGCCCGCGGCGCTCGGCGCAACATTTTGCTAGATGTGACGGTCACCGATAAAGACGCTTTGCGCCTGCGTATCTGGCAAGAACGCCGCGTGGAATTGGCGATGGAACAACAACGCTGGTTTGATTTATTGCGCACCGGCCAGGCCGAAGCAAAAATGAAAGCTTTGGGCAAGAATTTTGTCAAAAACAAACATGAATTGTTCCCAATGCCGCAAACGGAAGTGGATTTGAGTGGAGGAAACATCAAACAGAATCTGGGGTATTGATTGGACTTGCAGCAGCATATTTGAAAAAAGGCGTTCCGGAAATTTCTGGAACGCCTTTTTAGGTTTTGGGGAACAACAAACCTTCCAGGTCTTCGAGACCTGGAAGGTTTTTGCAACCGATCATTAGGAAAAACGTGAACTCTGAAATAGCGGATTGGGCAGAGCCGAAATCGTGCCGTCGCTAGCGCGACTTGGTATGACATGTTGACCTTTTTCTATAGACGGATTCGCCACTAGCGTGGCTTTGATACCACTGAAGGGCGCTAGCCCTGTTGCCGTCTATAGAAAATAATGAGTGGTCTGGCTTTTCGAGCCGCGTAGCGGCGGCACGAGTGGTTGATTATAGCCCAATTTTGCTGCTTTTTCTTCGTAATTCATTCTGTATCAGTGACTATAATTCAGAACTCACGTTAGGGAAAAGTCCATTGTACGCTCTCTGATACTACGTTCTTCGTTTTACAAAAGCCTCCACCACGTTGCGAGCCAGGCGGAGTTGCTCGGGTTCCGTTCCGGTATCAACTACAAGTTCATCCCCGTTGCTACCATCGGCGCCTTCATAGCGCTCGATCCAAAAGCTGAAGTAAGAATCGGCTTCTTGGACGATGCTCACCCGTTGTTCGCCTACCTGCACGCGCAGGAGGGGATTGCCAGCAGCAGCCTGTTGGATGATGTCAAAATCGGGGTGAATGGTATGGAGGAAATCGATCCAAGTTTGTGTATTGGTGTTCATTGTATTCTTTTTTTAGTCATGTGTTTGGTGTTTGTGTTGACAAAATTGGAAGGTGGAAAGTTCCCCAAAGGGTTGTTTTTTTGCCGGCAGGCGTTGGAGGATGGTACTTTGTTTTGGGCACTCAAACTATGGTCAGTATGGCGCTGTGCGGAACCAATCAAAAAACTTTTTTGCGTTTGTTAGCGCTACTTAAGAATGACTACAACCTGGATTTTAGTGAAAGCTTATCTTCCGAAAACGACCTCGAAGCCATCAAAACAGAGCTGCAAAACCTGCAAAGCCAGATGGGTGAAGTATTGAAAGGAATTGAGGAGCTGAAGGGGATGATGAAAAAATAAATTGAGTGCATGACAAAATTGGAGCATCAATCCGGATTTAGGGCATAATGCAAGAGCCATCGGCTCGGTCAAATTTTGTAGCGCCGGATTTCAATCCGGCGAAATGGGTCAAATTGATTTGGAGTGCCTTCGGCACGGTGCATATAAATTGTGCCCCGATTTTGTCATGCACTCAAATAAATTTTATTCATCGATATCTCAATAATTCCAATGTTCGGGGTTCAACTGTGCGAGTTTGTAGCATCTAAATTCGCTTAAGGGTAAATCAAAAAACGCACTACAAAAAGCCAAAGTGACCTTATCCAAATACCGGATTTGTAGTATCGTATCCTTTACAACATCTTGACCGTAATAATTCAAAATGTCTTTAAATTCGTTGAAGCGACCACGCAAGATAATTCGCTCAATCACCGATGCGCGATGTATTTGTAAATCAATACTATCAACATTTACATCCCAGAATAAAGAAGGCCTAAGTTGTAATTCCATAATACGAATATACCCTTTTTTATTTTATTTTTCTATTTCTGTTTGTTTTTGTTTTAAAAATTAGCTATTGATTTCTTCCGAAAACGACCTTGAAGCCATCAAAACGGAGTTGCAAAACCTGCAAAGCAAGATGGGAGAAGTATTGAAAGGAATTGAGGAGTTGAAGGGGATGCTGAAAAAATAAATTGAGTGGAGTTCCTCAAAAAAGTAGACATAAAGATAAGGATAAAAAAAGCCTTATTTTTAAACCTACAAAACTCATTGTTTCTATCGAAGGCGAAGGAACAGGCCACGTGCAAGGAATGTATAAGGTCAAGCAATGGCGTGTCGCAGATTTCATAGTGTTGCAACAGCGACTAGGCAATCTTCGGGTATTTGTTGAGCAGGGATCTGCCTGTATTTGATGGTGCTGTACTTCATGCTTTACTTGGGGTTGATTAGCAATATAACCCATTTATTGCGTTTTATGAGTTATGTCGAAAAGAAATAACCCAAATTCTCAGTTTAGAGTTGTGGGAGCAGTATGTAAATGCCCAGTACATCCATAGGCAAAACGGGCTCTACCACTTTGTATTTATTACCACGCACTAATTTTTTAAATCGGGTATGGCTTTCTGCCAAATGATTAGCTGGTTCCAAAGCCACATCATCGGTTTGCTCACAGAAATTTTTTTGAGGAAGTCCATTGTACGATTTTATTTTCCATTTAGGGTCTGTCCTTTGAGCTGCCGTATAACGAACAGGTATTGCTGCAGGTGTGGAATTCATTGCTTGTTCTGCCCGGTACTGCTGCCCATTAAAGATATAAAAGTACAAGATAAAAACTAAAAGCCCAACAGAAATCCGTCCGCCGAAACCGCTGCTGATAGGGAACTACGGCCGAAGTTAACAACGTCGAGCCACACTTGCAGCAATACCCAATGTTGAACTAAACCTTCGGTAGCTCGGTGCCAGCTCCAAAAATCTTACCTTTGCC
>JBBANM010000012.1:0-94242 GCA_040401995.1 Saprospiraceae bacterium
TGGGGTGAATTTTGGCCATTTGCAGCGCGAATAAAAAATCCAAACACACTCTTAACGAAACTCGACAAATCTCCTTAAGTTTGGGCTCGCAAAACGCGGTCAATTCTTTTTGGCCGCGCAATACAAACCTTATCTAGCAATGGATATTCCTTTTCAACGTGTCGTTGTAAAAATAGGCAGTAACGTTTTAACCGACGAATCGAGTAAGCCTGATTTTGAGCAGATTGCCCATTTGGTCAGTCAATTGGCTTGGGTTAAAAGCCAGGGCGCAGAAGTCATCCTAGTCAGTTCGGGGGCAGTGAGCATGGGGCGTTCGGCATTGCCACAATTGAGCCACATCAACAATGTTCTGCGCCGCCAGGTATGGTCGGCGGTAGGGCAGCCGCGCTTGATGAACATTTACCAGGAGTTGTTTGCCAGTTATCAGTGTCACATCGCCCAGATTTTGGTGACCAAAGAGGATTTTCGGGATCGCGAGCATTATCTCAATATGAAGCAGTGTTTGTTGGGGTTGTTGCGCGATGAAGTGATCCCCATCATCAATGAAAACGACGCCATCGCGGTTACCGAATTGATGTTTACCGACAACGATGAATTGGCCGGGCTCATCGCCGCTGCCGTAAATGCCGATGCTTTGATTATTTTGAGTAATGTGGACGGTATTTACGATGGCCACCCAGCGCATCCGAATAGTAAATTGATTCCGGTAATTGATCCCCAGGATGCGTCTTTCCAAAAATTCATTCTACCCTCCACTTCTTCTTTTGGTCGGGGCGGAATGAATACCAAATACCGCATCGCCCGTAAAGCAGCGCTTTTGGGGATATCTACTTATATCGCCAATGGCAAAAAACCGGAAATTTTGCGCCAAGTGTGGTGGGGAATGGGAGGATATACCTATTTTCCGGGGTATAAAAAAGCGTCAAACGTCAAAAAAAGATTGGCTTACCAGCAACTGACACACAAAGGAAGCGTTCACGTAAACGAAGGTGCTGCCCAAGCTTTGCTGGCTACCGATCGGGTGTCGAGTTTGCTGCCAGTAGGGATCACTAAAATAGAAGGTACCTTTGAACGTGGCGATTTGATCGCCATCGTTTTTAATGACCAAGAAATTGCTACTGGAATGGCACAATACAGCTCACAAACGGTAGCCAAATACTTGGGACAAAAAGGTAAAAAGCCTTTGGTGCATTACAATTACTTGTTGTTGAGCTGAATACAAATCACGATGGCGAACCTAGACCTATCATTAGAAAAAACACGCCTAGCCAGTAGACGACTGGCCAATTGCAGCGATGCGCAGATAAAAGAAATTCTGCTTCAGTTGGCCGATGCAACTATTCGGCATACTGAATCTATCATAGCGGCCAATCAGCTTGATTTGGCTCGTATGGATCCGCAAGATCCGAAATACGATCGTTTGTTGTTGAACCCCGCCCGTTTGGCCGATATTGCCGCCGATTTGCGAAAAGTCGCTGAATTACCTTCGCCAGTAGGCAAAATATTAGAAAGTCGTGCTTTGCCTAATGGATTGTTGTTGAAAAAACGCAGCGTACCGTTGGGGGTCATTGGTATTGTTTATGAATCTCGTCCGAACGTTACGTTCGATGTTTTTGCCTTGTGCATCAAATCAGGCAATGCGGTGGTACTTAAAGGTAGCCGCGATGCGCAGGATTCCAATACAGCTATTGTCGCTATCATTCAATCCATACTTAAACCTTATGGCTTAGAAGACGTGGTTTATCTGGCGCCCAGCGATCGGGGAGCTTTGATGCCAATCATTACCGCCAATCGCTATATTGATTTGGTTATACCTCGGGGAGGTAAGGGGCTTATTGATTTTGTACGTCAAAATGCTACGGTACCCGTTATCGAAACTGGCGCCGGCATAGTACATGTCTATTTTGATGCTAGCGGAGATTTGGCAAAAGGACAAGACATCATCAAAAATTCGAAAACGAGAAGGGTTAGTGTGTGTAATGCGCTGGATTGTGTTGTTGTGCACCAAGATCGTTTACATGATTTAATGTCGTTACTCGAGCCGCTTGTCAATCCCCATCAGGTGGAATTGTTTGCCGATTCCCAGGCTTTTAAGGCATTGGAAGAACATTATCCCAAGGATCTACTGCATCAGGGTATGGAAGAACACTTTGGATTGGAATTTTTGTCGTTGCGGATGGCTGTAAAAATTGTTCCAAACATTGAGGCAGCAATTGAGCACATTGATCGTTTTTCTTCTAGACACAGTGAGGCAATTATTGCGGAGGATCCTAACGCTATCGAGCTGTTTTTGAACCAAGTAGATGCTGCCGTAGTGTATGCCAATGCCTCAACCGCATTTACCGATGGCGCGCAGTTTGGATTGGGGGCAGAAATAGGCATCAGCACCCAAAAACTCCATGCACGCGGTCCGATGGCGCTTGCGGAATTGACCAGCTACAAATGGACGGTAGAAGGGCAGGGGCAGATCAGGCAGACGTCGTAATGTTTTTGGTTTTTTTGCAATAAAATGACAAAAAAAACCAAAACTGTTCGCAATGCGTCAGCTAAGAGTGTGTTTGGATTTTTAGTTCGCAGGCGTAGTGAGTTAAAATTTGCACCAACAAGGCGTGAAAAACGTGGTACAGTTCCGATGATATCGGAAAGAGTGTACCCCCGATTCATCGGGGCAGGTCAGCGCTACATGAGTATTTTCACAACGAAGTTGGGGTGAATTTTGGCCATTTGCAGCGCGAATAAAAAATCCAAACACACTCTCAGGAAGTATAATTTAAAAAAAGAAACATTTAAAGCGGATATCCGTTTAGGAGTTGTAATAGATTTGAAACATATCCAAAATGTCTGAAAGAATACTCGAATACTTATCGGTGCTATTGTCCAGCACGGTTAAGTTCATATTTGGCCCCATACAAGGAGTAGCTTACGGTTTAGGTTGGCTAGAGACTGCTGCCTTAACTGCTAGCGGCATGATGCTGAGCGTTTTTTTCTTTACATATTTTGGACAATTTTTGAAACAGCGATTTTTCAAAAGAGAAAAATTATTTACCCCCAAAAACCGCCGCAATGTTAGATTGTGGCGCAAATTTGGAATTTACGGCGTTGCTGCCCTTACACCTTTATTATTGACACCCATTGGCGGTGCCATTTTAGCCAACTCATTTGGTGAAAAAAAAGGGAGAATCTTTTTCTGTATGTTTATTTCGGCCATTGTTTGGGGTACTTTGTTAACTTTAATGGTGTACCGAGCCGAGGATCTCTTTGCTCACTTGCACACCGTCAAAGCGCAAACCTGATTTCTAATCTTATTTTGAACCAATCATGACACTAGCATTCAAAACCAATATAAACTGTGGTAACTGCCTACGCACCGTAACTGGGTTTATTCAAGACGTAAAAGGCATTGACCACTGGGAAGTTGATTTACAAAATCCGGAGAAGATCCTAAGCGTCAAAGGAGATACTGTTACTGCCCAAGCCGTAATAGAGGCTGTTGAAGAAGCGGGGTTTGACATTGAACTCAAAAACGCTGAGCTGGCGCAATAATTAGAACATTTTGCTGAATATACCTTAAAGAATGGGGCAAGATAACGCATAACATCTTGCCCCATTTTTTTTATTAGTCCTTACACCAAATCAGCCGTCATGGTGATTTCGGTATTCAATACTTTAGAAATCGGGCAATTCGCCTTGGCATGTGCTGCTAACTCTTGAAATTTTTCAGCATCAATACCCGGAACCACTGCTTTTACCGTCAGGTGAATAGACTTTACAGCGCCATCCGCAAATGTGAGATCAGCATGTGTGTCCAAAGTAGTGGGCACAAAACCGGCAGTAGAAATGTTGAAACTCAACTGCATGGTGTAACACCCGGCATGAGCAGCAGCGATCAATTCTTCGGGGTTGGTACCGTTTTCATCGCCAAAACGAGTACGGAAAGAATAAGGTTGATCTTTAAATACCCCGCTTTGGGTACTCAATGTGCCGTTTCCTTCTGCGCCGGTGCCAGCCCAATGCGCATCTGCAAATCTTTTCATCGGTTGTGAACTTTAGGTTTTTTATTTATGAGAACAAGCAAGATAAACTTACCTAGATTAAAACCAAATTGGAGCCCCAAAGTTTTGAGTAACTCCGGTCATTGGCGCCTCAAATATTTTAAAGCAGAATCATTTCCTCCTCTCGTTGGAATTATGCCATTCAATTACTAATTTCCGTCCGGAATTGACCGCCGCCAAAATAAGGCATTCATGAACGAAGTGATCGAGTTATTTCGCAACGTGGTAATTGAAATTGCTACACCGTATGCCACGGGTACTGGTTTCTATTTGCGGGAACAGGGTTTGATAGTTACGAATGAGCACGTAGTCCGCGATAACCGGCAAGTGGTTATTCACGGTAGATTGCTGGAAAAACAATTAGCCAAGGTACTGTTTACGGATGCCAAGTACGATCTTGCGTTTTTGGAAGCTCCAGCTATCCCGGATATGCCTATTGTTGCACTTGGACAAGAGAACATATTGCGCCAAGGGGATACGGTAATTGCAGTTGGGCATCCTTTTGGATTGAAGTATACGGCTACTCAAGGCATTGTTTCCAACTTGCGACACGAAATCAACGACCTTTTTTACATCCAGCACGATGCTGCTCTGAATCCTGGAAACAGCGGCGGCCCTTTGTTGAATATGGAAGGGAAAGTTATTGGAGTGAATACCTTTGTGATCAAGGAAGGTAATAGTATTGGTTTTTCCCTGCCGGTAAACTATTTAGCCGACACCATTAAAGAATTTAAAGATGGCAATGGGAAAGTAGGTGTTCGCTGTTCCTCCTGTTCAAATTTTGTGTTTGAAGACACCATTGAAGGCGAATACTGTCCGCATTGTGGAACAAAATTGGTGTTACCCAGTAGCATTGAACCTTATGAGCCAGTTGGCGTTCCCAAAACCATTGAAGACATCATTGGCTCGATTGGCCATCATGTGGAATTGTCGCGGCGCGGGCCGGATCTCTGGGAAATTCGCAATGGCTCTGCGCGGATCAATATTTCTTACTACGAAAAAAATGGGTTGATTTCTGGCGATGCTTTCTTGTGCATGTTGCCAAAAGACGACATCAAACCTATTTATGAATTTTTATTGCGGCAAAATTATGAGCTGGAAGGTTTGGCGCTCAGCATGAAAGATCAAGACGTGATTTTGTCTTTGTTGATCTTTGACCGCTACTTCAATGCTTCAACCGGGCAACAATTGTTTCAGTTCTTATTTGACAAAGCCGATTATTACGATAATATTTTGGTAGAGCAATACGGCGCAAATTGGAAATATGAAGCAGGCGAAAGCTTGAATTAAGCGTTTGTTCGTTTTCTATTTCGCAATAAGATTTCATGAATTGACGTTTTGCATTTGCTCTGTGTAAAGACTGGTCTTTGGATTCCTTTCTCTTGGTTTTAAGGGTTTTTTCCAAATACAATGTAAAACAGACGACCTGAAGAACTGTTTTTTGCTTCCTTCTACCTTCTAAAACTTTTTTTTAGGGGCAGAATCCTTTTATTGCCTATATTTAGTCAGCTTTTTCTTATCATTGCGGCAACAAAACAGAAAAAATAATATTTGTTATATTTTCATGTGATTGCAAATCCCTGCATTTATGAAACAAATGAAACCGATACTTACAATTTTTTTACTGGCGCTGGGTGCATGGCAACTACAAGCACAGGATATTCACTTCTCGCAGTTCTACATGTCGCCGCTGAACTTGAACCCAGCAATGACCGGTGTTATGAACTGTAACATCCGCTTGGTTGCGAATTACCGGAATCAGTGGGCGAGCGTATTGCGCGACAATTCATTTCGCACTTATTCGGCTTCATACGATCAACGTATACCCGTAGGGCGATATGATTTCTTTGGCATTGGCGGTACCTTTTGGGGCGACCGTGCGGGCGAAGGAAATTTTGCAACTACGACTGGAAAAATCTCCGGCTCTTATATCAAGCAAATGACGGGCGGTAAGAAAAAAGCGGGTTATTTGGTGGTGGGTGCCGAAGGTGGTATCGCTCAACGCAGCCTTAATTTTCTCAACTTACGCTGGGGGACGCAACACAACGGCGAAGGCGGTTTTGACCCAAGCAAACCATCTCAAGAAGCCAACTTTAATCGCGACAACTTCATTTTTGCGGATTTAGGCGCAGGTATTTTGTGGTTTCAGCGCAATGGCGAAAACAAAAACTATTACGTTGGTGCGGCCATTCATCACTTGAGCCAGGCTAACGTTTCTTTTGCCAGCAACAGTCAAGATCTACAATTTACCCGGATTACGGTTCACGGCGGAGCTGAATTGCCTTTGAATCCCTCAGTGGGTTTATTGCCTGGCTTTATTATCATGAAACAGGGGCCATCCATGCAAGTGAATGCTGGTACAAGTTTTCGTTTTATGTTGAACCAGAGCAAAAATGATTACCAAGCTTTCCAGGTTGGTTTGTGGGGACGGGTCGCTAGCCGCGTAACTTCTGCCGATGGCACACAAGTAGGGCTGTTAAGCGATGCGATCATTGCCTCAACCCGTTTTGACTTCAATAATTTCAACCTCGGATTCAGCTATGACTTGAACACTTCATCGCTAAAAACCGCGAGCAATGGTCAAGGATCTTTTGAATTTAGCTTGGTCTATAAAATTTGCGGCCTAGAACGTCGCGGCGTCTATTGCCCCAATTTTTAGTATTTTTTCTCTTTTTCGGTGTTAATATCCCGCAAGTAGGTACGCCAACTTGCGGGATATTCGTATATTGTAGATACCTTTGTGGGAATAGAAGACTCTATTAGGCTTTACATTCCGAGCAAAAGTGCTCGCAACCTATTGTGAATCAAAAAGTAAATCGATGTTTGGAAACAACAAGAAAGACGCCAATAAGCCCAAAGGAACGTCCTATAACACCGTTGCAACAAATCCCAACGCATTTAATAGCCTTGTTCAAGGCGCAATCGTAGAAGGTACTGTAAGATCTGAAAGTGATATCCGCATCGACGGCGCCATCAAAGGAAAATTATTTTGCGATGCTAAAGTTGTAATCGGGCCTTCAGGTCGGGTAGAAGGGGAAGTGCGTTGTGCCAATGCGGTTATCGAAGGCGCTTTTGAAGGCACTATTGTTGTAGCGGATCTTCTCCACATTCGTGAAAATGCCAACATCAGCGGCGATGTTACTACCAATAAGTTGATTGTACAGTCTGGCGCTACCTTTAATGTTACTTGCAACATGGGCGGACAAGTAAAAGGCAATAGCCAATCAGCTCCTACAACGAAAAAAGAAGAGGACAAAGGCGTAAAAGCGCCAACCGCCAACTTATAATCCATTGGAAAAGCCAACGGAATCAGCCAGTAACGCGTACCTGAAATACAGTGGTCTTGCCATTCAAATGGGCTTGATTATCTTATTGGGTGCGTTACTGGGAAAAAAACTGGATGGCTATTTTGGGTCGCAACGCCCTTGGTTCACCATCGTATTTTCGTTACTCGCCATTTTTTTGGCGCTCTATGTTTCCCTAAAAGATCTCATCACCGGTAAGAAAGACAACTGAATTGGTACAGCGTAATTTTTTTTTGCAATTGGGTCTGGTAACACTTACAACTGCAGGATTACTTTGGTTATTTAATCGCTTGCCGGAGTACGCACAGTTTGCACCATTTTCCTGGGTTACCCTTTTGTTTTTTACCATCTTTACCGTCATCGCTTACTATAATGTACAAGAAGCGTCAAAAAGCGTAAACAAACATCACTTTACCAATGCTTTTTTGGGGGTGACGATTGTGAAGTTGCTTTTTTCGGCGATGTTAATTGTAGGGTATCAAGTACTGATGAAACCCGGTTCCAATAAATTTGTATTGCCTTTTTTTGGCGTATATTTGATCTATACGATTTTTGAAACCGCCCTTTTGATGAGATTGGGCAGAACAGCCTAAACTTATGCAACAGCCAGTTTTTAACGCAACTGTTAACGGGCAAACCGTATTGGAAGGCGTTAGTGCCAGCCTTTTGGATATTGTATCAACTGGTGACAATTCTTATCACATCCTTTTTGATCAAAAGTCCTATCAAGCCAAGCTCCACAAAGTGGATTATACGGCTAAAACCTTTCACTTTATCATCAATGGCGGCCACTACGAAGTGAAATTAGCGGATCAGTTTGATCAAGTGGCCAATCGATTGGGCTTACTAAGCCAACATGCCGTCAAAATCAAAGAAATAAAAGCACCCATGCCTGGTTTGGTGCTGGAAGTTCAAGTGATACCCGGGCAATCGGTATCCAAGGGCGAGCCGCTGGTTATCTTGGAAGCCATGAAAATGGAAAACATCCTGCGTGCTCCCGGCGATGCAGTGGTACAAAAAGTACTCATCGAAAAAGGCAAAGCGGTTGATAAAAACCAATTGCTAATTGTAATGGAATAGGCGCCGAAAGCTTATTTTTTGCTCAATGCCTTTAACGCATTTTCCAGATAAGGATACTCAAATTCAAAACCTGTATTCATAATCCGGTTAGCAGAAACCCTTGCACCGCTGAGCACAACATCAGCCATTTCTCCTAACCCAATACGCAGCGCCCAAGCAGGAGCAGGTATAAGCAGTGCCCTTGATTTCCAATCTCTAACAATAGCGCGGGTAAAATCTTTGTTTCGCACCGGATTCGGAGCAACAGCATTGTAGACCCCTTTCATTTCTGTATTCTCAATTGCTGCTACAAACATGCTACAAAGATCATCGATGTGAATCCAAGCGTACCATTGTTTCCCACTGCCCATGTAAGGCGCAACGCCAAATCGCAAAGGCCCCAAAAGTTGAGGCAATGCACCTCCATCCAACGTTAGCACTAACCCAATTCTTAAAGCTACCGTTCTTACCCCCGTACTTTTTACCGCGCGGATTGCGCCTTCCCAAGCATCGCAGCTTTCCGCCAAAAAACCAGAACCAACTGGCTGATCTTCGCCAATCCAGCGGTCTTCGGGCACATTGCCATAAAAACCAATTGCCGCACTGGAAATATAAGATTGGGGCTTCCAATCTGTTTTTTCAATCTGAGCTTTAAGTAATAAAGTGCTTTTGACCCGACTTTCGATAATCAGTTGTTTGCGCGCTTTCGTCCAAGCTTTATCGGCAATGCCCGCGCCAGCAAGATTCACAATATGATCTACCCCTTTGAACGCCGCTTCGTCTACAATGCCGCGATCTACATCCCAAGCGAATGCGGGAAACCGACCACTGAAATCTTCTTTCCGACTTAAATGGCGTACAGAATGCCCTTGCTCGGCAAGCATTTGGCTCAAGTGTTTTCCTATCAAACCGGTTCCCCCGGCAATCAATACTGTAGACATAGCTCTAATATTTGAAAAATTCTTATTGTAAACTGTAACACCCTAGACATATACTCGTTCATTCTCCGTTGACAATCGTGGATTTTTTTTCACTTTCCGTAAGAATAACCTATTTTTAGTCGGTTTTCTTTTTGGCTAGAAATCTAGCTCTAATCACAACCCTAAGAGCTTATTCAGGATTTTGGTTCGATAACTCATTTGTAGCTCGAATCAGAATCATTAATATGCTCTATTACACCATCATGAACAAAAGTAAGGTAATGAAGCTTATTGAAAAATTCTCTCTCCTATTCTTCTGCGTATCCATTTTATTTACTGCTTGTGTTCCAGACAGCAAGCCAGAAGATTTTAATCGTTTTGCCCGAAAAAATAATACCGCTGTAGTCCGTTTAGAAGGAGATCCTGATCGTTTGAACCCCATTACAACCACGACCAATTATGGCAGACAAGTATCCGATTTGGTAGGGCTTTACCTTATGAGTTTTGATCCTTATACTTTGAAATTTCAGCCCATGCTGGTTAATGCAGTGCCTAAATCAACACCAATAACCGCCGGACTCAATAAAGGGGGCATTGCCTACTCTTTTGAAATACACCCAGAAGCAGTATGGGACAACGGTTCTCCGGTTACTGGAAATGATTTTGACTTTACAGTAAAAGCCATCTTGAACCCTGCCGTTGATGCCGCAGCTTTGCGTTCTTTTGCTGTAGCCATCCGGGATGTAAAGGTTGACCCCAAAAACCCTAAGAAATTTACTGTCATAACTGCTGATCCCACGATAGAGGGACTTTATAACTTGGCCAACCTGAGCGTCGTTTTGCCCACTTACCTCTACGACCCCAAGCAGCTGTTGAAAGACGTTTCCGTAGTGCAACTCGGCGTAAGCGACACGACCAGCATCAAAAATTTATTGCAAAACAATCCACAACTCCAGCAATTTGCCGATGTATTCAATTCCAACCCTTACGCGCGCGATCCCAAATTCATTAAAGGATGTGGCGCGTATCAATTGATCAGTTGGGAAACCGGTCAAAAAGTTACTTTGAAAAAGAAAAAAGGCTGGTGGGGCGATAAATTGGCTGATCGGTTCCCGATGTTAACTGCCAAGCCAGAAGGCATCGTTTTTAAACCTATTGAAAACCCAGCAACAGCAGTTGCTGCACTAAAAGGTGAAGAGATCGACGCAATGAATAAAATTGCACCTGAAGATTTTTTGGAATTGAAGAAAGACTCGTTTATCACCCAGCGCTACGAATTGTCCAATCCGCCTAGTTTGACGTATTACTATTTGGCGGTGAATACGCGGGTTCCAAAACTGGCCGATAAAAGCGTACGACAAGCTTTGGCACATTCTATTAATGTTGATGAGGTCATAAAAGAAGTGTACAAAGGTTTTGGTGTTCGGGCGGTAACTCAAGTGCCTACTACTTCAGAGTTGTTCAATCGCCAGTTGAAGCCGATTCCTTTTGATATTGCAGCAGCCAAAAAAATCTTGAAAGACGGCGGTTGGAAAGACACCAACAACAATGGCATCGTAGATAAAAACATCAACGGTCAGCAAACGGAGTTGAGCATAGCTTACACCTTTAATGGCGGAAAAGAAACTTCGCGCACATTGGCACTTTTAATAAAAAACAACGCCCGTAAAGCCGGGATCGATATTCAACTCAATGGCGTTGAAGGCAGAATGACCCTCGAAGCCTTGAAAAAACGAGAATTTGAATTGGTATCGGCAGGGATGTCTTTGAGCCCGATTTGGAATCCCAAACAAGGCTGGCATACTGAAGGCGATAACCGCACGGGATTTGGAAATGCCAGCGTTGATGCCACCATCGACGAAATGCTCAATACCATTGATCGCAAAAAGAGAATGGCCTTGGCGTATAAATTGCAAGAAATCATGTACGATGAGCAAGCGGAGATTTCGCTGTTCATTCCGAGTGAAACGATTGCCATTCATCGGCGCTTTTCAGCGCCAAAAACGGTTTTTGTGCCTGGTTATATCGTAACGGATTTCCAATTGAAGCGCCGGAAATAGTTGTTAATTAGCCCATATCAATATGCTTCAATACATCGCCCGCAGGCTCTTGCTTTTTGTTCCTACGCTGATTGTCATTTCGTTTATGGCATTTGGGTTGAGACAATTGGCTCCGGGCGATCCCGTTGATACCCTCAACAAGAGCGGAAAAGGGGAAATGACTGGTGATTTGGCCACCATAGAGCGGGCTTATCTCGAAAAAGCTCGGCTATTGCAAATGGATAAGCCAACGTTTTATTTTGTGATCAATGCATCGGCTTATCCTGATACCTTTTTTCGGATCGTGCAACGCGCTCGCCGACAAACCCTTGACGCTATTTTACAACAGTCGGGCAATTGGGCGGCGGTTTCCCACTACTTTACTAGCTTACAACAATTGGATCAGGCCGTGCGGAATCTACCTATTAGCCTGCGTGGCGAAACCAGCGTACAGACCCAACGAAACGTCCAGGATCTGCAGTTTACGGCTCAAATTCCGCTGATAAAAAAAAGGGTTGAGCTCTTAAAAAAGCGGCTCGCCACTAATCCTAAGTTGGCGGCAAGTTTAAAACAACCAACGGCAAACCTTCAGCAACAATTCGATTTGTTACAGACTCAAACCCAATTCTGGCGTTTGTACTTACCCAGCTTTAAGTGGTATGGATTAGACAATCAGTATCACCATTGGGTGGTAGGTTGTTTGAAGGGGAACTTGGGGATCTCGTACGTCGACGGTCAACCAGTAACCGATAAAATTAAAGCCGCGTTGAATTGGACCTTGTTGATCAATGTCTTTTCCATTTTCTTGGCGTATCTATTTGCTATTCCTTTAGGGGTTTACGCGGCCAGAAGAAAAGACAGATGGCAAGATCGGGTGATTGGTTTTTTTCTTTTCGCGCTTTTTGCCCTGCCTTCTTTTTGGGTTGCCATCATGCTACTGGTGCTGTTCACAACGCCTGAATTGGGGATGCAATTTTTTACGGTAACGGGGATAAGCGATCTGGCCGAAGGCGCAACATTTGGCGAACGGTTTGCAGCCAATATCCGGCATTTGATATTACCAGTGATTTGTTTGACTTACGGGTCATTGGCCTACATTGCCCGGCAGATGCGGGGCGCAATGTTGCAAACCCTGGATCAAGATTTTATTCGCACGGCTCGCGCCAAAGGCATGCCTGAATGGAAAGTCATTTGGCGTCATGCTTTTCGGAATGCGCTTTTTCCGATGATTACATTGTTTGGCGCTATTTTTCCATCTATGTTGGCCGGATCGATATTGGTGGAATCGGTCTTTAATATCCCTGGAATGGGGAAATTAGCGATTGGCGCCATCGGACAACAGGACTGGCCGGTAGTATATGCCGTATTGATGATTGGCGCAGTACTGACCATGTTGGGCATTTTGTTTTCAGATTTACTTTACGCGTGGGCAGATCCGCGTATCAGTGCTACCTAATTCGGCTATGACGACAGATACACTTACCTATCAACAAGCTGTATGGCAGCGATTTCGGCGGCGGCGATCTGTTCGTTGGGCTTTGCGAGGACTGTATTTTGGACTATTCTTAGCTTTGTTTGCCGATTTTTTAGCCAATGACAAACCGCTTTTTTGTCAAATCAATGGGAAGATCTACTTTCCGGTTGTACAATCCTATTTGGTACAGCTGGCCTGGAGTCATTGGGACGATCCTTTTACTACCGAAGAATGGAGCGAACAAAAATATACTCGGGTTTGGTATCCGCTTATTCCTTATTCCAATACCAGCATCGACCATCACAACCTCAGCAGTACCAGTCCGTTGGAGGAGCAAAATGTGGTTTCCTGGCGATTTCGGCATTGGTTGGGTACTGATGGAGTAGGGCATGATGTGGCGGCAGCATTGGTTCATGGAACGCGTACTGCTTTGTCAGCCGGGATGGTTGCGATGCTGGTGGCTTCGCTGATCGGCATTTTTTTAGGTGCTTTGGCCGGTTACTTTGGCGACGATGGATTGTACCTAAGCAGAATTCAAGTGGTTTTTAATCTATTGGCTTTCCCTATTGGCATATTTTATGGATTTGGAACACCGCATTACCCAGCTGATGCGCCACTTGGGGTATTGGGCGTTTCTTTGGGATTGCTGTGGTTGTTAGGAATTCAATTCCTAGCCAATATATTGGCAATCGCATTTGGACGCATTCCATGGTTGGGGAAAAAGATGCGCATACCAATTGACAGTTTGATCAACCGCCTGATTGAAGTTTTTGATAGCGTACCCACCTTATTATTGATCTTGTCGATGGCGGCTATTTTGGCCCGTCCCAATATTTTGTACGCCATGGCCATCATCGGATTGATCAGTTGGACGGGCATAGCACGATTGTTGCGCGCAGAAATGCTCAAAATCCGCCAATTACAGTACATTGAAGCTGCGCAAGCGCTTGGCTACAGCCGCTGGCGGATTATTTTTCGACATGCTTTGCCCAATGCGCTCCCACCGGTTTTGATCGCCATTGCCTTTGGAATGGCTTCGGCCATTTTAATCGAAGCGTCGCTTTCAGTTTTGGGTATTGGCGTGGCTGCAGATACCGTAACCTGGGGATCCTTGCTGCGCCAAATTTCTACAACCTACCATCCAGAATGGTGGTTGGCCATTTTCCCTGGGTTGGCCATCTTTTTTTCGGTATTGCTTTTCAATTACCTTGGAGATGGCCTGAGTAGGGCGATGGATAAGTAGCCTGAGCAAATTTTCTTCGAGCGGGAGGGGGTTATTTTCCCATTTTTTTACGCATCGATTTTGGAAAAAGCTCGCTAGGACCCCTTTTGGTGGATAGCTCGCCTTTATGGCCAGGTTTGCTGTGAACGCTTTCATAGGCAGGGCAACCAGATTTGCGGCTACAAGAAGTACCCATCAATCCTAAAAAAGAAAGCAATAGCAAACCTAAAAAAAGAACAGAAGATCGTTTCATGTGCTGAAAATTTGGTTTCAATTTGCCAAAATCGGCGCTTAAAAGTGCATTTTTTACTTAAACGCGTCAAATGCCTTGTAAAATCTAGGTTTTTCGGCTTTTTTAATCTGGAAAACTTGGTAATAATAAATGAAGCGCCTAAATTTAGGCACATTATTAATTAAAACCCTCTTGTAATGAATAAAGGAGACTTGATCAACAAGATTGCCGAGAGTGCTAAGATCACTAAGGCCCAAGCAACCGATGCATTGAATGCTGTATTAGACAGCGTTGAAGGTGAATTGAAAGCTGGTGGTAAAGTAACACTTATCGGTTTTGGAACTTTCTCAATTTCTCGCCGTGATGCACGTACCGGTAGAAACCCTCAAACGGGAGCAACCATCAGCATCGAAGCTAGAAATGTCGTTAAATTCAAACCTGGTAAAGAGCTTGCAGACGCAGTGAACTAAGTTTCACCAAGCGAAAACTATAGACGCTCTATCCGAATTTAAAGCATATAAAGGGCAATCTGAGTTGGATACTTGGATTGCCCTTTTGTTGTTCCTTTGTTCTTTGCAATACATCGAGTATTTAAAAAAACTCTATTTTTGCACGCGTTCCCAAACTGATGCAAAGAACACAACTAATGTCCAACCTTTTAAAAACATTCCCATGAAATTTGGAACCAAAGCCATCCATGCTGGTATCGAGCCAGATCCTGCTACCGGAGCAGTCATGACCCCTATTTACCAGACTTCTACCTATGCACAGGAAGCGCCGGGCGTACATAAAGGGTATGAGTATGCCCGTACCCAGAATCCTACGCGCACTGTTTTAGAGCACAATTTAGCTGCTTTGGAAAATGGCCAACACGCCATTTGTTTCAGTAGCGGATTAGCGGCAATGGATGCCATCATCCGCTTGCTCAATCCAGGCGATGAAGTAATTTCTACCAACGATCTGTATGGCGGATCTTACCGGCAACTCATTCGGGTTCATCAACGGTATGGCATTGGATCGGCTTTTGTACCTATGACCAACTTGGACGCCATCGAGGCTGCCATCACGCCTAATACAAAATTGCTGTGGATTGAAACGCCTACCAATCCCATGCTCAATATTGTCGACATTGCGGCAGTATGCGCTATTGCAAAAAAGCATGGCATCCATACTTGTGTAGACAACACTTTTGCTTCCCCATATCTGCAAAATCCGCTTGATTTAGGCGCCGATATCGTCATGCACTCGGCTACCAAGTACATTGGCGGTCACTCAGATGTAATTCATGGCGCTGTGATCCTCAACGACAATGAGATAGCGGCGCAGTTGCGTTTTTTACAAAATGCGGTAGGAGCTGTACCTGGACCACAAGATTGTTTCTTGATTTTGCGGGGCATCAAAACACTACACCTCAGAGTAGAACGCGCTTGTCAAAATGCGGAGAAGATTGCCGATTTTCTCAAAGGGCATGCAAAAGTCAAAAACGTTTATTATCCTGGGTTTGAAAGTCATCCGCAACACGAGATTGCAAAAAAACAAATGCGGCATTTTGGAGCGATGGTATCCTTTGATTTGCATACTGATACTCTGGAATATGCATCAAAAGCATTGAGTAATACCCATCTTTTTACCTTGGCAGAGTCGTTAGGCGGAGTAGAATCGCTGATCGGGCACCCGGCAACGATGACTCATGCGTCGATCCCGGTAGAAGAACGGTACAAAGTGGGTTTAACCAATTCCTTGATTCGATTGAGCATCGGTATTGAGGATGTAGATGACTTGATTGAAGATTTAGAAAACGCATTGAAGCAATTGTAAACCAAACGTTAAGCGCAAAATAAAATGCAACAAACCGCCCAAAAACTACTGGACGTCCTTCATCGCGTCCTTCCCTTACTTGAAGCCATCAGTGAAGAAGAGGCTGCTTTTAAACCGGCTCCGCATAAATGGTCGAAGAAAGAAATCATTGGTCATTTGATAGATTCGGCTAACAATAACCAGCAAAAATTTATTCGCACCCAAGCAATTGAGGGGCATTTGGATTTTGTTGGCTATGCGCAAGACAGTTGGGTCGCAATTCAGCAATATCAGTCAGCAGATTGGAAAAACTTGATTCAGTTTTGGTATGCATTCAATACGCATATCGCCCATATCATCCGGCATGCCAACCCCGCTAAATTGGGCAATACCATTACTATTGAAGGAACTGGGCCATTTCGCTTGGATTTCATCATGGCCGATTATGTGGAACATTTGACCCACCACTTGAAAACGGTGTTACCTGAAGCAGGTTTGGAAAGTGCTTTTTTGAATGTGTACAATGCATAAAAATTGATCCCTTTTGTTAAAAAAGTGAAAATAAACATCATGCCCATCCATTGATTTGGATGGGCATTTTTTGTAAAATGGAAGGAAGTGTTCAGCAAGGGATCAATCTGAACCTCATTAAACAAGCTATTTGTGGGTTTTAAATTCAGAATATAAATTCGACTGTAATTGGAAGTGAAAATTTAAATTTTTCAAGTTAAGGTAAATTAAATTTATCATCCTTTTTTTTAACCCAAATATAATATATAAACAACATTACCTACCTTCGCGTGGATCATGTTGATATTGAGCTACATGGAGTATATTACTTCTATTGCTTAAGTAGACTTTTACACTCATTGTTTAATTTAAATTCATTTAGATGAAAAAAAATGTACATCGCCTTCTCGTTATGGCGGCTCTCCTGCTCACAATGACTACGGTTTATGCACAAACCCGTTTGGTAACTGGTACCGTAACTGATAAAAATGGTCCGCTAATTGGCGCCAGTGTATTGGTAAAAGGTACTGAAGTAGGTAATCAGACCGATGCTGATGGTAAATTCAGCATCAACGCGCCAGCATCGGCTTCTACCTTAGTGATCAGTTATGCTGGTTATGGTACTCAAGAAGTAGAAATTCCTGCTTCTAATGTTGTAACAGTTGAACTTGTAACATCGGTAAATGAACTAGCTGAAGTTGTTATTTCAGTTGGTAGCCGCACGGCACAAAGAACCATTACCGACTCTCCGATTCCAATTGATGTCATTTCAGCCAGAGATCTACGCTCCACGGGGCAGATGACGTTTGATAAGGCATTGCAATACCGTGTACCTTCTTTTAACACGGTTAACACGCCAGTAAACGACGCTACCTCTTTGCTTGACCCTTATGAAATCCGTAACATGGGTCCTAGCCGTACCTTGGTTTTGATCAACGGTAAGCGGAAAAACTTAAGCTCATTGGTGTATATCCAAACCTCTCCTGGTCGGGGAGAAACTGGCGCCGACATCTCCGCCATTCCATTGGATGCCATCAAGCGCATCGAAGTATTGCGCGACGGCGCCTCGGCTCAGTATGGTTCTGACGCCATTGCCGGGGTAATGAACATCATTTTGAAAGATCGCTTTGAATATGGTACGTTGACGTTAAATACCGGGATTACTCAAAATACCGGCCCATTGGGCAAGAAATTTGATGGTCAATCTTTTGGTGTTACCTTGAACAACGGTGCCAATTTTGGCGAAAAAGGCTATCTCAACTACACCATTTCCTTGATGAACTCCGCTTTGGCCAACCGCCCTGGTGTAGTAGATGCTCAAGGTGATGCTAGCGATTTTGGCGCTTCATTGACAACCGTTCAAAATTTCTTACAGAAGTTTCCAGATGCTGGCAACATCAACGGTCAGCCTGCAACGGCAGCAGCTAAATTTGTAGTAAACGGTGGTATTCCATTGAGTGCCAACACTGAATTCTACTACAACGCAGCTTATACCTATAAGAAGGTAAACAGCTTTGCCAACTACCGCACACCTTACTGGCGCCCAACAGATAATGGTTTATTGACGCCTGCTGGGCAGCCATACGTTGGGTATGTACCTACTTTTGAAGGTGATTTGAATGATTATAATGGAACCGTTGGTTTTCGGAGTACCAGCAAATCTGGTTGGAAAAACGACGTAAGCTTTACCACTGGTGCTAATAGCCAGTTGTACACCGTTTCAAATTCTGTTAACCGTGGTTTAGGCAAAAATAGCCCTATCTTATTCAAGCCAGGCGGTTACTCTTTTAGCCACAATGTAGGCAACATCGACGTGTCAAAAGCTTTGACCAAGAAGTTGAACTTTGCGGTTGGTGCGGAATTCCGGAGTGAGGTTTTCAAGATCGTTGCTGGGGATACGGCTTCCTACAAAACGGCTCCTGGGGCTGACTCTTTCCCTGGTATCGGTGCTAACAATGCAGGAACCTTCACGCGTTACAACTTCGGTGGATATGTAGACTTAGGTCTTGACGTGACTAAGAATTTCTTGATTAACGGTACTTTGCGTACAGAAAAGTATAGCGATTTTGGTAAGAAGACCGTTTGGAAATTGAGCTCACGCTACAAATTCCTAAACGATAAAGCAACCATTCGTGCTTCTGTTTCTACGGGTTTCCGTGCGCCAACTTTGCACCAAATCAACTTGCAGATTGCTCAGGCTAGTTTTGTGCCTGGCCAAGGTATCCAGACTAAAGGGATCGTGAACAACCGTAGTGCTCAAGCTAAATTGTTGGGCGTACCACAATTGAAGCCTGAAGAATCAACCAACTTTACCATTGGTATGGGTTTGAATCCAAGCAAAAACTTCAGCTTTTCTTTGGACTACTACAACATTCGTGTAAAGAACCGGATCATCCTTGGATCTGAAATCTCAGGTACTGCTGCAGGAAATACTCCTTTGGATAAAATCTTGAAAGACAATGGTATCGTAGCGGTGAGCTTCTTTACCAATGGTATTACTACTAGCACTCAAGGTATTGACTTGGTAGCTAACTACCGTAATATCTCATTGGGTAAAAGCAAGCTGAATGTAAACTTGGCTGGTAACTACCAATTCCAAAACGCTTTGGTTGGCGGTTTGGCAGGCGTAACCAATCCAATTTTGATTCAGCAATCAGGTGGTAGCGTTTTTGATGCTACTCAGGAAGCCTTGTTGTTGTCTTCACGTCCAAAATTCAAAGCTATTTTTGGTTTGGATTACGTGATGTCAAAAATCAACATCAACTTGAACAACACTTTGTTCGGACCGACTACTTTCCGTCAAAACGGTTTGGACAATAATTTGAAAACTGTTTTCCAGTCTCGTTTGGTAACCGATTTGGGGGCTAGCATCACTTTGACTAAAAGCCTCAATTTGGGACTTAACATACAAAATTTGTTTAATGTGCTACCAAAATGGAACTTGAAAGCGCTTAACCCTTCAGGAGAAACCATTTTGAGCAATCCTGCACTAGTGAAGGCAAACGTGAATGCCATTACCTTTAATGGTCGTTACTCCAATGTAACTTATGATGGTTCGCACTTCAGCCAGTTGGGACGTTTGTTCTCGGCACAGTTGACTTTGAAGTTCTAATCAATTAGAAGTACAGTATAGAACAAAAAAATGCCAGAAGCAAACTTGAAAAAGTAGGCTTCTGGCGTTTTTGTTTACGATAAAGCCTTAATTTCTTCCCAAATTTTTGGTAAAACAGGAATCCCATTTGCCATATTTTTTTGGCGGGTATGCATCACCCGTTCGCCAGGAAAAGTAATTTTTTTACCCTCCTCTACGGCTACGGAAGCATGGTAGTCATCGATGATGCCTTTTATCGTTTGGGTGATCGCAGAATGCGCGCCAAATTTTTTTAAATCGATGGCGATAAAAACTTGAGATACTTGATATTCCACTCCGGTTTTGCTGAGTTCATGAACACCCATTCCGCCGGATAAAACAGCCGCCAAAATATCCAACAACAGCGAAAAACCCGCACCTTTCCAAAACCCAATGGGGATAGAACGGCTGGTGCTTAAAATGGCGCCCGGATCGTTTGAAAGCAGACCTTCTGAATCGTAACCTCCAGGGACTTCTAGTTTTTCATTTTTCAATACTGCCAATTCCATAGCGCCAAAGGAGAACTGCGACATCGCCATATCCAACACTATGGCTTCATTTTCATAAGGCAGCCCCATGACAAAAGGGTTATTGCCCAATCGGGCATCCAATGCTCCCCAGGCGGGCATGTTAGCGATGGTATTCGTCCAGGCCAATAGCACAAATCCTTTTTTTGCTGCTTGCCAACCAAAAGCGCCGCCGCGCATCCAGTGGTTGGTGTTGGCCAATCCTACTCCGCCAATGCCGTGTTGAGCGGCCAATTCCATTGCTGTATTGGTTGCATGAATGGCATTCAAAGGCCCAGGGCCTAGATTACCATCCCATTGCTCAAAGGCGCCTAATTTGTGTGCTAAGCTCGGTTTCGCTTCCGGGCGCACATAACCCTCCTGGACGTATTTGACAAAACGGGGAAAGCGATTAACCCCGTGCGTGTATACGCCATCTACGCTGTTTTGTGTAAAAATAGCCGCACATTGCTGAGCGGTTTCAGGGGAAAAGCCGTTTTTTTGCAAAATGTCATCAAAAAGGCTTTCCATTTCCTGCATCGGGATGTGAAGAAAAGTAGAAACCGGATCAGAAAAATTACTCATGGCGATGTTTTTGTTTGCTTTCAAAGATAAACACTTAGGCCTTTGTTGGGGCGAAATGAGGACGATAGACAAAAAATCTTAAGTGTAGTGGTCTTTTTTTAAACTAAAACCCTTAACATTGCGTTACTTTTTCAACCTACATCAACCATCTTTCCAATTTCAATTTACTGGTGTTTACAGCGCAAAGCGCTTATCGATCCAATGTATTCCTTTCCAGCGTAAAATTTCCATAACGTGCTTATAGTCATTATTGCATGAAGCAATACAGACTGCTTTTGATTACCGACAATATTTGTATGATATTGTATATAAATGATTTTCAACGTGAAACACATTTTTACCGTTTTATTGAGCTTATTTGTAGTGGTGTTGAACGCTCAGACCAGCCCGGAGAAAGAGTCACTTAAAACCAATTTGAACAGTGATGGAAGTCATTTTTTTCAAGTTACTTTTTTGAACCAAACTTGGTTGCGATTCAACCAGAGCAATCCAGGAAGCTTAATTGAAGGCAAAAAAAATGACAATTCCTTTGACATCGGATTGCGCAGAACGCGTATCCAGATGTTTGGTCAAATCACTGATAAGGTGTTCATCTATTTCCAATTTGGCGAAAACAACTTCAACGCGCAATTCAGCTCTTCAGGCAACCGTAAATTGGCGCCTTTTTTCCACGACGCGCTATGCGAATACAAGGTTTCTAAAGCCAATCAGTTGAAGTTGGGCGGGGGCTTGACCATTGCTAATGGTTTGTCGCGGTTTTCTCAGCCGAGTATTGGTACCATCATGACCATGGATGTTCCCGTATTTGCACAAACCACAGTGGATCAAATCGATGAATTTAGCCGAAAACTCAGTTTTTATGCCCGTGGACAGGTAGGCAAGTTTGATTATCGGGTGATACTAAGCGATCCATTTCCTATTACTTCAAGTGGTAACCCACCAGCGGCAATTACCGCTGCCAACGCCAACTTCGCGCAATTGGGGCACCAACTCCAAACGCAAGGCTACTTAATCTACCAATTTTTTGATCATGAAACCCATACCACGCCTTATATGACCGGTACTTATTTGGGCAAAAAGAAAATCTTTAACATCGCAGTGGGTGGAATCTTGCAAAAAGACGCCATGTGGAAGAAAGGAACGGCTAATGATACTGTGTACCAACCCATGCAACATTTTGCGATCGAAAGTTTTTTGGACATGCCTTTGAATAAAGAAAAGGAAACGGCTATTTCGGCTTATTTGGGTTATTTTAAAACCAATTACGGCACGAATTACCTGCGCTACAATGGCATTATGAACCCCGCCAACGGTACGCAATTGACTGCAGCCAATAGCATCACCGGCCAAGGATCTACTTTTGGTAATGCTTTTCCAATGTTTGGAACCGGAAGCGTGGTGTATGCGCAACTTGGGTTTTTGTTGCCAGCTAGTTTGTTGAAAAAAGCGGGTAAACTGATGCCCTATGCTTCGGCAACTTTGGCCAAGTATGACCGATTGGGCGGACTTCCTACCAATACTTTTGATTTGGGATTGAACTACTTCATCCTAGGCCACAAGGCGAAAGTAACCCTAGATTGGCAAAACCGCCCCACTTATGCCATCAGTAATGCCGATATAGTGAGTGGTAAGCGCTTGAACTCCTTGACCATGCAGTATCAGATTTTCTTCTGATTCTAGATATTGAATTCATTTAAAGCCTGTAAAGTACCCAAGTGCATTTTACAGGCTTTTTTTGTTTTGAAGAGGAGCATTTTATTTATACAATCTTAACCTGCCATAAGCGTGGTATAACTTATCTTTATAGCCTCAACAAATTTTTTGCCGTTATGATAAACGCCCATTCTCGCCGTCGTTTTTTGCAGCAAATTGCCTTAGGCAGTGGTGCCATGGCTGCCAATTCCATTGTTCCTGCCCCGTTTGCCATATTGCGTAGCCCCTCGCTGCAACCACAAATTCCTTATGGCGTTGCCTCGGGTGATGTGCAGGCCAATCGGGCAATATTATGGTCGCGGGCGGATCGTCCGGCCAGAATGTGGATAGATTGGTCAACGCATGAAAATTTCCGTAACGCCCAAACCATGCAAGGGCCAGCGGTATTGCCAACAACGGATTTTACAGCGAAATGGGACCTGCAAGGGTTGCCTGCTGGACAAGACATTTTTTACCGCATCCGTTTTCAAAGCTTGGAAGATCTCAATGTTTGGGGCGAAGGAGTAACGGGACATTTTCGCACTGCACCTACTAGTGGCCGCAACATCCGGTTTTTGTGGTCGGGGGATACTGCCGGACAAGGCTGGGGAATCAATCCCGATTGGGGCGGTATGCGAATATACAAAACCATGCTTAATCGCCAACCTGATTTTTTCATCCACAGTGGGGACACCATTTATGCCGACGGCCCAATCCAGTCGGAAGTGAAATTGGCGGATGGCACAATGTGGAAAAACATCGTGACGCCCGAAAAATCAAAAGTAGCTGAAACAACCGCTGAATTTCGCGGCAATTTTGCCTACAACCTGATGGATCCTTTGGTGCGGGCCTTCAATGCCCAAGTGCCCGTATTGTACCAATGGGACGATCACGAAACCCTCAATAACTGGTATCCGCAGGAACTCTTGGACGACGCGCGCTACAAAGAAAAAAGCGTGGCTTTGCTTTCCGCGCGTTCAAAGCAAGCATTTTTGGAGTACAACCCCATCCGTTCTAATGGCAATGATCCTGAGCGGATTTTTAGAGTAGTCAATTATGGGCCGCTGCTGGATGTGTTCATGATCGATATGCGCTCTTATCGCGGTCCCAATGGCGCTAACCAACAAACCGTGCAAAGCGCCGATACCGCTTATTTAGGCCGCGAGCAAATGCTTTGGCTGAAGCAAGCGCTGCTGGCTTCTACGGCAACATGGAAAGTCATTGCTTCTGATATGCCCATTGGTTTGGTGGTGTACGATGATTACATCAAGAAAAATACCTTTGAAAATGGCGCCAACGGCAATGGTCCTCCCAAAGGTCGAGAGCTGGAAACCGCAGAATTGCTACAATTCATTGGGCGGAATAGCATTCAAAATGTGGTTTGGTTTACTGCCGATGTACACTATACTGCTGCGCATTATTACGATCCTAGCAAGGCGCAGTTCTCCGATTTTTTGCCCTTTTATGAATTTGTCTCGGGGCCGCTTAATTCTGGAACCTTCGGCCCTGCCGAGTTGGACAATACCTTTGGGCCGCAGGTTTTATTCCAAAAGGCACCAGAGCCAGGACAAGCCAATTTGCCGCCGTCAGCCGGTATGCAGTTTTTTGGCGAAGTCAATATTGATGCCGAAAGCCGGGCCATGACAGTAAGCCTTTGTGATGTGGCCGGGAAGAATTTGTACGAAAAAGTGATTCCGGCAGTTTGATTGGCTCGGGTATTTTAAAGTAAAAATAAACTTGTAAGGGTTCGTATTAATTTAACTATCTTTAAATCAACTAAAACCGATCAATACCATGATGACTCAAATTGCAAAAACTGTATTCCTAGGGCTGCTTTTCTGCTTGCCTTTTTCCCTGATGGCTCAAACCGCCAGCCTTGTTGGAGATTGGAAAACACAAATTCCAGATAATACTGGAAAACTGATGCCCGTCAAATTGACCATGAAAGGCGATGGCTCTTTTACCGTGGATTTAGGCGTTGATGGAACCAGCGACATTGCTGGGAAATATACCATCGAAGGCGAACAAATCACCATTGTAGAAGTTACTGGCAACTGTCCTGATAAGAAAGGCATTTACAAAATTGTGGTAACCGCAACCACCTTTAACATGAACAGAGTAAGCGATGAATGTGAAACTCGCGGCGGTCCAGAAGGAAAAATGGCGTTTACTAAGATGTAAAAACGCACTATTAGGTCTAAAAAAACGCCACTCTAGGATAAACCCGAAGTGGCGTTTTTTTTGCTTTCGCATCTCTTACTTACCAATTACCTCCCGCAACTTTGAAAAATCAGGGTGATTGATACCCGTTGCTTCCAGCCTGTTTAAATCTGCTAAAAATACTTTTTGATAGGTTCCTTCGGTCATGGGTACATCTTTCCATTCTTTGATGATGGGGAGCGCTTTGGAGTATTGGCCGTTCAAAATAAGGCCAAAAACCAATTTTGAATGCGCCTCGGCATAATCTGGGTTGAGACTCAATACCTTTTGAGCTGCTTCAATGGCTTTGGGGTAAGCTTTTGCCAATAAGCTATAATCGCAAAGTTGTACCCAAGCCGAAAAATCTTGAGGCCGTTTTTGCGCATTCACCATGGCCGTTTGGTAAGCCAGCCCGTAGTTTCCGTTGATGTACAAGCCATAAGCAGCATCGGCAAAATCCAATTGCTCTTTGGTGAGCTGAAAAACCGGCTCCGCTATAACTTTGAGCGAATCAGCAAACAATTGAATCTGTCGCAAATTAGGCATCTGTGCTAACGCGGCAGGCAGTGAATCTTGTCGGTCGATTTCTACCAATAAACAGCGTGGATCTTTGCTCCCTTTTGCTCCCTCGGTAGCCAAAACTATAGGACGGGGATGCTTCGCCAAAGTTTTACAAATCAGCTCCAAGGGCAAGCGATCGTTGCCTAGCAGCGCCAAATTACGCAAACTCTGCAGTTGATCCATACTGGCGGGCAAACGTTCTAAGTCGTTATTTTGCAACAGCATATACTGCAATTTGGTCAATTGGCCAATCTCTGTGGGTAAAGTCGTCAGGTGATTATTATAGAGCACCAGGTCTTTTAATCGGGTTAGTTTTCCAAAATCGGGTGGTAAAACCGAAAAGTTGTTGTTGCCCAAGTATAAGGTTTCCAATTTGGCCAGCTTGAAAAAATCAGTCGGCAGACTATCGATTTGGTTGTTGGCCAAAGCCAGATAACGGAGGTTGCTGAGCCCGGAAATTTCCTCTGGTAGACGTTTAAGGTCGTTACGGGTCAGATCCAAGGTTTTTAATTTATGCAATTGCCCAATTTCTTTGGGCAAGTTTTTGAGATTATTTTCGGGGAGTTCTAAGGTTTCCAGATTGGTCAAAAGTCCAATCTCGGTAGGGATTTCTGGATAGTCGCCAATGCGTATGGCCAGTTGGGTAGGATACTTACTTTGATATCCCGAAGAAGTCAAAGTAAACGGCTTAGGAAAATTGGCAAAAGCCCGACAGATTTCGCTGAATTTTAAACTGGTATTGCCTGATAGCAAAGCAGTATTTAGTGCCGTAAGCTTACTCAGTTCAACGGGCAATTTTTCAAGGCGATTGCGGAATAAAAATAGATACCGCAACTTCGTCAATTGCCCAATTTCAGACGGAAGCCCAGTAAGTTGGTTATTGTTGAGTAAAAGAATTTGCAACTCCCCCAGTTGGCCGATTTCCTTAGGTAAAGTACCCAAATTGTTTTCCTGCAAACGGAGATATTTCAAATTGAGCAGACTTCCCAGCGACTTAGGGAGGACGGTTAATTTGTTTTCACCTACATCCAAATTGATCAGCTTGTTTAATTTACCAAGTTCCGGAGGGAGTGCGTTCAGTTTGTTTTTCGAAATAAAAAAGGATCGCAGGTTTTGCAAATTACCCAGGGTAGGGGGCAAAACCGCGATCAGATTGCGATCCAGCACCAATTTTTGCAAATTACCCAATTCGCCAATGGCGGCAGGAATACTCTTCAGTTCATTTTTAGCTACGTTGAGATCTTGTAGTTGCGTTAAATCTCCGATGGTAGCGGGTAAAAAAGTCAAAAAATTATTTGTCAAATGGAGGCTTTTTAATTGGCTTAAACTACCGATCTCTACCGGAATGGTTTTGAGCAAATTGTCGCTCAGCAAGAGGATTTTGAGGTTGGGATAATCTAAAATGACCGAAGGGAAGGTATCCAGATTGTGGTTGCGTAAATCCAATGCCTCGGTAGTAGCGCTTAAATCAGATAACTCAGTGGCCAAGGGATATTCGATGCCCGTAGAATCTACCAAAAAATACCTACCCGCCATTCGAACCCGCGCAAAACCGGTTACATCAAAAGGCAAAGCTTCTTCATAAGTGCGAACGATGCGGCGGTTTCCTTTTTTATCGATGAAATAATACCCGTTTTCATCACCCGCCAAACCAAAGCGATTGGCAAAAAAATACAACTGATTGAGTACCTCCTCTTTTTTTTCGTGCTCATTTTTTGCTGACTCCAGCAAACTATCGCTGAGGATCCGCTCTTGTTCGATCCGCCGCACCAATGCTTCGATTGCAGTATCAATTTTCGCACTTTGATTGGGGTCACATTTACGGGCGGAAAGGAGTTTTTGGATGGCTAAGGTATAGTTGTTGTTGTCGGTAGCAGTCTGACTCTCCTGGACAAGTTGCTTGAAATTGCATTGTCCGAAGGTCAAGGCTGGAAACAGCAATAGGCTTAGGAAAAAACCTAAAGCCAAAAAAAGAGGGAAAAGGGAATTGGAATGCTTTTTCATGGGTGCTCATGGGAGTTTATTCCTGATTAGCGCTGCGTTGCGCCACAACATCAAGGGCATTTTCAAATTTATCGGTTAGATCCTCTTTGATGGCATCGGCGCTAAATCGTTTGATCATCCAATCAAAAACCGGTATGCCTAAACCCGTAGCTGGATGAACAATAATCGAGTGAAAATAAGGATACCCATATAACCAATCAAAACCGGGTTCTTGGGTGAATAGTTTGCCAAGAATCGCGCCAAATACGCAAACCGTTACTAAGTAAGGATTGGAAAATTGATCGGGGTCGCTTTCTGCTAGTAGTTCAGCCACATCGCTGTGTTCGTAGTTTTCTAAAACTGCGTTCAACACATCTACATCCAAGGCAGAGAAGTCAACGATCTCGTGAAAGTCTTCCAAACCCGTTTTGGTTATTTCTGCAATCTGGTTTTGGGCGGCCTCCAGTAGTTCGGGGGTAAGGTATTGTAGATCGGCTAGTTGGAGTGTTTTTCCAACTGATCCAGCAATGACAAAAAGATCAGGTCGCGGCGCAGTTGGCGCTGGCGAAGTTGCAGGATACCAGGGGGTGAAAAACTGTTGAAAAAGAGCATCAGCAGCGGGTAGTTTTTTAATTTTCATAGTATGTTTTCGATTGTCCGCGAATCGGGTAAATATTCGCCAAAATTGACCTTTTTTTCTTGGATCTGCAAAAACTGGTCGCTTTTGTTTTGATATGAGAGTGTGTTTGGATTTTTTATTCACGCTACAAATGGCCAAAATTCACCCCAACTTCGTTGCGAAAATACTCATGTAGCGCTGAGCTGTCTTCCGACGGTGTCGGAACTACACTCTTTCCGATATAATCGGAACTGTACCACGTTTTTCGCGCCTCGTTGGTGCAAATTTTGACTCACTACGCTTGCGAACTAAAAATCCAAACACACTATAAAGTAGTCGAACCGAAAAAACGAAATATATTTTGGTTGTGTGAAAATTATTTTTTAACTTGTCTAAAAATCGAGTTAAGGCAATGAATCGACACAGCAACGATGTATCTTTATCAGAAGTCCACGACAGCGTAAATACCGAAAACAAAGGCAGTTTATGGCGGCGGATTTTTGCTTTTTTTGGTCCGGCGTATTTGGTAAGCGTAGGGTATATGGATCCAGGCAACTGGGCTACCGATTTAGCAGGCGGGAGTAGATTTGGATATGCTTTGCTGTGGGTGCTGTTGATGTCGAACCTTATAGCTTTGTTGTTGCAAAGTTTGAGTGCGCGTTTGGGGATCGTGGCGCAACGTGATTTGGCGCAAGCATCACGCGAGTTGTATCACCCTGCGGCGAATATATTTCTCTACATTTTGGCGGAGATCGGTATTGCAGCTTGTGATTTGGCAGAGGTGGTGGGAATGGCCATCGGTTTGCAATTGCTTTTTGGTTTGCCTTTGATTTGGGGAGTGGGGATCAGTGTTTTTGATACTTTTTTCATTCTCATTTTGATGAATTGGGGCATTCGAAAATTGGAGGCTTTCATTTTGGGTTTGATTTCGATTATTGGCATTGCCTTTCTCATCCAAATGAGTTTAGCCAAACCCGTTTTAAGCGAAGTAGCGCTAGGGTTTATTCCTTCTATCCCGAACATGGAAGCGCTTTTCATCGCCATTGGCATCATTGGGGCCACCGTGATGCCACACAATTTATATCTACATTCTGCTTTGGTTCAGACCCGGAGTTTTGAGCGGCACAAAGCAGGCATCCGCAGCGCCATTCGATTCAATATTCTTGACTCGGCGATTGCCTTGAACCTGGCATTGTTTGTCAATGCGGCTATTCTGATCTTGGCGGCAGCTGTTTTTCATAAAAATGGTTACCGTGGCGTATCGGAAATTCAAGATGCTTACCGTTTGTTGGAACCCTTGTTAGGCAAAAGTTATGCGCCAGCTCTTTTTGCCATCGCCTTGATTGCTGCGGGGCAAAGCAGCACCATAACCGGTACGCTGGCTGGACAGATTGTAATGGAAGGCTACCTGCGTTTACGCATTGCGCCGTGGCTTCGTCGATTGATTACCCGAATGTTGGCCATTATTCCGGCTATGTTGGTGATTACCTTGCTTGGGGAAAAGTCTACTGGTAATATGTTGGTGTTGAGTCAGGTGATGTTGAGTATGCAATTGGGTTTTGCGATTATTCCCTTGCTGCATTATGTGAGTGGAAAAAAACAAATGGGGGAGTTTGCAATCGGGTTTTGGGCCAAATTGGGCGGTTGGCTTAGTGCGGTGATCATCGTTGGACTCAACATCTGGTTGGTGACCGATCAGGTTACCAATTGGCTGGAAGGCGCCGGTGAACATGCTTGGATCATTCGTTGGATCGTTATTCCGATCTTACTTTTTATATTGGTGATGTTGGTTTATATCACCGCTCATCCTTTGCTGGTACGCTATACAGAAGCACGGATAAAAATACCCCATGGTTTATTTCGTGGCGTGCCAGTTATCGAACCAGCGAATTTTCCAAGAGTGGCGGTTGCTTTGGATTTTTCAGAAGCAGATGGAAAAGCATTGCAATTTGCCCTCAATACTGGCGGAAAAACGGCTCAATATATTCTGATACATGCCGTAGAAAGTGCGGGGGCTTTAGTAATGGGTTCGGATATACGTGACTATGAAACGCATTCTGATCAAAAAATTCTGGATCAATATGCAGAAACCCTTCGTCTGCAGGGCTATCAAGTGGAAGCTTATATTGGATTTGGTCGCCCTAAACGAGCAATTCCTGCTTTGGTGAAAGAAAAAGAAGCAAACCTTTTGGTCATGGGCTCACATGGGCACGATGGGATAAAAGATTGGATTTTTGGCGCTACCATCGATGTGGTACGCCACCGAGTAAAGGTGCCGGTTTTGATTGTGTAAGGAGATACACCCTAAGTCTGGCAAAAGATCAAGTTAAAATATAGCATTATTTCAATGTAGTACCTAACTTGCTGTCTGAACCAAACTTATTTTCCATGGTACTGAAAGGTCTTCGTCTTTATACGGTCATTGCCGCTTCGCTTTTTACAGTAGGGCTACTTACTTCATATAGTTATCAAAAGGGTCAAAACGACGCTTTGAGCGACGATCGTTTGCCGCAAGTGGTCAAAGACATCAACATCGACCGGCCTTTCACTTTTGCCGATGAGCAAGTACCGCTCACAAATTTTGACGTTAAGGAGCGGCTTGAACGGGAATTACTCATCAATTCCTATTTACATGCCACTACTTTGATCAATTTGAAGCGCACGTATCGGTATTTTCCGCTGATCGAAAAAGCGCTGAAGGAAAATGATTTGCCTTCGGATCTCAAGTATTTCCCCATCATCGAAAGTAACCTCAGCAACGTGGTGTCATCCGTAGGAGCGCGAGGGTTGTGGCAATTCATGAAAAGCTCTGCCGATTATTTTGGTTTGGAGGTAAACGACGAAGTAGATGAACGGTACCACATCGAAAAATCGACCCAGGCTGCGTGTAAGTATTTGGTCAATTTGAAAAAACGATTTGGAAGTTGGGCGCTGGTGGCCTCTGCTTATAACCTGGGGCCAACCCGTTTGGCTAAGGAATTGGAATTGCAAGGTACCCGCAATTTTTTCGATCTTAATTTACCTGATGAAACTCTCCGCTACTATTTTCGCTTGATTGCGGTCAAAGACATTTGTCAACACCCTGAAAACTATGGCTTTTATCTCAACGACAACGATGGTTATTCGGAATTGAACAACTTCACTACGGTTGAAGTCAAGACTGCCGTACCCAGTTGGGCTGATTTTGCCAAAGAAAAAGGCATCACCTACCGGATGTTGAAGCTCTATAATCCTTGGTTGATCGATTCAAAGTTGACCAATCCTCAAGGTAAAACCTATGAAATCAAGATTCCTAAGCAGTAGAGGCGCGATTAATCGCGACTAATACAGGCACGATTAATACAGACGCGATTAATCGCGTCTCTACCACGTCAATTGTGAAAACACCTAGCAGAATCCTGAACAAGCTCTACTTTATTTAAGGTAATTGGTATTAAAAAATGCATCATAACCGCTAATGGATTTGGCGGTCAATATTTCGCGGTAGTTATTAAGACTAATGGCAAAGATCTGATATTGTTGGGTACCCAAAAAGTCGGCTTTGTTTTTTTCCACACCTTCAAAATACTTCATAGCCGCTGCCTTATCGCTAAATCGGCGAATCAGTAAAATGTTGCCTTTCCCTTCGGTATCCAAAATTACCGGCGTTATTGTCAGTCTATCCAAGCTGAAATATTTACGGTGGTAATCAGATATTGAATTTTTGGAGGTTTCCAAATTGGCATCATTACTAAGCAATACCATGATGTAATGCGGCGTGCTTTCTTCGAGCACAAATTTCACTTCAGCAGGTACCTCGGCAGCAGGAGTATTGGTGCGTTCTTGATCGCCTGGTAGATTGGCGGTGGGGCCCCCTACGAGGCGCAGTATTTCACGCGCCCGAGTTGCCTCAGGTGCTTTAGGGTAACGAGCAATCACTTCTTGTAGTGCGGCTTTGTAAACCTCAGCCCCTTGCACATTCCCGCTAGCCATTGCTGCTAACAAAGCAAAACGGGCAGCGAGGGTGTTTTCCGATCCATATTTTGTTCTAGAATCGGAGGCCATTGTAAAGGCTACTTGATAGCGTCCTTGACTGAAAGCAGCATATGCTTCGTCGTAGTAGGTATTGATTTCTTTCTTGACATTGGCCATGTCTTTACCATAATTCGGATTTTTTAGTGCCTTGGCAAAATCGGAAGTAGGGTAGCGATCAATAATTTTATCATAGTAGATCTGCGCCTTTGCGGTTTCGTTCAAATCGGAATAAGCTAAATAAAGATAGAACCAGGAATTGAGTTCGTAGTTGCTACGTGGAAACTTGCTGTCCAGGATCTCAAAAGTTTGCACCGCTTTGCGATTGTTTTCTAATCGATCTCGATACAGCGTCCCCAATTTGTAGTAGGCTTCCGACTGCTTGATTTCCAATATTCTGCGTTCGCCATCGGTACGTGGTATTTTTCCCAACATGGCTTCAATTTCATCCGCTTCGCCATTATTTTCTTTATTACCACCGTTAGCAGTTGCATTCTGTTGCGCATCTGCTGTACCGTTATCGAAATTGTTGTTGCCAGAAGTACGGTGATTGACGCGCCGCCAATCATCTTCTAATTTACGATCACCCCAAGCTTTAGCAAACTCCCGTTGCCCGCGGCGGATTTCCCGATCATCATAGGCCCAAAAAGTTGGCGCTGCACCTGGTCGAGCCAGCACTGGCAAGGTTTGCGTATTGTCGCCGCTGGTTGACGCTGCCGCCGCTGCACTCATCTGCGCCAAGCGTTCGTCATCGCGTTTTTTCTTCACTTTATTGGCCAGTTGTTTCAACTCTTTGTCGGTCATTTTACTGAGCCGAAGAATGCTGTCTTGTAAATTAATGGTTTCAATGAGGCTGGCGATGTCTTTGAGACTATTGCGTAGTTTATCAGAAGGTTTATAGCGTTCGTCTTGCTTGGGCAACACGTTCAGAGTACTATCCAGGTAATTTTTAGTCATCACAAAATCTTCCGATTCTTGGAAGAGCTGGGAAAGGGCATAATAGGTTTCTGCTAGCTGAGCATTGTTGTTTTTAGTTGCCCGCGCAGATTTGCGATACAAAATGATGGCTTGGTTGCGATCGCCATTTTTAAGGGCAATGTTAGCCATGGAGAAGTAGATCTGATCTTTGTAATCGGCGTTTTTTTCTTCCCTAAGCATTTTCTCAAGATCATGGATGGCGGCATCTGCCGATTCTTTGCCGCTCAGCCAAGAATTTTGCGCCAAATTGAGGCGAGCATTGAAATCCATATCAAAAGAAGAAGACAATTGAATGGCCTTTTCAAAACCGGTATAGGCATCCGACCAGCGCCCCATTTTTTGGTGCAACTGTGCCAAAATATAGGCATAACGCGCCCGATCTTTGCGTTTTTCGGCCGTTTCCATTGCCACTTGCAACGGTTGTATGGCATCTTCGTATTCTTTGCGTTCGATGTACAAATGAGCTAGGGCGGGCGCCAATTGCGCTCGAACGTCGTCAAAAGTACCGGGATCTTGATTAAGCTCATTGAGCAAACGCATGGCGCCGTCAAAATTATCCCGTTCAATTAAGGTCAAACCCAACCACAAAACCCCTTCCTGATAACAAGGACGGTGTTTCATGAAATACTTTTCTGGTTTTTTAGGCATTGCTGCTTTGGCGGCTTCTTTGGCTGCTTTTTTCTCTTCTTTTGGCGTCAATTTGGGTGGAGTAGGAACAGTTGGCGCCGGTTTGGTGGGGTCGGCTGGTTTGGGAGTAGCGGTTTTGCTTTTAGTTACCGCCTTGCCTTGTGCCCGTAATTTTCGATTACGCGCTACTTCACGGTTTTTTTCATTGCGTTTTTTCTCCGCCAATTGGGCTTTGCGCTTTCTTTCTTTATCACGCTCTTTGATAGCGCGTTTTCGTTCTTTGGGGGTCATATCCTTGGTCAACTTCTTTTCCGTCGCTGCTTTTGGATCGCCTTTTTTCCCCAACCTGGCTAGGCGCAGTTTTTCTTTTTTATAAGGATCGTATTCATTGACCAAATAGCGTAGCGTCTGTTCCGCGCTTTCAAAATCGTGTTTGAGGTATTGTGCTTTCCCGGCTAAAAGGTAGCAATCATCCGACCATTGACTCTTACGGTGCAGAGCGACCACTGTAGAAACTTTTTTGATGGCTTTATCTAAATCCGCAAAAGCAGCTTGAGGATTATCAACCGCCAGGGGTTCGTAGACCGGCAAAATCTTGGAATAATTGTCTTGCTGTTGTTGAGCCAGGGAAACGGTGGTAAGCTCCAGGAGTTCGTTGGCATTAAAATAGCCATTGTATAAAGCAGTGGTATTATGGTACAATTTACCCATTAAAGACAAATCGTCGCCTTTGCGTTTGGTCGTAACACAGCTTTCAAAAATAAACAAACAAAGACCAATAACCGTTATAACGTAAAGTTTCCGTTTCAAAACTTAGATTTTTAACTGCTACAATTCCAAAAAAAGGCGCATCTTGGTTTGACGCTCCGGTTCAAGATGTAACTTTACCCGAAATTTATGAACTATAACTATTGAAACGTAAATTTATTATTGTCTGTATTGTTGGATGTCGCTTTACCGGGCAAAAAAATCACAAAACCAAGATTTATGGCCTTTAAGATCAATAACGAACGGGTACAACGCTGGCTGGCAAGCCTCAAAAATCGCTACCGGTTTGTGGTCATGAACGACGAAACTTTTGAGGAGGTCAGTTCTTATAAACTTACCTTGTTGAACCTATACGTTTTTGGCAGTACTTTGTTTGTAGTACTCACCATGCTGGGAGTGTTTTTAGTAGCTTTTACGCCGCTTAAACGCTACTTGCCCGGTATGGGGGTGACAGCCGATTCGCGACAATTGTTTGAACTGACGAGTGAATTGAAGCAGATGGAGCGCGATTTTAAAGCGCAACAAACCTTGATTGAAAACTTGCAGCGCCGTATTTCGGGCAACCCCCTACGCGAAGAGGATGTGCCCAAAATCGAGAACAACACCCAAGGAAAGGATAAAAAAAAAATTAGCGCCTCAGAAACCGATTACCAACTACGCAAAGAAGTAGAACTGGAATTGATTGGCGCTATTGCTCAAAAGGGGCGTTCAAACGCTATGGCCGTTCGTAGTAATGTGCCACCGGAAAATCTATACTTCGTAGCCCCGGTCAATGGCGAAATCAGCGAGGGTTTTGATGCCAGTAAGATGCATTATGGTGTTGATGTGCTGGTGCCAAAAAATACCGCCATCAAAGCAGCGATGGAAGGCTATGTTTTTATGTCGGATTGGACGCTTGAGACGGGCAATACCATTGGCATCCAGCACGACAACAACTTGGTAACTTTTTACAAACACAACTCTTCGCTGTTGAAAAAAACAGGCAGCTTTGTTCGTGCGGGCGAAGCCATCGCAATTGTTGGCAATACAGGGACACTCTCTCATGGCCCTCATTTGCATTTCGAACTTTGGTACCGCGGAAAACCTACTGACCCAACTGATTATATTACTTTTTGAGGAATACTTCAATCTTGATCCTGCCTTTTATCTTACAGATCAGCCGATCACATTTTTCTTTTTTCGTAAAAAATCCGATATTGCGCAAAATTTTGATCCTAACCAATAAGGCTGTGCGCCTTTAACCTACCAAATTATCTTCTAGTATATTGTTTTATTTACCAATACGCATTGCAATTTAGTCTAAAATATAATGCATTCATCAATGAGTGAGCAATCAAATCAAAATCTCCAAGCCGCTTACAACGAGAAAGGAGAGACCATCAGCCCGGTTTTACCAGAAAGTCTCAAAAATTTTTTGATTGACATCGATGGAACCATCTGTGACGATATTCCCAACGAAGAACCCGAAAGAATGATCACGGTACTTCCTTACCCAGATGCTTTGCGCATTCTGAACAAATGGTATGAAGAGGGACATTTCATCACTTACTTTACTTCTCGTACGGAGGAGCACCGCCAAATCACCGAAGAATGGCTCAACAAACATGGCTTTAAATACCATGGCATTCTTTTTGGCAAGCCACGTGGTGGAAACTACCATTGGATCGACAACCACATCGTAAAAGCGACACGTTTTAAAGGCGCATTTACTGATCTTGTTGTGGAAAAACACGAAATTGAAGTATTCAAAACGGAAGGCTAATCCTACCGTTTTGCTACAAAACATAAGCGGGTGTTCGGAAATTATCTTTCTGAACACCCGCTTATATTTTGAACTCCACACGTAGCAGAACTAGAATCAATTCCCCAGCGTCAGTTGCTTGAAAGCAGCCTTACCACAATTTAAAAAAGCGCCATACGTCGCTTCATCAGGCGTGTAACCGCGCGGTTGTGCCAGTACTTGGCCATTAGGCGTCAGCAACACGTAATAAGGTTGGGTATTGGTAGCAAAGTACTCCGTTTGGAAGTGCGACCACTTGTTGCCAATGGTACGCAATTTTCGGGTATAGCCATTGGTAGTGTTGACTACAATTTGTTGATCTTCAGGTAATTCGCGTTTGTCGTCTACATACAAAGAAATCAATACATAATCCTTGCTCAGCGTTGGATAAACCGAGGCTGTGGGCCACACGTTTTCTTCCATTTTTCGACAATTAACGCAGGCATGCCCGGTAAAATCAATGAGTATGGGTTTGTTGTTCTCGCGAGCATAAGCCATTCCGGCATCCAAATCCTTGAAACAGTTCAAGTTTTGCGGACAATCATTGGGGTGGATCCAGCTATAACCAGCCGGCGGCGCCAAGCCGCTTAACAATGTCAGAGAATGGAAGGTACCTACCTTTTCATCATAGCGGAATCCAGAAACCAGATAAATCGTAAAAGCCAGGGAAACCAAGCCCAAAGCACGTTGTGCCCAAGGAATGCTTGCGCCCTTGCTATCGTGAGGAAAACGGATCAGTCCAAACAAATAGAGCGCTAAACCCAAAAAGACAAGAATCCACAGCCCTAGGAACGGTTCAATTTTGAGCAATTCCCAGTGCTTGACCAAATCAGCATTCGACAAAAACTTGAGCGCCAAAGCGATTTCCAAAAAACCCAATGTTACTTTTACGGTATTTAGCCAACTACCTGATTTAGGTAAGGTTTTCATTACGCTAGGGAAAGCGGCAAATAAAGCAAAGGGCAGAGCCAATGCCAATCCAAATCCGCCCATACCCGCGGTAAGCTGCCAAGCGCCGCCGTCGGAAGTGAGTGCCCCTGCCAACAAGGAACCCAAAATAGGACCGGTACAAGAGAAAGAAACTAAGGCCAGCGTTAATGCCATAAAGAAAATTCCAATGACACCGCCAATTCCTTCTGCTGAACTTGCCCGATTGGTCCAACTGCTGGGCAGGGTAAGTTCATAGTAACCAAAAAAGGAAAAGGCAAAGACCAAAAAGACGACAAAAAACGCCACATTGAGCCAAACATTGGTGGAAATGTCGTTGAGAATATCCGGATTGATGTTGCTCAGCAAGTGAAAGGGCGCGCTAAGCAATAAGTAAACCGCAAAAATAAAGAAACCGTACAGCGAAGCTTGGTAAATGCCTTTGGCACGGCTACCGCTACTTTTGGTGAAAAAACTCACTGTAAGCGGAATCATTGGAAACACGCAAGGCGTGAGTAAAGCCAACAAACCGCCCAAAAAACCCAACAAAAAGATGTTCCAATTGCTGGTTTTTTGTGTCACCTCGCTTACTTCGCCACATTGACCTAATGGACTGCTGAGGTCAGGTTTTTCTAAACCAGCATATAAACTGGCCAAACTGGAAGCTCCCGCTGTTGGAGGAGCAGGGATTCCATTGTTTTCGACTTCAGCGCCAATGCTGGCTATAAGGTCTGCAGGATTGAACCGAAAGGATTCGCTGCTAGGCGGGAGACACTGGGTAGCATCACAGGCCAGATATTCTAAGGTTCCAGAGATCGGTTTGGAAGGGTCGAAGATTTTCACTTTTTGGGTAAAAACTACTTCACCGTCTAAGAATTTAATGATCTCGTTCCCTTCAAAAAAAGGGTCAGAGCCCGATTTTTTGTGGCCTTTTTCCGCTATTTTTCCAAGGGTTTGAAAATGTTTCCCCTTGTCAAAAGTGAAAGAAGTAGGGATTGGTCCTTCACCAGTAAACTGGGAATAGATCGTCCAGCCCTTGTCTAATTTGGCCACCCATTCCAGTTCGTATTCGCTGGCGTTAATTTTTCGAATGTTTGTTTTCCAATGGATGGGATTAAGGATTAAGCTCGAATTGGTTGCGGCTTCACCAAGGATGCCTTTTTCGAGTTCTTGACCTGGTTCAAGAGTTGGGGTAGGAATCAGTAACGCGCCATCTTTTTCGTTTTTCGGAGTTTTGGGTACTGCTGGCGTTTTTTCAGTAGCAGGAGTGGCGCTAGCAGCGAGAAATTTAAAGGGAACTTCGGTTGGCGGCAAGCATTTTTCCTCATTACAAGTCATGAATTCCAAATAACCTGAGATGGGTTTGGAAGGATCGGTAAGGGTGACACGCTGGCGGAAAACGACCTTTTTGTACAACTTGATCACATTCATACCAAAGAGCTTGTCGAAACCTTCTTTACGTACGCCAATCTCCTCGTTTTTGCCTACCAGCTTGTAGTGGGCGCCTTTATCGTAGTTGAAGGAGGTGCGGATGGGGCCATCATCACTCTCCAAGTATTGCGAATAAATATTCCAACCATCTTGCACATTGGCGGTAAAGAGCAAATCGTATTCTTGATTGCTGATCTTTTTGATTTCGGTAGACCATTGAACTGGATTTTCGATCTGCCCAAACAAGTTTACGGCGGAAAAGACCCAGGCCAATAAGACGATAATTCTCATGAGCGGCTGATTTTATTGAAGTAAACGCAGGATATGGTCATTTAGATGCAAATCACATCCAATAAACCGTTCCAAGGAACGGGTGAATAATAAATTGACATTTTAGCCGCCGCTATTTTGCTGCCAATCAACTATCTTTTGAGGCGCAATGTGGGGCATTGCAACGAAAAAGATAGGAAGAGTGGCGGTGAAAGAGCAAGGATAAAGTGGTGATTTATTGTTCACCCGTTCCTTAAGGTCGCCAGCATAACAGGTTTTTAACTCATTATTGGCGCGAACGCCATTTTTACCAATGAATCCAGCAACATCCGGCCATCGGTATTACCTAGCACTTCCTCAGCGGCACGCTCAGGGTGGGGCATCATGCCAAATACATTGCGCGTTTTGTTGCAAATACCGGCAATGTTGGCCATTGCACCATTCGGATTGGATGCTTCGGTTATGGCGCCGCGCTCGTCGCAGTATTTGAAGAGAATTTGATCCTTGGACTCCAATTCTTCCATAGTTTCCGCATCAGCAAAATAGCGGCCTTCGGCGTGCGCAATGGGAATTTTTAGCACCTGCCCAATTGGAACCCCAGAGGTAAGCGGAGAACTATTGGATATGGTTTTGAGGTAAACATTTTTGCAAATAAACTGCTGATTGGCGTTACGCAGCAATACGCCCGGGAGCAAACCGGCTTCACAAAGAATTTGAAAACCATTGCAGATGCCAAACACCAAGCCGCCCTTATTGGCAAACTCGATTACCGCATTCATTACCGGCGAAAAACGGGCAATCGCACCGGAACGCAAGTAGTCGCCATATGAAAAACCGCCGGGCAACACAATGCAATCGCCCGCCCCGAAATTATCGAGACTGGTTTCTTTGTGCCAAATTTTTACTGCATCTGAACCCAATACGTGGATCATATCATCATCACAATTGGAACCAGGGAAGACGACAACACCAAATTTCATAGCAGTCCAAGTTTATAGAGTGAATAATTTTTGTAGCGCTATACTTTGAAAATCAAATCTTTGTATTGGAAAAACAACAAAAAAGCCAACCAAACCAAATGGGTAAGCTCCGCCCAATTGCTGGGGATAGAACTGAAAAACATGCCCAATAAAAAACCAAAAGGCACCGCAACCGCCAAGGCATGATCGAGCTGGATGTTGTTTTGAAAAACCAGGGTTAATGGCGACAACAACATAAACCAGTATAAAATATTAATGCGTTTTTGAGATTGGATCACCCTTTTTCCCATAAAATTCCCTTGATTGCCTACAATGATCAGCAAGAAAATGATCAGTATACTCAGTGGAATCAATTGAGTGATGGAGGGTAAAGGGGTTTGGAAATGAAAAAACTGAAGCCCGCTCATCAATTGTAACTTAGAAAACAGGCCAATTTGGTTGCTCCAAAGGGCATAAACGCCAATCAAAACATAAGGCACCAAGGCTCCCGAAAATACCATTAAGCGCTCCCGGAAATCAAATCCCCGGAGTAAGTTCAAACCAATAAAAATCAAAAGCAAAAAAATAAGATAAGCAGGACAAAAAAAGCTGGAGAGGGCGACAAAAAAACCAGCGTTAAATAAGGCGTCGGCGCAAAAATTCTTCTTGAAGGTATCCATCATCTGAATGACGCCAATGATCAAAAAAATGTTGGCCAAATGCAAGGGCGAAAACTGCTGAAACTCAGGCACCGTGCTGGATACCAATACAAAAAACATACCAGGCAGCATGTTGATTTCGCGGGAAAGGCGGAATGTCAAGTCGGCATAATTCAAGATAAACCCGCCAATGAAAAGCGTGACACAAGTACTACCCAATACCAATAGAGGGTTGCCTTTGATGGCTTCATACAACCAGAAGTAAGCAATACCGTAACCAGTAGGCTGCCAAGTAGTAGGTACAAACCAAGGGCCAGTATGTAAAAGAGCTGCATAAATCAGCAGTAAAAAACTAGCCAGCAATTGGTTGGTCCGAAAGATTGAGAGCACGACTTTTTTGGTTTATCGCAATGAATTGGCAAAATTACAAAAAAATACGCTTCAGCGAGGTTTCAAGGGCTCAAAATTGTTCAGGGCTGGCTACCCAGGGATCTGAAAAACTTCCTTCGGGTAGCACAAGTAATATTTGGTTACGTTTTTGGCCTTCATGTCTTGTTCAATGTTTTTGGACATAGGCTCCACCTCCCCATTTTTGAACAAAATTTTGATTTCCTCTTTGTGGGTATTGTAAGTGCTGTTGGTTTCCTTTCCCTGCATAAACAAATAGGGTAGGTCATGACTTTCTCCTGGCCACCATTCGCTAATCCGCTGCTGAATGCCGTGGATGTGACCCTCTGCAAATTTATTGCTTGAAAGCTCCAGTTTGAACAAACGTCGATTGATCAAGCCCGTAGCTAAATAAGCCAGCAAGCGATCGTCTGATTTCATCCAAGCTTTGATGGCGGAAAAAATATCGTAATCATCCAAGCGGGCAAAGGTGTCCAGCAATTCATCGCGGCGGGTTTGGAAGTCTTTGCCCGTAAAATTGTGGTACAAAAAAAACTGAAGATCGGGTGGGCAATAGAGGTTGGCGCCTGTTTTTGCTAAATATTTTGCCCGTTTCAGAATTTGAATCAACATCTGTTCGGCAGAAAGCACGGTTTTGTGCAAGTAGACCTGCCAATACATCAAGCGCCGGGCAATCAAGAATTTTTCAATGGAATAGATACCTTTTTCTTCAACCACCAATTCGCCATCGTGTACCGCCAACATCTTTAGAATGCGATCGTACCCAATAACGCCCTCATAAACCCCGGTAAAAAAGCTATCGCGGGTGAGGTAATCCATCCGATCCATGTCCAATTGACTGGAAACCAATTGGTGTAAAAACTTTTTGGGGTACTCGTCGCGGAAAATGCGAATAGCCAGATCTAACTGTCCGTTCATTTCGGCATTCAATTTCTCCATAAACAAACCCGAAATGGTTTCGTGAGTGACGTTGATGAGGGTATTTTCCAGGGTATGTGAAAACGGTCCGTGCCCGATATCGTGCAACAAAATGGCGGCGCCGGCAGCCAACGCTTCCTCATCAGTAATCACAGTGCCTTTGGAACGCAAGACATCAATTACTTGGGTCATCAGGTGATAAGCGCCCAAGGCATGGTGGAAGCGGGTGTGTAAAGCCCCCGGGTAAACGTAATGCGTAAGGCTGACTTGCTTGATGCGCCGCAAGCGTTGAAAGTACGGATGTTCAATCAAGTTGAAAATCAATCCATATGGAATGCTGATAAAACCGTAAACGGGGTCGTTAAATATTTTAGTGGTTGCCATAATGAAGTAATCTGCTACAAATCTTAAAAACAAATGTTATCTGAACAATATTCTTGAAGAAAAGATGATTTTTGTAGAACGGGTTCGGTTTTGGTAGGTCAAATGATTGTAAATTGACTTTCAAAACACACCCTTTGCTACTGTAGCACAAAAATAGCTGAAATCTACATGGATAAGATCATCATTCTCTGGGCTGACGACGAAATAGATTTGCTTAAGCCCCAAGTACTTTTTTTGGAAAATAAAGGATACGAAGTCATTACGGTCACCAATGGCCATGATGCGATTGACGAGTGCAATGACAACCGCGATGTGGACGTCGTTTTTTTGGATGAAAGCATGCCCGGAATCACAGGTCTGGAGACGCTGGCGCGCATCAAGGAAATCAACCCCTTGTTGCCCGTGGTGATGATCACCAAAAATGAAGCGGAAACTGTGATGGAAGAAGCGCTGGGTTCACAAATCAGTGATTACCTCATCAAACCCGTAAACCCCAATCAGATCCTGCTTACCCTGAAAAAAATCATCGACAACAAACGCCTCGTGCGCGAAAAGACGTCATCGGATTACCAACAGGAGTTTCGGCAGATTTTCACCCAGATCAATAGTGGTCTTGATTTCAATGAATGGGCGGAAACGTACAAAAAGATCATCAGTTGGGAACTCAAAATCGACCAATCCAATTCCACTGAAATGGCCGACATCCTGTCCATGCAGAAACAGGAAGCCAACACGGAGTTTTCGAAATACATTGTCAAAAACTACTTGGATTGGGTTCAAGGCAAAAAAGAAGCGCCAGTCATGTCGGATACGCTGTTGCGCAGCAAGGTATTTACCAAATTCAACAGCGATGTACCAACTATTGTGGTATTGCTCGACAACCTGCGTTTTGACCAATGGAAAGTGATTGAACCCATTTTGACTCAAAATTTTCGCTTAGAGGAGGAGGATTTTTTCTACAGCATTCTTCCCACCTCCACCCAATATAGCCGCAACGCCATATTTGCCGGCATGATGCCTTCCGATATCGCCAAACAACACCCGGATTGGTGGCTGAATGACAATGAAGAAGGCGGTAAAAACCTCCATGAAAACGATTTGCTGAATGAACTCATCAAACGTACCTTCCGCAAAGGTATCAAACACGAGTACCTAAAAATTACCAGCGTACACAACGCCAGGTTGATGCAAGAAAACATCCACAATTACCTGAAAAATGATTTGACGGTGATTGTGTACAACTTCATCGACATGCTTTCTCATGCCCGAACGGAAATGGAGGTATTGAAAGAATTGGCCGGAGACGAGAAGGCCTATCGCTCGCTTACCCGTTCTTGGTTTGAGAACTCGCCATTGTGGGGCGCCTTACAGAAACTATCGGAGAAGGAAGTACAGCTTTTTGTGACCACGGATCATGGTACTATCCGGGTGAATACCCCTTCAAAAGTGGTGGGCGACCGCGAAACAACGACCAACTTGCGCTACAAACTTGGGCGAAACCTACAGTACGATCGCAAAGACGTACTTGAAATTCGCGACCCCATTCAGGCGCGTTTGCCCCGTCCCAATGTAAGCTCGGCGTACATTTTTGCGAAAGAAGACATTTTTTTCCTGTATCCTAACAACTACAACCACTTCCACAACTATTATAAAAATACCTTCCAACACGGCGGTATTTCATTGGAGGAAATCATCTGTCCGATCATTCGCTTGCGCTCAAAATAGACAAGACCTTGAAAAAGAAAGGGATCACAAAACCGATGAAGTTTATGTGGTCCCTTTTCTTTTTCCTACTGTGGGGTAAGAAATCCCAATTCGCGGTTTATTTTACCAGTAAAGACAAGCTGGAAAACTCTTGTAGTACAGCATTGAGCCGTTCGGTACTGGCAATAAAGAAAAAAGACTTGCCAAACGAGCCCGGTACTTTAAGTTTAACCCTTACAAACGTTAGGATGAAAAAGCGCGATATCGAAATGTTTTCGATGTTGTGATATGGGTAGCGGACGTTTTTGAAATAGTTCGTAACGTAAACCATCTCCGAACTGATTTCCACCCTTTTTAGTCGCAACAGCGTAAACGACAAGACCAATACACCCGTTGCAAAAAACAACACCAACAGCAACCGAAACGCAGTTGGTGAAAGACCGCTTCCATACTCCATTGGAGTGAATTGGAGCGCAATCGTAAATGCGCCCACAAAAACGATCCAGAAAATCGGAACAAAAAACTTGAAGAAAAGCGTCAAGTTGGTGGATACCCTTTCCATTTTTTGCTTGTCAGTATTAGTTAGACTACTTACATTAGTTAGAGCTTATTCAGGTTTTGCTTCATGGAGCCCAGAATCCAAAATTTGAACAAGCTCTTAAGCCCGTACATAAGGCGTGTCATCGTCTTCATCTTTTGGCGCTACGCGAGCAGCAATGGCAATACTCACCTCATACAAAAAGTAGAGCGGAGTAGCCACCATCATCTGCGATACCACATCAGGAGGCGTAATAATAGCAGCAACCAATAAAATGACCACAATCGCATGGCGTCGATAACTTCGCATATCGCCTGCAGTCAACAACCCAATTTTAGCCAAGAAATATACAATTACGGGAAGTTCAAAAACCGCACCCATAGGGAGGGTGAACATGATCATGTAATTCAGATAAGAATTGAGCGTCGGCGTATTTTCTACCCCAGGAAGTTTATAACCAATCAAAAAGTTGATTGAAAAAGGCGCCATTACGTAATACCCGAACAACACCCCAAGTAAAAAAAGAGAAGAACAGATCAATACGCCGCCGGTGGCTGCTTTTTGCTCTTTAGGATACAAACCCGGACGAATGAAGCGCCAAACCTCCCACAACACATAAGGGAAAGAAACAATCAACCCGGCAATAACCGCTACCTGAAGACTGATGGTAAAGGCCTCGCCAAAACCAATGGCCTGTATTTTAAACTCTAAGACCTTGAAACACATGCTGTCGCCTAATCCAACAAAGTTCGAAAATTGGCAAATCAACTTGTAAGTCGGAAAATTTTGGTGGGTTGGCCCTAAAAGTACTTTGTCAAATAACCAATCTTGCAACATAAAAAGAACGGTCGATACCGTTCCTACAACGGCCAACGAACGGATGATGTGCCAGCGCAACTCCTCCAGATGATCCAGAAAAGTCATTTCTTTACCTGGAGTTGCGTCCCCCATATTGTCAACATCTACTTGATCCAATGCCATATGCTTAATCGCTTAAAAATTTTCGGATGATCTGAGGAAAGCTGCGAATACACCAGGGTGCCGAGCAGGCTCTTTCCCTCAATTGCACAAAAGTAAGAAATAAGTAACCGCAACAAAATGAAATTCCACTGGCAACTTTATAATTTGCACTGGGTTAGGAACGGGTGAATAATAAGTTGCCATTTTAGCCGCGGCTATTTTGCTGCCAATCGACTATCTTTTGAGGCGCAATGTGGGGCATTGCAACGAAAAAGATAGGAAGGGTGGCAGTGAAAGAGCAAGGATAAAGTGGTAATTTATTGTTCAACCGTTCCTTTTTAAAATACCACGGATTAGAACAACAAAATCTAAGTTTATGTTTGGAATGGGTGATATGATGGGCAATATGGATGCTGTACAAAAACAGATGCGCGAAAAATTATTGAGCATCGAAATACAAGCAGAAGCTGGCGAAGGCGCCGTTAAGGTTACTGCCAATGCCGCGCGTGAAATTTTGAGTATTGCCATCCAGCCAGATCTTTTGGCTGCTGGCGATGTAGAACAGTTGGAAGACTTGATCGTAGTGGCAGTTAACCGCGCCATTCAGTTGGCCACGGAACAAGAAGCTGCGACTACTCAAAACATGCTGAAAGATATGTTACCTCCAGGGCTAGGTGGTTTGGCTAACATGTTCAAGTAGCGGGATTGAAAAAAGGGTATTAGAAGTTGGGTCTTATCCCATCACCACTGGTTGGCAGAAAATAACCAGGAACGTTCTTCGTTTAAGAGCTTATTCAGGTTTTGGAGCCCACAATCCAAAATTTGAAAAAGCTCTAAAGTCTTGTTTCAACTGCACGCTTAAGATATGAGAATACTATTGCTGACCATTTGTATTGTCGGAACGCTGTCATTGACCGCCCAAACCACCATTGGCTTGGTAGCCCACTATCCCTTTGATTCTACCTTTAACGATGCCACCGGTAACACCACCAATACTGGATTGCCTTCTGGTGCAATGGGATTTGCTTGTGGTGCCGTCGGTCGATCCATTGCTTTTGTAGGCGGCGATCTGATTACTATCTTAGGCGATGTAACTGAAGAATTTGATACCGAAGATTTTACGGTTTCATTTTATTTTAAGTCGACCAGCGATGACGGCATTCAATATCTGATGTCAAAACGAGCGCCAGACTGCAAAAACAACAACATTTTTTACATCCGCTACCGACCAAGTACCCGTAACATCAACGTCTATTTTGCCGAAACGCCGTTAAAAAGCATCAACTTGGTGGGGTCGTTGCCAACCAATACTTGTTGGTATCATGTAGTGTTGGTTCGAGATGCTGCTAAATTACGTTTATACGTCAACGGCAAAATAATTGCTGAACAAGGAACGGTAGGCCGAGCCGATATCAAAAACGGCGGCAAATTGTTGCTGGGCGGAAGTTACTGTTATGGCCCTAGTGAAACGCCGTTCAGGGGGCGCTTGGATGAACTACGCATCTACAACCGAGCGCTAAAAGATGCCGAAGCTCGCGGACTCTACGCCATTCAACCGGATAAAATTACCAACCGTGATACGATCGTATTTTTAGGTGCGCCAGTACCCATAAAATTGTCGAATACTTGTGCCAATGCCTTCAGTTGGGCGCCACTCGATGGTGTTTTTTTACCTGACGTGGGTGCTACTTCAATTGTACCTTCAGCAGCGGGGACTTTTACCTATACGCTTTCCTTTAGTGATCCTGTGAGTACCTGTAAAGCTTCTGACTCGATTCGCATCACAGTGGTGGATCCACGTACGCTCACTTGTGATCAAGTGCTTCTACCGAACACATTTACCCCCAACAACGACGGCATCAACGAAGTTTTTGGCATCAGCAACCCCTACGCCATCGGCGAATTGTACTTGTTTGAAATCTTTGACCGCTGGGGCGGACGGATGTTTGTCACCACCAGTCCTTTTGCAGAATGGGACGGTAATTACCAGGGGCAACCAGTTAACCCTGGGGTATATTGGTACAAAATCATTCACATTTGTAATGGGGAAAGGAAACTGGTGACTGGAAGTGTGTTGGTGATGAAATGATGAAAATCAATAGGGTACATGTCCGACCCATCATTGTCTACCCTTAAACGTTTATTGGCACATCGAAACCACCCGCCCTTTTGCCCAAAATGGGCTAATTCGATAAAACCCCTGTTGTAAATCGGCCTTTAGGATATACCAATTATCCCATTTTTCTACCTGGCCGCAAATTTGGACTTCATCCGCTACATAGGGAGCTATTTCCTGATTGATGGGGCGACCATTTTGATCCAGTACAAAAAAATATTGGTGGTAGTTATCTTTGGTGCTCGACCTAAAAAAAGGTGGAATACCGCCTGCTATACAGCGAATGGCGCAAGAACGGTGCGGTTTGCCTTCGCCGGGGCGCATCACGCCTAGGTAGCACTTGGGATCGAGAATTTCACCGTTTAATTGAGTCTTTCCAAGCATTCGGGGCTGGGTTGACGTATTTTTTAACTTAGAATAACCTTGAAATAAAGTGGCTTGCCCTCCCAGTTCAAATGCCAAGACACCATCAAAATAGATGAGTTTCCCTTTTAAGCGTAGGGCTTTTCCGGCAATGGGTTGTTTCAGTTGTTTTTTAAGCGCATGCAGCATGGGCGATGCGCTTTTTTTGCCAATGCCTACCAACAACACCCGCTCAAAGTGTTGCACACCCTGAGCATCCGTACCAGCCAATATTTTCAAACAAGGGATGGGATCAGTAATCAGGATTCCCTCCAATATACGGAATCGATCCTTTTCATAGGTAGAAGCATCAAAACCCCGTTGGTTCATCACCAATAGTGCTCCAACAAGGATAAATAGGGCCAGTACAGTCCAGGTTACTCCTTTTATCCACTTGGCATAACCAGTTGGCGCATTGTTTTGCCAACCAATGTAAAATTCATCTTTCATATGGGCGAGATCAAAGCTGCAGGCCGCTCCGTTCCTTCGGGATAGGGAGTAGGATTAACCCAGACCTGTTGGTTTACTATTTTTACATCGTAGGTTTCTAATTTCTCCGTGTAGGGTGGGGGCGATTGTCCATTTTGAGGTAGATATTGGTAGCCATGCCAGGGGCAAGTAATGCACCCATCGATAATTTTGCCTTCGCCAATGGGGCCATGTTGGTGCCGACAAATGTTATTGACGGCGGATATTTTTCCATCGTAGCGAAAAACGGCAATGTTCTGACCTTCTAAAAAAACAATTCTCGCTCGATTTTCAGGAATTTCCGCTACTTCCCCCAGTAGGTAATAGCCATCTGGCATTAAGGGTTTGTCCATTTGATTTGTCAACTGCCGTTTTTCCTTAAATGCTGCCAGCAAATGTAAGCTAATCAACAAAACCATTCCCGTGCCCACCGCACCAATCCAAACGGGGGATTGCTCCAGCTGTACTACGCCCAATAGTACATGAAAAACTAGCAAGGCATAGGCGCCATATACGCTCATGTGTAAGCTTTTCCAAACAAAAGGACTGAGGTTTTTTAACCAAAAATCGTGGCTAGTGGCCGCCATCAAAAAAAGAATAAGCAAGGCAAAAAAACCAAAAACTTGAAATGGAAAATCTTGCCAAGAACCATAGTGCGTATTGGAAACAAAAACAGATAAAATGGGGTCAATGTAACCCAAACTGTGAAATTGGATCACATTAAAGATGCCATGCACCAAGCCGATCAAAAAAGTGGTTACGCCCAAATGTCTGCGGTTGTAAAGCAATGGTAGAAAACGTGAATCCAAACGAGCCAGCGGACCAATACACAAAATAAACTGTAACATCAAAAAGGCCAATGTTCCAGTAACTCGTATAATCAGCGTCTCGGGAGTGATATTGGGGTAAAAAACCAATTGCAACGAGATGAAAACCACTATATAAGCGCTCATGATGCCTGCCATGATGCGGTCGTAGCGTTTTTTTTGTCGGTTCCATTGTACCGTGGTGTAACTAGCGCTCATGGTTGAAAAATGATTTTTTGAATAAGGCTTTGATTAATTCCGTTGCGGACTTCCAATATATAAGGTGTTTTTTGTTCAGGAGTTGCTTTTTGCGACATCGAATCCGCAATGGCGAAACGTTGAATCCCTTTTGGCCCTAATAGTCCTAAATAGCTGTTTTGCCAAAAAAGCTGCACCGAGGGGATGTTCAAAGTTTTTTTGGTGACTACTTCCAACTGTTGAACGTTTTTTCCTTCCCCACGCAAGGTAAAATCAAACCATTCCGATTGTTGGGTTGCCAATTTCTTAGCCATAGGCACCGCAATGGGTTGCTCCCAATTAGAAGGTTTGTTTGGTTTAGGTAAAACCAAAATAGCCGCAACAAAACCAAAAACCAGCACTACTGCGCCGATCTGCCAAATGATGCGGTGTCTTTTGCGCAATTCAGGAACCATGTTGGTGATTTTTTAGCCACTTGCGAAGCAATATAACCCATAAGGCACTTGATCCAGGGAGCAACAACAAACGGGTAGGCCAACTGGCGCCATGCATGGATGCATCGATTTGCTCCGCGCCTTTGAACACAAACCAGACGCCAAAAACTAACCCGAAACCCAGGTAAGCATAAAATGTGTAGAGTAATAGGTATGACCAGTTCATGTGCTAAAAATTTAAGAAATGTGCTACTTTGAATTTCGAATCAGGAATCACAAACCTAGGCCTCGTTATACATCTTTAGCACTGTTTCCCGTAGGTGCTTGCCCGACTCGGTAAACAAGAAATATATGGCGTCAGCGATGGCTTCGGGAGTCGTCCATTTGTCAAAATCGGCTTCAGGCATAGCAGCTCGGTTTGGGGGGGTATCAATGGTGCTGGGCACAACAACGGAACATTGAATGTTTTTGTCTTTGCCATAGGCGTTGATGATATCAGCCAACGCGGCTAAAGCCGTTTTTGACAAACCATAAGCGATGTTGTGCATGGCGGCTGTAGCATCAAAAGCCGCCCTACTGCCAATCAGTACAAAATGACCGCCCCCGGTTTTTTCAAAATGCGTTAATAAGGCACGTACTACAAAATAAGCCGTTTCGAAATTCAAGGCATACATTTTTCTCAGGCTGGATTGATTTGTAGCATGGAGATCGCCCCCTTCGTATGCGCCAACCGTGAGTACAGTAGCATTCAAATCTGGACTTTGTAAGATTAGTTGATCTACATATTCCTGCACGGCCTGTTCGTTAGTTAAGTCGACACTAGATGTAATGACTTCCTCCAAATCGATGCTTTGACGAGCTGTACCATAGATTTTATAACCTTCATCTTGGAATTTTTGAGCTACAGCATATCCCAAGTTACCATTCACGCCCGTTATAAGGATTGTTTTTTGCATAAAAAGTATTTATTCATGTTTGGAGATTTCCTTTCCTAACATCCTTTTTGGGCCTAATACCTCGTAGATCTGATTATCGTGTTGTAGTCCTGATGAATGACAATCCATCGTTAAACAATTGCCGTTGTGCTGCCAACGGTACCAACGCCGATAAAGATAACCCGCTAGATTCATTCCCAAAACTGGAGCGGTAAAATAAATATACCAGGCTGTCCAAATGTGTGATGGTAGCGCAGATGCAAAAGTACGGGCGGGGTTCATGCTCATTCCAGAGAATGGGGCTTCAAAGGTGATGTAGAGCACCAATACTCCGCCTACAAAAAAACCGGTGTAAGGCGCCAATTTGTGGTGATTGCTCAAAAAAAGGATCAGCAAAAAAAGGCAAAAAGAGAGCAAAAACTCGAAAGTAAAAGCAACCCCAATGCCAGCGCTTCCAGGTACGGTGGCCAAATAATTGACCTGTGGATTGGAAAAATAACTGCCAGCAATCCAGGAAATCAATAGAACACCCAAGGTTCCCCCTATAAACTGCGCCAAAATATACCACATCGCGTCATAAACGTGAATTCTATTGAGTTGCAAATGCGTAAGGGTTACAGCAGGGTTCATGTGTGCGCCCGATCGTTTGCCCCATTTGGAATAGATGAGTGAAATAGCAGTACTCCCGATGGCTACGCCGATCAAAAAACGACGCAACAAGGGGGAAGCAATGGTCATGTGGATGGGAAAGGCTTCGGTTTGTATCAAAATGGTGAAAAACGATGCCGAAAGCATAAACGTGCCCAAAGCCCACGCCTCAATCAAATAGATGATCCAGTTTTTTTGAAGAAAGCGCAACATCAGTCCTTGATTTGAATTTCAAACAATACTTTGATGAGCATACCCACCGACCAGGCTTGTTGAAAACAGCCTCTTCCTTGTGCTGGGGTAGCGCCATCAAAAATTTCAGAAATCCCGTGCAAGCAATCGGATTCGTAAAAATGTAGCTTCAAGGATTGCAATTTGTGCATAAGCTCTTGGCTGTTTTTTTTCGTATTTCCCTTCACTTTAAGATAGGCCAACGCATATTCACCCCACAAAAAAGCCCAAACAGTGCCTTGATGGTAGGCGGTATCGCGTTCCCATTGATTGCCGCCATAATGCGGTTTAAATGCTGGCGATTCGGTGTTAAGTGTGCGCAAGCCGTAGTCGGTGTAAAGATGATCCTCGATATTGGCAAGTACCTTTACCGATTCGGTTTTGGTCAGTAACGAATGGGGCAAACTAATGGCGTAGATCTGATTAGGACGAATGGCATTGTCTACATAACCATCGGGAATGATCACATCATTGAGATATCCTGCTTCGGTGATAAAAAACTTGCGAAAAGCGGTCAGCACCTGATCTGCCAATTTGAGGTAGGAGTGGTGATCCTGTTGCAGTATTTCCCCAAAGGTTGAAAAAATACGCAACGCATTGTACCACAACGCATTTATTTCAACGGGACAACCTTGGCGCGGAGTTACCACAAAATCTCCTACCCTGGCGTCCATCCAAGTAAGCTGTGCCAGCCCCTCACCACCAAAGATTAAACCTTCTGGAGTGGTATGAATGTTGTACCGCGTTCCTTCAATGTGCCAATCAATGATCTCCTTGAGTCTCGGAAAAAGCTCGGAAATGAAGTCAATGTCTTGAAATTTTTCATGGTACTCATGCAATACTACAAACAGCCACAATGTAGCGTCAATGGTGTTGTATTCAGGTGCTTCGCCTTGATCCGGAAAACGATTGGGCAACATCCCCTGATCCAGGTACTGCAAAAAAGTGCGCAAAATAGACTTGGATGCTTCCTGGTTGCCCTGGGCAATGGTCAGTCCGCGCATGGCAATCATGGTGTCTCTTCCCCAATCCGTAAACCAAGGATAACCAGCTATCAAGGTGCTGCTATTGGTGGAGGCGCGGTGAACTAAAAATTGATCTCCAGCAATAATTAAATCCCGTAAAAAGGCATTATTCTGTCCTTGTCCTAAGGATTGTAGCCGTTGGATTTCTTGACTTTTTATTTCCTCAAAACTCAAGCGCTCAGCTTCTGTTTCAGTTGAAAACCGGAGGTACATTTTTTCGCCTGGCTGTAAATTCACCCGAATGCAACCTATTCCCTTGGCGTCTTCTTGAAAATCAAGACCCCGCTCTTGTTCAGCTGCATACTCCAAACTGCGGTACCAGCTGGCTTGAGGTTCAAAACGCCCTTTATCAAATTGTATCTGTATGGAGGGAGCACCGTAATGGGGATATACTTTCAAAAAAGTTTCACTGCTCTGTTCCACGTAAAAATCAAAATAAGGATCTTCATGAAAAAGGCTGTGGTAATCCCGGAACACCAACAAGGGATTAAGTTCGAGTTCAAAAGCGTCTTTGCCTTCATTTTTGTACTCCACCACCGTTGTATTTTCACCATGCACCATAAAGACCGTTTTGGCGATTTGGAACGCTGCATCAGCAAAGACGGCCTTTGGCAAGGGATCTCGTTCAAAACGATCCAGATAAGCATACCCTTGAGGATGGATCACGCCAGGGTATTGATTAGAAGACAAAGAGAAAACTTCCTCCTTGACTACAATGGTTTCTTCTACTTTGCTCACCAGTACCCTCCGATCGGTGGGCGGATTCATTGCGGCTACCAATAATCCATGATAGCGACGGGTATTGGCTCCTACAATGGATGATGCCGCATAGCCGCCCAAGCCATTGGTTACCAACCATTCTTTGGCGGCCATGGCTTCGAATATTTTATTGCCTAAGTTAATCATTGAAAGCTGTTTTGAATAGAGCTGGTGGAATTAAAAGCTGGAATATGCCCTTAACTCCACCACCCACTACTTACCACATAGATTTGTCAATCAGTTCTGCTACCAACCCCGTCCAGCCGGTTTGGTGTGAAGCGCCAACTCCCCTCGCTGAATCGCCATGGAAGTATTCATAGAAAAGCAATAAGTCTTTGAAATTGGGATCCGTCTGATAGCTGTTGTCGTCTCCGTGAACGGGGCGTTTACCGGTTTCATCTTTTTCAAAAATGGAAACCAAACGCTTAGATACCTCATTAGCTGCCTGATCAAGGTTGATCCAATTCCCAGATCCAGTAGGGAACTCTACTTTTAGTTTTTCGCGGTAATGCTGGCCATAGATGCGCAGCGAATGACCAATAAGGTAATTCATTGGCATCCATACCGGCCCACGCCAGTTTGAATTGCCGCCAAAAAGCCCTGTTGATGATTCACCAGGTTCGTATTGTAAGCCAAATGCTTGGCCTTCAATCTGTACCATGTAAGGCGTTTCGTGTTTTTTGGAAACAGAACGGATGCCGCCTTTGCTCAAAAATTCTTGCTCGTCAAAAAGCGCTTTTAGCAAATGTTCCAATCGGTCTTTGGGAACCAAGGATAATAGAATATCCCCCTGATCATTCAATTCATCAAAAACCAGGTACTCCATGTTGTCTTTCCGATACCGTTGGAACCACTTGAGACGAGTATAAAAACCGGGTAGTTTTTTTAGTTTCTCTTGATCCAAAATCAGCACGCCGAATAAGGTGGTCAACCCAACCAACGAGCGTACTTTAAGAGGAATGTATTCCCCATTGGGCAAAGCAAGGATATCGTAAAAGAAGCCCTCGTTTGGATCCCAAGAACCAGTCCAGTCGGCGCTAATTTGGTTCAGCGAAGAGGCGATATACGTAAAATGTTCAAAAAATTTGGTGGCTACATCTTCGTAAGCCACATCATCTTCGCCTAGAATAAGGGCAATTTCCAGCATGTTGAGGCAATACATGGCCATCCAAGCGGTACCATCGGCCTGCTCCAAGTAACCGCCGCCAGGAATATAACTGCTGCGGTCAAAAACACCAATGTTATCGAGACCAAGGAAACCTCCTTCAAAAACGTTGTTTCCTTGGGCATCTTTGCGATTTACCCACCAGGTAAAGTTGATCAACAGTTTTTGAAACACTCGTTTAAGAAAAGACTTGTCTTCTTTTCCATTGCGTTCTTTGTCGATTTTGTAAACCTGTAAACAAGCCCAAGCATGTACTGGCGGGTTTACATCGCCAAAAGCCCATTCGTAAGCGGGCAACTGCCCGTTGGGGTGCATGTACCATTCGCGTAAAAAGAGAATCAACTGATTTTTGGCAAATTCCGCATCCACCATTGCTAAGGGAACCATATGAAATGCAAGATCCCAAGCAGCATACCAAGGATACTCCCATTTGTCGGGCATGGAAATGATGTCCTCATTGTTGAGGGTTTTCCAAGTGCTGTTGCGACCCGTTTTACGACCAGCCGGGGGAGGGAATTTACCAGCGTCACCATTCAGCCAACGCGGCATGTCGATATTGTAGTATTGTTTGCTCCAAAGCATGCCTGCAAACGCCTGCCGCTGAATGTTGGCCAAATCGTCGTTGCTGCCTTTTTTAAACTGGTTGTAAAATTCGTCGGCTTCACTTTGGCGGGCGTTGAACGCCTCCGCATAGGTACTGCCAAGCGGGTCTTTGGTATTTTTTACTTTTGTTAAGCGCAATTTAACCACCGCTTGGTCTCCAGGTTGTAGATCAAATTCATAAACAGGCGCAAATTTAGTGCCTTCATTTTTTTCCGCCAACCACTCGTAATCCTGTCCAACAACCGCCTGATGGAAGGCATCTTTTACGAATGGCGATCCATTGGGCAATCCAAAAATACGTTCCGAATTGGTCTCGTTTTCCGTAAAAAGGCGGTGTTGTGGTTGGTCAAAGTGGAAAAAATACGCTCCCAGCACGGGGTGATTGGCTACTACTACACCTGCATTTTCTGTCGATTTGCGTAGGGAAGGTTTTTCGTCAGCCAAGCCAAAAGACCATAAATTCCGAAACCAAAGCGTAGGCAATAAAGTCAACTTTGCTGCTTGATCTCCCTGAAGTGTAACGGTGATACGGATACAAATGTCTTCATCCGTTGCTTTGGCATACTCTGTTTGTACATCATAATAGCGCCCACTTGCAAATGCAGCAGTATCCATCAACTCAAATTCACCTTCATGCTTTGAGCGTTGGCGGTTTGTTTCAGCTAGCTCTTGGTAAGGAAATGCCTCGCAAGGATATTTGTAAAGGTGCTTCATGTAAGAATGCGTTGGCGTACTATCAAGATAATAGTAAAGCTCTTTGACATCTTCTCCATGGTTACCTTCAGGACCGGTTAAGCCATACAAACGTTCTTTCAAAATAGGGTCTTTGCCATTCCAAAGCGCTATACCAAAGCATAGATTGCACCGTTCATCACTAATTCCGGCAATACCATCCTCTCCCCAGCGATATACACGAGAGCGAGCATGATCATGGGGAAAGTAGTCCCAGGCGGTACCATTTTCACTGTAATCTTCCCTTACTGTTCCCCATTGCCGTTCGCTTAGGTATGGGCCCCATTTCATCCATTTTTTAGCGCCGCTATAGTTTTCTTGCAGCCTTATTTGTTCTTGGGTTATCGTATTCTTTGCCATTTATTTAAAGTTTTAGTCAATGGGACAGTATAAATCAACATGTTGATCTGGCTTTGTTTTTAAACTGATAATCAGAATGTTACACGTTGTTCTGGCCCATTGTTTCTTGAAAAAGAAGAGTCAAAACATCAACCATTGTCTTCAAATCCCGGATAGAGTGTCATACCGCCATCCACAAACAGCGTTGACCCATGGATGTAGTCGGATTCATCGGAAGCCAGCCAACAGCAAACGTTGCTGATATCGGAAGTTTCACCAACGCGTTTGTATGGAATAAGCCGGAGGAGTCGGGCTTCTGCTTCTGGTGTTTCCCAAGCCATGCGGTTGATCGGTGTTTTGATGGCGCCAGGCGCAACACTATTAACCCGAATTTTCATAGGCCCTAATTCCTGCGCTAAGGAACGCATCATAAGCATAACTCCACCTTTTGAAGCAGCGTAATTGACGTGTCCGGCCCAAGGAATAAGCTCGTGTACTGAACTCATACAGATGATTTTACCTAGGGCTTTAGAAATTTCAGGGCGAGGTCCACGGCGTGTAAATTCACGAACAGCTTCCTGCGCGCAGAGGAATTGGCCAGTTAGGTTAACATCCAGAACGTATTGCCAGTCAGCCAAACTCATGTCTACAAATGCCGCGTCCTTTTGTAAACCCGCATTATTGACTAAAATGTCTACAGTACCAAAAGTTTCAATGGCCGTTTGGAACATCGCTTTCACCTGATCTTGCTTACTGACATCGGCTTTAAAAGCAATAGCCTGGCCGCCAGCAGCCTTTATGGCATCTACCGCTTCATCGGCGCCTTTGTTGTTGCCTGCGTAGTTAACCAGTACATTGGCGCCTTCTAGTCCCATTCCAATGGCGCAGGCCATACCGATGCCTGAACTGGCTCCGGTGACGATGACGGTTTGACCTATCAGTCTTTGCATTTTTTGTTGCATGTTGTTGTTGTTTTAGGTTTAGTTAAGACATTAATTTTTCTGCCAAATGATCACCAACGCGTAAAGCTTGCGCCATGATGGTCAGTGCCGGGTTAACAGCGGAGCTGGATGGGAAAAAACTGCCATCTACAACGTACAGGTTTTGCACCTCATGGGTCTGGCACAGTGGATTCAGTGCAGAAGTTTTGGGATCGTGACCAAATCGAATTGTACCACATTGGTGTGCTACTCCGGCTAGCGGAATTTTTTTGCCCAAATACAAATGGTTAGGCAGCAAATGGGTTTCACAACCTACATGCTCGAGGATCGAGGTCAATTTTTTGTACAAACGCTGGTGAGCTTCCAGGTTGTTTTCGGTGTAATGCAGGTGAATTTTTCCTGCTTTGTCAACCATTACTCGGTTTTCAGGATCGGGTAAATCCTCGGAAGTCATCCAAAAATCGAGGGCGTGTTTGGCCATGTAATCCAGTGCCATTCCAGGGGTGAACCCCGGGGCGTCTTCCCGAAACATCAAGGGATCAGATTTTCCCAACATTTGGATGTGTCCTAATGGTAGTTCGGACTCTTCACTGCGAAAATAAAAATCGTTTAGTGCCAAAGTTTTACCAAAAACAGTTGGATTTGGTTTTTTTGAAATGGCCAAAAGGGCGGAGTTGTTGTGGCACATGTAATGACGACCTACTACGTCGGAGCTGTTGGCAAGGCCATTGGGGTGTTGTTCATTGGCTGAACGCAAAAGTAAGGCAGCTGAATTGATAGCACCGCAAGCAACCACTACGATATCGGCACTGTAGTAAAGGATTTCTTCCCCTTTTTTGACAACCACTTCCTTTACCGCGTCACCAGATGTATTGGTGTTGAGTCTTTCTACATAACACTCGGTTAAAAGTGTTACGTTGGGATGTTGCAAGGCAGATTTGATGCCCACCACGTGTGCATCTGCCTTGGCTTCAGAAGGATCAGGGAAGCCATCAAAACGATCCAAAACTGCCGGCGCATCGCCAGGATTTTCAGCTAATCGTGCTCCAATAGGTAAAGGGAAAGGCTTTAATCCGAGTTTTTGTAAATCTCCGTTTAATTCTTCAATACGTGGCTCATGAGGCAGTGGCGCATAAGGAAAGGCTTCACTAGCCCAAGGCTCAGTAGGGTCAACGCCACGTAATCCATGAACATGGTAGAGCTTTTCTGCCTGGGTATAGTAAGGCTCCAAGTCTTTGTACTCAATTGGCCATGCCGGAGAAACCCCTCCAAAATGTTTCACTTCGCCAAAATCTGTTTCGCGCATGCGCAACAGTGCGGCGCCGTAAAATTTGGTGTTTCCTCCTACATAATAATGCATGCCTGGGCGGAAATCTTTCCCTTTTTTGTCGACAAAGGTTTCGGTGGTGGTATATTTCTGGTCGAGAAATACGGCCTGGGTACTCCAATTGTCTTTTTCGCGGGGCACAAAGGTTCCTCTTTCCAAGATCAAGATTTTTTTGCCGGAAGGCGCTAGATGTTGCGCCAGCGTTCCACCACCAGCACCAGTGCCAATGATGATTACATCAAAATGATTCATACAATTGCGATTTAAAATATTTGATCAAAAGAAAACAATGGGCGATCTTGGTTGAGCTATTTTTGTTACAGCCTTCACCGCATTGAGCGCGTGAACCACTCCAGCTCCTTGTCGTTCAGTAGATAAATTGGGCAAGCTTCGAGCGGTTTGGCTCAGTACTTCCTTAATTTTTTGAGGCGTCAGCGTTGGATCAGCTTCTAGCATTTGTGCTACAATCCCGCTTACAATCGGAGCAGCAAAAGAAGTACCATCAGCATGCTGATAATCTGGTGTAATCAGTTTACGCTGTCCTATTTCGTCTGCTAGCTTTTTTCGAATGTCTTCGTCTTTTCCTAGCACCAATAATGGGTTAAAACCGAGTTGAGTGGCAGTATTGGAATATTTTGCTTTCAAATACCTTGAGTTTTTAGTTTTGATCAAGGCAAAGAGCATCCCCGCTTGTTCATGATTTTGGGTCATTGGTAAGATAGGAGCGGGTATCCAAATAGCTGGAGCGATAAGGTCTGGTTTTTGAAAACCATCAACCGTAGTCCCAAAAGTAGAAGGATACCAACTTTGGTTGACCGGATGTAAGGTATTGTGGTCATCTAAGCCGCCGATTGTGATGGCGTGCGGGCTATTGGCAGGCGCCTTTACCAACGCATGCTCATCATTACCAGCAGCTACTATTACTACTATTCCGGCCTCAGTTGCTTTTTGAATGGCCTGATCCACGGCATTGATGCGATAAGAGGTCGACCAATCATCAGTAACCGATAAATTGAGGATGCGAATGGCAAATTTTTTCCGATTATCAATGGCCCATTGAATTGCTTTGGCGATGTTTTCTCCACTAATTCTTCCTGTTTCATCCGCTACCTTGAGTAAAACCAGTTTTGAAGAGGCTGCTAAGCCCTGGTAGACACCATTTGACGCGGTTCCATCCCCGGTTCCAACTACCGAAGTCATGGTTCCATGCCAACTATTGGAACTTGGAATGGATGCAACGCTGGTGTTGGAATAAGACAAATCTTCAATGCAGAGAATGCGTTTTTTGATGTCAGGATGAGGATAAAAACCGCTATCAATGAAACAAATGGTGATGCCCTTGCCCGAATAATCTGGATGAGCTCCCAAGCGCTGAGGGAGAGGTAAAATTTTATACCCATCTACTGTGGTGTGAGGGGATAAGGCTTCTTGCGTAGACCAAAATTCAATTTGAGCCTGATCGATGCATCGGGTGCAAGCACCCAAATTAGGCTGCCACTCGGGTGATTCCATTTGGAGTTGTTCTACAATTGGTTCATCAAGTGCGCCATTAAAATGGTGTACCAGGGTTTTATTAGATTGAAGACAAATAGGGCAGAGCATGGTGTTTTTTTACTTCGTTATTCATGCCACAAATTTGCAGCAATCAGTTTTTACGAAGCGTCCCCCGGGCTACAAATAAGTGGGGGCACTTGTCGATGTGCGGACAAGTGTTGCTGTTTGTTATAGGCCGAGAGTTTGGATGAAGTTTGGGGGATCACGAGGGTAAAAAATCCACGCTAGCCAGTTTTGTAGTGGGCATATAATTGTGGCTTTATCCGTTTTTTTCAGCGACAAAGTAGGATTAAAAACTTCAAGAGCTTGTGATTGTTCCTAGAAAGACAAATAGAAACATGTTGTTCGCAAAAAAAATAAACAGCAAACTACCCGTTCGGGTAGTTTTTTTCTAACGAATGACTTCCAACAAAGCCTAGGTTTTCCGATTTTGCGATTGAAAAGGGTGACGGGATTATTGTTTTCAAATAGCAATGCCCTTGAGTTGGATTAGGTTACAAATACAAAGATCAATCCATAACTCCAGATACCTTTTTTTCAGTCCATTAATACTTTGCCAAAAGGAATTCCTTTTCTAGATTAATTCAACCGCTGATGACTAATAACCCACTACTTGTGTATCAAGGTCTATATGTGCCTAGTGATGCATTAGAGTGTGTTTGGATTTTTTATTCGTGCTGCAAATGGCCAAAATTCATCCCAGCTTCGTTACGAAAATACTCATGTAGCGCTGTTCTGTCTTCCGACGATGTCGGAACTACACTCTTTCCGATATGATCGGAACTGTGCCACGTTTTTCGTGCCTCGCTGGTACAAATCTTGCCTCGTTTTCGCTTGCGAACTAAAAATCCAAACACACTCTTAGAATGCTATTGACTCAAACTACATTCTGATTATACAAAACACATTTATTATGCAACAGTTACTTTGGTTGTACAAAGAGATTGAGCAGGTAACTTCCATATCGCCACAAAAAATTGGCTGTGGGGATTTTGGCTCACACCAGCACAAAAGGTTTAAACGTGGGGATTTTGTGTATGTACCAGAAGACGAATCTGACCGAATTTTTCTTTTGATTGAAGGGCAAGTTAAGATTGGTGCTTATGGCCCATCCGGCAAAGAAATTACCAAGGCAATACTGAATAAGGGCGAAGTATTTGGTGAGTTGGCCTTACTTGAAGAAGGCAGCCGTCGCGACTTTGCTTTCGTTATGGAAAGTTGTATACTATGTGTTTTAGAAACGAAAGACTTGAAGCAACGAATAAATCATTCATTGAATTACAACCTAATGAAAATCGTTGGAGCACGATTGTTGGATATGGAAAAAAGATTGGAATCGATGAGCTTTAAAAATTCACGTACTCGCATCATTGATTTTTTACTCGATTTAGTAGCAAAAAAAGGTCACCAAGTTGGTTTTGAGGTGGAGGTACGCAAATTTATTACGCACCAAGAAATTGCCAATTTAACATCTACATCAAGACAGACTGTGACTACACTGCTCAATGATTTGCGAGCGCGCAACATTCTTACTTTTGACCGGCGACGGCTATTGGTTCGCGATTTGCCAGAATTGAGGCAACAGGCGAAGTTGCTCTTAGATTAAAAATTTATTTGTATGCCAACGCTGTTCGAAAAAAAATCCAAACACACTCTTATGGAGCCAGGGATCTAAAATCCAATCACAGGATTAATTTCATCATAATATCCGTCTGTTCATCATCGCCTAATTTGAAAATATGTTTGTCAAATTCAACAAATCCATTTTTCTTATAAAAATTTATTGCTCTGGGGTTTTCTTCCCAAACACCTAACCACAAGTAGTCAGCATTTGCTTGTTTTGCTATGTCAAAAGCTTTATCGTATAAAATTTGACCAACCCTTTTCCCGTGAAATTCTTTGAGCACGTATATCCGTTCTACTTCAAGTGCCTTATTATCATTAAGTTCGGTTTGGGCTTGACCAAAGTTTATTTTTAAGTATCCTATTACTTTATTGTCAAGTTGGGCGAAGTAAAATTCAGAATATGGGTTAGTCAATTCAGTAGTTAATTTGTCTACTGTGAAACCTTCTTCTAAATATTTTTGCATGTTTTCTTCGGTATTTCCGGATGCAAATGTTTCAAAAAATGTTTGTCTTCCAATTGCTTGTAATGCTTCAATCTCAGGAAGATCAATTTTAGTTATTTTTATATCGTTCATTGTTCGGTGTATGTTTGAGCGTGTATTTGGATTTTTTATTAGTGCTGCAAATGGCCAAAATTCGTACCAACTTTGTCGGGATGTACCACGTTTTTCGCGCTTCCATGTGGTGAATGAACTCATTTTCGAGATCGAACCAGAAACCTGAATAAGCTCTTAAATGGACTTTGCCCCTTTGAGGTAATTAGGGCAAAGTCCAACCTATTGCTAGAATTCTGATTGCATTTTAAAAAAATCGTACACTCTAGTCTTTAATTCGGTAAGATCATCGACTATAAATTTTGGAGGAAGCAAATTAGCAGCATGTACGGATTCCCGAGTTATGGAATTGGTAACTGCAAAAACAAACATTCCCGCATTTAATCCCGCCTTTATCCCATTGACGGAATCTTCAATGACCAAACATTCTTCTGGCTTCACCTGAAAGTAGTCTTTTATGGCCAAATAAATTTCTGGATCAGGTTTCCCCTTGTTCACTTTGTCACGTGTAAATATCGTATTAAACTGATCTTTGATGTTCATGATTTTTAATACTTTTTCTACTTCTGTTTCATTCGACATGGTAGCTAAAGCAGTCTGGTAATGATCAGTATGAACTGCATTAAGCAAACTTTGATTATAAGGACAAAAAAAGTTCGACATCAGCGCTGGATCATTGATCATGGCTTCATAGATCTCAAAACGTCGAGCAAGCACCATTTGCCGAATGCTTTCATCGTCATCGTTAGGAAAAACCTGTTCCAGCTCCGGTTGAAATTCTTCTACTAAGCCTTCTACAACTTCGGTACGGGAAAGTCCAATGTATTTTTTAAAACCGTCCATCACCTTGTTTTCAGACACCGTTTTTTTTGTCAAACTGTGAATCGACTGCGCGTACGATTGTGCTTTAAGGATCTCGGTTTGGATCAACGTTCCATCCAGATCAAAAATAACGACCTTGATCATAGTTGGCGATTAATTGCGATAGAATTCAATCAATGCATTGGTAGAAGAATCGTGGTGCAACGCAACGTCCTTATATTGCAACTCAAGAATGATGTTTTGCGCCAATACTTTTCCCAATTCTACGCCCATTTGATCAAAAGGATTGATGTCCCAAATTACCCCCTGCACAAAAACGCAGTGTTCATACATCGCAACCAATTTGCCCAAATTTCTGGGGCTTAATTTATCAAGGAAAAAGGTAGATGATGGACGATTTCCTTCAAAAACTTTATGTGGCGCCAACTGCTCAGATATTCCTTCTGCACGAACTTGTTCGCTCGTTTTTCCAAAGGCAAGCGCCTCGCCTTGGGCAATCATGTTGGCGATCAAATAATCTTGATGAGGAGGTAGGATGTGGAGTGAATCCTTGAAGCCAATAAAATCACAAGGGATCAATAGGGTACCTTGATGGATCAATTGGTAAAACGAATGCTGCCCGTTGGTGCCTGGTTCCCCCCAATAAACTACCCCAGTGGCGTAGTTGACGGGTTCGCCATCCAGCGTAACGTGTTTGCCATTGCTTTCCATGGTCAGCTGTTGTAAATAGGCTGGAAAGCGCTTCAAGTAGTTTTCATAGGGAAAAACCGCCTGAGTTTGAGCGCCAAAAAAATCGGCGTACCAAAGCCCCAGAAGCCCCATAATGACCGGGATGTTTTTGCTTAATGGCGCGGTGCGAAAATGTTCGTCCATTTGATGCAAACCATCCAGTAGCTCATGATAATGGTCGGGTCCTATGGCAATCATGGTAGATAAACCAATGGCAGCACTCATGGAATATCTTCCCCCAACCCAATCCCAGAAACCGAACATATTGGCAGGGTCAATTCCAAATTTTGTGACCTCTGCCTCATTGGTAGAAACAGCGACAAAATGTTTGGCTACTGCAGCCGGATCACCCAATTGTCCCAAAGACCAAGTTCTTGCCGTTTGGGCGTTGGTCATTGTTTCGAGGGTAGTAAAAGTTTTGGAGGATACAATAAAGAGGGTTTCATCGGCAGCAAGCCCTTCTACTGCTTCGGAAAAATCATTTCCATCAACATTGGAGACAAATTTGAAGGAAAGGTCGCGGTGGCTATAATATTTTAGCGCTTCATAGGCCATTACGGGACCAAGATCGGAACCGCCAATACCAATGTTTACAATGGTTTTAATGGGTTTGCCGGTATAGCCTTTCCATTCACCGCTACGGATTCTATTAGAAAAACTAGCCATTTTATCCAATACGGCGTGAACATCAGGCACCACGTTGCGGCCATCTACCAGGATTGTGGATCCTTTTGGCGCCCGCAGAGCAGTATGCAACACCGCTCTATTTTCGGTAGTATTTATTTTTTCACCAGAAAACATAGCCGTTCTTCGGGCTTCCAGTCCTTTTTCTGTTGCCAAATTGAGCAGTAGTTGCAGGGTCTCTTCAGTAATGCGGTGTTTGGAATAGTCAAAATAGATGTCCAAATCCTTAACCACGAACTTTTGTCCGCGGGTAGGGTCTTTTTCAAAAAACGTTTTGATGGCGCCGTTTTTTATCGTTTCAAAGTGTTTTTGAAGCGACTTCCAACTTTTCAAACCAGTTAATGTAGCCTTCATATGGTTAGAATTATAATTGATTTTTTTTGTTAGCGATGCTGTTGATCAAGTTAGCCCAAGAGACGTTGAATGATTCGGCGCCTTCTTTTTGCAATTGTGTAGCCAATTGCAAATAATTGATAGACAATTTCTCGAATTGCTGGATGATTTGATCGGCCGCTGTAGTATCATCAGTCATGGTGGCGCCAGCTGAACCATGGTCGGCAAAAGCCAATAAAGTATTTTCGGGAATGGTATTTACCGTATAGGGCGCCACCAAGTAATTTACATACAACACATCCGATATATTGGGATCTTTGGTCCCTGTGCTTGCCCATAGTAAGCGCTGTGGGAACCCGCCGTAGTTCATCACTCTTTGTACCCGTGGCGAGCTTAAAAACTTTTGATAGGTATGGTAGGTTTTTTGCATCACCGCAATGCCCAATTTATTCTGCAAGTCAGGGGTAGCGGACTGGGTAACTGCTCTATCCCAGCGACTCACAAAAACCGAAGCAACGGATCTTACATCGGGATTTAAGCCGTTTTCGATGCGCGTTTCCACTCCTCGTAAATAAGCCATAGCTGCTGCTTCATATTGTTCAGCAGAAAACAACAAAGTCACATTAATAGGAATACCAGCAGCAATCGCTTGTTCGATGGCGGGAAGTCCTTCGGGGGTACCAGGAATTTTTATAAATACATTGGGGCGGTTTACTCTCTGGTGAATATCTTTGGCCGCTTTGAGGGTGTTTTCCGTATCATAAGCAAGCAAAGGAGATACCTCAATGGATACGAAGCCGTCAAGTCCGTTGGTCTTATTAAAAATAGGCAAAAAAAGATCGGCAGCCCGCTGGATATCTTCAATAGCGAGGTCAAAAAAGATTGCTTCATCAGAAAGCCCGCGTTTGCTCAATTGGAGGATGGCCGCGTCGTAATCGCTGGATTTGGCGATGGCTGCTTCAAAAATTGAAGGATTGGAGGTGAGTCCAGTTATTCCCAAATCTGCGATATAGCGTTCTAGTAAGCCATTATCGAGCATTTTTCGGGTTATGTTGTCGAGCCACAGACTTACGCCTTGCTGGTAAAGATTTTGAGTATTTGCATTCATGATGTTTGTTTTATTGGTTGTTACAAGGGAATGCCAGCGGTGTAGCCCGCATCATTTCCCTTTCTAGAATTAGATTCATCAGCAGTAAACAATGCTATTTTTCGTAGTCTGCGCACATGGCGTTCTTCATGGGAAAACTTAGCATTTAGGAACACAAAAGCGATCTCAGTGGCGGTTTCAATGCCAATGATCCGGCCTCCTAGACACAAAATGTTCATGTCGTCGTCCTCTACTCCTTGGTGGGCCGAGAAGTGGTCGTGAACCAGTGCTGATCTCACTCCAGCAACTTTGTTGGCGGCAATGGAAGCTCCAACTCCGCTGCCACAGATTGCGATGCCGCGTTCTACCTCGCCTTGTGCAACCGCTCTTGCAAGCGGCAACACAAAATCGGGGTAGTCATCACTGGGGTTGAGTACCTGATTTCCAAAATCGAGTACAGTGATATTTGCTTTTGCTAAGCGAACTTTCAACTGTTCTTTTATTTCAAAACCGCCATGATCAGATGCAATTCCAATTTTCATGATCGAGAGGATTTTAAGAGTTTGGTCGAATTTCGGTTCTGAAATAAATTTGCTTTCTTTTACCTCAGAATCCGAACTCCGTAAAAGCTCTAAGTTATTGGAGAAGAGATTTAGCTGTTTTTACCGTAGCATCTACCGTCAAACCAAATTCCTCCAAAAGGGTGCTTAGTTTTCCAGATGCCCCAAAGGTTCTCATGCCCAATACTGCACCTTCGCCGGGTAAGCCCACAAATCTACGCCAGCCAAAAGTTGATCCTGCTTCGATTGCTACCCGAGCTTTTACAGCTTTTGGCAACACCGATTCCCAATATTCGGGGCTTTGGCGTTCGTATAAATTCCAGTTTGGCATGCTGACTACCCTTGCTTTGATGCCCTCTTTTTTCAGAATCTCATAGGCGTCTACTGCGATCTCTATTTCGGATCCCGTTGCAATTAAGATGACATCAGGTACGCCTTCGCTATCCGCCAGCACATAACCGCCTTTCAACGCACCTTCAGCTGGGGCATATTTGGTGCGATCCAGCACTGGTAGGTCTTGTCTGCTCAAAATCAAAGCAGTAGGAGTGTGATTGGATTCCATGATGTACTTCCACATCACGACAACTTCATTGCCATCAGCAGGACGAATTACTTCTAGGTTTGGAATAGCTCTCAAGGAAGCGATGTGTTCAATGGGTTGATGCGTAGGGCCATCTTCACCCACTCCAATACTATCGTGGGTGAAAATATAGGTTACAGGGAGCCGCATCAATGCCGAAAGGCGGATCGAGGAGCGAGCATAATCAGAAAAAACCAAAAAAGTGGAGGCAAAAGTCTTTAATCCACTTAAGGCAATGCCGTTGGCAATAGAGCCCATGGCATGCTCGCGGATGCCATAGTGAATGTTTCTTCCGCCATAGCTATCTTTCTGGAAACTAGCCGCCTGTTTGATATCCGTGAGGGTAGAAGGAGAAAGATCTGCTGATCCGCCAATCATAAAAGGAACCTTGGTAGCAATGGCATTGAGTACTTTACCGCTGGCCACCCTTCCTGATACCTTCGTTCCGGCCTCAAAAGGAACAATAGCGCTGTCCCAACCTGCTGGAAGTTCATGTTTTTGAATGAGTTCTAACTCTAAAGCCAATTCAGGATATGCTGTTTTGTACTGAGCAAACAAATCATTCCATGCTGTATTCTGTTTTTTTCCTCTCGCAGCAATGTCTTGTGCATATTTTTTTACTTCATCGGGTACAAAAAACTTCTTTTCAGGATCCCAGCCATAGAAAGCCTTGGTGGCTTTGATCTCTTCCTCTCCAAGAGGCGATCCATGTGCGCCATGGGTATCTTGTTTGGTTGGGGCGCCATAAGCAATGTGGCTGTCAACGATGATTAGCGTGGGTCTACCTTTTTCTTTTTCAGCAATACGGATGGCGCGACTAAGCATCTCCAAATCATTTGCATCGCCAACTCTCAGTACATTCCAGCCATAGGCAATAAATCGGGTAGCCACATCTTCCGTAAACGCTAGACTAGTACTTCCTTCAATAGTAATGCGGTTGTTGTCGTACATCCAAACCAGATTGTCCAGCCCCAAGTGACCAGCCAATGAAGCGGCTTCTCCCGAAATTCCTTCCATCATACAACCATCACCGGCTAGCGCAAAAATGCTATAATCAATCAGGTTGTATCCAGGTTTATTGAAGCGTTCGGCCAGCCATTTTTGGGCTATCGCAAACCCCACACTGGTGGCAACTCCCTGACCCAGCGGGCCGGTGGTGGTCTCAACGCCTGGCGTATGGCCAAATTCAGGATGACCCGCGCATTTGCTGTGGAGCTGACGGAAAGTTTTGATGTCGTCAAGAGATACATCGTAACCAGTGATGTGCAGCGTACTGTAAAGCAACATCGAAGCATGGCCTGCGGACAGAATAAAACGATCGCGGTTGACCCAATCCGGATTCGCTGGATTGAATTTCATGAAGCGATCGTAAACCGTGTAAGCAACGGGTGCTAATGCCATTGGTGTACCCGGGTGGCCAGAATTGGCGGCTTGAACCGCATCCATAGACAAAGTCCGTATGGTATTAATGCAAAGTTGATCGAGATTTTGTTCCATTGTGGTTAGGTTATTTATTGATTTCAAAGGCTATTTGTGCCGAGCCTTTTAAAGCGGCGCGATTGTTGGTGATTACATTTACCGGAATCGGATCAAGCAACCACTGTAATCTTCCCTTGTTTAAAAAATTGCGCACAAAAGACCCATCAATGAGTTTAGGAAGGATTTTAAAAGGGATACCGCCAGCGAGATAAATCCCGCCATCAGCCAAAAATGAGAGCGCTAAATTGCCGGCATTGGCGCCAAGGATGGACACAAAAATGTCCATGGCTTCGACACAGACGGCATCTTTTTGTTTTAAAGCCATTTCGGAAATAACCGTTGCCTTGTCCCGAGTTTTCATCTGTTCGAGTGTTTCAGCTTCTGGTTGCATCTTTTTGGCTTCAATCAGAAAATCAAATAGGTTTGGAATGCCTTTACCAGAGATGATCCGTTCGTAACTGACGTGGCCAAATCGGTTTAAAAGAAATTGGCACACCTCTACTTCCAAATTGTTTGTAGGAGCGAAGTCGGCATGACCGCCCTCCGACGGAATCACTATCGTTTTTCCATTTTGGCGAACCAGAAAAGATTGTCCCAAACCGGTACCGGGAGCAAGAACCACATACCGTTGTGGATCTTTTGGGGTCTTGCCAGGTTTGATGTTAAACAATTCACTTGGAGTGAGTTCCGGTAATGAATAAGCGGTAGCGACAAGGTCATTCACGAGTTTCACCCTTGGTATACCAGTTTGTTTGCTTAACTCCCGCTCGTCAAGCGTCCAGGGCAGATTGGTAGATTTTACGTACCCATCGATCACCGGACCGGGAATCCCAAATGCAGCAGCCATAGGTATGCCCGTACAGTCTTGCAAAAAATCTTGAATGATGGCTTCCAGACTCGAAAAGTCATTGCTGGAATAATGGGAAGTTTTGATCTCCACGCGTTCACCGTCTTGCTCCTGGTACAATGACAGCAATGTCTTGGTACCGCCAGTGTCGCCAGCCAATATGGTGTTTTTAATATCGATCATTCGGATAGATTTTTGGGAACTCGAGCGGTTGATATATTAAAAGGTGCTCCGATGTATTTGTAGTTTTCAAAGCTAAAGTTCACAGTAGATGCCATCGTTTGATAAATTTTTGCAAGGGTAACGCCAAGTCAAATTTTTACCTTCAATCAGCCCATCTGCCAGCTCCGGCCCCCAAGTGCCAGCAGGATAGCCATTTAGCGGCATTTCCTTGTCGTGTTTCCAGGCATCAATCACCGGAGAGAGGAATTTCCAAGCTTCAATTACTTCTTCCGTACGAGCAAACAAGGTTGCATCGCCCTTCATAGAATCGTAAATCAAGCGTTCGTATGCCGCAGGGATCCTTTGGTTGGTTAGGTCTGAGTAGTGGAAATCCATGTTCACATGTTGTACATCAAAACCTGCACCTGGAGTTTTCATCCCAAATTTCAGGAGGATGCCCTCGTCGGGTTGAATCCGAATAACCAATTGGTTGCTGGACATAAAAGCGGGTCCTTGTGAAAAAAGGAAATGGGGCGTTGGTTTGAAATGAATGACTACCTCGGTTACGCGTGTTGGCAAACGTTTACCTGTACGGATGTAAAAGGGTACGCCGCCCCACCGCCAATTGTCGATGTAGAATTTTATCGCCGCGTAGGTCTCGGTGGTAGAATTGGGATCTACGCCATCTTCTTCGCGATACCCATTGACTACTTCGTTTTTAATGGTAGCAGCCGAATATTGACCTCGAATGGCTTGGGTTTTGACATCTTCCTTGCGGATAGGACGAAAAGATTGAAACACCTTCAATACCTCGTTGCGAATGGCGATGGGATCAAGCGACGAGGGGGATTCCATCGCGGTAATAGCCGCTACTTGTAGCAAGTGGTTTTGAACCATATCGCGCAATGCACCAGAAGTTTCATAATATCCGCCTCTTTGCTCTACACCAATGCTTTCGGAAGCAGTGATTTCTACATGGTGGATGTAGTTGCGGTTCCAGAGCGGTTCGAAAATTCCATTTGAAAAACGAGTAACCAATAGATTCTGGACCGTTTCCTTTCCTAAATAATGGTCAATTCTGAAAATCTGTTCTTCGCTCCAATGCCCCAGCAAGCGATCTTTGAGCGCCATTGCCGACTCCAAATCATACCCAAATGGTTTTTCGATAATCAATCGTTTCCAGCCATCTGTTTCGGAGTTCAATCCCACGGATGCCAAGTGGACTGGAATTACGCCGTACAAACTCGGCGGAGTTGATAAATAAAAAACGGTGTTCCCGCTGATTTGCTCCTGACTTCTCAGGGCGGTCAGTTGGGATTTGAATGCAGGGTAGGCCGCGGCATCATCAACTTTGAGCGGGGTATAAAATATTTTTTGAACAAACTCATCAATTCGGCTGGCGTCAGCAATTTCCTTAAATTCATGAATAGCTGATTTCATCGCTTCCCGAAACGCTTCATTGGTGAAGCTGGATCGGGAAACGCCCAATAGTGCAAACTTCTCGGGTAATAAATGCTGGACAAAAAGAGAATACAGTGCAGGGACTAACTTTCTCTTGGTAAGATCGCCGGACGCGCCAAAAATGACGTAAACATGGCTATCGTTGGTTGTCATCTTGAGGATTATTATTTGGTTTTAATGGCATGTCCACCAAACTGGTTTCTCAACGCAGCAAGCATTTTCATAGCAAAAGACTCCTCTTGCCGCGATTGAAAACGTGTGTACAAGGATGCCGTAATAACATGAGCAGGAACGTCAAAATCGATGGCCGTTTGAACCGTCCAACGCCCTTCGCCGCTGTCGGCTACAAAGTCTTTCAGTTGTTCCAGTTTTGGATCTTCTTTCAGTGCATTTACGGCTAATTCCAGCAACCAAGAGCGTACTACGCTGCCATACTGCCAAGCATCAGCAATTTTGGTTAAGTCAAGACCATAGGGGGTTTTTGCGAGGATCTCAAAACCTTCGGCATAAGATTGCATCATACCATATTCAATGCCATTGTGCACCATCTTAACCAAATGACCGGTACCTGAAGGGCCACAGTATACATAGCCATTTTCTGGAGCCAAGGATTTGAAGACGGGTTCAAGCAGTTCCGCTGCTTTCTGCGGACCGCCATACATCAAGCAATAGCCATTTTGTAGCCCCCATACCCCGCCGCTGGTACCACAATCCAAAAAGTCTACCCCTTTTTGAGCAGCCTTTTCAGCACGTTGTTGGGTTTCTTTCCAATACGAGTTGCCACCATCAATTACAATGTCGTTTTTACCAAGAACTGCCAGTAAAGCATCCAGGTTTTCGTCAACTGGTTTTCCCGCTGGAACCATTAACCATACAATTTTTTGGTCGGGAAGCTTTTCGATCAGGTCTTGCAATGAATGTGCACCAATCGCTCCTAGCTTTTCAATCGCTTGAATGCTTTCTGCAGACCGATCCCATACCACTACTTCGTGGTGGTGATCCAACAATCGATGAACCATGTTGAAGCCCATTTTACCAAGACCAATAAATCCTATTTTCATATTTATGTTGTTTGTGAATGAAATTCAAATTGTTGATGGTACTAGAATACAAAATCAGTAGTGTCAGGGAAGGTATCCCCGACAAGAAGGTATTAACTCAGTACTGATTGTTTGGTGAATATGTGCTGGGATCAAATATAAGAGATAGGTCCTTACGTAGGTTTTCTTTGTGTTTATGGAATCATTAATACTCGCTTATTGTCTTTGTCGCGACGGCTCTCTCTTTGTCCTATTCTTCCCTCGGTATGGAAAGCTGTAACTTTTACAAAAAAACACCTGGTCATCTCGAGGGAAGTGTATTCGTAGCGCCATGAGGCAATTCTACAAAAACGGTAGTGCCCTGGTTTGCACCCGCACTTTCAATGCGGATGCTTCCGTTATGGCGATCCACAATTCTTTTGGCAATGGCCAGTCCTGCCCCCGTACCCGCAAATTGTTGCCGATCATGAGCGGAGAAGAACAATTGAAAAAGACGGGGTTGTGCAGCCAGAGGAATACCCGCGCCATTATCGGCAATGGTGATCAAAATAGACGAACCTAGGTCTTTTCCACTAATTTGAATATTTGGGTTTGCAGCGCCCTTGGTGAATTTTACCGCATTGCTGAGCAGATTAAAGAACAATTGTCTCAACAGGAGGGGGTCGCCGTAAACTTCAGGAATAGGTCGCTCCAAGTGGATGAAATTCAATTTTGCATCGGACTCTGTATCGGCTAGCTGTTTGATGATACCAGAAATTAAAAACGACAAATCCGTAGGTTTTAAATTCATGGCCGTATGATCGGCAAAGCTAAAAGCGGCAATCCCGTCAATCATTTCATCCATTTGCTGAATGATCTGTATGAAATCTTCGATGTGGAGCTGTAATTGTGGGGTGATCAGCGGAGCATATTTTAGGTGAAGGAGCTCGATGATTCTTTTGGCACTTTCGAGCGGCGCCTTCAAGTCGTGGCTAATAGAGTAAGTAAATGCCCGCAGTTGCTCCTCATTTTGAATGGCTTCTTTTTTGAAGGAAGCTGCAAATTTTTGTTGGTTGCTAATTGTTTGCGTCAACTCATCCAGCTTGCTGATCAGTTGTTTTTCTTTGGGGGTACTTTCTTTGATCGTGTTTACCAGCTCAATAGGAAAGGACGATTGTTGAGGGTGATCAGCTTGCTCAGTCGGTAAAAAAATTTGGGTATTTTGAATGACGGAATTGTTGATAAAATCAAGGTTGGTAATCAATTCCTTGATGAGGGTACGCAATTCTTTTTCTTTGCGCAACCGTTCAACAATCAAACCGATCAATACCAATACGGCTAATAAGCCTAAGGCCAGAAAGATGATGGTCAGTTGCCGTTTTTGTTTTTCTACCATCCATAGTTTTTTCTCCTGCTCTAAAGTTTTCAGGTTTGCCAGGTACTGCTGGGTGCGTTCAGTAATATTGGCTATTGCCTGCCGGCGTAAGACCTCTACGGAATCTTGAAATTTTTTGCTTTTTTGGTAATAATATTCTGCTTTGTCAGCATTGCCCATATAGCCTTCCAACCGAGCCAACAAGCTTTCTACTTTATTGATGATTCCGGGATCCTTGGCCTCCTTGGCCTGCTGGTACGCTTTTAAGGCCAAGGCTCTAGCCTGCCTAAATTGTTTTAGATCGGCCAATAACGTAGCTTTTAGAGCCATACTTTGCGCCGAATTAAAAACATCGTTGCAGTTTTTCGCCCGCTGGATGATGCCATCATAAAAAGCCAGCGCTTTTTGAGGTTGGTGCTGTTGAATGTAAATCTCGCCCATGTCTTGTTGACCTAAAATACAAGGATATTTAAGAGACATACTGTCGATCGCCGATTCTAAAGCAGGGATAAAATCACGATTGGGATAAAGCTTGGCTTTAAACAATAGCGAAAATATTTTTAAAGTTTGAGAATAGTACCAATCATTAAGCTGCTTGGCGCTTTTTTCGGCCTTTTCATAAGCATGTGCTGCCCTTTTGATATCTCCAAGCTGAGCGTAAATACTTCCTATACTCGACCATCCCCACATTTCGGAGTTGGGGTCTTTTTGGGTTTGGCCTTTTTTGATGATTTTTTGGGCTATCATCAAGGCTTCGGCATAATTATTTTGCCCAAGCATATTGTACATTAACAGGACACTGGCATTTAAATAATCTAAATTGTATTGTTCACTAAATGAGATCGATTTTTGCAAATAATAATTGCTACTGTCAACTTTGTAGAAATTTCTGTACTTCTCGCCTATGATGTAATAGGCAATATTAAGAGTATCGTAATGCTCCACGCGGATGTAATCTTGTCTGAACTGCAAAACCTTACGGGCATAGAGGATACATTTTTCGGGGTCCGGCAATTTACTAACATGAGTCAGACAGATAGTGTAATAGCAGCTAGCCTCTAGTTTTGATTCCCTAATTTGTTTAAAATAAGCGGCAGCCTTTTCATAATACTGGACGGAAAGGGGGTAATCACCAATGGCGTAGTAGTAATTTCCATTCGCTTTTAATACCAATCCTGGCCCTTTTGGATAGTTAATTTCTTTTGAAAGTGCTTGTGCTTGGTCAATTAGTCTTTTGGCCTCACTTAGTTGCCTTTTGTCTTTTGGGTCAGCGGTTTTTATCTTACTCAGGCTGATTAAGGCTTCTAGTCGCACCTTTGGATTTGGGCTCCGCTTGATTAATAATTGCAAAGAATCTTCATTGGATTTTGCTCCAAAACAAAAATCAAAAGAAAAAAAGAATACGGTTACAGATAGGGCTATTAAAAGCCAGTTTTTACGCCACACCTTACTTGTAAATTGAGCCATAAAAAATACTACTTTAACGTGATTTTTGACTTATAGTAGCTGATACAGAATGAATTATGAAAAAAAGTAGCAAAATTGGGTCATAATCAACCACTCGTGTCGCCGCTACGCGGCTCGATGTAGAGACGCGATTAATCGCGTCTCTACAGAATTTTCTATAGACGGAAACAGGGCTAGCGCCCTTCAGTAGCATCAAAGCCACGCTAGTGGCGAATCCGTCTATAGAAAACGGTCAACATTTTATACCAAGTCGCGCTAGCGACGGCACCATTTCGGCTCTGCCCCCATTCACTATTTCAGAATTCATGTTACTTTAAAACGAGTTCTAATTTTAGGAACCGGTGAATAATAAAGGTACATTTTCACCACCAGTATTTAGAGTTTGTTCAGGTTTTGGATTCTGGGCTCCAAGAGGCAATTCTACAAAAACGGTAGTGCCCTGGTTTGCACCTGCACTTTCAATGCGGATGCTCCCGTTATGGCGATCCACAATTCTTTTGGTAATGGCCAGCCCTGCCCCCGTACCTGCAAATTGTTGCCGATCATGAGCAGAGAAGAACAATTGAAAAAGATGCGGCTGAGCAGCCAGTGGAATACCCGCGCCGTTATCGGCAATAGTGATCAAAATAGACGAACCTAGGTCTTTTCCACTAATTTGAATGTGCGGGCTTGCCGCGCCCTTGGTGAATTTCACCGCATTGCTAAGCAGATTAAAGAACAATTGTCTCAATAGGAGAGGATCGCCGTAAACTTCAGGAATGGGCTGTTCCACATGGATGAAATCTAATTTTGCAGCGGGTTCTAGAGCGATCAACTGATCGATGATGCCATCCATTAAAAACGACAAATTCATTGATTTCAGGCTCATGGCCGTATGGTCGGCATAGCTAAAAGCGGCGATCCCGTCAATCATTGCATGCATTTGCTGAATAATCAACATAAAATCTTCGATGTGGCGCTGCAATTGCGGTGTGATTAGCGGAGCATAATTAAAATGAAGGAGTTCGATGGTTTTTTTGGCATTTTCGAGGGGCGCCTTCAAGTCGTGGCTAATGGAGTAGGTAAATGCCCGTAGTTGCTCCTCATTTTGGGTGGCTTCTTTTTTGAAGGAAGCTACAAATTTTTGTTGCTTGCTAATTGTTTGCGTCAATTCATCCAACTTGCTGATCAGTTGTTTTTCTTTGGGAGTACTTTCTTTGATCGTGTTTACCAACTCAATAGGAAAGGACGATTGCTGATGTTGACCAGTTTCTTCTTCCGGTAAAAAAATCTGAGTATTTTGAATGACGGAGTTGTTGATAAAATCAAGGTTGGTAATCAATTCCTTGATGAGGGTACGCAATTCTTTTGCTTTGCGCAATCGTTCAGCAATCAAACCGATCAATACCAACACGGCCAAGAAACCTAAGGCTAGAAAGATGATGGTCAATTGCCTTTTTTGTTTTTCCACCATCCACAGTTTCTTCTCTTGCTCTAAAGTTTTCAGGTTCGCCAAGTACTGCTGGGTGCGTTCGGTAATATTGGCTATTGCCTGTCGGCGTAAGACCTCTACGGAATCTTGAAATTTTTTACTTTTTTGGTAATAATATTCTGCTTTGTCAACATTGCCCATATAGCCCTCCAAACGAGCCAATAAACTTTCTACTTTATTGATGATTTCGGGATCCTTAGCCTCTTTTGCCTGCTGGTATGCTTTCAAGGCCAGGATTCTAGCCTGCTGGAATTGTTTTAGATCCGCCAATAAGGTAGCTTTTAAAGCCATGTTTTGCGCTAAATGAAAAACATCGGTGCAGTTTTGTGCCCGCCTGATGATGTCATCATAAAAAGCCAGCGCTTTTTGAGGTTGCTGCTGCTGAATGTAAATTTTATCTATTTCTTCAAAATCTAACACACAAGGATACTCAACTTCCATGCTGTCCATCAATAATTCTATTGCGGGGATAAAATTGCGTTCAGGATAAAGCCTTGATTTTATCGATAAGGCAGATATTTTGAAACTTAGAATGTAGTATTGATCATGAAGCTGGCGGGCATTTTTTACAGCTTCATCAAAAGCTTGCGCTGACCTTGAGAAATCTCCAAGAATAGAATAAATGGTTCCGATGCTAGACCACCCCCACATTTTATATTTGGGACTCTTGTCATCCTGGCCTTTTTTGATGATCTTTTGGGCCAGGATCAGGGCTTTGGCAAAATCATTTTGCCCAATCATATTGTATAAAAGGAGTATGCTTGAGTTTAAATAATCGAAATTGTATTGCTCGCTAAACGTTATGGATTTTTGCAAATAATAATTACTACTATCAGTTTTGTAAATCGTTCTGTACTGATCGCCAAGGGTATAGTACGCATAATTGATAAGTGCATATTCCTTAATACCGATAAGTGCATTTTTTATGGGCAAGATTTTACGGACATTAAGGATGCTTTTTTGTGTGTTCGGCAATGAATAAGTATAGATATAACTGAGCCAATAATAACAAAAAGCTTCAGATTTTAATTCCTTGGCTTGTTTAAAATAGGTAGCAGCCTTTTCATAATGGTGAACGGCGCAAAGGTAATCATCGGTTGCGTAACAGTACTTTGCGTTCGCCTTGCTTACCAAACCTAGTCCTTTTGAGTACTTAATTTCTTTGATAAGGATTTCTGCCTGTTCAATTAGCTTTTTGGCTTCGATTAACTGCCGCTTGTTTTTGGGGTCAGCTAATTTTATCTCGCTCAAAGCAATCATGGCCTCTAACCGTTCTTGGGCATTAGTGCTTCTTTTGATGACCAGTTGCAAAGAATCTTCATTAGATTTTGCTCCAAAGCAAAAATCAAAAGAAAAAAAGAATACGGTTATAGATAGGGCTATAAAGCGCCATTTTTCACCACATACGTTGCTTGTCAATTGAGCCATAAAAAATACTTTAAAGCGAGTTCTAAGATTATTTTACTTTCCAGTGCTGCAATTACTTAGCGCGAGTCAACGCTCCGCTCCGCGAATAACATTTGCAGAGAGAACCATAAACGGGGTAGCTTAATTTTGGAGTCATTATTAGTAGGGGCGTCTAGGGGGCTGATAAATGGATCTTTTAGGGATTATTGAGCTGGAAAACGACACCCGGTTGTGACGCAATATTTCTCTCTGGGTTACTAGATATTTTCCTCTCTTTTTATTTTTGCCCACATTACTGTGCATTTTTAATTGTGGGAAAGCTTCAACCTTCCAGGTCTTCGAGACCTGGAAGGTTTCTCAACCGATCATTTGGAAAATGTCCAGTAGTATTATTTTTGCCAAAATTTTATCTTTCTATCCCGCGAGAAGTTCCGTTATCCAGCACCATCGGTAATCACCATATTCCTATTCTTTTATAGCATTAATTGCTTCAATTTTAGTATTTACGCCTAGTTTTCGATATATTTTTTTTGCAAAATACTTGATGCCATCTAAAGAAATGCCCAGTAAGAATGCGGTATCTTGGTAGGAATAGCCATCCGCAAAAAAGGTCAGTATTTGTATTTCTTTGGCAGAAAGTAAAGGTTTATCCGACGAGAGTTTATCCGAGGGGTTAAAATAATGCACCAGATAGCGTGCCATCTTAGGGGATATCAACGCCCCGCCTTTTAGTAGATCTTGGATGAGAGTGGGAAACTGCATTAGACTAAAGTTTTTGATCAAATAACCCGTAGCCCCTGCCACAATGGCTTTAAACAATAATGCTGGTTCTTCTTGTTGTGTAAGTACAATTAACTCTGCCTGGGGAAATCGCGAGTGTAGTCCCGGCAAAGCTTCAATCCCTGATTGACCTGGTAGGTTGATGTCTACAAAGATAATGTTTAGCCTTGCACGAAGCGGTAGTTTTTCATAGAACTCCTCAACGCTTTGGGCGGCCAGAATACAATTTAAATCTGGCTGCATTTGAATGCTTTCAACCAGCGTTTTAAGGTACAGCGTGTTATCTTCTATAAATGCAATATTTGTCATAACTGTTTGATTTTTAAATCATGCCACCTGCTGTTTTGTTAAAAGCTTGTTCAGGTTTTGGATCTGAGGCGAAGGAGAGCAAATGTTATACTTCCCTCGTGATGACCAGGTGATTTTTGTCTCTTTCTTTTTTCGTCCTGCTACGTTGCAAATGCTCGTCGTAGCTTTGGCTACGCCTGCGCTTTGCGCCTCGCAGGTCAAAAAAATAAATTCGTCAAAATTTCACCTTTCCATCCTGAGGGAAGTATATTTCAGGCGAGGCAAAATTTGCAGCCGTATGTGGGCAATACGGCGAAAATTTTAACGAAGCATGAAATAAAATTTGCCTCATGGAGCCCAGAATCCAAAATTTGAACAACCTCTAAAGGGTGTCTCGTTTTCAACCATTTGCAGCTCAAAACAGGATACTGATCAAGCTCTAACCCCAGCAGCATATCCATTATTTCAAAAATAGTTTTTTTCTAGTAAAAACAGCAGTTATGCAATTGTTTTTATGCGGAAATCTACCCATCCACATTTTCTCTCCGCTCGTTTCCTACTCAACAACCAGTTTTTTGATCACTTCATCTTCAAGGGTTGATATTTTAAGCCAATAAATTCCTTTGAGTTGAAGTGCGTTTAAGTCAATTGTGTAGCGCTCCCCTTTGGGTAGTTTTTGCAAATAGACTAATCTACCCAAAACATCGAAAAGGCTTAAGGTCTTTTCACTTTCTATACCTGGAGTAAACACATTGAAGGTGTTGTTTGTTAATGGGTTAGGGTAAATTTGAACCGATAAATGAGCCAGCGGATCATTAACCGCCGTCACCGTCGATTCTATTTTGATGAATTGAATATCGTCGGCGTATAGGTAATTCCAGCTGGCCACATCAGCGCTGTAAAAACCGATTTCACATTGGCCATTGCTTACTTGGATAGTAGGGATCTGCAGCAAGGTCCAGTTGGAGGCCTTCGGTAGGTTTACCGAAAGGTTGGCGCCTCCAAAATTCTTTGCTGTCATTTGGGCAATGGTTTGCCCGCCCGTGTTTTTGATCCAGGCTTTCAATTGGTAAGCACCATTGGGAAGCCCGGTAATCAACTGATAAGTATACACATTATATGCTGCGTTGCCCTTGTAATGGGTGAGGTGGTATTGGCCGCCATGTGCACCATTATAAGTTTCTGTAAAGCTGGTTTCGGGATTGCTTCCGCTTTTTTTCCATTTCTGCGGATTTGGGGTTTCGGCAGCATCCAGTTCAAAACCTGGATTTTGGGCATAATTATAAGGCGCTGGAATCACCTTGATTGAAGTCGTTGCCGTTTTGTTGCCCTCATCACTGGAAACCGTGATGACCGCATTACCTGGAGCAATGCCAGTAACCAAGCCACTGGAAGATACAATCGCTACAAGATTATTGCTGCTGCTCCAGTACACCGTTTTGTTGGTCGCGTCTGCGGGCAAAAGAGTTGAGTTGAGTTGTAAATCGGATTGGACTTCCAGGGCTGCAGAGACCGGATCCACCGCTATGCCAGTAACCGCAATGGGGGTGAATACAACATTCTTCAAAACGGGTTTCAGTGCTTCATACCAGGCATTAGCGCTTTTTATTGCTCCTTGCGCGCCCAAATGTACATCATCATAATAGTCGCTGGTTGACCAATTGACCAACATCTGATTCCGGATGTCGGCAAAATAGATGTTATCCGTTAAACTAGAATCGGCAATGGCTTTGATTTTGGCGTTCAATGCGCCCAATGCTTCATTGGGATCACCGCCCCAACTTTTATCCCACCTAACTGGCTCAATTGTTCCCAGGATGATCTTCACACTGGGTTTGAGTCGCAAAATTTTATTCACCAAACTGCGGTAACGTTGCGGCGCTGTATATCGATAATTGGTAGGATGGAGGGCATCATTAAAGAAATCATTTATCCCAATGGCCACCAACACCACATCAGGATCGCTACTTTTAAAATAGTCATCAAGGTGTTCAATAATGCCGGTCGTTTCGCAGGTATTGCAAAAAGTTGCCTTATCGGGGCCAATGGTGTAGCCCCCATGCCCGGCATGATTCAAGTCATTTGGAACCGCATCGCCATCGGCATAATTTTGGCGGTCGCCTACATAATCAATGGTATAGCCATCTTGGGTAAGTTTTTTGCGCAAATAGCCGCGCCAGCTTTGTTGGCCGCCCCCTCCTGCCCCTTCGGTTTTTGAATCGCCAAGGGGCATTATTTTAAAAGATCCATTGGAAGAAGTCTGTCCTTTGAACGGGGGAGCTAGAGGCTGTCGGGGTTTGCCGCCGCCGCCAATGCTATTGGGGCCATTGTTGGTGACGACATTCAAGTTGGTCAACAGTTTCATCACGTCTTGATAATAGCCATCGGTGCTGTTCCCCCAGTTTTTAATGTTTATGCCCAGTGAGGCCTGTACTTCCTCTGCAACTCCTGATTCCATGGGGATGTCATAGTGATTCCAGTGGGTATCGTCGGTAACATAGACGCCATAATCCTGCAATGCGTAAAACAACTTGAGGGCAACTGGATTGGTAATACCGAGACTTTCGGGGGTGACATCTGGTTTTAAAGCCAGCAAAGCACCTATCTCCATATAAGGATACTTTGTTGTATTAGAAGTACCATAGCCAAAACTAGCATCTTGGGCGGGGTTGGCATAACCATCCGCTTTGGTAGCCGGCCAGCGGTACCCTGGAGTACCATCGTTGTTGTATACCAAATACCTGGAGGCCAGAACATTGAGTTTTATGGCATGACGAATGGGTTCGGCGCCGGTTAATTCGCCTTTTCGGATGGATCCCCCAAAACCCGAAAGCGCCGATCCGCCATGTCCGCCAGTGCTTCCTGAGGAAAACCAGGAATCATTTTCTGTGCTGGTGTAATCATAAGCGGCGATTTTGCCTCCTCCACAAGTAGCAATGGCATTGAAATGGAACAAAGAACCATCCTCTTGCACCACAACCCCAGAGTAATTGGGCGTATCTCCGCCTCCATTTGGATCAGCAAAAGTCAATCCAGTTGGAAAATGGATTTGCTTTCCAGTGGCCGTGGTGGTCGCACATCTCCGCGACCAGTCATTAATGGCATACACTTTTGACAATGGATCGGTGTTTTTGGCTTGAATGATGGGCTCTTCGTCTACGGCAATCCCGCCACGTCCGTAAGGGGTAACATTGGCAAAGGCCGTGACTTGTTGTAGCCCCGCTGGAGCATAGAGCGCATTGCTGCCAATAGGGGTATTCCAAATTGATGTTTTGGCAAATGGCCAAAGAAAGGGATCCCGCGATGTTGGAAACGTTTGAGCATGCAATGTACTTACCGTGAGGCAAAACAGCAGCGCCCATACCAGCACTTTAAGCGAAGGATTTGGTTGAAAAAACCGGGCAATCGTTGAGCGAAAGGTCATTGGCAATCGGTTTGGGTGGATTAATTTTTTATTTTCAATTGCAGCTAGTTGTATAAACATACTTCAGTAATTGAAAAAATGAACGCTTGATTGATTAAATTTTACTCAAACTACATGAAAGTGTACTTTTTTTGACAAAATGCTACTTCCCCAAAACCGGGATTGACTTTATTTGCTGATTAAATGTGTAGTTTTTCTTTTTTGTTATTAGCGTTGTTGAGGGCTGGGTGGTGTATTTTATTTAGCTTTTTTTTATGATCTTGGATTCATAGCTTTGCAAAGCCTTGATACCCGAGGGCAAACAAGCTCTAAACGGAACCTTAAATTTTCTACAGCTACAGACGTTTCGCGGCGCTGCGGCTGTTTGTCGTAAATCGTAACCATCCAGGCACTATTTTATTCCCTTCTGGAATCTTAGGAACGGTTAAACAATAAGTGCTCGCTTTTGCCTTGCTCTTTTACCGCCACTCTTCCTATCTTTTTCGTTACAATGCACCACATTGCGCCTCAAAAGATAGTTGATTGGCGGCAAAATAGCGGCGGCTAAAACGACCACTTATTATTTACCCGTTCCTTAAGTGCGGCTGGATAGTTACAAAAAAACCGCCATTGCTAAGGTTTTCTTAGCAATGACGGTTTTTAGCGCTACAAAATCGAGATTCACGACTTACCTACCGCAGTATCTTAATATCCCCCCGATAAACCAGTTTTACATTGTCCAAGAATTCCACTTGCACTACGTAGACATAAACGCCTTGATTGAGCCTGTTTCCGCCTTGCGTGCCATCCCAAATGATGGCGCCGCCATTACAATCAGGGGCAATACCAGTTCCGGTGGCATTGTCATATACCTTGTTGCCCCAGCGATCGAACACCTGGGCAAAATTGATGCGCCGTACGCCTTTACAGGCAAATACCCGGAATTCATCATTGATGCCGTCACCGTCTGGTGTAAAGGCATTAGGGATGTAAATGTTTCGGGTTCTATCCAGCTCTACAAATACTTTAGCTTGAGCCGTACAGCCATTGACATCAACAACGGTGAGCACGTATTCCTGGTCATCTTCAGGCCTTACAATTGGATTTTTGATCTTGGCATTTGACAAAAACTTCGCTGGATTGTACAAGTATGAACTCACCGCTAAAGATGAAGTGATTTTCGGGTTAAGCGTAATTGTGGAATCGCCTAACTCTACTGTCACTTTATCGGGGATAAATTCAGCCAGCAATTGTACGGGTTGATTTACGGTAAGCGTATCCAAGAAAGCACATTTGGCCTGATCTTCTACCCGGACTATGATGCGCCCAGCAAAAGTGGGCACCGCGCGAGTTACCGGTTCGCTCAATCCGTTGTTGTTGAGCGTGAATGTGTAATCGCGTAGTGAGTTTCCATTACCGCCATACGCTGTATCTACCCGAATCAAGGTGGTTTCGCCAAAACATTTTGGCTCCGCAGGTTGGCGAATAACTGCTACTACTGGCGGCGGCGATAAAACATTGTAGCTAGCGGAATCGGTACAACCTTTAGTGTCGGTTACCGTAACGTAGTATCGACCCGGTTTTAATTTTTCGGCAAAAAGCGAAGAAGGGGAGGAAACTCCGCCCGACCAGGTAAACGGAGACGGCCCCAGCGGGTTGATTCGATCCTGGGTATTGACCTGAATGGTAACTTTTCCATCGGTGGTGTTGCTACAGGTAGCGTTGCGGGTAAACGCTTGATTGATGGAAATGACCAGGGCATCGGGTTGAGTGACGTCCGCTGTTTTTTCAGTATTACAACCTCTGTTATCGGTTACTCGAACCCGGTAAGTACCAACGCCTAGGTTTTTGAGGGTGTCGGTTGTGCCGCCATTACCGACCCAAAGGTAAATATAGGGTTTGCTACCTCCGCTGACGTTAGCAATGATCTTACCGTTTGCTTGGCCATTACATACCACTGGTGTTGCTATCGGTTTAATCAAAATAGAATCAGGGGAAGGTACACTGACTCGAGCTGAGCTTACACAAGAGTTGGAGTCTTGCACTGCCAGGGTTTGGAATTTTCCACACAGCTTAGTAGCGATGGAGCTAGAAACATTGGTTGATTTTTCTCCACTTGGCCAAGTAAAGGTAAAACGACCGCTTTTGCCATTGCTATAAAGTGCTGATGCTTTTGCCCCGCCATTACATTCCCCAACACAACGTATCGCTGTGCTATCGGTGAAAAGCACTACGATGCGCGGCGGATCATCGACCCGGGCAGTGGTCGTTGCTGCCGGACAATTCTTGGCATCTACCACGGTAATATCATAATTGCCAGCAGCCAGTGCAATGCGCGTGGATAAAACCGTAGTGTCATTTCTTGGTGTTGATTGCCAAACGTAGCGATAAGGTGCTGTGCCGCCGCTGGCTACCACCCGGAGTTGTCCATTTTTTTCAGTAGGGCAAATGGGCGATTTGGCAATGACACTGTCTATTTTAACTGCTGTTGGCGCTATGACAAATGCGGTATCCACGGTTTTACAGCCATCGTCGGCAGTTACTGTTACGATGTAGGATCCAGGACTTAAGCCAATAATTTGCCTGCCAGAGATGTTATTGCTCCATTGATAAGTGGCAATTGGCGATCCATTGGGCGAAGCAGTAACGGTAAGCGTACCGTTTTTATCGTTGGGACAATTCAATGTAAAGTTGGGTAAGGAATTGATGATTGGCGAAGCAGGTGCAGTAACCGGTATGGTAAAAGTGGTGTCGCAACCATTTCTATCCGTCAAAGTTAAGGTGTAATTCCCTTTCACCAAGTTCGAAATCACGGAATCTCTTTGATTGTTGCTCCAATTGAAAGTGTAGCCAGGGGTACCGCCAGAAGCGCTTACTCGGATCAAACCGTCTCCACCTACTCGACAAGATTCATTTACTCTTTCCACAACCAGCAAGCTCAATTGTTTTGGCTGCTTGACAATGAATGTATCAACCGTAAAACAGCCGCGTGGATCGTTATCGCGCATGGTTACAATGAAAGTACCCGCTTTCAACTTTGATATCGTACTGCTGGTAGTGGTTGACATTGCCGGGGCTCCTAATACGCCTTTCCAGGTAAAAGTATAGGGAAGCAATGGTGGGGCGCCATCGGTATTACCGGCGGCTACAATTTCTCCATTGTTGCCATTGAAACAGGTAATGTCCTTGATCGCAGGGTCAATGGATAAAGTTTTAATGGCAGATACTTGAAAACAACGTTCTACGCTACACCCGCGATCATCGGTTATGATGACGCAATATTTGCCGGGTAGCAGGTTTTTTACAGTAGAAGTGGCGGCACTCGTATCTGCTCGACCTGCCCATTTAAAGCGATAACGGCCATTTGCGGTAGTACCGCCCGATGCAGTAACGCTGATCTGGCCATTGGCTAAGCCGCTACAGGCGGGTTGGGTAATATTGGATAGCAAAGTAATTTCTGAAGGATTCGCCAAGTTTGAGCTAGCGGTATTGATACAACCTACTTGGTCAGTAATCGTGGCGGAATAAGGACCCGCTTTTAAGCTATCAATTTGCAATTTTCCGCGTTTTCCAGGAACACTCCAAACGAGTTTAAGTTTGGTGGTATCCAAAGTGCTTTGCGTAACCGCGTTGATCAAAATTTCCGCTTTTAAAGAACCATCTTTTGCTCCAAAACAAGAGGGGTCGCGCAAGGGAACCAAACGTATGGCCAAACTTGGCGGCTGGATGACCTCAATGGTATCGGTATACACGTTTAATGGTGTAGAGGAGTCTTGTACCCGGATCACATAGCTGCCTGCTAAAAGACTGGGGATGCTAAATGCCCCCCCCGAGGTTAGGATATCACCAAAACCAGAGGCCACTGGTAAAGGGGAAAGCGACCGCCAGGTGATTTGATAAGGCGGCACACCAGATGCCGCAGTGATGTTGATGGCGCCTGTTTTGTCGCCATTACAACGCACGCTATCCGTTTTGATGCCCACAAAAAGTACCGCATCCGAAATGTTGATTTGACCATCGTTGAAGATATAGCCATACGGGACGGTATTGGGATCACCTAGTGTTTCGTTTGGCTGACGGGGTTTCAGGAATTTAATCGGGCTATTTTGGCCTAAACGACCAACAACCTTAAAGCACAACTGAAACAACACGGCACTATCGGGTAAGGTAACTCCTTTCAAATTTGGATCGATCCAAGCTACGCGCAAAGTATCTTTAGTGGTATTAAGGCTAATTTGCGACCCAAAAGTTAGCCCCGTCAGCGTGGTATTGATTTTGGCAACGTTGCTGAATTGAACTACTTTAGCATCCCAAGCTACCCGCAACTCCATCGCCGCAATTTGCTTGAAATCCTTTACGGTCATGTCAATACAAACATTGTCGCCCGGACGAGCATTGGTAAAGGGTAAGCGGAAAGAGGTGGCGTCACAGCCCGCCATGTCGACGGTGAAGGTGGTTCCACAACTTTTGCCATCCTCCACTGTGATATTGTAAATGCCTGGGCGTGGTACAAAAAAACGCGTGGTATCCCCACTTCCCAGGTTGCTCTTGGTCACCGTGCCTTTGATGCTGCTGTTGCTAGCCAGGCTAATATCGATTTTATATTTGCTATTCGGCTCAAATTCAGGCAACCCGCCATTTAACACAAAAGAGCCTTGACAGCCAACAGCGTCAATGCTGTTTTTGATATTGGAAGCAACGATGGCATTCAAATATACAACTTGAAAAGCTTGGGTAGGGTTGACATTCACACAATTCCCGATTCCGGCGCCCGGCGATGCTTCTTCATACGCAGGCAGATTCGAGGCATTGTTGAATCGGTCGATGGTGATTGGGGCAAAGAAAAAACTAACCGGTTTGCCTTTGTTGTACAAGGATTGCAATGCGCCGCGGTTCGAGAAGCCTATGTTGCCCAGTCGATCTCCACGGGCAATCCAAAATCCTAAATTGGGAGCTTGTGGCGTGCCATTGACCAATATCGACGAACGATTGATACAAGTATCCTTCAAAATGTCATTCAGAGTAGGGCCGCGGGGGGTAAGTCGAGGCTTACAATTGTAAAAAACGTAACCAATCCCTGCTGGCGTTGCGGGAACCGGATCGCTTGATAAATCAGAATCTCCATTGTGGGTGATCGAAAATGAATCCCGAAAACAGAGATAAATGATTGAACTAGTGGTTGGTGTATTGCTTTTGCCAATAAGCGGCCCCAATTTAATGGTTCCAGCTTGATTGTTGCAGGCGGCACGAAGCGCAGGTAGTGTTGTCCCCTGTTGGCGTTCTGCCACAACATTGGTTGGTTCTTGCGCAGAAAGCGTAATTACAGATAGTAATAGCAGCAGGGCGCCGATAATTTTCCCCATTGTTTGTATCAAATTTGCAAATAAAAGAAAATGACTTCAACAACGATCTTTCAACCGTTCAGGAAATATTTATGGATAAAATATTGATTAGGAATATAATATGAATCAACAGCCTAAATATAATTCAGATTGACCTGCTTCATCACCTATTCCTTTTCTGATCTAAATAATTGACCTTACCGGGCAGTTTATGCAATTGGCGTAAGGAAAAGGTTATCCTTGACTGACCAACAAACAAACGTAGGGTTCTGGCAATTATTGCCAGTTTTATTAAACTCGGTAGTAGAGGAAGTAGAGCGATTAGGGTGAATTATGGCTACGATCGGCCTTGAAATGCTACCTTTTTCTCAAAATCAACGCTTTCAAAATTGAAAAGCAAATATTGGATAAAAAAGGAAGGTCATCAGTATCTTTGTTTAAAAATCTGATGACCTTCCTTTTGCTAGGTACGCTTTTACTAGTATGAACCCATTTCGGTTAAGTTCTATAGCGTCTGCCAATCTTTAACGATGCCTTGGATGCCTTCTTTTCGCAGGAGATCAAGATAAGGCTGAGCACTACCAGCAGAATCAAATGGACCAATGACCACTTTATACACCGTCTTATTGTTTTCGGAAGTAGATACAATATTGACGCCTTTATTGATCTTCTTTTCCAATGCTTGTACTTGACGAATCACATTTTCGTAATTCGAATAAACACCTACCTGGATGGCCATTTTGCGGGTGGCATAAGTATTGGTAACCGGCGTATTGCTGGGTTCAACGTTGCTGGTTTCCATTGGATTATAAGGCCGAGTTGGAGTTGAGCCAAGCTGTTCGGTACGGGTAGCTGGATAAGATTTAGAAGCTGCAGTTCTTCCCGATGGGGTCAATGCAGGTTTGTTGAGGTGATCCATGCTGGAAGTGGAACTTCCTGGAGCGCCTACTGGTCGACCAGCAGCTCGGTTTTCGGCGATATCAAATTTCTTTACCAACTCCAACAAGCGCTCCGCCGGAAGAGACTCTTCGTATCGGCCAATCAAATTTCCACTGGCGCTAAAAATGAGAATGGTAGGCAGGAAATTGACATTGTTGGCTTCTTTGTCGTTGTAACCTTGTAGTTCGTCTACGTCGATTTTAACTGGAATGTAATTGGCGTTGAGGTAATCGGCAAGTGGTAGATCGGTAAACGTGTTTTTTTCCATCCATTGGCAAGGCATACACCAAGAGGCAGAAAAATGAACCAGTAGTGGTTTTTTGATTTCAGCTGCTCTTTTTTTGGCTTCCGCCAATGGCAACTTAAAGAATTGAACTGCTACCGGAGGTTGAGCAGCTGCGACCATCAGTGGCATGCACAGGATGGACAGGATTAGTGTCGTGTTTTTCATGGGACTAAAAGTGTAAGGGATTATAAATTCCTTACAAATATAAAAAAAATAAAGTCCATTTCCTACTTTTCTTTGCATTGGAGCATTTCAATCAATGAAAGGTGTTCTTCCATGAGGGACTGGGAGGCCGCATATAGTTCTTCGAAATTTATGACCAAAAGTTGCAATTCTTTAGGTAAATTTTCAGTAATGTTTTTGAGTTTGTAGCGACTGCAAGTTGCTAAACTGCTCATGACATTTTGCAGTTCTTCCGTTTTTAGAAGCAGTTGGTCGAGTTTTTCGGAAAAAACCTCTTTAATTGGCGATATTTCGGAGGAGGTAGATGAAGCCGTTTCAGTAGAAGCGCCACCTGGTTCATTATCACTTAAATCCTTCTGCGCCAAATGCTGGATCGGGATGCGAAACAAGAAAGCCAATTTAAGCAAATTGCAAATCTTGGGTTCGGCAGTACCATTTTCATAGGAAGCGATGTTTCCTCGATTCAATCCAATTTTCATAGCCAGCTCTTCCTGACTCCAGCTCATCCTCCGTCGTAGAAAACGGATATTCTTAGGCAAAAATGTATTGCCTTGAAATTCCTGTGTGGTTTCCATAATTTTTATTGCTTTCCTTGATTAAGATACAAATTTGAGACCAGGAAGTTCATCGGTGTTAAAAAAATTAACAATTTGGAGCTTTTTATCACCATAATAAACCTGAATTGTCAAATCAGTAACACATTTATTGAAATTCAGTCTAAATAGGAAAAAATATTTGCATTCTTTTCGAGATAAACTTATTTTTGTAAATATTTATTACATTCGAAGAACCCAAATAAATCACCGGACTATGATATACGCCATTCAAAACCAAATCTACGAGCAACTGGATAGGGTCAGTAATTCGCTGCGTGCGTTTTCACTGAAATTGACCGGGAACAACGTAGATGCTGAGGATCTTTATCAAGACACAGCCATTCGTATAATTACTAATGCAGAGAAATATCATCAGGGTACCAACTTTAAGGCTTGGGCGGTGACCATTATGCGCAATATATTCATCAACAATTATCGTAAAAAAGTAAGGCGCCACCTGATCATCGATCAAACGCCCAACAATTTTTACCTCAACTCTGGCGATGAACAAGTACGCAACGATGGGGTGGAAAATGTGGCTTTTAAAGAATTGATGACGCTGGTGGATACTTTGCCAGAAGACTTCCGCGAACCATTTTTGATGGCTTACGAAGGTTTTAAGTACGAAGAAATTGCCGAAGAATTGGGTTCTCCGTTGGGAACCATCAAAAGTCGGATTTTCTTTGCGCGTAAAAAACTGCAAAAACTGTTTGAAGAAACTTTCCAGGAAGTAGCTTAAACAGCTGGGTTATACTCGAAAAAGGCCAAACATGCTCCATGTTTGGCCTTTTTTTGTTGAAAACAACAAATTTTATTTCCCACTCATATCTTTTCTAATTTTTTTCCTCCTATTTTCGTTGATGGTAGAGTTCGTATGGATGGAAGAGTGAAGCCTCATGTATCCATACTCCATCTGAAAATAATACAAAAGACAATACCTCAATACTCATGGACAACATCACCATTCAAAGCGATAAAGGCGCCATCAACTTACGCAAAAGCCAATCGATGGTAGGTCTTAAATTGATGCCTACCCGTGGCATCATGGATCAAAGTTTTATCAAAGACGAACTCCACCAAAGTCTCGGCGGATTCAAGCTGGTTACCCTTGATACCAATGAAAAAAACATCAACGATAAGCTGGACGAGGTTCGTGAACTGGATGACGTGGAAGTAGGCACTCACGTGTACTACCCTGAGAATAGCAATCGGCCTTTGATCGCCACTGGCGAAATTTTTATCACTTTTGAAGAAGGAACCAGCGACGAGGAACAAAACATCGCTTTGGATGAGTTCAAATTGGAGTTGGAGGAGCGCAGAGGCCCATATTTTGTTGTTGCCAAAGTAACGGCACAATCTCCTAATCCGCTTAAAGTTGCCCGTTCGCTGCAAGACAGTTGCTTGGTGCGACTGGCTGAACCGGATTTTGATACCATCCTTGATCATTATGAAGATGGTTTGCCTAGTGATACGCTGCTGCCCCATGAATGGCATTTGCAAAACAATGGCTTTGTTCCGGATTCTAACGTGCAATTGCGCGCAGGGATTGATGTAAAAGCGGTTCAAGCTTGGCGTAGACTGGGCAATATGGGTTCTGGTAATACGGTTTTGGCGGTCATTGATAACGGTTTTGACCTTACCCACCCCGATCTAAAAAGTAAAGTTTTTCGTCCTTTTGATCTTTGGACCAACTCGCCCCAGGTGTTACAAGGCGATGCGCGCTATACGCACGGCACGCCTTGTGCCAGTGTTGCCATTGCGGCTTCTAATGGGATCGGTATGGTAGGCTCAGCGCCCAACGCCAAATTTATGCCCGTGAGCGGTACTTCGTTTGCATCAAGAGCTACCGAGCAAATGTTTGACTATTGTATAGCCAATGGCGCTGATATCATCAGTTGCAGTTGGGGTACCGTTGACCCCGCTTATCAGCTTAATTCCATCAAACAGCAAGCCATTTCGCGTGCTGCGCGCCAAGGACGGAACGGTTTAGGATGTGTCGTTTTGTTTGCAGCTGGCAACGATTTTAAAAATTACGTGAATTATTATGCTGCACACCCCGATGTGATTGCCGTTGGCGCTTGTACGAGCTCCGGCGCTTTTGCCAATTATTCCAATCAAGGGATGGAGGTTGCAGTTTGTGCACCTTCAAATGGCGAATGGCCGATCATCGCTGCCCGCGCTTGGTGGGATCAGGGCGATCCAAATCCTCAATTACTTGGAGAATTTAAGTTTTGGGTAGACGGCGTTTCGCGCGGCAACCAGTACAAACATTTTGGCGGTACTTCCAGCGCTACGCCATTGGTTGCTGGAGTTTGCGCGTTGATGCTATCTGCCAATCCTAATCTTACCGCTGCTGAGGTAAAACAAATATTAATGCAAACGGCGGATAAAATTGGCAATCCAGCGGAATACATCAATGGCATCTCGCGCAGATTTGGCGCAGGTATGGTCAACGCAGATCGCGCTGTTGCTGAAGCCATTCGCCGTCGTGGGTTTAACACCGGAGGGAATCCACAACCTCAGCCTATCCCTCAGCCCCAACCGACACCTCAGCCCCAACCACAACCTACGCCGCAACCTCAACCTACGGGCACCGCTGCGTTTCCCAATATCCCACCAGTGCCGCGTGGCGGGTGGGGCGTACAAGTAGGAGTATACTCCAATGCCGATAATGTATTGAATTTGGTGGCAAAATTGCAACGCCAATTTGCACAACCCGTTTTTGTCAGTTCAGTAATATCGAATGGCCAAACTGCCTATCGGGTGGTAGTGGGGAGTTATGCTACCATGAATGAAGCGCAGATCATGCAGTCGAGGTTATCGCAAGCAGGATTTGGCGGCTTGGTAAAAAATTTAGCGGAGATTGTTTAAGAGAGTGTGTTTTGATTTTTAGTTCGCGCTACAAATGGCCAAAATTCACCCCAACTTCGTTGCGAAAATACTCATGTAGCGCTGACCTGTCCCGATGAAATCGGGATACACTCTTTCCGATATGATCGGAACTGTACCACGTTTTTCGCGCCTCGTTGGTGCAAATTTTGACTCACTACGCTTGCGAACTAAAAATCAAAACACACTCTGAATTAGTCTGTAAATAAAAATGCCAATGCTTCGTTTTGAGGCATTGGCATTTTTATTCGGTATAAAAAAATTAGGAATGATTGGAAAACCAATTGGAATAACCATCATCCCGCCGTTCTAGCTTTTCTTTTTTTCGCTGATCCAGCGTTTTGTCAAACACATCTCGATCCAGTAAGAACTTATCTTCATTGGCTGATCCATCCATTTCCCAGGAAGGGATTTTTCGTTGTTCATCTTGTTCCAAACTGCCTTTGAAGATAAAAGCAGCAAAAATTCCGACTATCCCGCCCAATAAGTGGCTTTCCCAGGAAATGCCTTCCTGGCCGGGTAGTATGCCCAAAAACATGGAGCCATAATAAAAAGCTACCAATAAGGCCAAGGCAATTGATTTGAGGTTGCGCCGGAAAATTCCAGTCCAGAATACAAACGCCACCAACCCATAAATGACGCCGCTAGCGCCAATGTGAAAAACGGGTCGACCAAAGGCCCATACGGCAGCCCCCGTCAATAAATAAATGGTGAGCATACTAGGCAACGCCACGCGGCGATAAAAAAACTGAATCATCGCCGTCAATGCAAACAAGGGCGGCGTATTGGCCATCAAATGCTCCCAGTTGGCATGGATAAGGGGAGAGAAAAGGATACCTCGCAACCCAAACTCCGTACGCGGAAAGACGCCAAAACGACCCAAGTCGATGTTTAAAAAGTATTGAAAAGCCTGAACAGCCCAAATGACAGCCGTTACCTGAAAGGCAAAAGACACGCTACTCCAGATTTTTCTTGAAAAAGCAGTTAAGCTCATAGCAATGAGATTTACTAATCCAAACGTTCAAGAAGTGTTCGAAGTTTACGGTAAACGTACTTAGAGGGCTACTCTTGGACGAGCGTACTCTAATTTTCTACCAAAATCGACCTACGAATACCGTCTTTTTACCAAACGGATAAAACTTTGTGCCGTTTCTGTTTTTTCTTCCTCCGACCAGTGGTATTGTTCAGCCAAGGTGATCAAAAAACCTTTAGCGGCATCCATATTGTGTAGTTTATTGAGCATGGAGAGTGCTTCTTCCAAGGCTTTCATATCTCTACCAAAAAGCTCGTTCATGTACAACAAGCGATCATTAATGGATAAAGCGCGGGTCAGATCGGCGATTGGTGTTTCGCTTAGTTTTTCCGAAAGTTCGGTGGCTTTTTTTTGTGAAAAAAGCTGTTCAAACCCTGATTTTCCATTATTGGCAACACTTGGCGTAGGAATTTCTACGATGGGCGTATTGACTACAGGCGGCGGTGGAGGAGGTGGAGTTACTGGCTGCACTGGCGTTGGCTCCGGTTGTGGCGGATAAGTCACAATTGGGGTAGCGATAACCACGGGTTCCGGCGTTGGTGGAACAACAACGGGTTGTACGGGCGGTGGCGTATACACTACTGGTTCGGGCGGTTTGGGGGCTTGAATCACGACTGGATCGGGTTGCGTAACTACCGGAGCTATTGGCAAAGCAGCAGTTTTTTCATCCGCAAATTCTTCGTACAATTGCCGCAAATAACTGCGCATCAAATCCTTTTCGATTTGGGTTACCGTTCCATCCGAATCGAGGTTGTTAAAAAGCGAGGTGATCTTTTTTATTAAAATGCCAGCTGGTTGTAAATTCATAATAAAAGTAGGTTTTGGCTACAAAGTTTTTTACGTCAGGAATGGGTGAATAATAAAGTGCCATTTTAGCCGCTGCCATTTTGCAGCTAATCGACTATCTTTTGAGGCGCAATGTGGGGCATTGTAACGAAAAAGATAGGAAG
>JBBANM010000013.1:0-3687 GCA_040401995.1 Saprospiraceae bacterium
CTCTCTCCGCTTTAGTCGGACTATTAGTAGCAACTTGAAATCATAATTGAGCCTAGAAAAATATGGGGCGAAATGGGTAGGGTTGGCGGAAATATTTTTGGAAGTAGGCCGGGCTGAGCTACTTTTGACAGCGAAAATAAGCCGCTGCTGAAAATTTTCCAGCGTCCGCACACACTAGCCCGTCTTGCTCGCCCACCTGACCGCCCCGCGCTCCTTTGACCCCGTGGCAGGCTCCGCCCTTTTTTTTCGCTCTGAGTTTTTTTGCTTACGGGTTTATTGATGAGCAGACCAACTGACTGGAGGGGGAAACAAAACCACCCGAAAGCCAATGTAGTTGAGGCGATCTGAGGGGTTGTCGCCGTTGCGACACGTAGCACGGCAGTACCGCGCGTCGTTGAGCCAGCCGCCGCCACAGAACACCCGGTAAGCACCAATATCACGGTCTACCCAGGCAGTATTGTCATTTGGGGCACCTTTGTAGGTATTATGCCATTGATCGGCACACCATTCCCGTACATTACCGCTCATATCATATATGTCCAGTTCATTGGGGGCCTTCAGTCCTACCGGTTTGGTTTCGCTATGGCTGTTGTCGGTATACCAACCTACCTCTTCTAATTTCACGCTGCCCGCGTATTGGTATCCTTGAGAGAAATTAACACCCCGAGCGGCATATTCCCATTCCGCCTCGCTAGGTAGGCGAAATTGTTGGTCGGGCACTAAGCGCTCGTCTTGATTGAGTTTTTCCAAAAACAATTGAGTGTCTTCCCAAGAGACATTTTCTACTGGTCGGTGTTTGCCTTTAAAGTGGGAAGGATTAGTGCCCATAATTGCCTCCCAAAGGGCCTGAGTGACCGGGTATTTCCCAATGGCAAAAGGTTGCAAAGTCACTTCGTGGATTAGTTTTTCATCATCAAATGCTTCGGTGTCATTACTCCCCATCATAAAGGCTCCCCCTGGTACCGTCACCAGTTCAGTTTTTTCAAGATCGGGGAGGATTTTAAAGGGCGTATTGGGCATGGCGAAGCTTTTTTTGTGCTCAAGATAAAAAAACCACCGGCAATCAAAGGAAAAACCAGCAGCAATCCCATTGTTTTTTCGCCACAAATCGGGTAACTTAGCGCATCGAAAAAATATCTGCTATGCTGCCATCGGCCATTGCCACTGTAGAAAAAATCACTTGGAAGCACTTCCTCGAGCTAGAACTGCCCGATGATGATCCATTTATTTATGAATTATTGGAAGGTAAAATCATGAAACGTGCTGCTCCCAGTCTGGCGCATTCTGACGGGTTTTGAATTGGCGCTCAACGCGGTTTTGATTTGCCACAAGAGTTGAAATGAACCTTTCAGCGCCAAATATTAGCCTAATATTTCATTCACTTGTAGTTTCAACTCCGGCAACACCAACTCCGCGAACCAGGGATTTTTTGCTTGCCAGATATTATTGCGCGGCGAAGGATGCGGGAGGGGCAAGTAGTGCGGCAAATACCTTTCAAACTGCTGCACCGTATCGGTCAGCGTAGCCTGTGCTTGGTCACGCAAGTAATAATTTTGGGCATACTGGCCGATCAGCAAAGTGAGTTGCACCTGTGGCATCAGCGTGAGAAGTTGCTGGTGCCACAGCGGGGCACACTCGGGTCGCGGCGGCAAATCACCTGATTTTCGGGTACCGGGATAGCAAAAACCCATAGGAATCAAGGCGATGTGCTCGGGGTTGTAAAACGTAGCCTTGTCTACGCCCAGCCATTGGCGGAGGTTGTCGCCACTTTTGTCGTTCCAGGGGATGCTGGTCTCGTGCACGATCCGCCCGGGCGCCTGACCGATGATCACGATTTTGCTGTTCACTCCAGCAGTCATGATGGGGTTTACGCCTAGTGCGAGGTGTTTTTCACACACCTGGCAGTTTCTGATCGAGTTTAGTAGTTCTTCCATAGTGCCTGAGTCTGAGTGTAAAGGGCTGCACCCTTTTTTATGAGATATCGCCCCTGCATGAAAGGGGCTGCACCCCTTTTTATGAGATTACGCCCCTACAGGGCTAGTTGGTTAAAATCCGTGTCCAATCCGTCAAATCCGTGTTCCCAAAAAAATCCCCTACTCGAAATCCACCTGATTCACATACTTCCCATCCTTAAAATAATACGCCTCAAACGATGACGACCCAATATTATACACCGCCTCGATCACAATCTTATCCGCCCCATTTTTTTGCGCCAGCACCGTATGCTGTTGCGCCAGAGTCAGCTCCTTAAACGGGATGACCTGCTCAAAACCAAAACCCTCATCGTAGGCAAATTCTAGGGCGTAGTTCGCATTTTGCCAGCGCAATTTGGTTTCCAAGCCATCGGCAAGCGGACCAAAAGAAACCGAACCGCGGTTGGCCGTCAACAAATCGCCGCCTGATTGAAACAAGATAGCAAAACCCGAAGCCACCATGGCGAAGTACCCGATTTTTTTGAACAAAAATTCGCTTAGGCGTGGCAGTACCCATTTCATCGTCCAGGTTGAGAGCAAGCCAGAAAAAGCGACGACAGCCCCTACCAGCAACACTTTGCTGGAAATCAAACCAAACAAGGTGTAGAGCACTATTTTGATGAGGTGCATACAAATTTCATTGGCCGCGCGAGTAGCGATGATCTGTTCTTTGGTGAGTCCGTAGCGGAGGTAAAATTTGTTGAACAGCAACCCTACAGCACCAGTGAGTCCGGATAAAAACCCCGCCAAAAAACCAATGCCCATCAATACCCAATTGGAAGGGTGACTCCTCACCTCCAGCTCTTTCGGTTTTTTGAAGATAAAAGGCAGGTTGCTCACCAAAAACAGTCCCATGAACAGCTCCAAATAAAGCGGGTTGATGAATTTCAGTAGCCACGCGCCCAGCCATACGGCAGGTAGCGCTGCCGGTACAAACCATTTCACAATGTGCCAGGCGATGCTGCGGTAAAAAACAATAATCCGCGATCCGGAACTGGTAAAAGTACCGATGGATAAGGCTGCGGGCACCTGACTCACCGGCAACAAACGTCCTAATATGGGAATGAGGATCAGACCGGCGCCGCCGCCGCAAATGGCGCTGAGGGAAAAGGCCAAATAGCTACAAATGAATACAATGATCAGGGTGGTCCACATAGAGAGCGTGCTGTATTTTGATTGAAAAATGCAGCAGATTGGAAAGGTAGGCGCAAGGTACGAAGGAAATTCGATTTGATGGGGCAAGGTTATTTTTAGCCAGCAATTCTAGTATCGAAAAAAAGCTAAATAATTGAGGTTAAGCACGATGTGGTAGAGCCACATTGCAATGTGTCTCTACGGAACTGGAGCCTTACCTCCTAATGTTTGACAGCCCACGATGCTAGAAATGGATAAAAAAGCTAAACAACTGAGGTTGAGCACGATGTGGTAGAGACACATTGCAATGTGTCTCTACGGAACCGAAGCCTTTCACCAACCTAATGTTTCACAGCCCACAATGCTACTATTGGAAAAAAGCTAAACACCTGAGGTTGAGTACAATGTGGTAGAGACACATTGCAATGTGTCTCTACGGAACTGGAGCCTTACCTCCTAATGTTTGACAGCCCACGATGCTAGAAATGGATAAAAAAGCTAAACAACTGAGGTTGAGCACGATGTGGTAGAGACACATTGCAATGTGTCTCTACGGAACTGGAGCCTTACCTCCCCTAAG
>JBBANM010000013.1:3787-92221 GCA_040401995.1 Saprospiraceae bacterium
GTTTCATAACCCACAATGCCAGTATAGAGAAAAAATCTAAACAACTGAGGTTGAGTACAATGTAGTAGAGACACATTGCAATGTGTCTCTACGGAACTGGAGCCTTACCTCCCCTAAGGTTTCATAACCCACAATGCCAGTATAGAGAAAAAATCTAAACAACTGAGGTTGAGCACGATGTGGTAGAGCCACATTGCAATGTGGCGCTACGCAACTGGAGCCTTATCTCACCCTAAGGTTTCATTGCCCGCAAAGCTAGTAATGGATCAAAAAGCTAAACAACTGAGGTTTAGCACGATGTGGTAGAGACACATTGCAATGTGGCTCTACATAACTGGAACCTTACCTCACTATTTTTGTAGACCACAAATTGTTGTTTTGGACACCAAAATCTTACAAACTCTCCAAATTCGCGTTAATTTGGAGAGTTCAGTCTCCGAATTCGCGCGAATTTGGAGAGTTTGTGTATTTTTGTAAAAAAGAGGTATGATTAGCCGCATCTACGAAGCCGTACTTACAGAACAAATGCAACTCGACAATCGGGTATTGGTGATCTATGGGCCGCGTCAGGTAGGGAAAACTACTTTGATGCATTTGATTTTGCAAAAATACGCAGGAAAAACACTGGAAATCAACGCCGATGACATCGATTACACCTCGGTTTTATCCAGTCGCTCGCTACAAAAAATGCGACAACTGGTTGATGGCTTCGACTTGCTTTTTATTGACGAGGCGCAACGCATCCCCGATATTGGCATCAATTTAAAAATCTTGCACGATAGTCTTCCTAATTTAAAAATTGTAGTGACGGGTTCTTCATCTTTTGAGTTGGCGAATAAAATACAGGAACCGCTTACAGGGCGATCCTGGACGTTTCAATTGATGTCGATTGGCATCAGCGAATTGGCTACCCAATACAATCGTTTTGAGTTAAATCAAATGTTGGAAGATCGATTGATTTTTGGTTCCTACCCCGCACTTTTTGCCATTGAAAATCGCCAACTAAAAACGAATTACCTGCAAGAAATTACCCGTTCTTATTTGTACAAAGACGTGCTTGCTTTGGGCTCCATTCGCTACCCGCCCAAAATGCGCGATTTAACCCGCTTATTGGCCTATCAAATTGGGTCAGAAGTCTCGCTCAATGAATTGGCGAACACCCTGCAAATTTCCAAAGAAACGGTACAAAGCTACATTGATCTATTGGAAAAAACCTTTGTGGTATTTCGATTGTCGGGTTACAGTAAAAATCTACGCAAAGAGATCAAACGCAGCGATAAGATCTATTTTTACGATTTGGGCATCCGCAATGCCGTTATTGAAAATTTCCTGCCGCTCGAAAATCGCAATGATGGCGGAGCGCTTTGGGAAAATTTCCTGATTCTGGAAAGGTTAAAAACTCAAACCTATCGCCGTATGGGTGCAAATCGATTTTTTTGGCGGACTTACACGGGTGCTGAATTGGATTATCTGGAGGAAAGAAATGGACAGTTGACTGGTTTCGAGTTTAAATTTAATCAAAAAACGGTAGCTGCTCCCAAGGTTTGGCAAGAGACCTATCCCGATGCCATCTTCCACAGCATCAACCGCGATAACTACCTCGATTTTTTATTGGAAGAATGACATTCCGCTATCTTTCATACAAAAACGACATCAATACCTCATCCAAAAACCGATTTTCACTGATCAGCCAGGTGTATTGACGCAAAATACCTTCTTTTTCAAAACCCATTTTTTCGTACAAGCGAATGGCACGTTCGTTTTGCACGGCCGCGCTGAGTTCAATGCGGCGCAATCCTAGCGTTTTTCCTAAATCCAATACCTCCTGGATTAGTTTTGCCCCCAAACCTTGTCCGACAAATTGCGGATCTACGGCTACTCCTCCCAAGTAGGCAGCGTGCGCGGTGCGGTGGAGCAGACGCACCAGCTTGAACATGCCCGCAGGTACGCCCTCGTGCAGGTACACGTACAGCACGCCCTGGCGCAACAAGTCTTCGTAAATGGGTTGAAAGGCAGCTAAGTCCATCCATTCGTACAACAAAAAGGGATTGACGTCGGGGTGCATGTAGAGTGCGTAAAAAAAATCAAAATCAGCGGGTAAAGCTTTGCGGTGCATCGGGTGCTTTTTTGGTAAAAGATTGATTTAGGCAAAATTAGGGGGAGTAAGTTTATTACGAAGTTACGTTTACTAAACTTTCGAAGTTTAGTAAACGTAACTTCGTAATAAACTTAACTTCAAAAAACGCCACAAAATTGACAGGAGTTTGTCAAACTTTTAAAAATCGTCGCAGATCCACGCCGATATTCTTAAGTCATTTTTTATCTTTCGAAAAAAAACCATGAAAGTCACTTACTACGGTCACGCTTGTTTTTTGGTAGAAACCCAAGGCAAAAAACTCTTGTTTGATCCTTTTATTTCGGGCAATCCGCTGTTGCAAGAAACAGCTACAAAAATTGACATCGACACCATAGAGGCGGATTATATCCTCGTCAGTCATGGCCATTCGGATCACGTGCTGGATGTGGAGGCCATTGCCAAACGCACTGGCGCACTAATAATCGGCGTTTGGGAAGTGGTAGGTTGGTTTGGCGCCAAAGACCTCAAAGGCCACCCCATGAATACTGGCGGCGAGTGGACTTTTGATTTTGGCAAAGTAAAATTGGTCAATGCCATCCATTCCAGCAGCTTTCCTGATGGCAGCTACGGCGGCAATCCAGTAGGTTTTGTGGTTTCCAATGAGGAGGGTTGTTTCTACCATTCGGGTGATACTGCACTCACGATGGACATGCAATTGCTGCCCCTGATCTGTCCTAAGCTAGATTTTGCTATCTTGAGCATCGGCAACAATTTTACCATGAGTTACACCGATGCCATCATCGCCGCGGAGTTTATCGACTGTGCAAAAATCATCGGTTGTCACTATGATACATTCGGTTATATCAAAATTGATCATGCCGCAGCGGAAAAAGCTTTCTCAGATGCCGGAAAAGAATTAATTTTGCTGCCGATCGGCGAGAGTCGCGTTTTATAACCAAGGTTTACGGCAAGGGATCTGCTTGCAAATTCAGAATCTTTAAGCAACATGGGAAAAATTATCACTATTGCCAACCAAAAAGGCGGGGTAGGCAAAACGACTACAGCCATCAACTTGGCCGCTAGTTTAGCCATTTTGGAGAAAAAAGTGCTCCTCATTGATTCCGATCCGCAGGCAAATTCCTCCTCTGGGGTGGGAATTTTTGGCGATGATGTAGAAACTTCCATCTACGATTGCATCATCAATGGATTGGATCCAGCGGATGCTATCTACGAAACCGATACGCCCAATTTGCATTTGCTGCCTTCACACATCAATTTGGTAGGCGCCGAGGTGGAATTGGTAAATCGCCCCAAACGCGAATATGTGATGCGCGGCATCGTGGAGCAACTGCGCGAATACTACGACTATATCTTTATCGATTGTTTGCCTTCCTTGGGTTTGGTAACTGTAAATGCTTTGTCGGCCGCTGATTCGGTATTGGTGCCCGTACAATGCGAGTTTTTTGCCTTGGAAGGTTTGGCTAAGTTGCAAGAAACCATCAACATCGTGCGCAGCCAGTACAATCCCAAATTGGAGATTGAAGGCATCCTGCTCACCATGTACGATCCGCGTTTGCGTTTAGCCAATGTGGTGGTGAGCGAAGTACGCGATATTTTTAAAGAACGGGTTTTTGACACCATCATTCACCGCAATGCGCGTATCGGCGAAGCGCCCAACATGCACATGCCCGTGGTGCTACTCAACGCGAGTAGCAAAGGCGCTATCAACTACCTGAACTTGGCAGAAGAATTCCTAAAGCGCAACAATGACCCTGTTGTTGTAAAATCCAGCACTGCGCCGATTGGCAAATAGAAAAAACAATAGGACATGGCTAAAAAAGTAGATAAACGCAACCTGGGATTGGGCATCCGCGCCTTGCTGAAAAACGACCTGGAAGAACAGATCGCTAATTTTGAACCAGAAGTGGTGGTGCGCGAGTTATCACATACTGTTGCTATGATCTCTATTAACGAGATTGAGGTTAACCCCTACCAACCCCGCAACGAGTTTGATCAGGCTGCGTTGGAAGAACTCTCCGATTCAATCAAGGTTCACGGCTTGATTCAGCCCATCACCGTACGGCGTTTGTCGCCCAATGCCTATCAGCTCATTTCGGGCGAACGGCGTTTGCGGGCTTCCAAAATGGCCGGACTCGAGGAGTTGCCTGCCTACGTGCGCTTAGCCAACGATCAGGAGATGCTCGAAATGGCCTTGATTGAAAACATCCAGCGTGAAGACCTCAACTCCATCGAAATTGCCATCACTTATCAACGCCTGAAGGAAGAATGTCAGCTCATCGACGAGCAATTGGCGGAGCGGATGGGCAAAAAACGCAGTACCATTACCAACTACATGCGTTTGCTCAAACTGCCGCCTACCATCCAGCAGGCCCTCAAAGAGCGCAAACTCAGCATGGGTCATGCCCGCGCCTTGGTTGGTTTGGACGATTACACCGTACAAAAACATTTTTTTGAAAAAACGATCCAGGACGAGCTCTCGGTGCGCGCACTCGAAGAGATGATCAATCAATACCATGCCCCAAAAAGCAAGAAGGAAGCCCCAAAACTGCCTGATGATTATGACAATATTCAGCGGCAGTTTCGCGACTTTTTTGGCTCAAAAGGCGTTCAATTAAAACTGCGCGACGAAGGCAAAGGCCAAATCGTCATACCGTTCAACACGGTAGCAGAATTAAACAGTCTGCTGGATCGAATTGATGAATAAATTGATGGCTATTTCCACTCATACTACTGGACATTTTAAATTTTGGAGAGCTGTAAACCTTCCAGGTCTTCGAGACCTGGAAGGTTTTGCAACCCCTCAAAAGAAAATGTCCAGTAGTATGATTTCTACTTTACGTTTAAGTCGCGGGTTATTGGTAATTGGATTGTTGTTTTTGTTTTTCGAACAGGGCAAAACACAACAAACCGATACCATCCCGCCTGCGCCGCAAGAGGAGTATTCCATTCGCATGGACAGTGTGGCCGGAAAAAAAGTGCATAAAGTACGCAAACCCCGCACCGCACTGTTGTTGTCATTTGCCTTACCCGGCGCTGGGCAAGTGTACAACCACAGTTACTGGAAGTTGCCGCTGGTGTATGGCGCAATTGGCGGATCTATTTATTGGTTGAGCAAAAACCAAACCAATTACCGCTTATTCAAAGGGTATGTGCAAGCGGACTTGGCCAAAGAGCCCTATGAGGTAAAAGGTCGATACAGCATCACTACGCTTAGAAACATCCGCGACATCTACGACAAACGCACTCAGGTGGCCTATGTATTGGTGGTCGCTTCATATGGCTTGGTAGCCTTAGAAGCTTTTGTAGATGCGCATTTGCAAGATTTTGACCTCAATGAAGATTTAAGCTTTAAAATAAAACCTAAATTACAGCTCGATCCGCTTTTGGGACAACCTATGCCTGGAATTGGATTGGTGTTTTACCTCAATAATCATAGCAAGACCAAATAACCCACCCCCCTGACAACTTAACCGCCATGGCTGAACAAAAAATCTTTAAAATTGGGATCGCAATGGCCGGAGCGGTCTCTGCTGGCGCCTATACCGCCGGGGTTATCGACTACCTCCTCGAAACGCTTGAAAAATGGCAAAAAGCCAAGGATAAAAACCACGCCTTAGGCCCTGACCACCCCGATTACGATAAGTCGGTTCCGATGCACGATGTGCAAATTGATGTGGTGGGCGGTTCCTCGGCAGGTGGGATGACGGCAGCCATCATGGCGCTGGGGCTTTTTGAAGGCATCAAACCGATCAACGAAGCCAACCCCGACAAAAGCCATAACAAACTTTACGATTCTTGGGTCAACCTCAACGACCACGTTGGCGTACCTACTCTGGAGCAAATGCTGGGTTCTACGGATATTGAGCGCCTGGGCGAGGTACAATCGCTGCTCAATTCAGATCCTATTGACGCCATTGCCGATCGGGCGATGGATCTAAGCGGCATCAATCCTTTGCCAAAATACATCTCCCCCAACCTGCAAGTGATATTGACCATCACCAGTTTGCGTGGCGTACCCATCTCGGTGAATTTTTTTGACAAACAAAAAACGGTACAATCGCGCGATGGGATCACCTTTGAAGACAAAAAAGAACAGCCCGCCCACCGCATGTATGTGCACAAGGGGATTGCGCGCTTCATGGTCAACCCTACGCCTGAAAAGCGCAGTGATCACATTGTAGGTTTTGATCCTAATTTGGAGCCCCACCGCCAGTTGTTGATGGATTGCGCAAAGGCAACGGGGGCGTTCCCGCTGGGTTTACGCGCGCGCCGACTCAAAAACATCCACCTCAAGTACATCAAAGACATGGTGTACCAAATGTTCATCGGTTCTAAAGCCGACGAAGAACAGGTAAAAAACACCATCGATATCACTGCCGATGACGATCCATTTGATTTTGTGGCAGTGGATGGCGGCACCATCAACAACGAACCTTTTGGCGAGGTGATTCGAGCATTGGAGGAAAATTCCGTAGATGAGCAGTATGCGATCATCATGATTGATCCTTTCCCCAATTTTGCCAACGACAAAAGTAGAACTTACAAACAGCCTTCTACCCTACTCGATATTATCCCCAGTTTGTTTAGCGCAATTCGCAGTCAAGCCATGGTCAAAGACCAAGATATGTTACAAGGTTTGGCAGGAAACCATACCCGGCGCATGATTTTCCCCAAACGCACCGATGATCCCTATCCAATTGCTTGTGGTTCTTTGGATGGTTTTGGCGGTTTTTTTAGCAAAAAATTTCGGGAAACGGACTTCGAATTGGGTAGGTACAACTGTCAGCGTTTTTTGCGCAAACACTTGAACGTAGCGCTGAATGAAAAAGGAAGCGTCAAGATTTTTGATGATTGGTCGGAAGGTGATGATTGTCACAATCGTTTCTTTATTCCCGATGAAACGGGTGAAACAACGGGTTACTACCCCATCATTCCTGACTTGGGCATCCAAAATATGGCCAGTAGCCAATATTATGAGCCGTACCTGGAGGATTCAGTTAAGCCAAAGATCAAACCTTCGCAAATTTTCCGCTTGGATACCTTGATGCGCAACCGTTTTAAGGCGGTATTGGATGGCGCTTTTAAATTCAACACCTCCCCTACCGACAAGTATTCTCCGGAAGTACATACAGATGTGAATCGCTTAATGGAAGGTTTTTACAATAAGGCCGAGCAACCGAAGGGCAGCACAACGTTTTTGTTCAAAATAGGCATGTGGGCCTGGCAAAATTTTGTGAGTCGTTTAATTGCCAGAAGAATGGCTAAAATGGCCATCAAAACGATTTTGTTGGACTTCAGAGAGCGGAATTTGTTGGAGTTGTAGCGCCGCCAAAACAATGCGAATATCCGTCATCGTTGCTAACAAAGAACTCGGTTTGCCCATAATCTCGGTTTACGAGGTCTGACACTTCATAGCCCAGCTGCTTTAAACGCTCCCATGTTTCAAGAATATTGGTAGGCGCCCAGTAAAGTCGTATGCCTTCATAGTCATTGGGTTTGACTAACTTGCACGCTCTTTGATTGAGCAAGAAGCAAGTATAGTCGTTATGAACAATACAACTGATCAGTTTGCCATCATGTTGCATTTCTCGATCCATGGTTAGGCCAAGGCCTTCCATACAAAAGCGCAAACTTTTTTCAAGATCAGCACTAGGGATTATGGGTATTTAAGAGGTAATGTGAATCGGTAGTTGAGTGTTAGTTTTGAATTCTTTCAGGCATTTAAACTTCCTTCGGGATGACCATTTATAGGCTCTCAATTTCCTCTTCTGATAAACCTGTCAAATCGGAGATATCTTTATTGAGCATAGCACGATCTTTCATTTTCTTGGCTACTTCTATTTTTCCCTTCTTTTCTGCCAATTGTGCTATTTTTTCTTTCTCCCCGCGCTCATCTTGTTCCTTGATTCCGACATTATCGTAAGCCTTCCATTCTTCTTTGTTCCATTGGCCAAGATAAGTGATTTGCGCCAAATGATGGTCGTCGTGTTCGGCCACGAAGTAGGCCAAGTCAATCAGTCTCATCGGAGTTCCTAGGCGGGGATGAATGGCAACATTTTCCAAAGCCTCCGGCGCTATATTTCGCAATAAAGCAATCATTTTTTGTCTTTCTGCTGCAAAATTGTTGATCAAATCATCCATTGCGCTGGAATCGTAATCGGTGTCGTGGGTCTTTCTGTTGGTTAGATCTGCTACCTTTAAATTGGGGTCCCCTTTGATGATTTGCAGCATTCTTTCAAACCAAAGCGGTTCGAGATCAATCAAGTGACCAATTTCCTTTTTGATACTCCATTTTTCTGTCGAAAAGGCATTCATTGAATTATTTGAAAGCTTTTCTACCTTATATTGAATTCTTAGCGGTGTGTATTCCAGGCGCTCAAGAATGCACGGAAATATACCGTTGTCTTCAATTGGGGCGAATTTCCGGTCAAACCATTTTGTTCTGTTCATGATGCAGTTTTTTTTCATTGTTCATGGCTTTTGATAATGCCTTGTTAGCATCGATTTCTTTCTATCCACAAACATTCTTTCTGTTGATATCAATAATTTCATCAATATCATATTGCTCGAATAGTTCAAGTAGTTTATCCGTTCCGTGTTGTAATTTATATTCAAGTTCTTCTTTGTAAATTGGTATTGCAGCGTAGAAATATATTGCTTTTTCGTTTGTCTCAATAAAAGTAAAGTCCTCCGAAAGTGTAATTGATTCAAGTAAAATTATACTTTCAAAATTATGATTTGCATTATGAGTGTCGCCTAATGGAATTGTGTGTCCGTAACCAAGCCAAGTATCATTTAAGTGAGGATACCTTGAAAGTAGTTTCAATGTTCTTATTGGCCAATAATTATTTTCATCTGCAAAGTCGTTATAGTCGAGTTTCCAGTTTATCGGCAATAAAATTGTTATTTCTGCAAATTTTAAATAGTCAAGATCCTTGGGTACTTTCATTGGTAAAGCACTCAATCCGCATGTCAATAAAAGATTATAATTTCTATCTTCAGCTGCCTTAACAATATAAATGTCAGAATGAATAATTTCTGATTCCTTTTCGTGTAAAACTAAAACTTCTTCTGAATCAAAGAATTTATCGAGATGTTCGTCAATTATTTCAACTGAGTTTGGTAAGTCGTTATCGTTTATCATAATAGGCTGTTAAGTGTCCAAGTATGTTTGAACTGTTTTTCAGCATACTACTGGACATTTTTATGTGGAGGGGTTGCAAAACCTTCCAGGTCTTGGAGACCTGGAAGGTTTACAGCTCGCCAAAAATTAAAAATGTCCAGTAGTATGGTTTTTCAGATATTTCCCACAAGGTACTTTATCCCCCCCAAAACAAAAAAACCGCTTCGGAAATCCGAAGCGGCTTTTAACGTTGGGTAACTAACCGGGTTCGAACCGGCGACCTCCGGAACCACAAACCGGCGCTCTAACCAGCTGAGCTATAGTCACCAAATTGAAGTAATGAGATCATTTACATCGACATTTTTAACTTGATCTTTTGAATTTCATCTTCCTTATTTTTTCGTTACAATGTACCGCATTGCGCCTCAAAAATAAGTCGCTGAAATTCAAAATCTCAGCGTTAATTTCTGCCGATGTAAATGATCTCATTACTTGGCTCCTAAACGGAAAAAAAACCTAAAAAGTTCCCTTTTTCCCAGAGTGACGCAAATATATAACATCTCGCGGGAAATTGTCAAGTCTGACCACAAAAAAATTAACGGTGACGACCAAAAAGTCCACGACGATTACGGAGCTCGTAAAAATAACGGTCGTGTTTCCACAGTACATAACGCAAACTCAAACCGGTTTGGCTATAAAAAAAACGCTGTCCGCCAGAGAAATTGAAGGCTGGCTTAAAATCGTACGACAAGTTGATGCGAAAAAACGTCAATTCAAGTCCCCCAATCAAATCCATGCCAATAGGATCAGCATAGGGTTTGATGCCGTCTTTACCAGCTGGAACCCAACCCCGGTGCGCGCCAATCCCATAAAAAATATTGAATCGACGGGTGATTATCGGTTGGTGAGCCAAGGCCAGCAAGGTTACTGCCACTTCTTCGCGTTGCAAGCTGGATTGCACCAGTACTTCAGCAGATATTTTCTGATAAATGCGCTGACGAAGGCTCAACCCCCAATCCGTTCCCAAACGCAAGCCGATGGCGGTATTATAAGATTGCCCAAAGCCAGGGATCAGGCAAGCCATCAAGAAGGAGAGAATGATGATTTTTTTCATGTTTAGGTAACGGATAGTGGATAAAACTAGTACCCAAATTTAAAAAAAATTAACATTCTCTGTTTCTCTATTTGTAGTTTAGAGTGTGTTTGGATTTTTTAGCGAACTAAAAAGCCAACCACGCTCTTAGTCAAAATCAAAAAAGCTATCGTACTGGTTGCGATGCCCCGCTTCGCGAATCGGTTCTTTGATGGGCGTGTTCAGATCAAGCACATTTTCTTGGTCGTGTGCCTGTAGCAAAAGAGTTTCTTTGTCTTTGCCCAAGATCTTGGAAACACCGTTTTGTTCCCATTCCTCGAGCATGCGCAAACCTTCTTCTTCAAAAATACCGTTCTGCAAATCAATCGATTCCATGAATTTGGACGACATCTGCATAAAGTCTTCCATCTCCCCTACTTTGCTGGCTACGTCTTCAGTGATGGCTTCCATGGCGGCGTCGAAAAGGGCGCGTTTATCAGGATCTCCGCTCAGGATGCTCATCGCGGAGCGCATGGCGGTATTGGAAGCATGAATGGCTTTCTGCTCTTGTTCCTTCACCATCACTTGATCCTCAATGTCTTCCATCAGGATCGAGGAGTTCTCGCGCATTTTGGAAAGCACGCGGTACAGGATCTCCATTTTATTGTACAGATCCTCCAAACGCACGTTCGACTCTTTCAAGCGACCAGCCTTACGGGTTTTGAGGATCATTACATTTTCTACATTGTTGTCACGGGCTTCGCTGGCCAGTTCGAGGTTGGCCTTGATCTCTTTTTGGTTGTTGACAATGATCTCTTTGAGTTTTTGCATTTGTCCGCGCAGTTTGTTGATCTGGCGTTTGAGCTCAAAAAGATTCTTTTTCAAATGATCCACATAGCCTCTCAAAATAGCAATCGGGTCAATTTGAATAAACCAGCTGGTGATTTTTCGCATGGCGCTTTTGTAGATGTACCAAATGAGATTTCTGCTGCGGTTGTCAATTAATACATAGATCAACGCGGCGATCGTAGAAATCAATACCGAAGCCGTGACAGCGTTTCTCAGCAACTCTCCAAGGATGGGCAAAATCGACAAAATCCCCAATCCGGTCGCAAAACCAATGCCCAATAAAAAAATGATGCCCGTTTTGCCTTCGGGACGGCTCCAAAATGATTTGGCTTTAAGATTATCGGAGGATGTATCGCTCATAATTGCTTGAATGATTGTCAAATGAATAAATGACGAAAAAAGCTTAGTTTGACGCAAAAAATTACTTCCTGATTTTTTGGGAGGCTTTTGAATAGGAAGCTCACTTGAAATGAACCGTTCAACTTCCTATTCAAAACCCAAAATCGGGAAGTTAATTTTTCTGCGTTCCTTACTTCAAATACTGTTGCATAACGCCAGCGTCCTTTTGAATCTGATCGACGATGAAATTGTAAGACACCGAAAAATCATTTTTTGTTGACTCAATGTGTTCCGCCGCTGCTTGCAGATCCTGTTGCAGACTGCCAGCTTGTTGCTTTAGGGCTTCGATCTCCGCTTGCAAAGATTGAATCTGCGCCTCTTTGGTTTTGATGGTCTCCCCCAAATTGGTCAAATCCTGTTTTTTCTGGCCAATTTGTTGGCTTTGTTGATTGGCCAATGCTTCGCCAAATTTTTGTTCCTCCTGCTTCAATACATTTAAATAGTACTGCGCCGAGGCAGACAACGAAGCCGCTGAAGCGCCCATCGTTTTGGCCATAGCAAAGGCCGATTGAAAACGCGTTGCCTCGTCCATCGGCATGTCTTTAAGGGATTGCAGCGAATTGCGAAACTCCAGGTAATCAAAACCCTCTTGATTGGCCTTTTCAATAGCGCCAAAAAGTACCCCCACAAATTTATCGTTCACCTTGCCACCTGTGCTGCTGCTTGTTGTCCCTCCGGTATTGGTGGTTGGGGCAGGACGCACTGGAGCATTTGTCACTTTCTCAGTATTAGCGGCCGGTCGGTTTCCCTCCGGTTCAGGGACAATAAATAGATCTTTTATGTTTTTTAGAATACTCATAACGATAATACGCTGAGGGTTAAAAAATCGTTGCCACATTCCGACCAAAAGGCGGGTTTGCTCTACAAAGAAAACTAAAAACGGGAAAAAGTCAAAACGAAAGCAGTTGATAGCAAAACTAGAAGCTTTCTCAATTGCGCAAGTAGTGTGGCGGAAAAAGTTTTTAGCGTGCTATTTTTTCTATTTTTGCCCGGGTGTATTTGGATTTTTAGTTCGCAGGCGAAAATGAGTCAAAATTTGTACCAACAAGGCGCGAAAAACGTGGTACAGTTCCGATTTTATCGGAAAGAGTGTACCCCCGATTCATCGGGGGCAGGTCAGGACTACAGGAGTATTTTCGTAACGAAGTTGGTGCAAATTTTGGCCATTTGTAGCGCGAATAAAAAATCCAAATACACCCTAAATCAACAGCTATCTTTATGCCATCAACGATCCAAGTTTCTTCTGAAATCGGCGCCTTGCGCCGGGTTATTGTACACCGCCCCGATGAAGGCATCTCACGGGTATCGCCCAAACGCTCCGAAGAATTACTTTTTGACGACATCGTTTTTTTGCCGCAAATGCAGGAAGAACACGACATTTTTACTGATGTTCTCCGCGCTTTTTTAGGCGCTGAACAAGTGCTGGAAACCGAGCAATTGTTGCTGGAAGCATTGGAAGTGCTCAGTCCGCAAAGTAGAGCTGATTTGATTGCTGAAATTGGAACTTACGAGGAGTTGCCCCATGTTGCTCGCGACATAATGAGCAACTTGGACAACAAAGACCTTGCTAAGCTACTCATTACCGGCTACTTAGCGCAAGAAGATTACATTTTTTTTGACCCAATTCCCAACTTTATCTTCACCCGCGACATCGCGGTGGTGGTCAATGACCATGTGGTGATCACCAAAGCATCTAAAGAAGCCCGTTTTCGGGAAAATTTGTTGACGCAATTTATTTTTGCCACCCATCCTATTTTCACCAACCTGGAAAAAGAAGGTCACATCATTAACCTCAACGACTTAGATCTTTTCCCCGCTTCTCGGCGCGGCGAATATGTCTCCATCGAAGGCGGCGATATGATGATACTCAACAACGATTTTTTGCTGATCGGTTGTAGTGAACGCAGCACCGAGCACGGAATCCACTCCTTGACAAAGGTGTTATTTGAAAAAGGAGTCATCAAAAATGTGGCGCAGGTCAATATCCCCGACGATCGCTCTTTTATGCACATCGATACGGTTTTTACCCAAATTGACGTCAACCATATTGTTGCCTTCAAACCCTTGGTAGTGGACGGGATCAGTTCAACGGTGGAAGTGCGAAGACACGATGGTACTAAAGAATTTTATCCCTCCGTGTACGACTTTGTGCGTAAAGAAATCAACCCCAACATGCAATTCATCTATAGCGGCAACGGCGTATCCCCTTACCAAGAGCGGGAACAATGGACCGATGGCTGCAATTTGGTGGCCTTAAAACCCGGCGTAGCGTTGACCTACGACCGCAATCCGAAAACCGAAGAAGCATTTCGCGAGGCAGGATATACGGTCGTTAAAGCCCGCGATTTTCTCGCTGGTTGGAAAAATGGGCAGATTGATCCAAAAAAAGTTGAAAAAACCATCATAACCTTACCTTCGAACGAACTTTCACGCGCCAGGGGCGGATCACATTGCATGACCTGTCCGATTGAACGATCATAGCCTATGTATCAACACGATTTCCATCAACGCGTTCGTTACGGCGAAACCGATCAAATGGGGTACCTGTATTATGGCAATTACGCCCATTATTACGAAATTGGCCGGGTGGAAATGCTGCGCTCTTTGGGATTGACCTACAAATCGATGGAAGAAGAGCACGGTATTTTGATGCCCGTGATGTCGTTGCAGATGCGTTTTGTTCGTCCCGCTTATTATGATGAGTTGTTGACGATCCGAACGGCGCTGCGCAAATTGCCTGATCAGTTCATCACTTTTTATGTGGAGATTTTTAACGAAAAAAATAAATTGGTCAACGGCGGCAGTGTAAAATTGTGTTTTGTTGACAAAAGCAGCAATAAAACCATTGCCGCACCTAGCTATCTACTGGACAAATTAAAGCCCTACTTTACAGAATGAAAAAAACGTGGTGGCGCTATCTAAATTTTATGCTTTGGCAACGGTGGTTTCAGCGCCAGCCGCGGTCGAAGCGTTTTTTGCAATGGGCTAAAACCAAATCACTTCCTGGTTTTTTTGGCGTACCTATTTATGATGTGGCTTGGTTTTTTTACCGCGAATTGCAAAAACAAGACCTTTTTGTACGCGCCAACGCAATTGCTTTTAGTTTCTTTTTGTCTTTGTTCCCTACTATCATCGCCCTTTTTACCTTGATTCCCGTTTTCAAAGTACTGTTTTTGGATTATCTACCTGGCGGCAACAATTTTGATGTTTTGCTGCAATCGGAAATCAAAAAAATCATGCCGGGGATGGCGGGAGATCGTTTGTTTTTTTTCGTGGAAGACATTACCAGCAACCCGCGCATTGGCCTTTTGTCGTTGGGTTTTTTATTCGCTATCTATTTTGGTTCCAACGGTATGTTGTCCTTAATGCGTAGTTTTGACAAAACCTATCCGGAAGCCTTTAAAAAGCGCGGAAGTTGGCTAAAACGCTGGATTGCCATCTGGTTAACGATTATGCTCACCAGTTTTGTGGTAGTATCCATTGTATTGATCATTTTAGGGCAATCGATCATCCAAAGTTTGTCGGACTGGTTGAACTTAAGTAGCATTACTTGGTTTTTTCTAGGTTTGCTGCGTTGGATAGTAATCATCTCGCTGTATTACGTTTCCATCACAATGACCTATCGACATGGCGCGGCGTTGATCCGAAAATTTAGATTTTTCACCCCTGGGGCAGCGTTGGCATCGCTTTTAAGCCTCTTGTCGTCGGTAGGTTTTTCCTTTTACGTAGACAGTTTCAACAATTACAACCGTTTTTATGGTTCTATTGGGGCAATTGTGGTGCTCATGTTGTGGATTCAAATGAATTCGATGTGGTTGTTGATCGGCTACGAACTCAACGCCAGCATTGCCGTAAACCGCAGCATGCGGATTAGAATTTTGGAAAAAGGGGGCCATTTGCCCTTAGAACACGACAACGAAGCGCATTGATTCAACCGAAAAACGCTCAGTTCATGCGGATTTATATCCTAGTTTTGGTAGGTTTAGTTGGAAGTTTTGAAGCACAAGCTCAAAAATACAGCAATGAATTTTTATCCATTGGCGTAGGCGCACGGGCGCAAGCGCTAGGGACGGCAGTCGTTGCTGGCGTCGACGATGTGATGGCGGGTGTTTGGAACCCTGCTGGATTGGCCGCTGCTCCCCGTTTTGATGGCATGCAAATCGCCGCCATGCACTCGGAATGGTTTGGCGGCGTAGGGCGTTTTGATTATCTGGCCGCCACACTGCCCATGAGCAATGAAAATAGACGGCTGGCAATTTCAGCCATTCGTTTTGGTATTGACAAAATACCCAATACCCTTTCGCTGTACGGCGCCGATGGTACCGTCAACTTTGACAACTTAAAGGAGTTTTCGGCTGCAGATTATGCGTTTATTTTAAGTTATGCCCAGCGTGGATCGGCTTCCAAACCCAGTAATTTTACTTATGGCGGCAACATCAAAGTCATTTATCGCCGCATTGGCTCCTTCGCCAATTCCTGGGGTTTTGGTATCGACGGCGGGGTGCAATACCGCAAAGGTAATTTGCGCTTGGGCTTGATGGCCAAAGACATTACTACTTCTTTCAACGCCTGGTCGTTCAATTTTACCGAGGCCGAGAAGGCTACACTCCAACTGACCAACAACAGTGTGCCCATCAACAGCATAGAGATTACCAAACCACAACTGATATTGGGTATTGGTTATCGTTTTCAGTACCGAAAAATTGGGTTTTCGCCAGAGGTCAACTTCATTGCTACAACTGATGGCAAACGCAACACCCTGGTTTCCAGCGCGCCGTTTAGTCTTGATCCAGCGGCGGGTTTGGAAATGGATTACAATCGGGTGTTATTTTTCCGATTGGGCGTCAATCAATTCCAGCGACTAACCAATTTTGGCGGGCAAAATGTGCTTTCACCACGCCCTAGTCTGGGTATAGGATTTAAAATTTCTGCCCTCCAGATCGATTATGCTTTTACTGATTTGGCCTCGGATAATAGCGCTTATTCGCACATCATCTCGCTGCAACTGAATTTAAAAAAGAAAAAAACCGGGTTATGACGGGCAGTGGTCAGAAATCTTTTTTTGTAAAATGATCCATGTTAAACTGAACCCAAGCCCTTGCAAGTTTGAAAAAAGATTCTCTATATTTGCTCACCACAAAGGCATCACAAAGTTTTGACTCTACAATTCAAACATATTAGAGTTAGACTTGGCATAACTAGGGCGGGCCTCAAACCCTTTGACTTGTCAGGGTTCTCTTCGGAGACAAGGGGATTACCGAACCATGCTAGCGGCTTTATACCTGTTCTTCAGAGGGTCCAAAACTACCCTGGTGTTTGTGTGTTTTTTTTCTTTAAAAGCTTGTCCAGAATTCTGATTCGAGATACACATCTAAAATCCTGAAAAAGCTCTAAAAATTTGGTGGGATAATATTTTTGAAATGCCCATTCATCAAAGCGCGTTCGCGCAAATTGTTCATTTCCCGCACCATGGGGGTGAATTTTTCAAAATGAGCCAATAAATACGTTTGTCGTTCGCGCTCCATCGGGATGCACAGCAAATCATATTCCTGCTGAACCGATAAGCCTGCATAATGGCCTATGTCAAAACTGTTGAAATGCATCGCTCCAGCCGGTAGTTCCTTATCGATGTTCAACAGCACAAAAAGCTCCTCTAAATATTCCAGAATTTTTTCGTTGAGCAACAAATCCGACTCTTCATCCAAAGGAATGCGTTGAATAGACGCTCCCGAATACAATTTCCCCGGCGCCTCGTTGTAAAATTGTCGGATCGCATAGGGCGCTATCCCTTCGGTTTTTATGTCCATTTCCCCGCTGGGATAGATTTTTTCAATCTTCAATAGCTTTAATTCTGTCCCAACACGTTGCACACTGCTGTTGATGTAGGCGGGTATGCCGAAGGTGACGCCCTCATCGGCACATTCCTGAACCAATTGCCGATAACGGGGTTCAAAAATATGTAGGTTGAGTTTTTCGTTAGGGAAAACAACCAATTGCAGGGGGAACTGTGGCAAAAAATCAGCTGGCATAGTAAAACCCGAGGGTATTTTATTTATGATTGTAAAAAAGATAGCAACTAATTGGAGTTGACTTCGTAATAATTAGTAATTTGAACAAGGATTTCAACAGTTGGTTGAAAAAGTCCTTCAATTCTCTTCCAAAAACATGCAGTTCATGAACGTCTTAACCCTAAACCGACGCGCCATCAGCGCTTTTTCATTCCTCTTTCTTTTGCTGTTTTTGTCCGCCTGTGGTCATAAAAACAAAGAAGTCAGCACCCTGACTAAGGTCAATCCTTTTGTTTATGCCTACACATCAGGTGTTATTTCCAAAGCAGCACCAATCCGTGTACGTTTTGCAACCAACGCAGCACCCAGCGGTAGCATTGGCAAATCAGCGGATGATGTGATTTCCTTTTCGCCGTCAATTCCTGGTGTAGCGAAATGGGAAGATGCGCGCACCCTCAAATTCCAACCCAACCAGGATTTGGAATCGGGTACCACCTACAAGGCCAATCTGCGCGTCAACTCCATCATCAAAGATGCCAAAGGCGAAGATGCTAATTTTGCTTTTCAATTCCACACCCGTGACCAATATTTTCAGGTGGACTTGGATGGCATGCGCCCGGTCAGCAACAGTGATTTATCCAAACAGGTGGTTAAAGGTACGGTTTACACCGCAGACGTAGCGCCTTCCGAAGCGGTGGAAAAAACCGTAAGCGCTTCGCAAAACAACCAATCGCTAACAGTGACTTGGGAACATTCCAACGACCGCCTGGTGCACTTTTTTACCGTAAAATCGGTGAGTCGCGCCCGCGGGAGCGATTCCAAGGTAGAGCTAAGCTACAATGGCAAACCGCTAGAAGCCAAAAACGACAACAAAAAGTCGGAATCTTATGCCATCCCCGCCTTAGAGAAATTTGTAGTGATGGATGCCAAAGCAGTGCAAAATGGCGAACCGTATATTCAAGTCCTGTTCTCAGATCCCATCAACAAAAATCAAGACCTCAATGGCTTGTTTCAGTTGAGCGATTTTGCAGGCACCCTGAAATACATCATTGAAGACAACACCGTACGGATTTACCCCGATCAAACCTTAAAAGGGCAATACCGCTTAAGTGTCAATCAAAGTGTTGCCAACATCAACAACAAAAAACTTAATGGCCCTGCAGAATGGGATGTAACGTTTGAAGACACCAAACCACAAGTTCGCTTGGTAGGCGATGGGGTTATTCTTCCCAATTCCGATGGTTTGCTTTTTCCATTTGAAGCTGTTGGTTTGCAATCGGTAGACATCGAGATCTTCAAAATATTCAATTCCAATATTTTACAGTTTTTGCAAGACAATCCGCTCGATGGCAACTACGAGTTGGTGAAAGTAGGTCGGGTGGTTCTCCAAAAAAAGTTTGACCTTCAAACCCTCAGCCCTACCGCAAAATCGGGTGCTTGGTCGCGCTACGCCGTTGATTTGAGTCAACTGATTAAACAAGACGAACAGGCCATTTATCAAGTCCGCATTGGTTTCCGCTCAGAATATGCCGCGATGGGTTGTATGAAAGCTGCCAATAGCGACAATGGCCTAAGTGCTGATCCTTTCACAAATCCTGATGCCGATAGCGAAGATGAAGTAGCCAGCATCATGGATTACTACTATGGTCCGGATGGCTATTCTGAAGACTACGACTACGATAAAAGAGAAGATCCTTGCTCTAAAGAATACTACAACTCCGATCGTTTTGTACAGCGCAACGTCATTTCTTCCAATCTAGGGTTGATTGCCAAAAAAGGCGGCAGTAGCGATGTGATGGTGGTGGTAACCGATCTGCGTACTACCGAATCCATCAGCGGAGCGGCAGTGGAAATTTTTGATTACCAACAACAATCGATCGGCAAAGGCAGTAGCGACGGCGACGGTATTGCCATGATTAAAACCAATGGCAAACCCTACGTAGCCATTGTCAAACAAGGCAATCAAAGAGGTTATATTCGCTTGGCAGATGGAGACGCGCAATCGGTTAGCCGTTTTGACGTGTCTGGCGCAGTTACGCAAAAAGGATTAAAAGGCTTGTTGTACGCCGAGCGTGGCGTGTGGCGACCCGGAGATTCCATTTACCTCAATTTCTTACTCGACGACCGCGACAAACGTTTACCCGATAATTACCCCATCAGTATTGAAGTGTATGATGCTCGTGGTCAGCTGCGGGAGCGCAGAACCTCTTCTCGCGAAGTGGGCGGCATTTATCCCTTGCCAATCAGCACAAAGGCGGATGATCCTACCGGCAATTGGCGGGTGAAGGTAAAAGCGGGCGGCGCTTCGTTTGAGCGTTTATTAAAAATTGAAACCGTAAAACCCAATCGCTTAAAAATCGACCTCGATTTTGGCGGCGAAACTTTAACCAGTGACAATGATCCGCTCAATGCGGTTTTGCAATCGGATTGGTTGACGGGGAGCCCAGCTAGTGGTTTGCGAGCCGTAGTGGAAGTACAATTGCGTTCCAGTACCACGCAATTCTCCAAATACCCAACTTTTGAATTTGACGATCCAACCCGCAAACTGGAAAGTACTGAAGCACGCGTGCTTTTTGACGGCAATCTCGACGACAGCGGTAAAGCTACTGTTCGTGGTAATTTGCTGAACAATCAGGAAGCGCCAGGCATGCTTTCCGCGTCGTTCCGGACCCGCGTATTTGAGCGCGGCGGCGATTTTTCAACCGACAATCAAACAATTGCCTATTCGCCATTCAAGGCCTATGCCGGTATTGAGATCCCCATCAACAAATATGGCGAACCCCGCGTTGAAGTGGGTAAAACTGGCGCCATTCGTTTGGTTTCCGTGGATGCGCAAGGGCGTCCGCAAGCGGGACGTAAGCTTTCGGCCAGTTTGTACAGTGTGGATTGGCGCTGGTGGTGGGATCAAGGCGACGACAATGTAGCGCAATACAACACCAATACCGGGCTAACAGCACTACAAAACGAAAACCTGACCACCAACTCCCGTGGTGAAACAACCTGGAAAGTTACCCCCAACAAATGGGGTCGTTACCTCATTCGTGTAACCGATGAAAATAGCGGTCATAGTTGCGGTAGTTTCCTCTACGTAGGTTACCCCTGGTATGACGGCGAAGACAACAATACCCAGGCTCGGGCAATGGCTTCGATGTTGGGTTTCAAAGCCGATAAAGAAACCTATCAAGTAGGCGAAACCGCCACCCTTACCATCCCTTCCGGAAAAGAAGGTCGGATTTTGGTGTCCTTGGAAAACGGCGCTAAAATCGTCAAAACCTTTTGGGCAAAAACCAAGGAAGGCGAAAACAAAATAGACTTCAAGGTCACCAAAGACATGTCGCCCACTATTTATGCGAATGTGGCGCTGATTCAGCCCCATGCGCAGGTGAACAACGACTTGCCCATCCGTTTGTACGGCGTAATCCCCATTGGCGTAAACGACCCTGAAACCCAATTGGAACCGGTGTTGGGTATGGCCAAAGAATTCCAACCCGAGCAAACAGTGAGCGTTGAAGTAAGCGAAAAATCGGGCAAAGCGATGGCTTATTCCTTGGCGCTGGTTGATGAAGGCTTGCTGGGACTTACCCGTTTCAAAGTACCCAATCCGCGCAATACGTTTTACGCTCGCGAGGCGTTGGGTGTACGCACTTGGGATATTTTTGATCAGGTACTCGGCGCTTTTTCTGGACAATTGGATCGCATCCTTACCATCGGTGGTGATGAAGCGGTAAATCCAGGCGCACTGAATAACACTGCCAATCGTTTTGAACCAGTAGTTAAATACTTGGGGCCATTCCAATTGGGCAGTGGCGGCAAAAACAAACACAGCATCAAACTTCCCAACTACATCGGCGCTGTGCGCGTAATGGTGGTAGCCGCCAGCAATGGCGCTTACGGTGCTGCCGAAAAAAGCGTTCCCGTTCGCAGTCCTTTGATGGTACGGGTTACTTTACCGAGAGTTATTGCTCCTGGCGATGTATTTGAAATTCCAGTGAACGTCATCGTCAACGACGCCGGCATCAGCAACGTACAAGTGAAGGTGCAGGAAAGCAACGGACTAGCTGGCATTGAAAACACGGCTCGGGCAATGAGTTTCCGCGGCGGCGGTGGCGATCAGATCAGCGGTTTCAAGGTACAGATGAAAGACAAAACTGGCGTTGCCAAGTTTTTGATCACCGCACAAGGCAACGGCAAAACCGCGAAAGAAGAAGTTGAGGTTCAAGTACGCAACCCGAACCCTTACCAAACCCAAGTATATGCCGAAGTGATTGACCCCGGCAAAAACTGGCAATCGCAAATCAACGCCTTGGGTACGCCCGGTACACGCACGGCCACGCTCGAAGTTTCGAACATCCCGCCACTCAACTTAGGCGAACGCCTCAATTACTTGATAGGGTACCCATATGGCTGTATCGAGCAAACCTTATCCGCAGGGTTCCCGCAATTGTACCTCAATCAGTTGATGGAGCTGGATCAAAACAAACAAAAACAGATCAGCGAAAGCGTTAAAGCGACAATAGAGCGCTTGAAACTGTTCCAAACAGCGGAAGGCGGGTTTACCTACTGGCCTGGAACCGGCAACCCCGACCAATGGGCCACCAGTTTTGCCGGACACTTCTTGTTGGAAGCCAAAAGCAAAGGCTATACAATCCCGCAAAACCTGCTTGATGATTGGACGAAGTTCCAGCGCAAAGCCTCCCGTTTGTGGGATGCCAAAATGCCAGCCTATGGTTTTGGCAGTCAAGAAAGCCACGATTTGAATCAAGCCTATCGCTTGTACACTTTGGCATTGGCTGGCTCGCCCGACAATGCCTCGATGAACCGTTTGCGCGAGAATGCCAATTTAAAACCTACCGCTCGCTGGCGTTTGGCAGCGGCATATGCTTTGATTGGCAAAACCGATGCCGCAAAAGGGCTGATCCAGGATCAAAGCACCGATGTGGCTGATTATGTGGAAATGTCGTACACCTATGGTTCAGGCTTACGCGACCGCGCCATGATTTTGGAAACCTTGTTGTTGCTTAAGGATCAAAAAAGGGCAGGCAGTGTGGTACAATACATTTCAAGCCAATTATCGAGCACTGGCTGGTTTGCCACCCAGACCATTTCTTATGCTTTGATGGCGGTCTCTAAATTTGTAGGCGACAACAAAGTAAGCCAATCTTTCTCTTTCAGCTACCAAGTTGGCGGCGGAAAAACCGTAAGTGCGGGCTCAAGAAGTCCGATGATGCAAATTCAATTGCCAGCGGGAAGCGCGGGTAGTTTCACCTTCAACAATACCAGCAAAGCCAAACTCTTCGCACGCGTGATCATGCGCGGGCAACCCGCACCAGGCGAGGAATCGGCACAAAGCAACGATCTAAAAATTGCGGTAACCTTCAAAAACAGCGATGGTAGTACCCTTGATCCAGGCAACATCCTGCAAGGCAAAGACTTTATTGCCGAGGTGAAAGTCACCCATCCAGGTTCGCGACCGCTGTTTTACAAAGAATTGGCGCTGCAGCAGATATTCCCGGCGGGTTGGGAGATCCTCAACAGTCGTTTGGGTGATCTGCAAGGCACCACGCAAAGCGGATTCGATTACCAAGACATTCGCGATGATCGGGTGAATACTTTCTTTGATTTGCGCGAAGGGGAAACGAAGGTGTTCCGGGTGCAGCTCAATGCGGCCTATGCAGGTAGGTTCTTCTTACCGGCTACCTTATGCGAGGCGATGTATGATAATTCAGTCAGCGCCAACACTCGTGGACAATGGGTGCAGGTGACGGCTAGGTAAAAAGGCATAAAGTTATTGTTGAAAAAAGGCAAGAAGCATATAAGTTTCTTGCCTTTTTTTGGGCTAAAAAATTCGTATATGTTTAGCCCCCTATCTTCGAAAGAGTGGTTTTTAAAATGTAGCCACAAATTAGGACACAAACTGGCGTTTGAGCCTCCTTCACGAACAGCGTTCGTGCTTTAATTTGTGAAAACTTGTGACTAAAAATTTGATTGTCTCATCGCCGAAGGCGAGGTAGACTTAACGCGGTCAAGTTTTAAGCATAGGAAAATATTAAAATTTGGAGTTTTATCTTGATTAACGCTTAAAATAAACTACGCGCAAAGATGATCGACCACAGATTCACAGATTCCACAGATTCTTGTGATGCATCACAAGCACGATTCCACAGATTGTGGATTAGCCCCATCTGTGGTCGATGATCATTCAATGCAGTTCATTTTTACCGAAGCGTGTGCATTAACGCCGCCAGTTGCTTTGCTTTTTTTGATTGTTAATAAAAAAATATTGTCATGAATGGATCAATTGGTGTTTATTTAAGAGGCGATAAGCTTTTATTTCATCCTAACCTGACTACTCCTTTTGGGGCTATGTTTTCTGAGCCTGTTTTTGCACTTGATAAAGAAGACGATCCTTCTATTATTGGGCAAACTGCTTTAACAACCTTTACTTACACTGGAAGCAAAGAGCCTCCGATAGGAAAATATGATAGGAATGTACTCAAACCGCTATTTAAAGCCGCAAAAGTAAGATCTTATACTGAATTCACTAGGGGCGCAAAATATTGTAGTATTGGTGTACTAAAGGATGAAATTCATTTCGGAATCACAAAAAATGCTGGTCCAGGTAAAAGCTTTTTTTTTGAACCAGAAAAGAACTACCATTATCCATTCTCTGAAATGTCTGATCCCCAAAAACTTGGCGAGGAGATTATCAAGGCGCTAGCGCTCTGTGAATAAATTTCTATAATGATAACGCAAATTGTTATAAATGGATCAATTGGTGTTTTTTTAAGAGGCGATAAGCTTTTTCTTCATCCTCAACTGTATGCTGGTTCAGGTGGATTAAGATTTTCGGAGCCTGTATTTGCGCTTGATATAGAAAACGATCCTTCTATTATTGGGCAGACTGCTTTAAAAACCTTTACCTACTATAGAGAAATAGAGCCTCCGACAGGAAAATATGATATGAATGTACTCAAACCGCTATTTAAAGCCGCAAAAGTAAGATCTTATACTGAATTCACTAGGGGCGCAAAATATTGTAGTATTGGTGTACTAAAGGATGAAATTCATTTCGGAATCACAAAAAATGCTGGTCCAGGTAAAAGCTTTTTTTTTGAACCAGAAAAGAACTACCATTATCCATTCTCTGAAATGTCTGATCCCCAAAAACTTGGCGAGGAGATTATCAAGGCGCTAGCGCTCTGTGAATAAATCCCCTTGCTGGTACAAGCTTCTTTGTTGAATTCCAAGGATAAAGCGACATAGAAGACTTGTACCAACTTAGGTAGAGACACATTGCAATGTGTCTCTACGATATCGTGCTAAAAACCAACATTTTACCTTTTTTTTAAATATTACATTGTGGATTTCGCAGAAAATTGCAGCATTGTAGTCCTGATTTATTAGGCATTAATAATCTATTACGAACAAATTAATTCCCCATAGCCAACAAATACAACAATACCCCAGCAGCAGCAACCATCAAAATAAAGGTAAGTCCGCCCAAAAAATTGGACCAAAATTTATTGACATAATCACCCATAATTTTTTTGTTATTGCTGATGTGCAACACCAAACCAATCAATACCGGAGCGGTAATACCATACAAAACCGCCGTATAGATCAAGGCTTTCACCGGACTCAATCCAATAAAGTTAATCCCCAAACCCACCAATAAGGAAATAATCAAGGTGACATAAAAACCTTTGGCCTGGTGGAATTTTTTATCCAGCCCTTCCTCCCAGTCAAAGGTTTCCGCGAGCATGTAGCTCAATGAACCCGCCAAAACAGGGATGGCCAAAAAACCAGTGCCAAGTACGCCAAGCGCAAAAAGGGCATAGGCAAAATTCCCTGCCAATGGCCTTAAAGCTTGGGCAGCCTCTTCCACTGTATCGACACTATGTATACCGGCATTGAACAACACCGAGCCAGCGGTCAGGATAATAAAAAAGAAGACCACATTGGTCAGCATCAGCCCTCCTTTGATATCCGAATTCATATCACGGATGATGCGTTTATCCACCACCAAGTGCTTATCGTGCACCTCTTCCACTTCCATCGATGCTTGCCAGAAAAACAGATAAGGCGAAATGGTGGTTCCTAAAATAGCCACCAACGCCATAAAATAAGCGGCACTGTTTTCAAAACGCGGTGTAAAGGTTCCAATAAAAACATCTTTCCAATCGGTATGCGTCAAAAAAGGAATAATCAAATAACTGAACAAGGTAATACACAGCCATTTGAGAACAATGGCAATTTTATGGTAATTCCAAATAACCAAAGTGTACATCAATATTACGGTAAATAATATCGAAAAAACGTACCCCGGCACCTGCGGAAGCAGCAAATTGGCAACAGCGCCCATACCGGCAATATCGGCGCCAATATTGAGCGTAATCGAAGGAAAACTGACCAAAAGGATCAGGTACAAAATGCTTTTGGGATAATTTTTTTTGATGACGCCAGTAAGTCCCGTGCGGGTAACTAGGGCGATGCGGGCGCACATTTCTTGAATAGACACCATCAGTGGGTAGGTGACAATGGCCGTCCATAAAAGTTTGGTGCCAAAAGCCGCGCCTGCCTGGGTGTAGGTGGTTATGCCCGAGGGGTCGTCGTCGCTGGCGCCAGTGACCAGTCCCGGCCCGAGGTTTTTAAGATAGGCAAAAAAACTGTTGCTTTTTTTCTCCGGTTGTGGTGTGCTGTTCTCCATGTTGTTTTTGGCTTGAATGCTCATTTGGGTTTAGAAATCCATTTTGGCGAAGATAAGGTAGGTAAAAAATGGGAGAATAAAAGGACATGCAACTTTCAGGGACTAATGGGCAAAAATTTGGGGTAGTCATGAAATTAAAAAAGTGCCTGGCTATGGAGCATCCAGCATTGTAGTTTTACATCAGAAATCAACAAGAAAGGAAACAATCTAAGTCGATTTCAAAAAGGCCTTAGTTAAAAATTGTCGTTTTGGAGGAGGTGCGCAATTCACTGCAAAACGTTGGCGGGCAACCCGAAACCGCCTGATCAAGAAGTAGGAACTCAGTTATTTGTAATATCAAACCAATTTATCATGAAGCTTAAAAACGTTTTTTTCGCACTTGCTTTGATGGGAACATGTATTGGTGCATTTAGCGTCAATGCAAAAAACTCACCCCAGTCAAAAGAAATTATTAAAGTCACCAAATCCATTGAATCGACTGATGAAGCATTGTATTGCAAAAAATCAACAGTTGTTAATGGCGTTACTTACTTCGTAGAATGCTGGCTTTGTAAATGTGAAGACCTTAAGTTTCCGCAAGCTTAATCTTTAAGCATTTTCAAAATCAATTGTATTAAAACAAAAGATGGCTGTCTATACATTCTAGGCAGTCATCTTTCAAAAAATCAGAACAATGAAAAACTTATTGATTTTACTATTTATTTTCATTTCATTCAAATCTGCATTTTCACAAGATCAAGGGATGATTAGGTATAAAGTCCTAAGTGGTTTGGGCTGGAATTCATATTCTAAACTCATTTTCAGCCAAGATCAATCCCTTTATGTTCTTGAAGACCCTGAGGATAAAATAGTGGTCAATGAAAAAAACATGCGGGCTAGCATCACTCATGAATACATAAAATATCATGTCTCTGTTAGCACCAAAACAGGAATAAAGCAAAAACTAAAAGGCGCAAATCAATTGGTAAGAACTGAATTTCCGATCACTTTACCAGCCTGGAAAATACAAACAGAAACAAGAAACATAAAAGGGTATCTCTGTACTAAAGCAACAACCATTTTACCTGAATCTGGCAAAACCGAAGTGTGGTTTTCATCTTCAATCCCAGCTAGAGTTGGACCTCCCACCTTCTGGGGGTTACCAGGATTAATTCTTGAAATTAAATGCGAAAATGGTTTAGAATTTATAATGGACAAGCTTGAACTTAGACCGGTTAAGCCTGAAGAAATTCAATTGACAGAAGGAAAGCTTGTAGCTAGTAAAGAGTATTCAAATTCAAAATCGAAAGTTCAATCTTGGGCTGAAAAAACCAATAAAGCCATGGAAGAAGGTGATAAATAACGTTTTCCTAGACTAAAACTAAACTCCAGTACTTATTTCCCAACCTAATCGTGTACAACTAGGTTTTCTCACTTGTGGTTTCTATGAACTGATGCTTGAAACAGCTTGCGATCAGAACTTAGTTGTACGCGATTTTTCAAGCCTCCGAGTTATGAGAACAACAACTATTTTTCTAGTTATTCTCTTCATTTTATATTCAGCTATATCCGGCTTTTCGCAATATACCTTCATCGGAACGGTAAAAGATTCTGCCAGTAATCAACCCATCGAGTATTGTCAGATGGGGCTGATGAATGCTAAAACCAATCAACTCATCGACATTTCCACCACCGATGTAGCTGGTTCTTACAAATTGATTGCGCCTACTTCAGGTTACTACAAAATCACTATTAATACTTTAACGCATGGCAACATTGAACGGGATGTATTGCTCAGTTCTAATAGTCTAAAGGAGATAAAAATAGACTTTCAATTAGCCGCTAAAGCATTTAACCTTAATGAATTGACCATCAAGGCTAAATTACCGCCCATTATCGTCAAGGGAGACACCATCATTTATCATTTGGAAAAATGGACGCACAACAGCGATGAAAACCTAGAAGATGTATTGCAAAAAATACCGGGTTTTGAAGTGCTTCAGGATGGGGAAATAAAAGTCAACGGCAAGCAAATCAATAAAATCCTGATTAATGGAGAGGAGGTACTGGACGCCGGTGCAGCTTTGACTACCCGCAGCATTGCGCCTGATATGATCAAAAACATTGAGGTAAGAATGAAAGAAAAAGATCAAAAATTTAAAGAATCTCTATTGTCAAAAAATGATTTGGTGGTACTTGACATTAAATTAAAAGATGAATTAAATACTTCTTTTTTTGGAAAATCTCGAATAGCAAGCGGATTACAAAAAATACCTTTAGGAAGCGCATATGCCAATTTTTTTTCATTAAAAAAGAGAAACAAAACCCATTTACTTAGCGAATACGATCAATTTGGAACCAGAACCATATCCCTTTCTCAACTAAAAGACATTGACAGAGAGGCCTATATGAGTATGTTTGATCTTCCTGCTGATTTTAAAGGTTTGACCGAACGAGAGGAATACAGTAAAGAAATATACGGTTTTCGGGATTACACCAAATCTCAGCCTAGTTCCATTAGTGTAGCCAATCGGTTTACCCCCAATGATAAGCTCGACATCTACTTGGTATCTTTCAATTCTTGGATCAAAGAGCGGATTGAAAATAACACCCAACAAGTAGTATTCAGAAATGGGCAGTCGGATTTATATGTCTTTGATGAAGATAAATCCAATCAAAATTGGACTTCCAAAAACCGGATGGAAATAAAATACAACATTAAAGATAAATTGAGAGTAGAATATAATTTGCTTTATTCTCACCAAGAAAATGCCAATCAACAAAGCAATATTACAGCGCAAACCGGAAAAAATTATCTATACAACGGCAATTTGAATGCTTCGGGATTTCTACACAATTTCAAAGCGGAATATAAATTAACGAAAACAATTGGTTTGCACTTAAGTAATCTATTGGAAAATCAGCAAAACAATCAGCAAAATTCACTATTCCACAATGATTCTGTCTATTTAAAATTATTTAGAGATGATCGGGGAAATCCATTGTATAAGTTAAGTCAACAGTTGGTAAAACATACTCAACAGTTTGCCACCAACATCTATGTACAATTGGATTTGAAGAACAGTAACATCAATGTAGGTGTCCGCATATTCAATCAAAACCTACAAATGAATAAGACAGTCTCAAACAGCGATAACACTGAAGAGATAATTCGCAATAGCATTTTTTCGGCGAAATCCCCTACCCTATCTTTTCAGCAATATGTGCCTTATTTGGAATACAATATGCGAATCGGCGTTTTCAATTGGAGAAACCGCATTGGCGTGGGGTATATGAATTATCCCGATCAACTAGGTAATAAAAACAATACTACATTATTGGATTACAGCACCAATTTTGATTTTAATTTCGGGTCATTTGACCATCTAGGGATTTTATGGCGACAAAATTTATCTACATTTTCTTTGCAAAAATTAGCGCCTGGCGCTGAATTGGTCAATTTCCAAACCATTGCAATCCCCGGTTTGCACCCGTTGAACCCGCAAGTGGAAAGAGTTGCTCAGATTTCTTATTCTTCTTCCCTGTTAAAAGACCTAGGCGTTGGGATTGTAACGGCCGGTATCTATGGAACCAATCGCAATTCTGATGGATTCGGATTTTCCTCTGCGCCCTTTATAGGCATTGAATACAATCAGCTGCATTCCAGTTATGTGGTAGGCAATATGATCATCACCAAGGTATTCAATTCCTTCCCTCTTTCCGTCAAACTGGAGCCTAGTATCATTAAAAACTGGCAAGAAAATCTGGGCTATAGTGGCGAAAACTACAACACTGCCACTCGAATATTCATGACAAAATTGAGCCTGCGTTCTTCTTTTGAAAATAAGCCGTATGATTTTAGCTTATCTACCCAGTATCAGGCTTTTTTATTTTGCAATGGAATTGCTGCTCAATCGCCCGCCCAAAAGTACATCTCTACCCAATTGTCGGCCAGTTATTCTTTTTTGGACGAGATGTTATTGCTAAACCTAAAATTGAAAGATACATATTTTACCGGCGTTCAAAGCGCCAATTATTTCAATATTTTTCTTCGCGCACAATACAAAAAAGGGCGAAGTTCTTTGTTTTGCGAGGTCGACAATTTATTGAACAATCGCTATTTTTACAAACGTGAAATAACTCCTTCTTATCAATTGGATACCAGAAGGCTCACTTTTAGTCGGTATTTTTCTTTGGGTTTTGAATTTCGTTTTAGGTAAATATGCATCTCCACCTTTCATTTTTCTACTTTTAGAGCTTGTTCAGGTCCAAAATCTGAACAAGCTCTTATGCTCTTTTTTTGCAGCTTTACTCCGAACAGGATGCAAATCAGCTAACTTTTCTTCTCCCCCACAAAAAAGGTGTCAAAGCCACAAAAGCAAATCCGATTATCGAAAACCACTCCCGACTCTTAAAATTCTGAATGACTTGTCGGTTCAACCCACTAATTTTTTTGAGCTCCACAGCATCTAAATGCTTAACATCTATGCTTTGGATATATTCATTAATGGGCATTTGCTTAGTAAGTGTTAAAATGACATCCGCCATAAACAAACCAAAAGCCAGAAATAGGAGCCAGAAAACGGGACTCCGCCATTCGCGAACAAAAATGATCAAAGTAATGACGTAGCCATACATGATGATCGGCCCGTAGACCCCCATGCGAGCCCGCATGAAGCCATCGGTCAATTGCCAAGAAGCTGCCCAATTTTCTGGCGGCATCAAATCTCCTTGCGGGTTAATGAAACCAAAAATGGAAGGGTTCATTAAACTCGAAAAGTGAATTCCGGCATAGCCTGCCGCAATGAGCAAGATGAGATAAAGAGCAATCGTTTGGATTGGGTAAAGGATTTTTTTCATAGTTTATGCTTGTGTAAATTTTAATTCTTGCGTGCGTTGCTGCCTTGCAGTTCAACTTTTGTTTGTTTATAGGTCTTTCTAGGCTACAATTTCACTTTTCTCAGATCTTGTCAAAAGCCCTATCCCCAACCAGTACAATAATAAAAATGGCATTCCTGGGATAAAGAATAAAAACAAAAAATCAAATCCCTTAGGTAGGTTCATTTGAGTAACATAGATAAGTGTTGCCGAAAGAATACCCAACAAACTCAATATGCTAAGAATGATTGGGCTCAAAATATTGATTTGTCGGAATTGGTATAAATGGATTGAAAGCCAAATGATCAATGCGTACTGGATTAGTCTGCCAAATACGCCAGTGTTAATACAATTCATGTTGTCATAGCTTTTACCGAATGCTTCAGCGTTTTTACCTTGGCTTACCCAATCTTTCAATGCTTCTGGATAGAAGTAATGATGGGTGAATTCCCAAATGAATTCGGCAAAGGCAAGGATAAAAGCCAAGGTAATTACCCACCTAGTTAAGTTTTTAAGTTTTAAAAAATTGCTGCGGTATAGAAATAAGGTAAAGATGCCAAAAAGAAGCATTGCGAAGAATAGAAAAATATACCTTAAGTGTTCGCGTTCGGGGTGTTCTAGCATTTTAAGGCTCAGGTCAGGCGGGGAAACCAATCCAAAGATTCCTAAAATTGGACTGGCAAGTAAAAAAAGAAATGCCCCGCCAATAGATATACTTGCAAAAGATTGAGTGACATATTTCAATAGTAGGAATGCAGTTGCAGCTAGCGCAATTGAAATAATTGCCCAAATGATTACAAAGCCCTTAAAACTATTCGTTTCTACATAGGGGGAATATTTGCCTATCGCATTCCCTATCAAAAATGGAAGTAAAACTAAAAATAAACCGGTCAGTGTGAGTAGTATTTTCTTGATCATGTGTTAGTTAGGTTTAAGAGCTTATTCAGGATTCGTTTTTCTAAATCTTCAACTGCTCTTTATTTAGTCGTGGCAATAAGTAAGGTAGAAGGCTGATGAGAAAAAACACAATCAAGACGTGGATTTTACGCTCATCAAAATTTTTGCCTGTCGCTTCTCTATATTGCTGGACTAACTTAATTTGTGCCTCAGTCAGGTTATTAACATCAATGCTTTGGAAAAATTTATTGATCGGAATTTGATGGGTTATTGTAAATGAAATGTCTATTATCAAAATAATTAACGTTGAAAGAATTATCCAGAATATCGGGCTCCTCCGCCAAGTTTTAAAAAATACAATGAGATTTAAAATAACTACCAGCAACCAAATTGGCATAAAGATAGACATTCTTTTCCCCATGTAACTGTCCACTGTTTTCCAATATTTTGCAAATTCAATCGTGTCAAAATGCTGTTCAAATGGACATATAAGTTGAAAAACACCTATTCCTACATAAAATGTGGTACAAAGAACAAGTAGGTAAATTGAAATGACTCTGAGTGTTTTCATGTTTTATTTTTTGTCAATTGCTTACTCGCGTTTAAAAAATCTTCGAGGTTCAGTAAACCGCATAAAAACCAAGCCTATAACTTTTAGGTGATTTTTCACAAACCTACAACCCTACCTTGAAAAGGACTTAGTAAAAAAACGACATTCTGTTTTCTGATATGCTTCCCTCAGGATGGAAAGGTGAAATTTTGGCGAATCTATTTTTGACTTGCGAGGCGCAAAGCGCAGGCATAGCCAAAGCTACGGCGAGCTTTTGCAACGCGGCAGGGCGAAAATAGAAAGAGACAAAAATCACCTGGTCAATACGAGGGAAGTATTACAACAAGCCCTAATAAATCAGCGCTTGATCAAAATCAAAATTGGAAGGAACTTTGGAGGTGAAATGCCTAAAATCTCTAAGCAGGTGCATATGGTCGTGGTAACCGCATTCGTAAGCTATGGTCATCCAACTGTTTTCAGGATGTTCTTGTTTTAGTTTCATTGCCTGACTAAACCGTACAATCCGACTAAATCGTTTGGGAAGCATGCCTACCCGCTCGATAAAATTGCGTTCAAATTGCCGGGTACTCAAATAGGCGTTTTTAGCAGCGTCATCTACTGAAAAAGATGCTTTTGATTCCAACATGGCATAAATTGAAACATCAATAGCCAAGGTATCCTTTAGTGGCTTTTGCGCTTTTTTCAAAAAAAATGCATCTAACAGGCTCCTCATTTGCTCAAAACCCGCTGACGCCTCAATCCGCTCATACAGCTCTTTGAATTCAGAGCCAAAAACCTCAATGGTTTCTATTGCTCGGCTCCCAAAACTAGACATAGGTATGCCAAAAAGACGAAAAAATCCAGTAGGGTGAAACAGCACCTTTAGCATAACATAATGCCCATTCCACGACATAATCGGTAGTTCTTGGTTGGGAATACAAATGATGGTTGTATATAAATTAGAGGTCTTATCGGTGTAATCGGCGCGCAATTTTGCTTTTGGGTAAAAATAGAGAGCATGTTCTGGCATTACCGTTGTTTGCAATCCAGGATTGGAAAATGGAACATCTACATACCAATAGGACTTGATATACGATTGCAAAAAAGGGTGCGGCGTTTTTTTGATATGGCTCATAGGCGGAAACAGGGAATTACGAATACGATAAAGCTAATAAAAAAATGGATATGCGCAAAAATTCTCAGTCCCCATTCCTAAGCCCCCTTCAACTTCTCGCGTATTACCTCCATCTGATCTTCAAACGAAGCGCCAAGGGGTATCTCTTTCCCCGCTATCCAAACTCCCTGACGGGTCATTTTTTCGATTTTTGCGATGGCAATGATATACGATCGGTGCAATCGAACAAACTGAGCGGGCGGCAATAATTGCAACATTTCGGTCATGGTGAGTCGGCACATCAGCTTGCGAAGAGGCGTAACGATCGACAAATAATTCCCTTCCGCTTCAATGTAAAGAATATCCGCCAATTGTATTTTTTCCTCTTCGTAACCAGTTTTTACAAAAATAAAATCCTGAACCTGATTCCCCTGCATTTGTTTATTAGACAAGGCTTTATTACAGGTTTTGGTAAATCGTGCCAAAGAAAAAGGCTTCAACAAATAATCCAACGCATCTAATTCAAAGCCTTGTACCGCATATTCAGAATAAGCGGTTGTAAATACCACCATGGGTACTTTTTGCAAACATTTCACAAAATCGATCCCCGAAATATCCGGCATTTTGATGTCGATAAAAAGAAGATCAACTGGGTGTTTTTGCAAATAAGGAATGGCTTCAAAAGCATCGGTAAAACACGCGTTTAGCTCCAAAAAAGAGACTTTCTCCGCGTGCAAACGCACTACGTCCAGGGCTTTAGGTTCGTCGTCGATGGCAATTGCGGTTAACTTCATAGGCATTGTTCCTGTTCCCAAGTTGGGAATCGACACTCAAAATAACCATTTCAACTGTAAAAAAAACGTAAACAACCCAATCTACCAATAAGTCAGTACCAAAGAAGCAAAGTAATCCTGCTCCGATTGTTGTATTTCCAAAGTATAGCGATTGGGATAGATCAATTCCAAGCGTTTTTTGACATTCTCTAATCCAACACCTGAAGCCTCTTGTTCCTCAATGTCATTTTGATTGGCTTGTACAGAATTGTGTACTTTGAAATATAATTTTTGGGAATCCAGCGTGAGCGTAATATAAATCCAGGACGGCTGTCGAAAACTAATGCCATGTTTAAAGGCATTTTCAACAAAAGGATTCAAGAGCATGGGCGCCAAATAAATTTCGCGATCAGGTTGTTGTAAATTGACTCTAATCTCGATGTTTTGCGACTCATCCAAGCGCATGCGTTGGAGATCGATGTAATTTTGTAAATACTCCACTTCTTTACTCAAAGGAATCCGTTCTTGATGGTTTTCATGCAACATAAACCGCATCATATCACCCAGTTTTTGAATGCCGTTGGAAGTTTTTTCAGCATTTTCCTGAAGAGCAACTGCAAAAAGGGTATTGAGCGAATTGAACAAAAAATGGGGATTAATCTGCGATCGCAGGGTAGATAACTCGGCAGATTGATTGAAAAATCGCCGTTGTAATTGTTGGTTTTCCACAAAAAAGAACCAACGAATAATGGCAGAACCGATACCCAGAACACTCGGCAACACAAACAAATACAGATGCCAACGGGTGCTCCAGTGCAGGTAATTTCGAATAAATCCATAACTCAAAACCCCAATAAATAGATAGACTAAAACCCCTAACAATCGAAAGGTATATTTTTCAAAAACCGTGCCGCCCAGGTTAATGAAAAATGGGATGACCAATTGAAAAAATGCCCAGTGGATGGCCCCCGAAAACAATACCATAAACACAATCAACACCAGCCAACGTTCACTAATTATATCAGCATCTAAATCGCTAAAAATGATCCAATACAATATTCCCAATACGGTAAATAATACAATAGAAGCTGCCAGTAATAGATGTTTGGCTTGTTTTTGCAGCTGATACAAATTGGCGGTAAAATAATAGGCTTGCGTAATCAATTCATATAAGCCAATAATGAGCAGACCCGAAAATGCATGGGTAACGACATGTAATTTTCTAAATCCAGAATACAAGCGCAACCCATTGATTCGCCCCTGAAAATCATACTGGAATTCCCAATAAAGTTTGAAATAATGAAATACAAAAGCGCTGACAACGACAAGCAATACCGTTAAAATGGCAAAAAGAAGGGTTGGGGTATTCCATTGCCCATTGCTAAACCTTGGAAATACAAGGTAGTGGAAAACCGCCCAAGCGCCAACGAATAGCACCGCCGCGGCAATGACTGGAAAAATGGTATTCAAGTATTGGTTGTAATCTGCTAGATCAGCCCAAATAATTGCGTTGGTCACATGAGAAGACTCCGCCAGCCATATCGAATCATCAAAATGATGGGCAAACCCCAATAAGCGCCGAACAACATAGTAAGTAACTGCCAGAAAGATGAAAATGAATTCATAAAGTCTAAATTTTTGGTTCGAAAGCTGCATAAGCTCTGTTTTTTCTTCAAAACTAATGCGCTGGTGGGTACCAAAAATCAAAATGTGATGAATGGGGCGGAAATTGGGGTGGAATGGGCCTTTGGATCAAGTAGGGTTATTAAAATAATGCAATACCTTAAATTATAGCACTTACTCTATGCAGCAACTTCCTCTTCCTGCGCAGAAGACACAACAACATCACCAGATAAAATTCCATAACTTTCCAGTTCTTCTACAATTGGTAAGTCAGTTCGATTGAGTTGTACAATTACTTTATCCCCCAGTAAATCGAAATGAAATACCGTATTGTAGATGTACCGATGATCCTGCCACCCCATTCTTACCAATTGATAATGCCCATTTTCGCGGTCAGTAATGAGTTGATTGGTCGCATTGCGAAAATTCATTGGCTTTATATTTGCATATTCTTCCAAAAAAGAAAGCAGCGCGGCTTCGTATTTTAGATTCTTTTCCATTCTATAATTTGTTTTTCATTTTCATCAAAAATAAGCAAATTAATATAAGTATAGACCTCCAATCTCGTGGAGTGTTTTATAAAAATGTAGTCACAAATTCTCAACAATTAAAACACGACCCATTTTTTGAATGGTGTACAAACGTCCGTTTGTATCCTAATTTGTGAAAATTTGTGTAATTTGTGGCTAAAGTTTTTTTTCATCGCACGCGCCGAAGGCGAGATTCTAAAACATTACAAATAAAATAAATTAAGGCTGTCCCCTACCCTACCCACTCAATCCTACCGCGCTCATTCACCGCAACTTTCCCCATCGCATGGATCGGATCATGTTCAAAGATCAAGGTGTAATTACCCTCGGCAGCTTCGCGCAACAAACGTTCTTTTTCTTTCATGGTCTCCAATGGGCGCACATCATAGGCCATCACGTAGGGCAAACCAATATGATGCGCCGAAGGGATCAAATCAGCACAGTATACAAATTTGCCTGTTGAAGTCGTGATCATCGGCAACATCATGGCCTCGGTATGTCCATAAACAAACCGCAGTTCGATGCCCGGCAACCAGGGTACATCTTTTTCCGAAGGATCAATCATTTCCAACATACCCCAATCTTGCAGGGGTTTGAAGTTTTCGGCTAAAAACGAAGCTTGCTCGCGCGGGTTGGGCGCCAGCGCGCTTTGCCAGTGCAGGGGGTTGCTCCAATAAGTAGCTTTGGGAAAAACGGGTTCGGCGTCCCCCTTGGCATTCCGACTAATGGCCCCCCCTACGTGGTCAAAATGCAAATGGGTGAGCAATACGTCGGTGATGGCATCGGCAGCATACCCGGCCTTGGCCAAGGCATCCAAAAAATGTTCTTGTCCGCTGGGGGAAAAATGGGAACGAAACTTGGGATCTTGTTTGGTACCAATGCCCGTATCAATCAGGATGCGCCGATCGCCGGTATCCACCAGCAAGCAACGCATGGCCCAAGTACAAAGGTTGTCTTCATCAGGTGGATTGAGTTTGCTCCACATTTTTTTGGGAACTACCCCAAACATAGCGCCGCCATCCAGCTTAAATTGTCCGGATTCGATGGGTAGGATTTTCATCAGAAACCAATTCTTTTTTCCGAGATTTTGAATCCTTCTTTCAATGCAGCCATGCGGATGGCGGTAATCGCCGCTTCAACGCCTTTGTTGCCATGTTTGCCGCCAGCGCGATCAAGCGCTTGTTGCTCGTCGTTGGGCGTCAATACGCCAAAGATGCAGGGAACGCTGGTGGCGATGCTCAAGTTGGTCAAACCCATAGCAACCGCCTGATTGATGTATTCGTTGTGGTTGGTTTCACCTTTGATTACACAACCCAAACAAATCACCGCATCCAATTTTTTTTGTCCCAAAAGCAACCTTGCGCCGGCCGTCAATTCAAACGAGCCGGGTACTTGCAATACTTGGATGTTTTCTTCTTTGGCGCCGTGTTTGAGCAAAGCGTCCAAACAGCCTTGGTAGAGCGCATGAGTGATGTGGGCATTCCAATCGGCTACAATGATTCCAAAACGGAAATTATCGGCGGCAGGCGTAGATTGCTCGTCGTATTGGGAGAGGTTTTTAAGGGCAGAGGCCATATCTGATATAGGTTATGTGATGAACAAAAAAAGGGTAAAACGCAGCTACGCTTTACCCTTTTCCCAACAATCCAAAAAGACTAAAAGTTATTTGCCTTCAAGATAGATAAGGTATTTTTCAACTTCCTGACCTTCGGCAGAAGTTGGATACTTGTCTTTGATTTTTTGAAAAGCATCACGCGCTGCAGCGTTGTCTCCTCTTTTTTGCGCCAGCATAGCTACTTTTTTCAAGTAATAAGGCGTCAAAAAATCGTTATCACCTGCCGAAGCAGCTGATTTATAATAGCTCATCGCTTTGTCGAAATTTTTGGTTTCGGAATAGCAATCGCCCAAAGCACCATTTTTCATGATGGGCATGATATCGCCTTTCGCGCTGAAGTCTTTCAAATAATCGATGGCTACTTCAAATTTACCCAAGTTGAGGTAGCATACACCGGCGTAGTAGCAAGACAAATTGGCTGCTTTTGTGCCGCTGTAGTTGTCGATGATGTCCAAAAATCCGCTAAAACCGCCGCCTGGATTGGTCAACGCCATAGCGAATGAATCGCGCTCAAACTGTTTTTGCGCTTGCGCCATTTGCTCAATGGCCTCTACTTGTTTGGTCTCGGTATACCAACGCCAGGCGATGATACCGCCAATCAGCAATACCAAGGCAGCAGCGCCAATGAGGATGAAGTTCTGATACCGCTCATAAAAGCTTTGCGCCTGATTGCGGATGTCCACGATGTCAACCAATACTTCTTCTTCTTTCACTGCGGACGTTGCCGGACGACGTACTTGTTTCCCTTTTGCCATAACACTTTATCAATTGTGATTTTTGGGTTTTCGTCCACGTTTTGCGGTGTGGATGATCTGCCCTCTGTTTCGAAGACGCAAAAATAACCAAACTTTTGTTTCCCCCTCGTTTTTACGAAAAAAAATGCGGCAGGTAACCCAGATGGCCCTGCCGCAAACGTGTTTTAGGCATTCCCTAGTATTAATCCCGGATAAATGGGTAATCCGGTTCGACGTAGTTGTCAGTAAATAACTCCGAAGGATCAGGGTATTCGGAAGCTTCGGCAAAAGCTACTGCAGCTTCTACTTCAACTTTCACGGCATCCTTGATGGCTTGAATTTCTTCTTCGGTAGCAATTTTGTTGTCCAAAATTTTATCCTCCGTTACCTTCAAGGGGTCGCGGTCTTGGTAAGATTGAACTTCTTCTTTGGTACGGTATTTGGCTGGGTCAGAAACGGAGTGCCCTTTGTAGCGATAGGTGCGGATTTCCAGGTAATAAGGTCCGTTTCCAGCGCGGATATGCGCAGCCGCACGGGTGATGGCTTCATAAACCGCTTCTGGGCTCATGCCGTCAACGGTTTCGCTGGGCATTTCGTAAGAAAGACCCAATTTAGCGAGGTCGTGAACGTTACTGGTGCGCTCTACTGAAGTACCCATGGCGTATCCATTGTTTTCGCAGATGTAAAGCACCGGCAATTTCCAGGTCATCGCCATGTTGAAAGACTCGTGTAAAGCACCTTGACGAGAAGCGCCATCGCCAAACATCGTTACACAAAGGTTATCGGTGCCTTTGTACTTTTCAGCAAAAGCAATACCGGTACCAATTGGAATTTGCGCCCCAACGATACCGTTGCCGCCAAAATATTTGTGCTGCAACGAGAAAAAGTGCATAGAACCACCTTTTCCTTTTACTATCCCGTCTTTTTTTCCGTACAATTCTGCCATGGCCTGGTTCATCGTTATGCCCCGACCAAGAGCCGTACCGTGCTGGCGATAAGCAGTTACAATCCCATCTTCCCGACGAATTACCGATTCGATTCCTGCTGCCACTGCCTCCTGGCCGATGTAAACGTGACAAAATCCGCGGATTTTTTGCTGCCCGTACATCATTAGCGCCCGTTCTTCAAACCGACGGATACGGAGCATCAAGGTGTACCATTGTAGGTATTGTTCCTTGCTGTAGCCAGTCTGGGTGTTGCGCCCTTTAGAGGTTTTTTTCTTTTCAACAACGGTATCCATAGTTGTATTACATGTTTGCCGCGAAAATTCGCTGTTTGATGAACATTCGTTTGAGCTAAAGATAAAGTAAATCTAATTGATAGGGCTAGGTAGGCAGGTTTTTTTTCTTGATTCTGTAATCGATTTCACCGAACGTGGTGTTTGTCAAGGAATTCGATTCGGTTCAAATTAAGGGTTGAAAAGGTGTAGAAACGAATATACGCATTTTTTGGAGGCTATCTAAATTCGTTTTCCATTTTTTGACCAAAAAAGTGTTTTGTCGTGTATTTTTCATCCGGCAATTGAAGATTTGAGCTTGGGTGCTAGAATTAGAGCTTGTTCAGGATCCGGAACAAGCTCTAAGCTAAATTTTAATGTGAATTTGGGGATTGAAATACTACTTTATGCTTAACCAACTCAAATAGTGACTTTTGCTTTCGACAAAAACAACTGCCTGTTGGTATTACATTTAGCACTATTTTGAACACTTAACCCTGTTCCGTAGGAATAGTATCTTTGTAGAATGTTAGGCAGCTCCCCGCTAACCGGTCCATCGGACCGGTATCTGGAGGCTCAAGATACCGGTCCGATGGACCGGAAAACGGAAACGCTCCTTTTCTACAAAGATATCGTCCTGATGGGACGACCGGGACAACTTGAATGATACTCGCCGGTATCCAGCCTCTTGAATGGAGCTTAAATCCCACCATAATGTAGCATAGGTTATCTTTAAGTATCAAGTAGCGGTCGCGAAGGCGCAACTCTTGAAAAACTCCTACGACAATCTCCGAATTCACGTTAAATTTTGCAAAAACACTATCTTTGGCCAATGCTTTATTTGGATCAACTAAAACTTACCAACTTTAAAAATTATGCAGCGCAAACGCTGAATTTCTCGCCGCAACTGAATTGCTTGGTGGGCAACAACGGCATGGGCAAAACCAACGTGCTCGACAGCATCTATTATCTCTGCATGACCAAGAGCAATTTCTCCCAACCTGATAGCTCCCTTCCGCTTCACGACACCGGTTTTTTCCGTTTGGAGGGTCTTTTTTATCGTGGCGACAACAAAGAAAAGATCGTTGCTAAAATTGTACCTCGCAAGCAAAAAGTCATAGAACGCAACGATATTCCTTACCAGCGACTCTCGGAGCACATCGGTTGTTTGCCCGTTGTATTCATCGGCCCCGATGATGTGGCGCTGATTAAAGAAGGTAGCGAAGAACGGCGGCGTTTTTTGGACAACACGCTCTCGCAAATTGATCCACAATACTTGCAAGCGCTCATCAACTACACCCGGGTGCTCCAGCAACGCAATGCGCTGCTCAAACAATGGGATGGAGAAACCAGCCTGGCCGATCCGTCTTTGCTTGCCATCTACGATCAACAGTTGTTGGCGCCGGCGGAATACGTTTTCGCCCAGCGACAAAAGTTTTTTGCTACTTTTTCCGAAATTTTTCAAGCCGTATATCAAAAATTGTCGGGACAAGCGGAACAAGTCCGTATCGAATACCATTCCCCTTTGCATACCTTAAAATTGGAGCAACTCTTGCGACAAAATACTGTCAAAGACATCACCCTCAAACGCACCAGCAGCGGCATCCACCGCGACGACTTGATCTTTTCCATCGGCGGTGATCATCCACTTAAACGGTTTGGCTCCCAAGGGCAGTTAAAATCTTATCTGCTGGCTTTGAAATTGGCGCAATACCAATTATTGCAACAAAAAAAAGGGCTAGCACCAATCCTTTTGCTCGATGATCTTTTTGATAAATTGGATGAGCATCGGATCACGCAACTGATTCAATTGCTGACTACGGGTGAGTACGGCCAAATTTTTATCACCGACACCCACGAAACCCGCTTGGAAGAGATCATTTTGCAATTTGGCGTAGGTTACCGTAAATTCATCGTCGACAAAGGCGTCATTCAAGACTAAAGTAAACATACACTCATGATTAAAGCTCTTACCAAATCCTTCTTTTTTTGCGCCCTTTTGTTCCCATTTTTTTTGATGGGGCAAAAAAACAAAACACAACCCGCACCTACGCCAACCAAACCCAGTACTTATTTCCCCGAACGCAACCGTTGGGAACATTTGGCCCCGTTAGCAGTAGGTTTTGATACCGTCAAGTTACAGCAAGCCATCCAATTTGCCATTGACCAGGAAACGACCAATCCGCGGAGTATGGAGCAATCGCATTACCAAACTTTTGGTCGGGAACCCTTTGGCGAAGCGGTTGGTCCGCTCAAAGACCGCGGCGCGCCTACTGGACTGATCATTTATAAAGGTTACATCATCGCTGAGTGGGGAGAACCGAGTCGGGTAGACATGACCCACAGCGTCACCAAAAGTTTGTTGTCGACCGTTGTAGGACTGGCTGTGGATCGCGGCATGATCCGCAGCGTGCAGGATACCGTTTATCCTTATGTGGCACCGATACAATTGTACGAGCCGGGACAGCGCTTTGACAAGGCCGAACGTTTTGGTCAGTCAACATTGTTGAATCTTTTTGCTACGCCGCACAACCGCAGTATTACTTGGGATAATATGTTGCGCCAAACCAGTGCTTGGGAAGGCACCCTTTGGGGAAAACCAGATTGGGCAGATCGCCCCGCTACCAACCCAAATGAGTGGTTGACCGCGCCGCGCCCTAAACCTGGTACAGCCTATGAATACAACGATGTTCGCGTCAACGCCTTGGCTTTGGCAACACTCAACGTCTGGCGGCGACCATTGCCGCAAGTGGCCCGCGAATACATTATGGATCCCATCGGCGCATCGGCAAGCTGGCGTTGGTTTGGCTACGACAACTCCTTTGTGGTACTCGACGGTCAAATCATGCAATCTGTCAGCGGCGGCGGTCATTGGGGCGGCGGATTGATGATCAATGCTTATGACATGGCCCGTTTTGGCTACTTAATTATGAACAAAGGCAAATGGGGCGATAAACAGCTGATATCCGAAAGTTGGATTCAAATGGCCAGCACGCCTACGCCCGTAAAAACCGATTATGGGTTTATGAATTATTTTTTGAATACCGACAAAAAATTCATGCCCAATGCCCCGGCTTCTGCCATTGCGCACATCGGCAATGGTGTGAATGCGGTGGTGATGTTGCCAGAGCAAGACCTGGTTATCGTAACCCGTTGGATCAAAAACAATGAAGCGCTGGATGGGTTGGTAAAACGAATCCTGGAGTCGAAAAAGTAAAATTTGACTACATCAAATGATTATCCACCACCGATTACACAGATTACACAAATTGGGCAAACCCAATCTGTGTAATCTCGCTTACGCCGCAGGCGATAAGAATCTGCGTAATCTGTGAATCTGTGGTGAATTACTTAAATTTAAAATGCGCTTGTCAAAGCAATAATGCGAAAGCTTTCTAAGCTCAAAACTTGACGATGCGCACGCAGTATGAAAAATTCAATCTCGTAGAACACATGAAAATAACCACCGCTGAATTGCCACAGGCAGGATACCAACTACAATCAGAATTGTATCATCCAGAGTTGGTGCAGTTTCTGCAAAATGAATCACAACACCAAACTTGGATTTTACGGGTATTCCGAATTTTCAACGGACTACTTTTTATGGGTTTAGCCGGTTACATCGGATTTAAACTGGCTGCTGATTGGGCGCATGCCGATCGGTATATAACCCAATTTGGCAATGGGGTTCTCTTGGTTTTTCTATTGGTTGTTCCGCATGAGTTATTGCATGGATTGGCCTACAAGCTTGTTGGAGCGCCAAAAGTTAGCTATGGCGCCAACCTCAAAAAATTGATGTTTTTTGCCATTGCCGATGGGTTCGTGGCTAATTTCAAGGAATTCTGCTTCGTTGCGCTGACACCTTTCGTTGTCATTACCATCTCTTTTTTGGCCTCCTTCTTGTTTGCCCCCAGCAATTGGTATTTCACCATTTATACCATGTTGACTGCGCACACTACTTTTTGTTCAGGCGATTTCGGTCTGCTCAATTACATGTTGCGTTTTCGCGATCACGGCATTGTAACCGTAGACTTTAAGGAGGAAAAAAAATCGGCGTTTTGGATTAAAACACCTACCCCATGAATAAAAAATACGACCAGTGGATAAAAATCCTCGCGGGTCTCTATGTTGCCCTGGCCATTTTTGCCAGCATCCAATCCATCAGTTTAGGCGGAAAACAATTTGAAGAAAACGGCCCTAGCTATACCCATTACAACAATTACATCATTTTTAAGCAGTCGTTTTTCCATCTCTTAAACCACCAAGATCTCTACCAGCTTTTCCCTGCAGAACAATGGGATCTCTACAAATATAGCCCCACTTTTGCTTTGTTTTTTGGCGTATTCGCCGCATTACCGGATTGGCTGGGTTTAATCCTTTGGAATCTGTTGAATGCATTGGTTTTCTTTTTGGGTGTTAGGAGTTTGCCCAATTTGGGGTCCAAAACCAGTTTTGCCATCCTGCTTTTTTGCTTAATTGAGCTGGTAACCGCCTTGCAAAGCGCACAAAGCAATGCCCTAATTGCTGGTCTGCTGTTGTTGACCTTTAGCGCCTTGGAAAAACGCCAATACCTTTGGGCAACTCTTTGGATTTTGCTCACCGTTTATATCAAGATTTTTGGCATTGTAGCTTATGCCATCTTTATTTTTTACCCAAAAAAAGGGCGCTTGATCGCTTATTCGCTGTTTTGGGGCTTGTTATTGTTGTTGCTGCCTTTACCGTTTACTGGTGCAAATCATTTCCTAGAGCTCTACCAAAGTTGGTGGCATATGCTGGGCGAAGACCATTCCTCTTCCTTGGGTTTATCGGTGTTGGGTTGGTTACAAAGTTGGTTTGGATTTCCATTTTCCAAAAATAGCGTGGTATTGGTAGGTATGATGCTGTTTGTTTTGCCGCTGATTCGTTGGCAACAATATGCCAATTATGCTTTCCGCTTGTGGCTATTGGCTTCGGTATTGGTGTGGATTGTTATTTTTAACCACAAAGCAGAATCGCCTACCTTTATATTGGCCATAGCCGGCGTAGCCCTTTGGTTTTTTAGTCAAAAAAGCAGCCCTTTGCATTGGGTGTTGCTGGCGCTGGCCCTGGTTTTTACCCAATTATCGCCTACTGATATTTTCCCAGCGGTAATAAGAAATCAATGGGTGGCGCCCTATGTGTTGAAAGCCGTTCCTTGCATTGCCATTTGGATCAGTATTACTTACGAATTGCTGTTTGAGGATTTTTCTCAAAAACTCATCCCCGCTGCAGAAGCATAACCAAACATGAAAATATCTGGATTTACCTTCATTCGCAATGCCATTCAATACGATTACCCGATCCAGGAAGCCATTACCTCGATTTTGCCGCTTTGCGATGAAGTAGTAGTGGCTGTGGGGCAATCCTCTGACGCTACTTTGGCGCTTATCCAAAACATCGATAGCGCAAAGATCAAAATCATCCCCACCATTTGGGACGATTCCTTGCGCGAGGGCGGGCGCGTGCTGGCGGCCGAGACCAACAAAGCTTTTCAAGCCATTGGCCCCGACAGCGACTGGTCGTTTTACATCCAAGGCGATGAAGTAGTTCATGAAAAATACCTCGACAACATCCACGCAGCAATGACCCGCTGGAAAGACGATCCCAAAGTGGATGGCCTTCTTTTCAACTACCAGCATTTTTATGGTTCGTATGATTACGTTGGAGAGTCATCAAAATGGTATCGCCGGGAAATCAGGGTGGTGCGCAACGACAAAAACATCTATTCTTACCGCGATGCCCAGGGTTTTCGCAAAGGGCAAAATGAAAAACTGCGGGTGAAACTCATCGATGCTGAAATGTATCATTACGGCTGGGTGAAACATCCCCAAGCGATGCAAAAGAAACAAGAAACCTTTCAAAAACTGTGGCACGACGATCAATGGATCAACCAAAACTTGGCGCCAGCCGAGGCATTTGATTACTCGGAAATTGATGCTTTGCGTTTGTTTGAGGGTACGCATCCTCAAACCATGTTGGCGCGCATTGCCCAAAAAAATTGGGCCTTCGATTACGATATTTCCAAGAACAACATGGCGGTGAAAGAGCAATTAAAGAAATGGGTTAGAGACTCAACCGGCTGGTATATCGGCGAGTACCGCAACTATAAACTGGTGTAAAATCTAAACAGATGCCGGAGGTGTAGAGCGTTTTTTTCGCCAAAAATAAATCGGCAAGCCCGTGGCCAGCATCACCAAACCCAGCAAAATAATCTCCCAACCCGTGCCAATGATGGCGGCCATTGCGAAGATCCAAGTAGCGCCCGACAAAAGATACAAGCGAAAATGAACCGCCCAACTTAAACGCTCGCCCGATAAATAACGCAACCGCAATTCGGCCAATGCACAAAAAGCATACGGTATCAAGGAAGATAAGGTGGCCAGCAAAATCATCTGCTCAAATTGTTTTTGCAGCGATTTGCTAAAATTGAAACAGATTAAGATGGTAATGAGTACACTGGAGGCTACTAAGGCAAAGGCTGGTGCTCCACGCTCGTTTTTTTGTCCAAACCATTTGGGGAATAGCCCATCCTGCGCGGCCGCCCAAGGAATCTGCCCTTGCAAAAGAATCCAACCATTTAGCGCACCTAGACAAGAAATAGATGCCGCTGCCGCCACCAGGTAATAACCGGTAGTTCCCCACAACTGGCGTGCCGCATCAGCAAATGGCGAGGCCGAATCGGCCATGATCGATTTTGGCACGATGCCCAATACCGCAGTGCTAGCCGTGATGAAAATAAGCGATGAAAAAAGAGTACCGCCAATGGTAGCACGCGCGATGTTCTTCTGCGGATCCTTGATATCAGAAGCGGGAATTGTAGCCGATTCAACCCCGAGAAACGACCATAAAGTCAGCGCGGCAGTGTGCAAGGCCACCTGCAAAGGATTAAAGCCTCCCAACGGAACCGCTAAATTCGACCAGTGAAAAAAGGAATAGCCATAGGTGGCAATTAAAATAATCGGGCCCAAGCGCAGTACCATCGTCACCAACTGAAATAAGGCGGCATCGCGTACCCCGCGCAAATTGAGCAAAGTGACGCCCCAAACAGTCAGTATGCTTACCCCGGCAGCCAGTATTGCATCCGTTTTGAGGAGTGGAAAAAACGGAGTAAGATTAGAAACAAACCCCACCGCAATGGCGGTATTGCCCACCCATAAGGCAATCCAATAACCATAAGCAATCAAAAATCCGGAAAAATTGCCGTAAGCCCGCTGAGTGTACAGATACAAACCGCCGGTAAGCGGCAATAACTTGCTAAGGCGGGCAAACGTCAAAGCCAGTAAAATAGCGCCAGCAGTGGATACCAACCAGCCCAATAGACTAAGTTGGCCATACTGGGCTAAAGAAGCCGGTAGCAAAAAAATGCCCGAGCCAATCATGTTGCCAGCTATCAGTGCGGCAGCTGGCAATAGACCAATTTTTTGCGGTGCGTGGTTGTTTTTCAACGATATTAGGTAGGCTGTAGAGCTTGTTCAGGTTTCTGCTTCGAGCTACAAATGGCAAAATTCACCCCAATTTCGTTACAAAAATGCTCATGTAGCGCTGCTACACTCCGCTTTTTGCGCCTTATTGGTGCGAATTTTTGCTCACTACGCCTTCGAACCAGAATCCTGTACAAGCTCTTACTGACAAGCACCTTTTTTATAAGGTTTGTTAAAGGTAGCGCCAGGCTCCAATTCCAATTTGCCATCAACTTCATGCAGCGGACCTTCTTTTTTCAGCAATTCGTTGTCTTTGACTTGATACTCCTGTTTTTCAATCACCGTGCTACCTTCGATGGTAAAAGTGGTTTCTACGCTCAGCACATCCCCTGATTTAGTACCTTCCATCACGCCACTGTAGGCATTTTGGATCTCTGGGCCATCTTGCATGCCGGTGATGGTACCGGAAACGTTATCGCCAGTGACCGTTAATTGTATAGTCTCGGTACTTGAAGTGGGCGCATCCGCCGTGGCTGGCGTTTCGTTGGTATAGCAACCATCAATGGAAGTTTGATTCGACTGGCAAGCAAAAGCCAGAGTCAAGAGCAGAAGAACTGGAAGTAGATGTTTCATTGGAATATTAGGTTTGTTAATGAAATCGATATGGTGTTTTCCAAATGTAAGGATTTAGTCGAAGATCGGGCAAAAAAAATACAGGTTTCGAGAACGATATCCGAAACCTGTATTCCTGTTTTTTTAACTAGACTCCCTTTACTTTACTGAGCCACTCTGGTGTACATCAAGTAAAGCAAAAAGATAAAGACCACGGTAACGCCCCCAATAATGGCAAATACTCTACGTGCGTCTTTGGCTTGTGCAACAGTTGTCTTGTTGGCTCCATCCGAATGAATGGATTTCATTCCCGGTTTGCGGTATGCTTTGTGCTTTTTCATAGCGATTGAAATTTAATTGATCAAGTTATGAAAAAAGCTAGAACATTTGCAATACAGGATAGATAATTTGGCCAAACAGATTAAAAACAATATTTAGATTGATTTTCGTCACCTGAAATTATGATAAAAATCAACAATCCGCTGATCGGTGAGGATGTCTTGCATGCGCAGTCGCTGGCGCAAAACGATGCCCTCTAGCGTGCGACAACGACTCAGCGCCACGTAGGTTTGTCCGTGTTCAAAAGCGCCACCGCCCAAATCGATGATCACCCGATCAAAGGTTTTTCCTTGTGCTTTGTGGATGGTTACTGCCCAGGCCAATTTCACTGGAAACTGGGTAAAAGTGCCGGTGATTTCGGTTTCTATTTCGGCCGGGTTATCAACTTTTTGCCGGTAACGTATCGTTTCCCAGGTTACCAATTCTATTTCAATGACTTGCGTTTTTCCTTCGCGGTCTTCTACTTTGATGGAGATGCTTTCGTCGCTCAGTCGCACGATTTTACCGATGGTGCCATTCACATAGCGGCGATCGGGATCGTTTTTCAACAACATGACTTGCGCGTCTTCTTTGAGCTTGAGCGCCAGATCGGTTGGCGCAACTTGTGGGTTAAATTCACCGCTCAACTTGGCATTGTACACCCGTTGTCGGGTTTCTAATTTGCCCAATTCTTTTTGATTTATGCCATCCGCGGTGGCATTGCGGGCAGTGAGGGTAATGTAAAAATCTTCCGATTCAAAACCGGGCAAAAAGCGCTCGTTGAGTTCTTGCAGATCGTCTTGATCGGCGTGATTTTGGCGCACCGCATCGAGCAAACGCAAGAAGTGGCGGTTGTCTTGACGGTACACTTTGCGCAATTCTAGCAACTCCATCTCAAAATCCAATCCAAACAACTGCGCCGAGAAAAAATACGGCGATACGTATTGATATTCAAAAAACTCTTTTTCAAAATCGGTAGCCACCACCGGCGGCAATTGGTACAAATCCCCAAAAAAAATTACCTGCACCCCGCCAAAAGGCGCCGGATTTTCGCGATTAATCCGCAAGAAATAATCCATATGATCAATCAAATCGGCGCGAACCATGGAGATTTCATCAATGATCAAAATATCCATTTTGCGGTACAAGCGTCGATCTTTGCGTTTATGGATGTCTTTGCGGGTAAACAATTTAGGCGGGAAACCAAAAAAAGAGTGAATCGTTTGTCCGCGTACGTTGAGCGCGGCTACACCCGTGGGCGCTAGTACCACCACATTTTTGCGGGTGGTATTGCGAAAAAGCTGTAACAAAGTAGACTTACCGGTGCCTGCCTTACCGGTGACAAACAGGTTTTTACCCCCTTTCTCTATTTGATTGAGGGCATTCTGAAAACCGGCATTGAGTTCCAATGGTGGTCGATCGATCGGCACTGTAGTTGCTTATGCTACCATTAGGACATAGCGTTTTTTGTTTAATATTGACCATTTTGGGTTCGTCTCAGAACCCCCGACCCCTGTGAGGCAGGGTCGATTGGTTCTAAAATAACCACACTTCTAAACCCCGAAGGGGTGAAATGATTATAGAAAAAATGGCATGTGGGTGTATTTGAATCCCGTAGGGGTGACATTATTTGTCCATTTGACCGTACGTTATCCTGTTTATTTCATCATGCCACCCCTTCGGGGTTTTATTAACGAAATAAACACGGTTATTTTTCTATAATCATTTCACCCCTTCGGGGTTAAAACCAGAACCAATCGACCCTACCTCACAGGGGTCGGGGGTTGGCCAAATTGAGCACAATTTTGAGGTTTAAACAAATGCTTTGTCCCAACAGTAGTTGCTTATAAAACGGTGAAATTAAGTTTTTTTTAGGCAAAATCGCTCTTAACCTCCATTTTGAATGAGCATGTTGTAACTTTATGCTGTTGTGGATTTGTATAAACAAAATAATGTAGTGGGAACGAAAGCATTGGAACAGAATCAGCCTTTTCAATTCAAACAATTTGCCATAGCCCAAGATCGCTGCCATATGAAAATTGGCACCGATGGCGTCCTTTTGGGCGCTTGGGCCAACATCAATGATGCCCAGCGAATCCTAGATGTGGGAACCGGTACGGGAGTGATCGCCATCATGATGGGACAGCGCAATGCCGAAGCACAGATCGTAGGCGTAGAGATTGACGAACAAGCCTATGGGCAAGCCGCCGAGAACATGGCCGCCGCACCCTGGTCCAATCGGCTACAAGCGGTTCAATCTTCTATCCAAGATTATGCGCCGAGCGCAGCAGGTATTTATGATGTGATCGTGAGCAATCCGCCCTTTTTTACTGGCGGCACTTTTTCCGACAATCAAGATCGACAAAGTGTGCGCCACACCGTAAAATTGCCGCACGGCGATTTGTTGCACGCAGTTCAGGTGTTGCTCAAACCCGAGGGTCGTTTTTGTTTGATCTTACCTTTGATCGAGGGATTGCGTTTTCAGGAATTAGCGGCTACGTATCACTTTTTTTGTACGCGAATTGCCGAAGTGATCCCTACGCAACGCAAACCGGTTGAGCGATTGCTACTGCAATTTGAGCGACAGCCGCGAGCCTTGATCAAGGAGCAGATCATCATTCAACAGGATGAGCGCAACCATTGGACTTCGCAGTACACGACTTTGACTCGTGATTTTTATCTGAAAATGTAATTCTAAGGTGAGTTCGGAGATTGAGATGCCGCTTTATGCTCATACAACTCAAATAGTCACTTTCGCTTTCTACAAAGACAACTGCCTGTTGGTGTTACATTTAGCACTATTTTGAACTCTTAGCCCTGTTCAGTAGGAATGGTATCTTTGTAGAATGTCAGACGGCCCCCGTTCCCCGTTCCATCGGAACGGTATCTTGAGACTCCAGATACCGTTCCGATGGAACGGGGAACGTGTACGCTCTTTTTCTACAAAGATATCGTCCCGATGGGCCGATGGGGACAATATGAAATGTCTAGTACTAAATGGAGTCTAATTTCCTCCATTTGTAACATATGGTCATCATCTGAATACAAGGCAATGCTTGCGATGAAACTACCCTTGAAAAACTCCTAAGACAATCGCAAAATTCACGTTAACTCTACAAAAAAATAGAGGTCTGCCGCTGAACACGGAGACCTCATTTTTTAAAAATATGATCATCAAGTTGCCTAGCTCAAGTTGCTTCTCTAGTTCCTCGTAGCATGGGCAATTAGCTGTTGGGCCAATTCTAATATGGCCGTATCTTCCAGGCAAACAATCCCGCCTTCAGGGCCGGGTTCAATGTGAATGCCGATATAATTTCCATCCTCATATTTGGTTGCGCCAAAATAATTCCTTACTGCCTGTTCGGTTGTGTTAAGCTTTTTTGCGATAAAACTGATGCTACCCGTTGGTAGCCGATGCTTAATTTCCCGCAGTGCGTTGAAAGTAATATTCATAAGCAGAACGATTTGGATTGTGCTTGGAAAACCTTTGCCGCAGCAAAAGGACTCAATAGCATATTCCAAACACGCGCTTGGTGAAGAAAAAGGACTGATTATTGTTGTGTAGGTAATATTAGGCATTTACCAGACAAAATGCAAGTATTCCGTGGATTTATTCTTATCAAATTTTGAAAAATGGGTATTTATCCAAATTTTAAAGCCTGTTTATTTTTTTCGAAATAAAAAATCAAATAAATCCCCGAAAAAATAGCCGATTTTCCCAGTTACAACAACTTAAAAGAATCTAAAAACCGATCGCTCAAGGGATTCAGCGACATCAACCTCGACATCACCGTTTGAATGGTGTAAAAACGATTGCCTATCACATAAGCGCGGGTTTTAATGGTATACTTGCCCCGACCATAATCAATGCGCCAGAGTTTCCCAGGATAACCCAAGAACTTGATGTCGTCTTGGTACAATACTTTGCCAGCAATGCTAAAAGCGGCCTCTTTTATGGTTTCCGTAAATAACTGCTGCACCAATTCCGTGGAATCTGAATGAACGCTGCCTTCCGGGTAATCGCAATAACTCACCATATAGAAATAGTTCTCCGCGCCTTCAAAATCAGGTTGATTGTAGTATAAGTGATAAGCAATTGGACCCATTGGGGTTTTCGCGGTATCCAGTTTTTCGATCATTTTACCACCCGGCGACATCACCAGGAACCTCCCATCAAATGACTTGTATTCCGACCAGCGTTCGGTAGGCATTTTTGAAGGCCTTGACGCAACCGCCGAAGTATCTTGCGCTTTGAGACCAACCCCAATCAATAAAAGCAATAGTACCACCACCCTATTGCTCCTGCCACTTTGGATGACTGCCTTTGCAAATGCGGCATACATTTTTTTCAAAAACTCAACTTCTTTTCTGCTACTCATTTTTTTGTTTGTTCTCTAGCTCAAAGGCCTACAATTAGACGGTTCTGCACCCCCTCGGGTTGTCTGTTCCAAATAAAATTTCACTTTTTTGAAAAAAAATCACCCCAAGACTGGATTGCTATGTAAAATCCGCATACCTTAGTTTCGAAATCAAACTAAGTAGAAATGAAATCTAGTCACATCCCTAACCTCTACCACAATAATTTGGCGCTTGCTGCCGATTTGTACCACCTCACCATGGCTTATGGTTTTTGGAAAAATCAACTCTACAATCGCAAAGCCGTTTTTCAATTGTATTTCCGCAAAAGCCCGTTTGGACAATCGTACGCCATCGCGGCGGGTCTAGGTTTGGTCATTGATTACTTGCGCCGCTTTGAGTTCAGCACCAGCGATATTCAATATTTGGGTTCCCTCAAAGGAGCCGACGACCAGCCTTTGTTTGAGATTGCTTTCCTCAACTACCTACAACGTTTGAAATTCAATTGTGATGTAGTTGCCGTGCCCGAAGGCACCATCGTTTTTCCTAACGAACCGCTTATCCAAGTTACGGGCCCTATTATTCAAGCGCAAATCATTGAATCCGCCTTGTTGAGTTTGGTCAATTTTTCTACGCTCATTGCTACTAAGGCGGGCAGAGTTGTACAAGCTGCCGACGGCGATCCGGTGCTTGAATTTGGTATGCGTCGCGCCCAAGGTTTGGACGGTGGCATTACCGCTTCTCGAGCTGCGTATATCGGCGGTTGTGATGCTACTAGCAACTTGCTGGCTGGCGCCAACTATGGCATTCCCGTGCGTGGTACCCATGCGCACAGCTGGGTGATGGCTTTTGATGACGAACCCGAAGCTTTTCATGCTTACGCCAAAACGCTTCCCAATAACTGCACTTTTTTGGTCGATACCTACGATACCATTGAGGGGATCAAAAACGCCATCGAACAAGGAAAATGGTTGCGCAGCGAGGGGCATGAACTACAAGGTATTCGCTTAGACAGTGGGGATTTGAACGCGCAAAGCCAAATTGCCCGCAAAATGCTAGATGAGGCTGGTTTTCCCAACACCGCCATTATCGCTTCTGATAATCTGGATGAAGCCAGCATTTGCGAGTTGAAAGCCAAAGGGGCAAAAATCAATGTTTGGGGGGTGGGCACCCATTTGGTTACAGGCGGACAGCAAGCCGCGCTGGGCGGGGTGTATAAACTAGCCGCCATCGAAGACGAAGTTGGGCTTTGGCAATACCGCATCAAAAAATCTGCTGATACCAACAAAATGTCGAACCCCGGTATTCACCAGGTATATCGATTTGTGGATCAAAATCAAATTCCGCAAATGGACGTTATTTTTGACGTTACCGACCAAGAAACTTTGATGAGTATGGTTGATTTCCAGGGGCAAAAACAAGACATCAATCCCGACTGGCAAGCCAGTAAACTTTTGACCCCGATTTTTAAAGCCGGAAAATTGGTGTACGATGCCCCCAACATAGCGGATATCCGTCTTCATAGTTTAGCACAGCAACGTCTTTTTGCCCAAACCGAACTCCCCTATCGCTTTGGTTTGGACAGCAGCTTGTACCAATTAAAACAGGAAATGGCCAATCCGAATGCTAAAGTTGATGGAATGAGCTAGAGTTCTGAGCAGTATTGCTTACATTAGCCTAAGTTTGACCAAAAAATTAAGGAATGTCTTATACCTATGAATATCCTCGTCCGGCGGTCACTGTTGACTGCATCATTTTTGGGTTGGACGAAGGTAGTCAACTCAAAGTGTTGTTGATCAAACGCGCTCACGATCCCTATGGCGGCTGCTGGGCGTTACCCGGCGGTTTTGTCGAAATGGATGAAGATTTAGAAACGGCGGCCCTTCGCGAATTGGAAGAAGAAACCGGTGTTACCAACGTATTCATTGAGCAATTGTACACCTTCGGCTCGCCCGAGCGCGACCCGCGCGGGAGGGTCATCAGCGTTGCTTATTTTGCCCTGGTGAGTTTGGAACGCCACCCCGTCACTGCAAATACCGATGCGCAAGATGCCAATTGGTTTGCTTTAGATGAATTGCCGCCCTTGGCTTTTGACCACGCGCAGGTGCTGGCCGTGGCGCACAATCGCCTTCAAGCCAAGGTGCGCTACCAACCCATTGGATTTGAATTACTGCCCGAAAAATTCACCTTGACTCAATTGCAAAAACTCTATGCCACTATCCTGGGCATGGACGATACCCAAATCAACAAACGCAATTTTCGTACCCGCATCCTCAAAATGGGCGTGCTGCGCGAAGAAGGCATGCAAGAAGGCGTTTCTCACCGCCCCGCCAAATTGTACAGTTTTGACAAAGAAAAATACGAAGAGCTGCAACGTATGCGCTATCAAGAACTCATTAAACGAGGCATTGACTTCGAGATATAACCAAACACAACCAAATTTAACCACATAACGCCCTTACCATGCGCAAAATCACCCTCCTTTTTTGCTTGGCCAGTCTTATTTTTGCCTGCCAAAGCAAACACAATACGGATACAATGAACAAAACGATTCCTGTTACTTACCCTACTACGCGTACCGATGACGTGGTGGAAGATTACCACGGTACAAAAATTGCGGAACCTTACCGTTGGCTGGAAGTGGATACCGCCGCCGAAGTCGAAGCCTGGGTAAAAGCTGAAAACAAAACCACTACTGGTTATTTGGATAAAATCCCTTATCGCAAAGCTATAGCTGATCGTTTTGCTGAACTTTACAACTATGCCAAGGTTTTTGCCCCTAGCAAAGCTGGCGAAAACATCTTTTTCTACAAAAACGACGGTCTGCAGAATCAAGCGGTCATTTATATACAAAAAGGCGCTACAGCCCAACCAGAGGTATTCATTGATCCCAACTTGCTGTCCAAAGATGGCACTGTGACCGCCAATCTAGCCGGCGCTGATAAAAGCTACCGCTTCATGGCCATCACGCGCTCACAAGCGGGTTCGGATTGGCAGGAGCTGCGCGTAATGGACATCGCCAGCAAAAAAGAGCTGAGCGACCGTTTGCAGTGGGTGAAGTTTTCGGGCGTAGCATGGTCGGGCGACGGTTTTTTCTACTCGCGCTATCCTGAGCCTAAAGCAGGTAAAGCGCTTTCGGGCAAAAATGAATTCCACAGTGTATACTATCACCACCTAGGCGATGATCAGGCCAAGGATCAATTGATTTACCAAGACCTCAAGGCGCCGAATTTGAATTTTTACACGGGTACTACCGAAGACGAACAATACTTGATCATGAGCGCCTCGCCGGGTACGGACGGTTTTGCCACCTTCATCAAGCCCTTGGTCAAACCGGGAGGTTTTCAATTGTTGTTCCCAGGTTATAATCACAAAAGCTTAATTATACAGCACCTTGGCAATGGCCGCTTTTTGGTACTGACCGATATCGATGCGCCCAACTACCGCTTGATTGAGGTGGATGCCGCACACCCTGAACCCAAAAACTGGAAAACCATCATCCCTGAATCCGAGCATCTATTGGAAGGTGTAAGCACAGCTGGCAAAAAGCTATTTGCCAGCTATCTGCAAAATGCCACCACGCGGATCTACCAAATGGACTACGATGGCAGCAACAAAAAGGAAGTCACCTTGCCCGGACTTGGTACTGCTGGCGGTTTCAGCGCCTTGGAAAAAGAGAGCAAAGTGTTCTACAGCTTTACCTCTTTTGTCAATCCAGGCGGCATTTACGAATACGATCTTGCAACCGGCAAATCTTCGGTTTTTTACCAGCCAAAATTGAAATTCAATCCAGAAGAATACGAGGAAAAACAGGTTTTTTACCCCAGCAAAGACGGCACCAAGGTATCCATGTTTTTGGTGTACAAAAAAGGACTGCAGCTCAACGGACAAAACCCAACATTCCTCTACGGCTACGGTGGTTTCAACATCAGTTTGACGCCCAGCTTTAGCACCTCGCGCATCATTTTGTTGGAGAACGGTGGCATTTACGCCATGCCCAACTTGCGCGGCGGCGGCGAATATGGTGAAAAATGGCACCAAGGCGGGATGCTGGACAAAAAACAAAACGTATTTGACGACTTCATTGCTGCTGGCGAATACCTCATCAAAGAAGGTTACACTTCCAAAGAGAAACTAGCGATAGCTGGAGGTTCAAACGGTGGTTTGTTAGTTGGCGCCACCATGACCCAGCGCCCGGATTTGTTTGCTGTGGCCTTTCCCGCAGTAGGCGTGATGGACATGCTGCGCTACCACAAATTCACGATTGGTCGTGCTTGGGTGCCCGAGTACGGCTCCAGCGACGATCCCAAGCAGTTCAAAAACCTGCTGTCGTACTCGCCGCTGCACAACATCAAACCAGGCGTACGCTATCCATCCACAATGGTGACCACGGCAGATCACGACGATCGCGTGGTGCCTGCGCATTCGTTTAAGTTTGCCGCTGAGTTACAAAAAAACCACAAGGGCGACAACCCCGTGCTGATCCGCATTGAAAGTAATGCCGGACATGGCGCAGGCAAACCAACCGCCAAAATCATTGAAGAACAAGCTGACCAATGGGCTTTCTTTTTTTACAACACCCATTCGCCAGTTAAATATTTTAAAAAGTAGTAAAAGTTTAGGTCAGCGGTTTCGAGCCAAAAAAGTAGGCAAATTTTTGCTAGCCGAGCCCCGATATTTCGGGACGATGCAGGGCATCGGCTGAGAAAAGAGGCTTGCCCCGATAAATCGGGATGAAACAGATGGCTAAAATTTGACCTTTTTTGGCCGAAATGGGAGCGACCTAAACTTTTACAAAAACAATTAACTATGGAGCCAAAAATTTCGGCCCAATTGTACCAGCTCGACGCTGCCTTGGATCTGTTGATTACCAAATTACTGAAAGTGCGACCCGAAAAATTGGCCAACAAACCAAGTCCGGAGCGCTGGTCGGCATATGAGGTCATGCAACATTTAATGGCCGTTGAGCGGGCTGCAATGCGCTATTTGCAAAAAAAGCTCCAAGACCCCAAAGTATTGCCCAGCGCGGGCTTGGGCTCGGGTATACGTGCGGCCATGTTGCGCGCCACCCTGCGTTCAAGCATTAAACTCAAAGCCCCCGCTGCGGCATCTACGGATGTGTTTGAAGAAGTAGCCAGTTTTGCGCAACTCACTGGCGAGTGGCAAGCCCAACGCGCTGAATTGCGCGATTTGCTGGAAAAACAACCCGAAGTGGTGTTCCAAAAAGCGGCTTACAAACACCCCAGTGCCGGCCGCATGACCATTGAAAACATGCTGAAGTTTTTTTTGGTACACTTTCAACGCCATTTGAAACAGATCAATGAGGATTTGAAGGTGTAGTCCAAAGAGTAAAAATCAAGGATTGGATGCTTTACTCTAAAAGCGCTGATCCTTGATTTTTTTTAGGGCAAACGCATTAAAAGTGATGTTTACATTCGAATGCTTTAACCTAGCTAGCAGCGGCAGAGCCGCGTAACGTCTGTAGCACAATATCAGGTTTTCGTCCAAGCTGCAGCGCAGCGCAACAATGTTCAAGTTCCTTAACCGCTTCTTAAAACCTGTATTTCAGTGATTTATGTTTACCATTTTCTTTTTGCCTTGATGCAAAAAGAAACAAAAAGATCAAGGGCTGTATTGAAATCCAACGATTTTGCTTGAAATCTACGGCGGCGCGAAAAAAACTCGTCCCGACTCCGTCGGGTCCTCAAACAGTTTTTCGCTTAACCCGCCTACGATTTCGCAAAATCGGGATTTCAATAAGGCCCGGGCCATAGCTCCTGAGGCTCTAGATCGAAGCTTTTGACCTGCATTTAGAAGTTATTTCTGGCAATTCTTTTCGATATTTTAATGCGTTTGCTCTGGATTTTTTTTAAGCTTAGCGACTCTCTTCCTACGGTGGCAAAGCAAATTTCTATTACAACCTTGCGTTTGTGCCCCTTTTACGAACGGAGTTCGTGCCTTAATTTGTGAAAATTTGTGAAATTTGTGGCCAAAAATTTGTTTTACCCTACGCCGAAGGCGGGGTGCTATTTTTACCTACCGCTAATATTTTTAGTGCACCACAGATACACAGATTCTTACCGCCTGCGGCGTAAGCACGATTCCAGAGATCACGCAATGCCCCATCTGTGAAATCCACTTTGTGAAGCAATCACAAAAATCTGTGTATCTGTGGTGCTTAATCAGCGGCAACGCCGCAAAACACCTGTAGAAAAGCGTGAAAAGACGTGTTTACCACCTGAACACTGCAACGAAATTTTCCCCAAAATCACTAAATTGCCCCCTCACGATACCTTTGTTCAGCCACCTAACTACTACCCAATGAAAAACCTCCTCCTTTGTCTCCTCCTGGCATTTTTGGCCCTATCCACCAGAGACAAAGCCCAGCAGAAACACCCCAACATCGTATGGATTGTCTGCGAAGACTTGTCACCCCACCTCGGCAGTTACGGTGAAAAAGTTGCCCAAACCCCGGTCCTCGATCAACTCGCCAAAGAAGGCGTCCGCTATACCAATGCTTTTTCCACTGCCGGGGTATGCGCACCCAGTCGCGCCGCCATCATCACGGGTTGCTACCAAACCTCCATTGGCGGACACAACATGCGCACCCTAGGCGCTGGCCCGCTCAACAAAAATGCTTATCCGCCGAGGTATCAATCGTATTCAGCCCTGGTTCCGGTGGGTGTAAAATGTTTTTCCGAATACCTTCGCGCAGCCGGTTACTACTGCACCAATAACAACAAAGAAGATTACCAATTTGAAGCCCCGGTTACCGCCTGGGACGAAAGTGGCAACAACGCCCATTGGCGCAAACGCAAAGACCCCCAACAACCTTTTTTTGCGGTGTTCAACCTTTTTGTCACCCACGAATCACAGGTTTGGGCGCGCAACAAGGAACCTCTGCTGGTTGACCCCGCTAAGGTGGAAGTACCGCCGTACTATGTCGACAATGAGATTACCCGCAAAACCATCGCCCGATTTCTCAGCAACGTCATGCTGATGGACAAACAAGCGGGCGAGCTCATCCAACAACTCAAGGACGACGCCGTGTACGATGATACCATTATCTTTTTCTACAGCGACCATGGCGACGGCATGCCCTTCGTGAAACGGGAACTCTATGACCGAGGATTGCGGGTACCGATGATCATCAAAGCGCCATTTCTAGCACCAGGTAGCACTGATAACCAATTAATTAGTTTTGTGGATTTGGCGCCCAGTGTGTTGTCGCTGGCGGGAATTCCCATTCCCAAAAGCATGCAAGGGCAAGCATTTATTGGTGAGCAAAAGGCCAAACAGCCTCGAAAATACCTCTTTGCCGCCCGCGACCGCATGGACTCGGAGTACGACCGAGTGCGCGCGGTGAGCGATGGCCGGTTTAAGTACCTCCGCAATTATCGGCCGGAGTTGCCGTATTATCAAAACTTGGCCTTCCGCCTGGACAATCCCATCATGACCAATCTGCTGCAACTGAAAGCGGAAGGCAAGCTCAACGCCACGCAAATGATGTGGTTTCGCCCCAATAAGCCCCTTGAAGAACTCTTTGACACCCAAGCCGATCCTTACGAATTCAAGAACCTCGCCACCGATCATGCCTATGCCTCCAAACTTAAGGAGCTGCGCCGCGAACACGAAAAATGGATCAAACAATATGGCGATCTGGGCGCTATCCCTGAGAAAGAGCTGGTAGCAGGCTGGTGGAATGGCCAAAACCACCCACCGGTAACCGAAAAACCGGTGGTGAAAGTAGTCAAAGGCCAAGCGCTGCTGACTTGCGCTACGGCGGGGGCTTCCATTGCTTACCGGAAATCGGTTAAAGATACCTGGCAGGTGTACACCAAACCGGTGCAATTGGCGCAGACTGATTCCTTGTATGTGCTGGCGCAACGGATTGGATTTGAGAGGAGTGGGGTGGTGAAGGTGCGGTGGTGAATACTTTGAGATTTACCTGTATGGCTACTAATGAGCAATGCCATAAAATACAATCCCACCAGCAGAGAAAGTGCCGTGATGAAAGACACCGTTGGGCGACCCAAAAGAGGGATTCTAGCAAGCTCGGAAGTCATCTCAATATTTTAAAAGATTGGCTCGAGGTAATGCCTGTTTTTTTGCTCATTTTGGTATTGCTTTAAAAAATTCATGCACTTCAGGTTAATCTTACTCTTGACTATACTGTTGGATCAACGCTCTCACTTTTTCCACTTCGGGATATCCTGATTGGAGACCTATTTGATATGCCGTATGAAGAATGGAAAGACCTTGCTCTACAGCCCCACCCCGGCACAACACTTCACCAAAATATTTACCAATTCGAAAAATTAAACTGCCATCCCTAATTTCCAGCGCAGTTTGGTATGCGAGCACTTCACATTCCTGGAATTTTTTAACATCCACTTTTTTATTCAAATAAATGGTAGCCATATTGTGGAGTGTGTAACTCAAACCTGAAAGGTCGCCGATTTGCTGCCTTATAACCAAACTTTGTTCTAAATACCTCAAAGCCGTGTCGTAATCTCCCTTGGTATCATAAATTTGGCCGATGTTATTCAAGGTTGTACCCATTCCCAATCGGTCGCCAATTTGCTGCTGAATGGCCAAACTCAGCTCCAAATATCGTAAGGCTGTGTCAACATCACCTTTGGCATTATAGATTTGGCCGATGTTGTTCAGGGTTTTACCCTCTCCCGATCGGTCGCCGATTTGTTGCCTTATAATCAAACTTTGTTCCAAATACTCTAAAGCCGTGTCGTAATTACCCCTAGCATAGTCAGCTGTTGCAAGATTATTCAAAGTCGTACCCTCTCCCGATCGGTCGCCAATTTGCTGCTGAATGACCAAACTTTGTTCCAAATACCTTAAGGCCATACCGTAATCCCCTTTGGAATTATAGATTTGGCTGATGTTATTCAAGGTCACACCCTCTCCCGATCGGTCGCCGATTTGTTGCCTTATGGCCAAACTTTGTTCCAAATACCTTAAGGCTGTATCGTAATCGCCTTTGGCATGTGCTGTTGTTGCAAGATTATTCAAGGTCGCACCCTCTCCTGATCGGACGCCGATTTGTTGCCAAATGGCCAAACTTTGTTCCAAATACCTTAAGGCCGTTTCGTAATCGCCCTTGGCATATGCATTTGTTGCAAGATTATTTAAGGTCATACCCTCTCCCGATCGGTTCCCGATTTGCTGTTGAATGGCCAAACTTTGTTCCAAATACTCTAAGGCCGTGTCGTAATCGCCCTTGGCATCATAGATTCGGCTGATGTTGTTCAAGGTCATACCCTCTCCTGATCGGTCGCCGATTTGCTGCTGAATGGCTAAACTTTGTTCCAAATTCCATAAAGCCGTATCGTAATCGGCTAGTCCAAACATTATTTCTCCAAGATCGTTGTAAACCTCTCCTTCCCCTTTTATATCTTGAATTTCATTATAAATTGTTAACGCCACCTTATTTGATTCAACTGCCTCAAGATATCTTCCAAGCGAAAAGAATAATCTCCCTAAATTTTGATGCAATTGTGCAAATAGTCCATCGGAATCAACACTTCGTTCGATTGCATTTATTCGTTTTTGTAAAGTTGTTATTTCTTCTTCCTTTTCTTGTAGAGAATAATTTTGATATGGATTATCACGGAAGTCTTTAACAAATGCTAAACCTTCTATGGCTACATATCCTCTCAATTCCGCTAATAAACTCCTTATCGACCACATGTCCGGAATCTTGCGCGGAAATTCCTGTAACAATTTCCGATCATAAGGCACAAAACAAACCAATGCGATCGGCAACAGTGTGATCCGGTCTCTTTTTTGGTTAAAACCTAAAGCAAGCACATCGTCTTTGAGTAGCAATTCAAAATCATCAATAAAAACCAGGCCAGGAGAAACAGCAAGAAGTTGCTGAATAAAATCAAGATTAGAATTGGAACCAACCCTAAATTCGGTAACAGTTCTTTGAGGATATTTGCTTTTTAAAGCTTCTTTGACTTGCCTAGGTAAACTCAAATGATCATAAGCCACCACAATAAAGTGGAATCGCTCACCCCGGGCCACTTTAACAATCAAATCAATCTCCTCCTGAACTGTTGCCTTAATTTCCGACATATTGGCGATATAAATTGGACAATTCCACTACCGGATTCACCCTTTTGTAAGAGCCATCGTTGTATTCCATCACAATGATGTCTTCGAGCATTTCCTGAATGATGTCGTCAAAAGGGGTATCCAAGCTATTCTTATTGTTTTCGCTTATTTCTTTGAGTTTGCTCAGCTTTTCATCGGTTAAGTATTGAGCAGTCTGGTTGCCAAGTCGGGTTAGGGCTTTATCTAAGGATTGTTCATCTATCATTCCTTTGCTTTCATCCGCTTGAAAGGAAGCATTTTCTAGAATACGCAATAGTTCTCTAGGTGAACCACCTCCATGCAAAATAGCTTTTTCAACAACTGTTTCATTTTCAAATAAAGAAACATCTATCCGCTTGTATACAAATTCTTTGAAAGTGTCAATTGCACCTTTTATTTGCTGACCTTGACGGTGTAGCAGTTTAACAAATGGAAACGCTTCCACCGTACTGAATTGCGCTATTTTTTGCCTTTCACGCATCAATTCAATAGGTAAGGTAAAAATGGTGTATGCTTTAATCTGACGTAGACGATTGGATTCCTCAATAACAATTTTGCGACGTGTTTCTACGCTCATCGTTTTTTCAAGGCCGTCCACAACAAACAATACCTCTTGTCCAGCTTTGGATTGGCGCAAAGACAGATTTACTTCTTCGATGAATATGTTGAAAAGTTGCGCAAATTCAGGGAACCGATTCTTTAAAGTTGTGCGAATTACTGTAGCCCGCTCTTTGCTTCCAGTGAATCCCAATTTGAATTTCCCAGTAATACTCAAAATTGCTTTCAATAAGCTTGGGCTCGATGACTCTAATCCAAATTCAACACCAGCTTCAGCCTTTAAAGATTTTTTGATCTCGGTCTCACGTGTTTGAAACCATTTTTCAAATTTTTTGAGAATCCCTTCATCTACATTGACACCTGCTTTGTCTAGCAATGAAATCAGCTTTTCAAGTTGAAAAACCAAAATGTCCATGTACTCCACATCATTCATATCCAGCTCTTCATCGACATTACAAGTTACACAGAAGAAACACTCAGGGCGGTGTAAATTTTTGACATATTTTGCTAATTCTGAGGTTTTTCCAGTACCGCGCATACCGCCTAAAAAAAATAGGGTTTTGTTGCGACTATTGCTAGTATCGAAAGTAAATTTTCCATTTTTACGAGATACGTTGAGGATTTTGTAAACTCGACTTTCTTCAAAGTCGCCACGAACAGTGCTAAAGTCTGTGTAAAAAGGGTGATCAGGCCCAACAGGTTCGTTAAAAACTACAGCTTGATCAATCTCTTCCAATAAAGTTGCTTTCTTTGGGTAAGACATAGTAATTAAAATTTATCACTGTATGACTGCTACTGAAGACAAACAAACAAATATACATAAATTGTTTAGGATAAAATTAGATTTACTCTTTTGCTTTAAAACTACAAATAGGGATTAAACTCTAAATTTGAACATCTTCATTACCCCCCCTTTAATATACTGTCAATATTTAAATTGCTTATCAGCAGCATATATATTTGCTTCACTAAAAGTATGAGGTTCTAAAGGAGCGTAAAAAACTTTGCTTTCTACGAATAAAAAAGCGCGTAAGCAAAACCCCTCTGCTTACACGCTTTTTTTTTCAAAACGCAAATCCGTTTATAGCAAATTGAAAGTTGTTCCTTACGCAAAAAATGCAGCAGTCAAAGCCGTCATAAAACAAGCAACCGAACCGGCAACCAATGCCTTCAATCCCAATTCAGTTAAGTTTTTTCGTTGCCCCGGCGCCAACGCGCTAATACCACCAATTTGGATGCCAATGGAGGCAAAATTGGAAAACCCGCACAACGCATAGGTAGCAATCAGTATTGATTTTGGCTCCAATTTGACACCGTCGATCTGCATTTTTCCCAGTTCTCCATAGGCAACAAATTCATTGATCATGGTTTTCATGCCCAATAATTGTCCTACAATGGTGATGTCTTTGGTAGGCGTGCCTAGAAGCCAAGCCAGTGGCGCAAACAATTGACCCAAAAGATAGGTAAAGGTAAGTCCTTCAAATCGGCCAGCAGTAGCGGTCTTAATGGCTTCGTTTAAGTGAAACCACTTACCTGGGCCTTCCAATAGCGCTGAATTGAGCATGTAAATCAAAGCGGTGAACACCAGTAACATTGCACCGACATTTACCGCCAGTTGCAAGCCCTCGGTAGTACCGCGAGAGATGGCATCGAGTACGTTATTGTCTAATTGCCCATCGATATTTAGTTGTTCTTCAATGGGTTTGCGATGCGTTTCGGGTACAATCATTTTGGCGGCAACTATGGCGGCTGGCGCCGATAAGATGGAAGCCGTCAATAAATGTTTAGCAAAATACAAACGCCGAACAGGGTCGTCGCCCCCTAAGAAACCCACATATGCGGCAAATACACCGCCAGCAATAGTAGCCATCCCACCTGCCATCAAACAGAGCAACTCCGAACGCGTAAATTTCTCTAAAAAGGGTTTGATGAGCAGTGGCGCTTCGGTTTGTCCGATAAAAACATTGGCCGCAGTGGCAAAACTCTCCGGACCAGAAAGACGCATGGTTTTGCTCATAATCCAAGCCAGACCGTAAATAACCCGCTGCAGAATGCCATAGTAAAACAGTACCGAAGCCAATGCAGAGTAAAATAGGATCGTTGGCAGTACTTGGAAAGCAAAGATTTGCCCAAACGTTTTTTCGTCGGTTACCAAGCTTCCAAAAATGAATGCCGAGCCTGCCTTGGAGAATATGATCATCTGGTTGAAAAAACCGGCGATTACGTCAAAAACTTGACTTACTCCAGGCACTTTAAGGATCAAAATGGCCAAAATGGGTTGCAGCAGGACACCTGAGCCAATCGTTCGCCAATCAATGGCTTTCCGGTTCTCACTAATCAGGTAACAAATTCCCAACAAAACAAAAAGCCCGAGCAATGCTCGCAGTAACGTTAATATAAAATCCATGAGCGATAGTGGTAAATTAAATAGCAAAGAGCTCTAATCAAAATCATGAACAAGCTCCAATAATGAACTACCGCTAAAACTAAAAAAAAAATGTCAGGTTTATACCTTTCTGGTAAAAACCGCCTCCAAATTTTGAAAATGTATCATTTTTTAGGCCAAAAGTCATTAGTCGATGCTTTTTGATCTACTGCAATTTTTGGCAAAAATGGAACTTTGCCCTTCCCCAAGTGGTTGAGCGACCAATTACAATCACTTGGTTTATGTTGACGCACATCTTTCAGTCCTACAAATGGCGGTTGATTTTCATCTACACCCTTAACGTCATTGAAGAAATCGGCTATCTTCTTATCCCCGCTTCGGCAGGGGCTTTGATCAATACTTTTATCACCGGAAAAGGTTGGGGGGTGCTGATGTTTGTCGTCAACTACTTGGTTTGGCAGGGAATGGCTACTTTACGTCGCATCCTGGATTCCATCATTTTTACCCGTATTTACAACGATGTGGTCATCAAAACCATCGAACACCACCAACTGGAAGGCATCGAGGTGGGCGCCATTAATGCTCGTATGGAACTGCTCAAACAGGTGGTCACTTTTTTTGAGGGTGATTTGCCTTTTTTGATCAACAGCATTTTTATGATGTTTGGCGCGGCAGGTTTGTTGTTTTTCTATAATTCCAATTTGATGTGGGTGTGCATCATTATCATTGTACCTTCCTTGATTTTGAACTATTTTTTTGGCAAAAAAATGGTGAAGGTCACGCATTTGGTCAACAACGCCTATGAAAAACAACTCGACATGATCAGCACCGGTGATCTGGAGGTCATCAAAAATTACTTGGAGTCGGTTCGAACTTTGAATGTGCGCAAATCCAGTTTGGAAGCCTACAATTTTGGCGGGTTGGAGATTTTTGTCTTCCTGATGATTCTTACCTCGCTTTACATCATCTGCCTCACTCCCAATATCAGCTATGGCGATATTGTGGCTACTTATGGCTACATCCTGCGGTTTGCCTATAGTTTTGATTTTATCCCTCACCTTACGGAGCGGATGGCCACCATTCGCGATATTCAAAAACGGTTGCAAGCGGTGTACTCTTAAATTTGGCTGCAATTCTTCTTAAATTTCTCGTAATTTCGCCGCTGCAACCATATCTACCCAATGAAACCATTGATCATCGGCATTACCGGAGGCAGCGGCTCTGGAAAAACTTCGTTTATTCGCCAACTGTCGCAGCATTTTCCGGCGGAACAGATTTGTATCATTTCGCAAGATGATTACTACCAACCCCGCGAAATGCAGGCCAAAGATGATCAGGGTATTTACAATTTCGACCTGCCCAAAGCAATTGATAAAAAGGCGTTTTTAAAGGATGTGGAAAAACTCATCGCCGGCGAGGTGGTTACCAAAAAAGAATACACGTTCAACAACGAAAAGGCCAATCCCAAGATGTTGACCTTCAAACCAGCTCCACTAATCATTGTGGAAGGCTTATTTGTGTTGCATTTCAAAAAAATCAAAAAACTGCTCGACTTAAAGATCTTCGTCAGCGCCAAAGACAACATTAAGGTGATCCGCCGCATTCGTCGGGATCAGGTGGAGCGAAATTATCCGGTGGAAGATGTGTTGTACCGCTACGAACACCATGTATTACCGGCCTTCGAGAAGTTTGTGGAGCCCTACATGCACGACGCCGATATTGTAGTCAACAACAACCGCTCCTTCAACATGGGTTTGCAAGTGGTATGCGGTTTTTTAAGACAACACCTCACCGAAACAGCGGCAGCTGCTAAATAATTGTCTGAAATTCATCTTCTTCCTGGTCGGTAAATTGTCGCAATAGCGCCTGACTTTTTACCTCGTGCATGGTTTGCAGGAGCTCCCCTACCCTTTCCAAAAAGGCAGAGTCTACCAGTTTTTCAACGTCTTCAAAAGTTTCCATGCCGTCGCCGATGCGGAATTTGTAAGTCTGCTCGTATAAACCCGATTCAAATTTTACGGAGATTTTGTTCTCCATTTTGAACACCGTAATCTTCAGTATGGGATGTTCAATATTGCCGATGATGCGCATGGTTAGTGGTGGTGTTTTTGAATAGCCGTTGAAAAAAATTGGTACAATTGCTGTAAATCTGGATGATTGCTCAATAGCGCGCGGTGTCGCTCCAAGGTGACTTGATCCCCGCGCACTGCCGGTCCGGTTTGCATGGTAGCTGGCGCATGATCTTGAGTTTTGGCCGCCGTTTCCTGAATCAGGGCTTGCAACAGCGCAAAGGGAAGGTCTTTTTCCGCCAATAATGCTGCGCCAATGGCATACAAATGGTTGACAAAATTATTCACAAATACCGCGCTCAAATGCAGGGTTTGTCGTTTTTCAGAATCAACAGCGAATATCTGATCCGATAAACGCCGGGCCAACTGCTCCAGCCTTGGGTAATCTTCTTTGTGGGCAGTCTCTAAACAAATGGGCACTTTTGAAAAATCGACTTCCCGATTTTTGGAAAAGGTCTGCAAAGGATATAAAACCCCGCATCGCTCAAAATGAGGTTGTAAAACGCTAAGGGGTGTCGCCCCCGAGGTGTGCACAACGCAGGCGCTGGCGGGCAAAAGTTTGCCCATTTTTGCCGCCACTGAACCAATGGCCGCATCACTTACCGCCAATACATAGTAATCTGCTTGAACATCCAACTCCTCAAAGGACGAGATAGGTTGCGCCCCGATTTGACTCGCCAAATCAGAAGCTTTTGCTAGATCACGACTAAAAACCTGTTCCACGCTCAAGCCTTGGGCATGGGCGCGGCGGGCGATGTGCCAAGCTACATTTCCTGCGCCAACAACGACGATGCGCGGGCTTATCATGCGGCGGCAAGCGCGGTTTTTGGACGCAAACGCTGCACCATGCTAAACGCCAAGCCAATCATCATCATCAAGGAACCGGCCCAAAATAGATTGATGCCTGGGAAAACGATGGCTTCCAAAACGATGTAATCCGAGCGCAAAGAATCAGAGGATACTTCAACGCTAATATTTTGTCCTTTGGGTGCAGATTTGGCCAAAAGCAGTTGTACCGATTCCGTTTTTGGATTCAACAGGGCAAAACGGATATTGAGCCCTTCTTCGGGTACCTCTACTTTCAAATTACCGGGCTGACCGTTGCGGATGAGAAAAACGGGTTCGGCGTGGTACGACTTACCTTGGGGGCTTTTGATGTCCAATTTCGCGCTAACCGCCAAGTCTCCCTCTTGCACTTGCAAATCGGGGTGTTGCGGCTGGCGGTTAAAGCCGATAAAATTGACTTGGTAACCATTCCAATCTTTGGTGGTACCTACACCCAGTTCCAAGCTTTTGTATTGCAGTTCTTGTTCAAAAGAAAAAACCTGCGGGATGGCCTCTTGATTGAGTCGAATTTTAGCGCTCAAGGCATTGATTTGCGACGGATAAGTATATACCAATTGATCGCGGAGCACGATGACCGGTTCTACATAAAAAGTCTTATCGTCATCATTGCGCTGCACTTTGAGTTTTACCCCAAAGGCTTTATCTCCCTTTTCCGGTTTATAATCCCGGTGTTTGGGTTGCTGATCGACGGAGAGCAGGGTAATGTGGTATTGAAAAACCGAATTGGAGTCTTGCTCCGCCATGCGCAACGTATCTTCGAACAGCTTTGATTTGCCCAGCGACAACAACACAGATTTGTACTTCAAGCTGTCTTCTCTTTGTTTTTTGAGTTCAAAATTCTGCTCTACTTCTGGCAAAGAAGGGATGTGAACAAAAATATCTTTGTTCCAATAATGCCGCGTGGAAGGATTCGAGGCCGCAATTTTGCTATAGGTTTTATCGTAGAGGATATTTGGAAAAAGATCAAAGGCTTCAACGGTTTTTCCTTGTTTGTTTTTGCGTTGAAAATTCACTTTGAAAGTACGGTTATAGCCGCTAATTGTATCGTGGAGGTAAGTCACCAGATAACCATTCATCTCCATTGGCGCATCTTGGAACAAGAGGATGTTTTTGCGTGCCGTTTGTTCGTCAGCGCCTTGGATTAAGCCTTCCATCATAAACGGATTGCTGGAAATGATTTTTTTGTTGACGCCTGAGGCCAAAATCCCTACAATCATAAACCCAAAACCCAAGTGCGAAAACGCAGAACCGGCCAATTTCAAATTGCCTTTAGCGTAAAAAATCAAATAATCAAAGTTGGCCGCGACGGTAAACCAGGCAAAAATGGACACCATCCAGTGTTGCCAGATCTTCATTTCGATCCATAAACTGGTCAAATAAGCCATCACCAGCGCAATGCCCAAGGAGACGCCCAAGTGCAGCCAAAACGGCCGGGCATTGGATTTCCAATTGGGCTCTTTCCAGCGCAAAAACTGCGCAAATCCGGAAAACAAACCAATAAAAACGGCAATATAAACTTGGTACTTGTTGTAGTGTTCTACCGCCTCGGTGATCACCCGACCTTTGTAGCTTGGGTCGAAGTATTGCATGATTTTATTAAAAACCGGCAACGATGTAGAGCCGGCAATCAAAATGGCTGAAAACAAAAACACCAAAGTGCCGACAAACATCCAAAACTCTTTTGAGGCCAGCGGTTCTTCTTTGGGTGGATTCGGGATTTCGCGGTAACGAACGGCCATCATCACGATGCCCATCAAGATAAATAGACCTAAAAACGCCACCAATTGCCAACCCAAACCCATGTTGGTAAAGGCATGTACAGAGGTGTCGCCCAATACGCCACTGCGCGTAAGGAAAGTAGAGTAAATGACCAATATAAAGCTAAGTAGGTAATACATGTAAGTACTACGGATCGATTGACCAGTACTGCGTCCTACCAAGTTGGTATGGATACCGGCAATCATGATCAACCAAGGCACCAACGACATGTTTTCCACCGGATCCCATGCCCAGTAACCGCCAAAGTTGAGCGCTTCATACGCCCAAGCACCACCCATCAAAATACCGGTACCTAAAATTGCGCCGCTGAACAAAGCCCACGACAAGGCCGGTTTCATCCATTCGGTATGTTGCCGCAGCCACAAACCAGCGATGGCAAAAACAAAGGGAATCGAGGTGGAAGCAAATCCCAAGAACAAAGTAGGCGGATGGATCACCATCCAATAGTTTTGCAAAGCGGGATTCAGACCATTGCCTTTTATCAATTTGAGGTATTCGACGTTTTTGAACAAGGGAATGTCCATCGTGTAGCGCAGCAATAAAAGTGGGTTACTACCTACTTTGGTGGGCTCGCCCCCCCACCCTACGTAAACACCCAACAACATCGAGGCAATGACCACCTGTATAAGCGACAAGGTAGCCAGTGTAGATGTTTCCCATTTTTTGGCATTGAACATCAAAATCATTCCCAATACCACATGCCAGAACATCCACAACAAAAAACTGCCTTCCTGACCTTCCCAAAATGCCGCAAAAATATACTGAAACGGCAATTCATCGGATACGTGTTGCCAAACGTACTGATACTCGTACTGTTTGTAAATCATCAAATAAAAGATGAGTCCGATAACAAAAAAGGTAGCCGCGCCGTGGGTAATAAACGCCCAGCGACCAATACGTCGCCAGCTTTCCCCATCGGTGTCGTTGCGTTTTTGGGTTGCCATAAAATAAGCAAACGCTGCCAGTATAGCACCAATAAAACTGGTCAAAATGGCAAAATGACCTAGGTACCCAGGCCATAGATCTTCGTTGATGTATTGGATGTTTTCCATTTAGATTCGGGAAAGGCTATTTTCAACGTTGAAAACAGCGCAGGGTAAAATAAATGCTAAAGTACTTTGAAGTAGGATAAGAGCTAGAATTACTGGACATTTTAGATTTGATGGAACGCTAAACCTTACATGTCTTCGAGACCTGGAAGGTTTAGCAACCGAGCATCTGAAAAATGTCCAAAATAACTTAAAAACTAGCCTTTCTTCTCCTCACCCTTGATGTATACCTCTTCGTCTTTATACTTAGAAGGGCATTTCATCAATAGGTCGGTGGCAATAAATTCTTTGCCTTTCATCTTTCCTGTAACCACGATTTGCTCAGAGAGTTCAAAATCTTGTGGTTTCGCTTTGAGTAATACCACTTTGTGCTCTTCGCCTTTGGTATCGCGGATGAAAAAGCTGAAATGGTTCGGGTCTTTTTCGGGGTTATAGACCATGGGTTTATCCTTGGCCAATTTTCCGGCAATTTTCACTTTGTGGCTGATATTGCCCGCTTCCGAAAAAGTAGCGTAAGTGCTCATATCGTTTGCGGCATTGACAATAAGCCCAATGGCAACGATAATCATCACAATAGCAACAACATATATCTTTTTCATGCTCTTTTGAATTTTGGTAATGGACAAATTTACGGGTAGTTTAGCTTTAAAACGCAGTTATTGGGTCACAATGATGTAAAACTTCAAAATACGCCTTAATTTTGAGGTAAAGAGTCGATACATGGAGCATCTCATAGTGAGTTTGAAAGACGCCCTTGTTTACCAAGAGCAAAACCTCATCTTGAAAGAGGTAAGCCTACGGATCAATAAAGGAGAATTTACGTATTTGATTGGAAAAACAGGAAGCGGGAAGTCCAGTTTGCTCAAAACGCTTTACGGGGCATTGCCGCTCCGTCAGGGTAAGGGACAAGTAGCCGGGTTTGACCTCCTGCAGCTTAATCGCCGCAACATACCCTTATTGCGTCGCAAGCTAGGCATAGTTTTTCAAGATTTCAATTTACTCAATGACCGCTCGGTGCTGGAAAATCTCTTATTTGTGTTGCGGGCTACGGGTTGGCGTATACCCAAAGATCAAAAAAACCGAGCAGAGGAAGTATTGGGTCAGGTGGGTTTGACTGGCCAAGCCCACAAAATGCCGCACCAACTTTCGGGCGGCGAGCAACAACGGGTGGTGATTGCCCGCGCGCTGCTCAATCAACCCGAGCTCATCATTGCCGATGAGCCCACCGGTAACTTGGATCCGGAGACTTCCGATGAAATTTTGCTGTTGTTGCGTCAACTGGCGCGGCAAAACAACTCGGCAGTGCTGTTTGCTACCCATGATTACCGTATTTTGGAGAATTTTCCAGCGCGCATCATCCGCTGTTTGAACGGAAGAATTTTTGATGATCAGGAGTTGGAAGTGAAATAAAGTCACGATGCATCGCGTAACTACTCCTGAAGCCGCGATGCGTCGCGGCTCTAGTAGATCGAAGCCATTAACCCATGTCTAGAAGTAATTTCTGGTGATTATTTCGATATTTTTAATACGCTTGCCGTAGGGGTAATTCCATTCCTTGCCAAAACCCCCGGTTTTCCTCTTTTTTGCTTATCTTGACCAATAACCTCCTTCATCCACATCAAAATGTGGTTGAACCTACCCTACACCTTTCCGAACTTTGCGCTATGGAAAACATCAAATTGGCAATTGTAGAAGATGATACGGTGATTCGCGAAAGCCTGGAAAACTTTCTCGGCGAACACCCATCAATTGAAATCTGCCTCGTTGCCAAGAGCATGGAGGAGTTTTTAGGCGCCATCAAAGACGGATCACGCCCCAAATTACAAGTATTATTGTTGGACATTGGCTTACCCGGTATGTCGGGCATCCAGGGCATTTACCACATCCGACAAAAGTACCCGGATCTGGACATCATCATGCTCACCACTTTTGAGGAAGACGACAAGATTTTTGACTCGCTTTGCGCGGGCGCTTGTTCGTACATCACCAAACGCACTTCATTGGCGGTAATCCGCGAGGCGATTTTTACGGTATCCCGCGGTGGATCGTTTATGTCGCCCTCGATTGCCCGCAAGATTGCCCAGCATTTTATGCCCAAAGAACGCAAAGAAAACGAATTGCTATCGGTGCGTCAAAAAGAGATCGTACAGGGCATCGTGGATGGATTGAGCTACAAAATGATTGGCGATAAATTGGATATTTCCCTGGATACGGTGCGTGATCACATCAAACGCATTTACCGTGCCCTGGAAGTCAACAGCAAAGCCGAGGTCATTCGAAAATCGCTGGAAGGCGAGATTTAAAAGATACTGTACACCATTTTATCACATAAAAACACCTAAAATATGATTCAGAATCTGCACGCCAGAAATGAACAAGGTCATTCGATTGTCAGTAGCGATGCAAGGAATGCCATTTCAACAGCAAATGCTAGCTCCCAATGGGGCTATATTCCAAAGGAGAGTCTAACCTTACTACTTAGCCCTCCAGACTGCGTGGGACTACGCGTTTACAATGCCTTTAATTTGACATCGGCTGATCAAAGAATAATTGTGGTTGGAGTTAGTGCTGACGGGTTCGAAATTGAATTATTGAGCAATGGAATGCCCGGTTATATTTTAAGTAGCATGCATCTCAATGATCCCACTAACCAAACCTTTGGTAATCTAAAATTCGAGCAAATTACCCGCGCCATGGCTCAATCCATCGTTCAAACTTCTACAAATCTAAGTCATGAATTATTATTCTCATCCTTTTTTAGTGTTGAAGTAATTACACGTTTGATGAACAATAGCGAATGTACTGGTCTCAGTTTTTCTAAAATACCTAAAACCTTTAATGAAAGTCCATTCACGCATTTGGCAACTCCCGTAAAGTTTAACGCTGTCAACGGAAAGTTCAGCTTTACGGGTGGAGCAAACGATTTCATAGCTTGCCCTGAACCCTGCCCCAAACATTGTACTAAAGACATTCCAGATACTCAATCTTCTACAGCAGTCAGTGCATCGATTGCGAGAAATACAGCCAATTTGACTAGTACATCTGATGCTACTTTAGCTCCAGCCATGCGGTACTTAGTGACCTGGCCAACGGGATAAGCAGTGTTCCCAATATATTTTCTTACATTACTGGTAGTTCAAACCACTTCAGCAATGCAGAAATTAAAGTATTGGGTCAGCATTCTAATTTTGGGTATTGCGCTGCAGACAAAAGCACAGCTCAATACCCAATTCTATTTTCGGCATTTATCCAAAGAAGACGGTTATACCCAAAGCGAAAACACTTATTTTTTTCAAGATACTTATGGCCTAACCTGGGTCAACTCGCGCGAGGGGTTAAATGTATACGACAGTCAGAAAATTAAAACCTTCACCCAACTACCCGATCGTACGATTACCAGTCCTTGTTTTGAAGATCGTAACCATAATATTTGGTTCTCAACACAAAGTGCAATTTACTGCTATCAGAGAAAGCTGGATAAATTTACCTCCTATACCATACAAGAGACAAAAAAATCCAATTCAGAATTAAGTTATCAAGCCTTTTATTTTGATGCTAAAGACCATTTGTGGCTACAAGTAAAGAATGGCGATAATTGTCAACTTTATCAATTCCATCTCCCAACGCATTCCTTTAAATCCTTGTTTTCAATACCTTCCGGTCAATGTAAAGTTGTTCTTGATCCGACAAAAAAAGTAAAACAGATCATTGTTGCCAATTCCCAAGGTGATCACGGCTTTTGGTTGATTGATGCAAAAAATGGAATTCGAAAGAAAAAAGAATTTCATTTTAATAGTAAGAAAAAAACCAAGGCTGTTGAAGAAAATTGGTATGTAGCATCGATCTACCCTGAAGGAGACAGTCTTATTTGGTTTGGTTTGTACGGTTGCGTAGGTCTTTACCATTTCAAAACCGACACTGCTATTGCCATTAGGAATTACGGAAAAAACATTCACTATGATGGCGAAATGGTGGGTGAAATTGTTAGTATTCAGGCTTATAACAAAAAATATTTGTTGTTGTCGACAGGTCAATCTGGTCTGATTTTTTTTAATAAAGAAAAATTACTTTTTGAGAACCAAACCTTAGTTGATTCCAATATTGAAAATGGTTTAAAATCCAATTCACTTGGAGAAAGTTACCTGGATAACCACCAAAATATATGGTTGATTGAAAACAATAGAAGTATTGCCTTTGCCAATCTTAGGCCATTTCAATTCAAACAAATCCCTAGCCTCTACAAAAAAATGTCAATTCAATTTATAAGGACTTGAATCACAATATTTGGTGTAGTACCCTTGATTCTGGTATTTATGTATTTAATCTCAATAGAACACTTTTGTTTCACCAAACAAAAATGGACAACAAGGTTTCGCCAAAAGAATCTACTTTACCGCCGATATCGTCCTTTTTTGAGCCGAATAAATCCGAACTTTGGGGAATATACACCAGTAATTTACTAAGATGGGACAACGTCAAAAAAATATTTGTTTTTCAATTAAGTTATTATCTCGATATATTTAACAATATTAATTACGCCTACCAAACCAAGGAAGGCAAGTCTTTGGCCGCTATAAATAACAGCATTTACCAAATAGATTTTTCCAAAAATCAATTTGACACTACGAAATTCCTTAATTTCCCCAATTTAAAATCACAGCAAATCAGGGCTTTTCATCAAGATATCAAAGGCTTTTTCTATATATCGGACACCTACAATCGCTTAATGATTATACAAGTTATAAACGGTCGAGTCAACCCCATTAAAACCTTTGATAACCTCGGTGAATGTTACGATTTCCACGAAGCAATGAAGGAGCAAAAATTATGGCTTGCTACTTCGCAAGGGTTATTTGTACTGGATTTGCAAAGCCTGTGGAAAAACGGAAAAAACACCCCGTCCAGCGCTTTGAAAAACATCCAAGCATTGCCCAGTATTTCTTATTATTCGGTATTACCTGATCGCCAGGACAAACTGTGGCTCAGCAGTAGCAACGGAATTCTGCAATACAATATCCACAAAAATCAGGTCTACCATTACAATAAAAGTGACGGTCTTCAGGGAATGGCTTTCAATCAAGGCGCTTTTTTGCAGGCTTCCAATGGCGAAATTTGGATGGGCGGCGCCGATGGGGTGAATGTTTTTCACCCCGATTCTATTCGCCACAAAACTGATTTTCCGCGTATTTTGATCGAAAATATTAAGATCAATGATGTCAATAACAACTTTAAGCAAAATGTACAATTGCTGAATCAATTGCCCCGCCTAAAGTACAATGAAAATACCTTGTCCTTTGATTTTCTAGCACTGGAATACAACAATCCCGAATCGATTCAATTTAAATACCGCTTAACGGGGCAGGATACGGCTTGGGTCATGGTCAATAATCCAGGGTTTATTCGTTTTTCAAAATTACCCGCCGGAGACTATACCCTCGAATTAATGGCCACCAATTCTGATGGCGTTTGGATGCCAGCGACAATGGCAAAAAAAGTAAGTTTTTATATCCCTTTGCCCTGGTGGCGTACCTGGTGGTTTTTCCTCCTTTGCATCGTCCTTGTTGGCGCCGCAGTATATGGCATCGTTGCCTACCGCTTTGAACAGGCCTTGAAAATTGAACGCATGCGGGTGCGCATCTCCAGCGATTTGCACGATGATGTGGGCACCATTCTAACCGGTTTGGCCATGCAGTCGGAAATTCTGGAATTAACAGCCAATGAAACGACCAAACCCAAGCTGCAACGGATCAGCGAACTGAGTCGCAGCGCAATGTCGCACATGCGCGACACCGTGTGGGCGATCGATGCGCGCAAAGACAAGCTCGAGAACCTGCTCGACCGCATGCGCGAGCACGCGGAGGAAACACTAGCGCCCAAAGGCATTGCTTTTGATTTCCAGGTAGACCAGCTTGACTTGCACAAAAACGTTCCCTCCCACATTCGCCGCAATTTGTACCTCATTTACAAAGAAGCGATCACCAATACCGCCAAGCATTCCAATGGCAGCGCAGTACACATTCAATTGCAAAAGATCGATGCTACGGGTTTGGAAATGCGCATTCACGATAACGGCGTCCCGCTTCAAAAAGAATACAAAACCACCGGCGCTGGCCTCGGCAACATGCGCATGCGCACGGAGCAGATTGGCGCTACCCTACAACTGGACACTTCTTCCGGTTTTTTGATTATAATCCATTTGCCAAGGATTTCTTAACACTTGGGGAGTGTTTCCACATCAAGATGTAGATGCGAATCCCTCCAAATAGCAGCAACTTTGTAAGGTCAACAAGATATAAATCCTTACAAAACAACCAGCTATGTTAACTATTCCTGCTTTTAAAGTGATTTATACTGCTCGCGAAATTGATGTTTTTGCCGCAGCTTACCTCCAGTGTTCCGGTTTTAATGTACCGCGTGATTATTTCGAAAACAATCAGGTATTTTCCATCAGCTGGCACAACCAGATGATCGGCGGATTTGTGTTGGGTGCGGGAAAGACCCTACGTACTTTAGAAGTGTTTGTTGGGAACGAATCACGTGAAGCCCTGTATGAAGACATCCAGCAAGCAGCAGAACATACCGAAATGTGTTGTTTCTGGATAGAGCCCGCTTTTCGCAAAAAAACTTGGATTAACCTTTTTGTATGGTTGTGCGTAGCCTACGCCTTGCAGACTTTCGGAACAACGCAACTGATTTTCGGAACCAATTCGGTGCGTTTGGCGGCCTTGTACAGTGCAACCCCTAAGTGTAGACTAATACATGCCGACTACATCAACAATAAGCAGACTTTTGTGTTCACTGGGCCGCGCAGACATTGTCTCCTCGGTGTAGGACAGATCTTGATCTACAAATTCAAGCGTTTGGCTAAAATATCTGGCAAGCGAAAAAGAACAAGTATTAGCATTTTTCAAAAAAGTAATAATCAATATGTGGCTTAGAGTGTGCTAGGGGTTCAAGATGATTTCATTTTGAACCTCTTCCTGCTGCGTTTCTAGGGGAAAAAACACCCGAAAGGTGGATCCTTCGCCTTCTCTGCTTTCCACCGTTATTCTGCCGCCCATGGATTCAATTTGGGTCTTGGTGATGAACAATCCAAACCCGCGAGCATCTTCATTGCGGTGAAAAGTTTTATACATGCCAAAGATCTTTTCGCCATATTTATCCAAATTGAGACCCAGGCCATTGTCTTGAATCGCCAAGACTAAATAACCTACTTTTTTTTCGGTAAAAATATGAATTTCACTGGGTCGAACTAGCGATCGGTACTTAACTGCATTGCTCAGGAGGTTGAGCAAAATGCTGTCCAAATACGAATCAACAATACAAACGCTTAAGTCTTCTGGAATATTAACCGTAACACTAATGGCATTTTGGGCAATCACGCCGTTTAAAATATCCAGAGTTTTTTCTACTTCCTGTTTGAGTTGTTTTGACGTTTTTGCCTTGGCTGTATTTTCACTGATGTGGATGATTTCATTGAGGTTTCGGATGGTTTCATCCAGTCGATTGGTGCTGACTTCCAGTAGATTAAAGTAAGACTCCCGTTCTTGCTCCGTTGGTTTGCTTTTCAATACCTGGATCAGTCCGGATAAATTAGAGGAGTGCGAACGGATGTTGTGCGATACGATGTAGGTGAAGCTTTTAAGTTTCGTGTTTTGCTCGCTGATGACTTGCAGCAATTCATTGGCTTTTTCGAGGTTTTCGATTTGCTCGGTAATGTCAAAACCGATGCAAAGGATTTCTTCGAGGTTGCCTTTTTTGTTCAAAATGCCTTTGAATTCCCATTTACCGGCCTTTACAACCCCATCTACCGTTGGTTTTTTCAAGATTACCTCATGAGGCGTTTCTGGTTGAAAAAAACAGCTTTCCACTACTTTGCGCAGTTTAGGATGGTCTTCTTTTACTACAATATCACTAAAATATCGACCTAGCAATTGACCATTGCCATTGGGCGCAAAACGTTGCAAGAAATAATCATTGATGTAGGTATAATTGCCCGCTAAATCCGTTTTTAACACATATACCGATTGGCTATCGAGGATCGATTTGTACTGTTTTGCCAGCGCTAGCGCCAAGTTTTCCGAGGCAATTAGATCGGCTTGAGCCCGTTTGCGTTCGGTAATGTCGCGGATAAAAACGATGTTGCCCAAAAAAACCTCGTTGTTCACATTGGGCATACAGTCCACCGACAACCAAACACTTTTATCTTCACTCCCCCGATGAATTTCCAAGTCGCTGCGTACATTTTGAGGTTTTGACAAGACCAATAATTCCGGCCAGAGCGCTAATGAGGCTTCCACCGGCATTCCCACTGTTTTTTGGGAAATCCCTAAAGTTTTCACCGCCGATTTGTTGAGTGACACCAATAAACCGGCCGCATCGATCACCAAAACGCCATCGCTCATGTTTTCGAACAAGGATTTGTAGGCTACCGGGATCATTGAAAACAAACCAAATTGAAACAAACCCAAATAAATGATCATTCCGCTCACTGCAAACGCAAAAGGAACCGCATCCAAATCAAGCGGAATCAATTGCATCAAATGCAGAAAGTAAGCAGTCCAGGAGCTCAAGGAACCAATCAATACCATCAATACCTGACTGATATAGGATCTGGGGACGTTCTGGATCATTTTTATCAATATCAAATTCCCCATCAACACCCAAAAAATGGAATAGGCCTGGTGCACCCAATACAAAAAACCCTTAGAAGATTCGAGGACAAAAAAGAAGTCATTATTCTGTTTTCGGAATTCTGTATAAAACCAATGATGCTGATCATTGGTAAAAACCATGACCAGTAAAAAGACCGGAAAGATAAAGATCAGTATATGATTGCGAAATGTAAGATAAGATTGGCGATCTGCGTATTTACAAGTAAACAACCACACCAAAGGGCCTAATGCAACTGCTCCGATGTATTCCAGTCGGAGAAAAAAGACCATGTATGCCACTTCGTTGGAACACAATTCGAGGGTATAAAAAAAAGCGTAAATCGTACAAGCCAGCATCAACCATGAGAAATAGCGCTGCCCTTGCTGGTTCCCTTTGGGGTAAGCATAGATTCCCAAGGCCATCGTAATGCAACCTGCAAAGATGACCGGTAACGAAAAAAGATTGAAATGCATCGATTGAACGATGGTGTTTTCAAGCATACGATGACCGTTCAAAATCCATTGTTAAAATTCTAAATACGTATTTTTTTGAATCAGGTTATACAATATGTCAAATTTTAAGGAGAATTTGGTAAACAGTGAAAAATTAAACGCAAAGGGAACGTAACTAGACTTGTGGTTATTAACAAAAAAAGTTATTTTTATTTCCCAAAACACGACCCGTGGAAAATAAAACACCTTCAACTTTTTTAAAAAGGTTTTCAGCGATTCTAAACGCAATATGGTTCTTTTTTCCAGGTATATTATTTGTGGTTTTAGGTCTGATCGCTTTTTCCATGCTCCCGCAGGGGGTTGATTTAATGCAACAAAGTTTACAACACAGCCTGGGAGGTAAACTGATGATCATTTTGGGATTGGCCTTTTGGTCGTTTACCTCGTGGTACTGCTCGCGTATTCTGGCTTACAATAACGATGATTTGTATGCCGACGCTCCGGAAACCATCACTTTATTTCCCCGTCTAATCGGCTTTTTGGTATTTACCGTAGTGGGAATTGGTCTTGGTCATGCCCAAGACACCGATGATTGGCCCTATTGGTTTATTGTAGTTGATGCCATACTCTTTATCGTCATTTATCAATTGGCCAAACGGGCAAAAAAATTGGAAGCCTTTGCTACAGGCGGTAAAAACATTACTCGATCAGCTATTGGCCTCACAGTTCTTGGTTTTGTGCTATTGCTGTTGTTTTGGAATGTTCAAATTTTGAATTTGCTCATTTTAATGATGATCCAAATTGGCGCTTTACTTTGGGTATCTTTTAGAAACAGTCAAACCCTTGAATCAAGTTACGATTTTGCAGAAACAAAAGAAAATGATTGGATCAATTGGGCCATTAAATTGATCTATTTTAACCACGTCACTAATTTGGAAAAAAACAGTAAAAAAAAGGATCAAAGCTATTTTTTTTATACCGAACGCAACATTTTCATCGGTTATCAAACTACCGCACTGATCGCTACATTATCCTATTTTGCAATTATTTTTTTCATTCCCGTTGGACGAAGTGTGGGTTCTTTTGTCTTCGTTTTGCTGGCTTTTGGCATTTTGTTGGGCGTGGGAAACATTTTAACTTTTCTTTCCTTTAAGAGCAAAACGAACTGGCATTTTATTGTCATTGCAATCATCGCTATTGCTGGATTTTTGGTGGAACCCCATTGGGTGCGAACCATAAAACTGGATCAAATCAATTCGTACAAACAACGCCCTGATTTAAAATCTTATCTTGAAAAATGGGTGAATGATCCGATCCGCGCCAATGTACTGGCGCAAAATTCGGTAACTACCTTTCCGGTGTTTTTTATTCTTGCCGATGGTGGCGCCTCCCGTAGCGGCTACTGGGCAGCAAGTTTATTGAGTGGCTTACACGATTCAACCCGCATAAAAGGACAAACAGCCTCTTTTTTTCAACAACATTTACTTGGTTTAGCTGGAGCCTCAGGTGGTAGCGTTGGCAATATTACTTTTGTAACAGCTTTAGCAGCGCAACATAAAAACCCTAGTTTACTTAGCCACAAGCTATGTACCAATTTCCTTAAGGCCGATTTTCTAACGCATCCCCTAGCTCGCCTTTTGGGGCCTGAATTTATTAAGTCAGTTTTCAATCCATTTTGGGGCGATCGGGCGCAAGCATTAGAAGCAACAATTGAATACCCCCAACCCAACAACGAATCTTCCAAAATTATGGCTGGAATGATGGCAGGAAATATTGACCAACTCTTTATCAATAATGACTTTACACCGCCCATTATTTGTGTAAATACCACCAGAATGCAAGATGGGAAACCCGGCATTGTATCCAATATTAAAGATTCAATTTTCAATTCGCGAGTAGATGTATTGGGTCAACTAAATCCCAAGCAAGGAATGCGCATTAGCACCACAGTGGTATTGGGCGCCAGATTTCCTTATCTTAGTCCTGCTGGGCGTATCCAAAACAATTATTTTGTGGATGGCGGCTATTTTGACAATTCAGGCGCCGGGCCGATTATTGAGATCATCAATGGCATTCAAACATTATCCAATAATCTAAATCCAGATTTATTTTTAACCAAAGCATTAAAAAAACTGACCTTCCACGTTATCCATATTCAGAATACGCCGCTGAAAAAAGAAAAAATGGGCAAAGTGCATCCCTTTGCCAATGACCTTGCCGCCCCGTTAATTACGTTGATAGGATCCTATGGAACCCAAACTGGATTTAATGATTCCCGCTTGATTAATCTTTTGAAACGTACCAAAATTGGCTCCTATGCCGAAGTCAACTTATACAAAAACCCAACCGACGATTTTCCAATGAGTTGGGTGATTTCCAGCAAAGCGCTGAATCAGATGGACACCGTTGTGAAAAAAGAAAAATTTGTAAATCAGTTTTCCAAACAATTAATCAAAGGCAATTTTAAGAATTTGAATTTTTACAATCATAAGTAATGACAAAAATGCCATTACTTGTTTTTCAAATACTCCAAATAATCCCCGTCTTCAATCCAAGTCAATCTTTCCACCGGCCAACGGAAGAGGTACACAAAACCCGCTACCGTTGGCCCATTTTCCAAGGTGATGGGCACTAGCACCCGTGCGTAAAGGTCTTCCTCCTCACTTTCGGGGTCTATGCCTTCGTATGGATCCAGCATGGCGAAAACTAATTCTGGATTGCGCAATTCATACAGCGAACCATATACGCGATTGGCAAAATCCGGTAACCAAAGTGCTGCGGGGAAACTGCCCACATCATACAATTTCCCTGCAAAACTGCCCCGCCCAACCAAACGGCTGTTTTGCTGTAAAAAAACCGCGAAATCCGTTAGATCTCCGCTTAGTAAAGTCCCGTAAACAAATAGATGAACCATGTTTCAAGATTATGTTGATTTGGGAAACCGAACCATAATGCTGGACATTTTTTATTTAGAGGAAGCGTAAACCTTCCAGGTCTTGAAGACCTGGAAGGTTTAACAACCGATCATTAACAAAATGTCCTGTAGTATGGAACCAATACCCCTGCTTTTGGTGTATTAAATAAACTTTAAATTTTTCAGCATCAGTATTTTATTACCGCTGAAACATTAAATTGTAAGGGCTTATTCAGGATTCTGGTTTGATGGCGTACTGAGCTAAAATTCGCAGCTCGAAACAAATACCTGAATAAGCTCTAATGTAAATCCAAATAACTATGAATTGGCGTAGACTTGATGGACAACGTATTGAATTACCGATCGCCGAAGCAGTAGAAGCGACCATTCTTCGCGAAAAAGAACTCGGCAACCGGTTGAAAGTTTGTATTGGCACCGATTCGCAAATTCGCAGCGGAATCATTGAATACGCAACGGTCATCGTTTTTCTTCGCGAGAAAAAAGGCGGTTTCATGTTTATTCAAAACGGTCGTTGGCAAAAAACGATGAGCCTCCGCGAACGGATGATCACCGAGGTGTCCAAATCGGTTGAAGTGGCTTATGCACTTTGCGATCTTTTGGACAAACACGACATCGAACTGGAAGTTCATGCCGACATCAACACCGATCCACACTTTCAGTCCAATACGGCCTTGAAAGAAGCGATGGGTTACATCCTGGGAATGGGTTTTGTGTTCAAAGCCAAACCGGATGCTTTTGCCAGCTCTGCATGTGCCGATAAGGTGGTGTAGAACCTAGGTTGAATCGACATTTTCTCCATATACCTAAGCTGCTCATGCTCGAGACAGCACTTGGGCTTGAGCAGCAACCCTATTATTCAAACTTCTTTAGAGCTTATCCTCCTTAATTTCCTCTCTTCGTCGGCATTTCACCCCCTATTCGTCCAATATGATGAATTTCTTCTGCTAGTTTTTCTAACATTTGGGAGCATTAATTGTTAATTCTCGACAACTCTAAAAAACATTTTACAACCTCAAAACATGTCAACAATGCGATTTAGGAGCTTATCCTTATTTTTCCTCGCGTTTTTACCGTTGTGGCTCAACGCTCAAATGAATCCAATCAAATTTGAACGTTACAAATTGCCTAATGGACTAACGGTTATCCTGCATGAAGACCATTCCACGCCAATCGTCGTCGTTTCGGTGTTGTACCACGTTGGCACCAAAAACGAAAAGCCTGGTCTTTCGGGTTTCGCCCACTTTTTTGAACACTTGTTGTTCGAAGGGTCTGACAACATCGGCAGAGGGGAATTTGACAAATACCTCAAAGCTGCGGGCGGCACCAACAACGCCTACACCATGCAAGACCGCACTTACTACTACGAAACCGTTCCTTCCAATCAATTGCCTTTAGCGCTGTGGTTGGAATCGGAGCGCATGCTGCATGCTAAAGTAGATGCCAAAGGAGTGGAAACCCAACGCCAGGTGGTTAAGGAAGAACGCCGTCAGCGCACCGACAACCAACCTTATGGCAAAATCGTAGAAGAGATTATGTCGCGGGCTTTCAAAGTACACCCTTATAAAACTACTCCCATCGGCTCTATGGCCGATTTGGATGCCGCTAAAGAAAGCGACTACGTCAACTTCTACCATGATTTTTACCTTCCTGATAATGCCGTATTGACCTTGGCTGGCGATTTGACTCCCGCTCAAATCAAACCCATCATTGAGAAATACTTTGCTAGCATTCCTAAAAGCAGCAAACCCATTTTCCGCCCTACGGTGGTTGAACCTCCGCTCAGCCAAGAGGTACGTGATACCGTTTATGACAAGGTGCAACTTCCGGCAGTGATCGCCGCTTATCGTAGCCCTGCTGAGAACAGTGATGACTATTACGCGATGACCATGCTCAACACCATTTTGGCTGAAGGACAAAGTTCTAGAATTTACAAATCCATTGTTGATGAACAGCAATTGGCTGTTGCGGCTGGCTCTTTTTCTTTTCCACTCGAAGATCCAGGTATTACAATCGTTTTTGGTATTTCTAACATGGGCGTTGACCCCCAGAAATTGGAAAACGCCATCAATGCTCAGATTGAAAAAGTAAAAACGGAGTTGATTTCCGAAAATGAATTTCAAAAACTCCGCAACCAGATAGAAAGCAATTTGGTCAATAAAAATGCCTCACTTGACGGTATTGCCCAGAACCTAGCCGTTTTTGAAACCCATTATGGCGACGCTAATTTGATCAATACCGAGATCAATAAATACCTCAAAGTAACCCGCGAAGATTTGCAACGCGTAGCCAAGAAGTATTTCGACAAAAACAATCGCGTTTTGTTGTACTGGTTACCAAAAGCGCAATAATCCCTTTTAACATCAAAATCGAACTTCAAACATGAAAAAGCATATTGCATATCTTTTTTTGGCTTTTGCCCTTTTCTCTAGTCAAGTTATATTGGCACAAGAGGGTTTTCGCAAAACCGCCCCGGCACCCTTTCCTGCCCCAAAAATTCAATTGGGCAATTCGGTGCAAACTGTTTTACCCAACGGACTGAAAGTGATAGTAGTCGAAAACCACAAATTGCCGCGGGTATCGTTCCAATTGTTTATTGACCAGCCCATCCGTTTGGAAGGCGAAGTGGCGGGTGTGAGCGATATCGCAGGACAATTATTGAAAAGCGGTACCAAAACCCGCACCAAAGCGCAAATTGACGAAGCCATCGATTTCATTGGCGCCAACCTGTCAACCAGTTCAAGCGGTATTTTTGCCGGTTCATTGACCAAGCACAAGGACAAGTTGTTGGATATTATGGTGGATGTTTTGTTTAACCCCGCTTTTCCAACTGCTGAGTTTGATAAAGTAAAAAAACAAACACTATCTGGTTTGTCAGCCGGAAAAGACAATCCCAACTTCATCTCCAATAATGTAACGCGTACTCTACGCTATGGTAAAAACCACCCATATGGCGAGTTAACCACGGAAAAAACCGTAGACAAAATTACCGTAGATCAGTGTAAGAAATTTTATCAAACCTATTTCAAACCCAATATTTCCTATCTTATTATTGTGGGCGATATCAAACCCGTTGAGGCGCAGGCCTTAGCGCTGAAGTATTTTGGCAAATGGGCAAAAGGGGTAATACCCACTGCTACTTTCCCACAACCTAAAGCTCCACAGCAAACCGAGGTGGATTTCGTGAATAAGGATGGCGCAGTGCAATCAGTAGTCTCCATCACCTATCCTTTGGATCTGAAGCCAGGTAGCCCCGACGAGATCAAAGCCGATCTTATGAACTCAATCCTGGGTTCAGGTAGTGTTGGTCGTTTGTTCAAAAACCTACGGGAAGATAAAGGTTACACTTACGGTGCCTATTCCAGCTTGGGTTCTAGCAAAGAAGTGGGTAGCTTCAGCGCTGATGCGAGCGTGCGCAACGTCGTTACCGATAGCTCCGTTACCGAGTTTTTGAAAGAGCTAAATTTGCTGCGCGATCAAAAAGTAAGCGCTTACGAGCTCAGTTCCACTAAGGCGGATTTGGCGGGTAGTTTTGCCCGTAGCTTGGAAAGTCCGCAAACCATTGCTGGTTTTGCGCTTAACATTGCCCGCTACAAATTACCGAAGGATTATTACCAGACTTATTTGCAAAAAATTGCCGCCGTTACCGAAGCCGACGTACTGGCGATGGCGCAAAAATACCTTCAGCCCAACCAAGCGCGCATCATCGTAGTGGGCAACCAGGATGAAGTGGCCGCTAAGCTTGCCAAATTTGGCAAAGTCAATTTCTTTGACAATTATGGCAATCCATTAACGGCCCCGGCTCCGGTAACAAGTGATGTAAATGGCGATCAAATCATTGAGAATTATCTCACCGCGCTGGGTGGTCGCGAGAAATTGGGAGCCGTGAAAGATGTCATTCTTACCCTTGGCGCCTCGGTGCAGGGTCAGAACATAGAAATGAAAATGACCCAAAAAGCGCCCAACATGCTCAATCAAACCGTTTCCATGAGTGGAATGACCTTGATGGAATCGCGCTACGACGGCGTCAAAGCATCGGTATCGCAAATGGGTCAAAAACAAAAATTGGAAGGTAAAGACGCCGCGCCAGTTGCCGATCAGGCTACCATGTTCCCTGAATTGAACTATGCCAAAAATGGTTACAAGGTAACCCCCAAAGGTGTGGAAGACGTCAACGGACAACCGACCTACAAGTTGCTCATCGAATCACCAGGCGGTTCAAAATCCACGGATTTCTTTGACAAAAAATCCGGACTAAAAGTAAAAAGCCTACAAACCATCGAACAGGCCGGTCAATCGGTGACTACGGTGAATGAATATTCTGATTTCAAAGCAGTTGCCGGGGTGCTTTTCCCTTACAAGATCACCACGGTGGGCGCCATGCCGTTCCCCTTGGAGCTTATTGTAAAGTCAATTGAAGTCAACAAAGGTGTGGATGAAGCTTTGTTTAAAGTGGAATAAGGAATTCTTAACTGGATATTTTTCTAAAGAATAGTTTAAAAAACCTTCCAGGTCTTCGGGATCTGGAAGGTTTTCGTTTTTTGGGTTTAAGGATGTGCCATTTAGGAAAAAAGTGATAGAATTGTACTTGAGCATGATGGTGTAGAGACACATTGCGATGTGTCTCGAAGTTGTTGGAGCAGTTATCTAGTGTCTGTCCATTTAGTAAAAACACCTACGCAATCTACTAAAATTCAGTAAA
>JBBANM010000014.1:0-90861 GCA_040401995.1 Saprospiraceae bacterium
TGAAGTGCAATATCGGATTTTATGCTGATTGAGCGTTTTGATGCGTTTGCCCTAGATGTTTTTAGGAACTGTTCCTATATTTGATTGTCGATAGACTATAAGTCTCTAAAAATGCCACAAGAAAACATCAATGTAAAAGCTCGCTTGATTCTGTACCATAAAGGTCAGATCTTATTGCTCAAGCAAACCAAACCCAATGGCGGCAACAATACGCTAGTTGGCGGCAATGTGGAGCCAGGGGAAACTGCTCGCCAATCTTTGATTCGCGAGAGCTTTGAAGAAGCGGGCATCATCCTTAAAGCGGAAGATTTACATCTAGTGCATGTACTCCACAAAATCAAAGGCATCCAGCATCGGATCGTGATGTATTTTAAGGCATATCGCTGGGAAGGAAAATTGAAAGCCCGCGAAACGCATAAATTTAAAGAAGCCGAATGGTTTTACCTGGATAATTTGCCCAAAAATTTAACGCAAACCGTAGGGCACGTCCTGAACGAATACCGCGAAGGCAATTTTTACTCCGAAATTATTGGAAAGTAATGGCCTTCGCCATCCCTATTTTTTGATTACCTCCGGAACTCATTCATCCAGAGGAACAAAAAAAGCCGATTCTTCTTGTTGAAGAATCGGCTTTTTGTATTCAAAAACGGTTTGGTTATTTATTCGAAGCCAAAGTAAACACCCGCTTCCAGTTGATACCATTGCTGGCTTTTCCTTCGTTGAGCGAGAACCAGATCAACAATGGCCGACCTACTACGTGATCTTCGGGCACAAATCCCCAATAACGAGAATCTTCGGAATTGTGGCGGTTATCCCCCATCATCCAATAATAATTCTGCTTGAAAGTATATTGAGTAGCTTCCTTGCCATTGATGTAGATCTTATCACCCTTCTCCAGCAATTTATTATTTTCGTACACTGAAATCACCCGGCGATAAAGCGCAATATTGGCAGGGCTGATCTTGATTGTAGCTCCCTGCTGGGGTATGTAGATCGACCCGTAGTTGTCGAGCGTCCAATCGGGGAAATGGATGCGATCATAAGGAAAATAATTGCCTGACCCCGGACTTCCTTTCGGCATGGGAATGTGATCTATTTTAATGCCTTTATCGAGCGACAGCACCTTTTCTTTTTGCTCCGCATTCAGCACAATGTAGCTGGTATCTCCTACCGATGCGTTGGGATTGTAATCTTCTGCCGAAATGCCCCATTTCGCAAAGTTTACCGTATTGAAAGATATCGATGGATTTTTAATCAATTTGTAGACGAACTGGATGTTTTTGGGATTGGTTGCTGCCTTACCATCAATATATACCTGACGGTCGCGGATTTCTAAGTGATCGCCAGGCAAGCCAATACAACGCTTGATGTAATGGTCCATTTTATCCATCGGGCGTGTTGTCATCTGTTTCAGCCCCGACTGAATGGCACCCGCAAAAGAAGAAGGGATACTCCCTCGTCGGTAATCGTATACACTCCATGTTCGCTCCGGGAAAATATAAACGCTATCCCCTTCTGGATAATTGAACACCACTGGCGAGTTATGATCGATCTTGGTCAATGCTGGCAAACGTTTGTAAGCTAAACTTGGATTGCGCAAATAAGACTCGCGATCGATGTATGGAATCCGGTTGTGCAGCAAGGGAATCATCGCCACCGTCTGTGGTAAACGCAAGCCATAGGCAGGTTTGCTTACAAACAAGAAATCACCAACCATCAAGGATCCTTCCATGGAAGAGGTCGGAATCACATAGGCTTCAATTAAAAACATGCGAATAAAAGCCGCAGCAAATACAGCAAAAATGATGGCTTCGGCCCACTCGCGTATGGCTGATTTCCGGTAAGGACTGGATTCTTCTAATTTTTTGAGTGCCCGAGTATTTTTTTCTTCGCGTGCTTTTTGCAATTCTTCACGGAAAGCTTTTTCTTTTGGAATCGCCGGACCATCATAGGTCTCTTTTTCATTACGGGCTAAATACAAAAAGAAAAAAGGCGTAAACAATACAGCGAGTACGCTTTCCCAAAAAGTATAGCGTTTGAAGGAACGCACCATATCAATGGCCATCCCTGCGTAAATGAAGATATTGACTATCGGGAACAATAAGAAAAGGGCATGAGTGGGTTTGCGACCAATTAAACGACACCAAACCACAAAATTAAGTCCAGGTATGAGTCCACTGACCTTCGACTCACCACATTTTTCAAATAAAAAGTATAGACTGATACTCAGCAAAATATAACTGAGAAGAAAAAAGATTGTAAAGCTCATTGTCTCTTTTTTAAGCAAAGCAAAAAAACGCAAAGGATCAATATCCCATTACTTATAAGTTGCTATTTCGGATGGAATATTTCATCGCCCATTAAAAATGTTCAAAAAACATCCAAAGATAACCGAAAATGGGGTTTTTGATCAACCTGGCATTTTTTTTTGCACTGAAGAAAGTTCCGAACAGAGCTGAACAACAAATCTCAACTGAGGTTTATTTTACCTCTCCTTCCACATACAGTTTTTCTGCTTTGGGTTGTTTGTCGAAGTAAACCTTGATGAGACGTGAAAAATGGCCTTGAGTCCTGGCCGTAAAAACAACTTTAATTTCCGACATGGCGCCGGGTTGAATGGCTTCTTCTGGATAATCCGGAATGGTACAGCCGCAGGTTGGCCGTACATTTTGAATGACTACCGGCTCAGCCGAGCAGTTGCGGAATTTAAAAATACAAGATTGTTCGTCGCCTTTTTCAAGAACGCCAAAATCATAAGTGGTATCCCCAACCCACTGAATACAACCGGTATAGAAAAAAAGAACAAAAGCAAACAACAGATTCATATATTCCTGGTTTACAGCGGCAAATCGCCCGTTTCCAGTACATCCCAGGTGTGATCAGCCAGCAATTTAACGGAAGCAACAAACTCAAGAGAACTTGAAGCGCCCCATTCCCGCGGACCAATCAACGACAGGAAGTACTTCCCGTTAGAACGTTGGTAGAGGTGGTAAATTTTACCAATCAGGGGTTCAAAATTCATGTCGGCGCGGTATATTTTTTCCGAAACCAACATCCGTGATTTTATGGCTTGCGCTTGCTCAGCCAAAAGGGCAATCTGGGCACGAATTTGATCCAGCTGCATGTCGGTTTGCTCATACATCGCGGAAAACGCTCGTCCTTTCAGTTTTCCAGTATCTTCTGGCCGTATTTCCACTCCGCCGCGGGTATGCGCATACGGGAGCAGATGCGGGTTTTCAGCAATATCCTCAACATCAATGGGATTAATAAAAGTATTGTTTTCCGACGGATTTGACATGGCGCGTTGTATTTTGACTGGTGAAACGCATATTTTCTCACTTGGTTGTAAATCCAAACAAAAAATGCTCTTGGAGCAAAACTACCCCAAGAGCATAGAGAGAAAATATTGCAGGTAAGTTTTTGGGACTTACTTCTGTTATTCGATTAGTTCAACTTGAAGCTAGTAGTACCAGCCAAGTAGCCTTTGTTGTATACTTCCACTTTGTAGGTGCCAGCAGCAAATGGCTGACCAGGATTCCAGCTGGCACAAACTTGTGCTTCGCTGCGGTTGTAGCTAGTTTCTTTGGCTTTGGTAAAACGGATACCATCGCCATTGTCGTTGTTAAATACCCCAGAACCCAAGTTTTCTACCGCCAAAGTTTCGCCAGTAGGGTTGATGATCCGGATGTGGAAAGTTTCTTTGCCTGCTTCAGCTACTTCGTTGATGGTTGTTTTGAAACAAACATCGATCTGATCTACGCTTTTAGCTGATTTTTTCTTGGAAGGTTTACCCGATTCCTTAATGGCCAAGCTGGTAGCTTCTACATCTTTTACTTTGATAACTGATGCAGCATTTACTTTTTTAGAAAGTACTTCTTTGGTTTTAGCCAATTCGTCTCTTTCTGCTTCCGTTGCAGCTTTAGCAGCAGCAATTTCTTCCTTGCTCTTACGCTCGGTTTGTAGTTCGCCTGAAAGCTGTTCTTTTTCGCCGCTGATACGGGTTACATCGCCTTGCAGTTGCTCTTTTTCAGCGGTCAATTGGTTGATTTGCGCCAAATAACCTTTGATTTGCGACTGTAATTTGCCCATTTCAGCACGCGCATTCGTCAAATCACCTTTGTTCTTCAACAACCCGTCGATTTTGGTTTTTGACGCTGTCAATTCTTGTTTTTGGCTATCGATCAAGGCATTCAATTCTTCATTGCTGCCTCGCATTTCTTCCAATTCAGAAAGCGCAGAGTAGTATTGTTTTTCCAATTCTGCTTTGAGCTTTTCAGATTCACTTAGGTTAGCAGAAAGCTGTTGGTTCTCAGAACTTTTTTTGCTCATGTTAAAGAACAAAAAACCGCTAAGGATTAGTAACGCGATAATTACGGCGATTGCTACCCCTAAAAGCGTTTTTTGAGAATTTGGTCCAGAGCTGGTTGTTGTCATTGTTAGTTGATTTTATGAGAAAAATATAAAGTGATTGCAAAACGAGACGGAGTTTGCTATTATTGCTTCATTCTACGGCAAATTTAACATATTGAAATCATTTCTAATTGATTTCAATCAAAAAAACAAACCACATGCTCGAACAGATCGATATTGCCAATGTACTCTTCTTGGACATTGAGACCGTCAGCTCTCAGCGTCAGTTTTCAGATCTTTCGGAAACTTTCCAAGATTTGTGGCGACACAAAAGCGCTTCCATGCGCAGTGGGAATACAGAACTAGATCCTGACGAAGAATTTGCGCAACTCTACAAAGACCGCGCTGCGATTTATGGTGAATTTGGCAAAATCATCTGTATTTCGGTAGGTATTGTACGGCGTGATAAGGAAGATAAAAAACTGCGGGTACGATTGAAATCGTTTGCCGGAGATGATGAAGCTCAAATTTTGCGCGATTTCTCGGAATTATTGGATCAATACTATTCCGACCCCAACCGCTCCTATCTTTGCGGGCACAACATCAAAGAATTTGACATCCCCTATGTCTGTCGGCGTTTGGTGGTACATCAGTTGGCTTTTCCGCGAGCGTTGGAGCTGGAAGGGAAAAAACCTTGGGAAACCAAACATTTGGTGGACACCATGGAGCTCTGGAAATTTGGCGACCGTAAAAGTTATACTTCATTAAAGGTATTGGCTGCTCTGCTTGATTTTCCTTCTCCAAAAGAAGACATCGATGGCAGCCAGGTTGGACGCGTTTACTGGGAAGAGCAAGACATTGATCGCATCTCTTTTTATTGTGAAAAAGATGTGCTTGCTACGGTACAGCTGTTTTTAAGATTCCGGCGTATGCCCATCTTGGAGGAAGACCAAGTTAGTCATCTGCGTCAAGAATAAAGGTAAGTAGCTAAACTAAGGCTACTCCATTGCATTCTTCCAAAAGCCAATAACGGTTCATTACATTATCGGTAGTTTCAATTTTTTGGCGTAACGCTGCCAGCTTTTCTTCCAGCACCGGCTTGGCAAAAGTTGAAGCTTGGTGTTTGTAGGTGACTAATTTTTTGACAAAACGCAAAAAATTGGTGTAGCCGCGACGTTCTTCGGTGGTAATCCTCCGGTTGCGGATGATGTAAATGCGAAGCGTTTCGATCAACGATAATAGCGCTTCGGTATCGCGCATGGCAAAATAAGTACGAAGTAGCAAAAAGTTAGCGCTGAGGTGGTATTTTACATCCGTATACTTCACCGTTAATAAAGGTGTGAGAGCATCGCGGTATTTCTTTTTATTGTAATAGAGGTTGGCCAAGTTGTAGTTGTAAGCATTTTCTTTACGATCGGGGAGTAGAAAATCTCGGTAATCTTGCAAAAAATTCTCAGTCCACTCAAACTCCTTCAAGCTACAACCTAAAGTAGCAATGTTCTTATAACTCCATTCTGAGATAATGCCGTGGGTTAATACCAGTCCTTGCGGCAGCGCTTGCTGGTACAATTCAAAAAGCTCTTTTTGGTAGACGCTTTGTCCGGCATTAATTTGGCGGATACAATAATTGGAGGCAAAACTAAAAAGGTCTTCTTTTTCAGGGGGTGAAAATTTATCTGCCTGGGTAGCAAAAAGATCCTTTAATCGTTGATAATACTGGGGGTCGTTTTCGTTTTTTAAACTAAGTAAAATATTGTGGTACAGCTCGATGGATATTTTCTGATCTTGGTCTTGCTTCAAATATCCCTGATCAATATAACGAACAACTGATTCCAACAGACCCAGATCATAGGAAGTATTCATGAGCATCGAGTTGCCAATTAAATGACAGCCATTGCGCATTTTTTCCGACATAAAATACTGATCGAGGTGGTGGTACATCTGTTGAAGGGTATCTGATTTAGAGCGGTCTACATATTGCCCGCCGTAGTATCCTAAAAGATAATTGAGTCGGTATTGTGCAAAATGGTAATTTCCATCCCGATAAGGATAACTCAGGAGTTGTTTTTCAAGTTGTTTGGCACGATTGGTCAGCAAATCAAACTGATTGCGTTCATAAGCTTCTTCTAAGGTATAGACTTCCTCCAGCAAGGGTTGAGCCTCAAAATGCACCTGAGCTAAAAATCTATGAAACAATTTTTTCAGGTTGGACATCACGTTGTGCAACTTTTGCTCATCATAAGCGCTACTTGGATACAATAAGGTATACGTCTTTTCTTTATTGACTCCTACCTTACCTTTTTCCAGGTGCCCCAGGATGATATCCAGCAACTGGCAGGTCTTTTTGTGCTGGTTAAAAAAGGGGGATTGCACAAAAGCCCTGAATCTTTCGCGGTCTTTACTCGGCAAATCTTGCAAATATTTCACCAGTTTACTGTCCAACATAAGCCAAAAAGATTAAAAATGATTCAATAAAAATAAAATAAATCATTGAATTTCAGTAGTTAAATATTTTATTTTTATTTTTTTGTTTTCCAGTAACTTTCAAAATTGTACTATTTTTCAGCTCAAGGGTCGCTTACTTTTGTAGAGTAAACAACAAGAAAGGTTTTTTTCCTGAAGTTTACTGCGCCTCACGCTAGGCAAATTATAATTCCATATTCACGACGACGACTTAAGTTTTTTTTACGACGACCTAATTTTTTTTTGACGACGACCACTACTGACAGATTTAATCCTACATTTTTTTTAAAGGCACAAGATTGCCTTACTGACGCTGGTTATAAAGTTATAATCTCATGATGATAAAGGGTATTCCGGGCAACCGCGATACCCTTTTTGTTTTTTACGCAAAAACAGAAACAGAGGTTGCAAAAAGTACCAGTTTTACCATTTCTGAATGGGTATAAAAAATCCCGAGGCAAAAGAATTGACCTCGGGATTTTTTTTATATCAGCAATTATCGATGAAAGAGGGTCCTCATTACTTACGCCAGCTAAATTTGTTGATTTTTGCCGCAATACCATAACCCAAGTTCACACCGCTGGTGTAGTCCATCCGGAAGTGAACCCCGATTGGAATACGCGAATAGCCATTTTCTTCGGCCATTTCTCGGAAATTCTTGAAAGTACGAGGCTTTCCAACGAATTCCGTACGGCCTTCATGGCAACGGTCGGTCATGGCGTAGCTGGTACCATAAATAGCTTCCAAAACACCCGCTGCAGCACCGCCAAAGGTAGCATGACCGGAAGGATAAGCAGGAAACGGCGGCGTAAAATAACGACCAGAACCATCCGGGCACATGATAGAGTTCCAACTTTCACCACCAGGAATCACCTGGCGGATGTAGTCCACTGGACGCTGGTAATTAAACCGGTATTTTTCATGCCAAGCTCTAACGCCAGCATCGTTCAAAGCAAATCCCATGCGTGCGTATGTCTCAGCAGCAACAGCCAAAGAGGGTTGTTCTTTTTCTACTACTTGATTGGCAACAGCAACCCAGCGGCCTGCAGGTGTAAAGGTAAGTGCGGGGCAATCGTCGCTCCAGAAATCAGCGATCCATTTATCCTCTGATTGCAGGTTGCTTGCTCTAACCTGATTTACAGAGCGGAATGTTTCTAATGCCTGTTTGTAGATTTCTGAGCTAGGATCCTTGCTGTAAGGAAGCGGAGCAGGAATTATATCAGTTTCATCCGCAGCAAAAGTGCGTACTTTTCCCCAATACGGCAATAAAGCCTTAGAATAATCAGGAAAAGTAGGCTGCCATTTGCCCTCGCCAGTTGGCGGAACGTAATTGGGATCCGTAGTACGCAACCAGGACTCATGACCAAGGGCATCCGTTTTACCCCAAGCATGGATGGTGGTGGCTACTTGACGGCCATACTCTACTGAACGCACATATACTTCGTTGGGAATCTCTTTGCGGAATTGATCATTCCATTTTTGCTCTAATGCAAACAATTGGAACAGTTGAGCAGCTGGGGCGGTAGGGAAAAACAATGAAAACCCTTTTGCTGTTGCTGCATTATACACCGTAGGCCAGTGGTAACTCTCACCATTTACAATTTCTGGCACATCCAAGCCCTGGAAGTAACCATCAAAAGAAGTGTATTTATTTTCCATACCCGGGATCAAGGCTTCATAACCGATCAACCCCAAATATGCAGTAGTACGTCCAGCGATTGGCGGTCGATAACCTGCTGTAAAGCGCTCCAAATCCAAGAACACTTCGTTGTATTCCCTAGCGATGTCAGATTTGTATTTGGTAGGATCACCATTTAAGGTTACAGTGGTGTCTCCGCCATTTGAATCTTTTACGCAAGAAGACGCTGCTAAAAGAAGGAGGACAAAAAGAGTCCCCAATTTTGAAAAATGTACCCAGTTTTTCATCGGATCATAAGATGTTAGTAGTTAAAAAATTATTCTGTACAGGGATGATGTTTTGCATCGTCAAAAGCTTTACTCCATTTTTTAAAGGCTCTGGGGGATTTTTTTTCCAAGCTCCCTAAAAAAGCAAATACAGCTTGATCGTTGGTTTCCATTTCTTGACGTAGCGTATGGAGATTTGCCACAATTTGCTCGTCAATTTTACCGGCTTCCTCCACTTTCATTTTAGAAAGAGAATCTAAACCCGGATATACCTTAAACATTTTGATCAAATCCGTATTCCGCAGCTTGATCATGTTGTCGCGATCTGGTTTTGGCATATCTTTAGAAAGAACCGTTGACAACCGGTTTGATACCCCGTCCCAAAGAGAATCCGTTTTAACAGCTAAAGCCTGCTGTTGACAAGCAATGTCACGGGTAATTGTCAATAATTTTTCGCCCATTGCCTGGTCTTGCAGATTTTCAGTAGTACAGCCTACAAATAGCAATGAGAAAAAAACGACGCCAAATGATCGATTCATTTTTGCATGAATTTTTCAACGAAAGTCAAGATATTTACCAACTAAAAATGTAGTATGGCGGATATTTCAACAAATAGATGAAGTAAATTTTGAAGTGGAATGTAGATAGCGAGAAGAATAAAAGAAAAGTCAAAGACTAATAAATGACTCAATTCCTACTAGAGATTTAGGAACGATTTATTTAAATATCTATAAAAGTGTAGCCTCCCGGACATTTTCTCACACCAAAGATAGCCATTCTATTTCCAAAATGTCAAGTCGGAAGGTAGTATTTTTAAAAAAATATCCATAAGCAACTGGTTATCATTTAAATAAATCAAAAGCATGTAAAGTAAATTGAACGAAATATGCTAAGGCATTTAACAAAAGGTAACATCGCTAGACTTATTTCTCAAGTTTATAAGGAACGGGTGAATAATTAAATACTGCTGGCGAGAAATTATTTTTGGATCTGTTATTTTTGCCCACAATTAACTAGATAAGCGCAATAAGCTATTTATAAGGAAAATACGCAATAAAAAAAATACAATCTATTATTTTTCAAAAAAATAAAAAAAGATAACCCAACCGCAATTCAAAGAGGAAAACAACAGGAATTGGTTCGTTTTTTCATTTTAAATGATTAAAAATCAATTACTTAATCAAAATAAACAAAAATAAAAAATCCAGTAATTATGGAAAATGTACTTACAAGACGGGGAATGTTGAGCGATATTTGTACTGTCGGAAGGAAAAAAGGTGCACCGCACTTAAACATGACTTCAAGACAATATAATCCCATGACAAGATATTGATCTTTATCAAAAGATTTTTTAGGATGTCAAAAGAGACGTCCTTGGTATGTAGATAGCCTCTCAAAGCTCTTTTTGAAAGCTGGTTGGGTTTCCCGACCAGCTTTTTTTATTCTTACCAAAGAATGGTGCAAATTACCATTATTCTCCACAACTTTCAAGCATATTCCAAAAAACTCATCTATTCTGTAAAATATGTTTGTAGCATCCTGTCTTTAGCGTGGTCTTTACCTAACTCTATCACCTCCTTAGTCTTCAACCTTCATCCTTTGCTACTGATAAATCTTAAATTGTATTTTTCTTTATACGTAACATATTCCTCAGAGTTTTGTCTTGTGTATAAAAAGTGATGTTTTTTTTCAAAAAAAATAATCCATAGATAATCAACACTTTATATGAAAAATCTCTAAACCCACCTTTCTTTAGCTTGGTGATTAAAAAACATCAGAACAATGACTAACTAATCAATTTAGTGAATTTTTTATGATTATTTATTATTTAAATTTTTATAAACCAATACTTTAATAAAAATAGGCATAGTGCAAAAATTCCAGTAATTTAAGAAAATGTACTTATTTAAACTTGGGATTAGGGTGATATTTGTAAGGTCAGCAGGAAGTACCAATAAGACGACAATATTTACTGACTACTGACGCCCTTATTTATAATCCCATGACAAGAAACAGATTATAATCTCAAGATTTTTTAAGGATGTCAAAAGAGATGTCCTTGGTATGTAGATAGCCTCTCAAAGCTCTTTTTGAAAAGCCGGTTGGGTCTTCCCGATCGGCTTTTTTTATTTCCAAACATTGGTCTCATCTTTTAGCCGCAAAACCATTTGGAAATAAATTACAATTTTAATCATACGTCCTTAGGCCAAATAGGTTGCACCATCTATAAAAAATTTCTCATTTATACTTTTTTCATCAGATCCAGTAGTCCATTAAACTATGATGATAAAACCAATTTGAAGTAAACGGCTATTCTTTTTATTTAAAAACCACATTTTTTTGGTCATACCTGGTGAAATCAAAAAGGCAAAAAAATAGTAATTGCACCGTTTTTTAAATCTATTACCCTCAAAACAAAGAAGTTAATACATTTGAATAGTTTCTTAAAAAACCAGTAATTGACAAAAATGTACTTATGTGTGGAAAGAAATTGATCGACATTTGTAATGTCAAAAGAAGGGAAGTAAATGCAAATAGATTTTTTTGCAAGCGACTGACTACTGACAAGCTTGATTATAATCCCATGACAAGATATTGATCTTTATCACAAGATTTTTTAGGACGTCAAAAGAGATGTCCTTGGTATGTAGATAGCCTCTCAAAGCTCTTTTTGGAAAGCCGGTTAGGTTCCCTGACCGGTTTTTTTTATCTTGCCGCAAATTAAGTTTAATCCGCACAACTTTCAAGTCTCATATTAAAAAATTTTCCTGATGGGCAAACATTTGATTGCACCCTCGTTGCTGGCTGCCGATTTTACTCGCCTTGCCGATGATATTTCCATGGTCAACCACAGTCAGGCTGATTGGCTTCACTTCGATGTGATGGATGGGCGATTTGTTCCAAATATCACTTTTGGCATGCTTATTTTGGAAGCGGTCAAAAAGCTGTGCACCAAACCCCTAGACGTTCATTTGATGGTTGTTGAGCCCGAGCGCTACATTGAGCAATTTAGAACTGCCGGCGCAGATGTCATCACCGTTCATTTAGAGGCTTGTCCACATTTACACCGCACTATCCAACAGATCAAAGCTACTGGCGCCAAAGCTGGCGTTGCTTTGAACCCACATACCTCGGTTGAATTGCTCGAAGATGTTTTGGAAGACCTGGATTTGGTATTGATCATGTCGGTCAACCCGGGTTTTGGTGGCCAAAAATTTATTTACCATACCATCCCAAAAGTGCAAAAGTTGCGAGAAATGATGGACATCCGCAACATCAAAGCCCATATTGAAATTGATGGCGGCGTAGGTCTGCAAAATGCGGAAGCACTTTTACAAGCCGGCGCAGATGTATTGGTTGCCGGAAATACTGTATTTTCGGCGCCGGATCCTTCAGATATGATTGCAAAGCTTAAAGCCATAGCCAATCTTGGTGAAAATGATTGGCAATAACTGCATTCAAAAATACTTTAGGCGATATTAGTCCAATGAAGATTAATACAATATAAAATGAAATACTTTCTTTTTGGCCTGTTGTTATTCAGCGCTTCAGCCGTTTTTGGACAAGATAAGATTGCCCGTATCACCGGCACAGTTAATGATGGATCTGACGAAAAGCCCATCGATTTTGTCTCTATCTATGTAAAAGGTACCAATATTTCTACTGAATCAGCGGAAAATGGACGGTACAGTTTGGATGTACCAGCCGAACAAGATTTCATATTGGTGTTCTCCCGAGTAGGCTACAAAGAATCTCCGGTTAGCATAAAGGCGCTGCCGACCCGCAGTACGCGCCAAATTGATGTGCAATTGGCGCCTTTGGAATCTAATTTAGAAATCGTTGTCCGCGAGGGTCGTTTGGAGTCGGGGGGGATGATCCGCGAAGAAGTGGAATCTTTAAAAATTTTGCCCTCAACAACCGGTAACCTGGAAAGTATTCTTCCCTCCATTGCTTTAGGGGTAAGCAGTGGTACTGGCGGCGAACTCAGCTCACAGTACAATGTGCGCGGCGGGAATTACGATGAAAACCTGGTTTACGTCAACGATTTTGAAATTTATCGCCCCCAGTTGATTCGCGCTGGGCAGCAAGAAGGTTTGAGTTTTCCGAATATTGATCTCATTCGTGATTTATCTTTCTCATCTGGAGGGTTCGAAGCACGGTATGGTGATAAAATGTCGTCGGTACTTGACATCAAATACAAGCGCCCGGATAGCACCAAAGCTTCTGTAAGCGGTAGTTTGCTCGGCGCCTCGGCGCATATTGAAGGCAGCGCAAAGATAAGCAGCTATCGCCGGTTTCGCTACCTAGTTGGCGCGCGTTACAAAACCAACGCCTATCTACTGGGCGGGTTGGACATCAAAGGAGAATACGTTCCTAATTTTGCCGATATACAAACTTACCTGACTTACGATATTACCCGCAATTTGCAATTGGGTTTGTTGGCCAATTACAACAGCTCTAATTACCGTTTTCGGCCATCTACGGGTAGTTCCGCCTTTGGTTTGGTCAATTATACCTTACAATTGTATACGGTTTTTGAAGGTCAGGAAGTAGATGATTTCACCACTTCTATGGGTGGTTTGTCATTGACTTACCTACCTGATCGCAAACGCAACCCAATGTATTTGAAGTTAATGGCGTCCCATTTTCGATCCAATGAAAATGAGACCTTTGACATATTGGGCGATTATAGTTTGCGACAAATTGAATCGGGTTTGGGCAGCAGTCAATTTGGGCAAGTCATTTCTGAGTTGGGAACTGGCACGCAACACCAATATGTTCGCAATTTTTTCAATGCGGCAGTCAGTAACTTTGAACACCGCGGGGGTATTGAATTGCAACAAACACATTTGGATAATAAAGTTACCAGTAGCCATTTTTTACAGTGGAGCTTGAAATACCAGCACGAAAATATTGCCGATCACATCAATGAATGGGAGCGCTTGGATTCAGCAGGTTTTTCCATACCCTATGATACGACACAGTTGCGTTTGTTTAGCGTGCTCAAAACCAGCAATAATCTAAGTTCGAATCGCATCAATGGTTTTTTCCAAGATACCTACACCTTCCGCAATGAAAATGTAGGCGAGTGGCGAATCTTGGCAGGTGTTCGCGGAACGTACTGGGATTTGAATAAGGAGCCTTTGTTTTCTCCTCGTGCACAGATTTTGTACAAACCGTTGAAAGGCAAAAGCGATATCTCCTATCGTCTGGCTGGTGGTGTTTATGTACAACCGCCTTTTTATCGCGAATTACGCGGCCCTGATGGCATTGTCAACCGTAATGTACTGGCGCAAAAGTCTTTGCATTTTGTAACCGGTTTTACGCTCGATTTTTATTTAGGAAAAATCAATCCTAAAAAATTCCGACTCATCACCGAAGCCTATTACAAAAAACTTTGGGATCTAGTCTCTTATGAAATTGAAAACGTGCGCATCCGCTATGCCGGAAAAAACAATGCTACCGGTTATGTAACAGGTTTTGACGTACGCATCAACGGCGAATTTGTAAAAAACGCCGAATCATGGATTAACCTTTCTTTCTTGCGGGCGCGTGAAAGCCTAGATGGCGTTACCCATATGGAGCGGAAAATTGGACAAGAAGCTGGGGTGGCGGTCAAGGACGTTCCCCGCCCTACCGACCGTTTTTTCAATATGTCGGTCTTTTTTCAAGATTACTTACCGAGGAATAAAAATTTCCGAACACACGTTAACCTCAACTTTGGCACCGGGTTGCCATTTGGGTTGCGCGGCAACAATGAAGTATACCGCAATACCTACCGATTCAATACTTATAACCGGGTAGATATCGGTTTTTCGATGTTGCTGTACAACCGCGATTGGAAATACAAGCATCCCCACCACTTGCTAAATTTCACCCGAAATTCGTGGGTGAGCTTGGAAGTGTTCAACCTGCTTGATGTAAAAAACCAAGCTGGAAATACCTGGATAAAAACCGTTTTTCAACAACAATACGCTATTCCAACCTATTTGACCTCACGCAGGCTCAATCTTAGATTCAGAATGGATTTTTAGGTATTGTTTGAGCAAATAAGTAGCTACGAATTACTAACTATTAATTTTGCTCACTTCCTACGGAATTTTTACTTTTACTCCACGAAAAATCAAATGACTTGATGAAAAGTGTAGCAAGTCGATTAATAAACCGATACTTAAGCAAAATATAGATTGTATGGGGCGTGCGTTTGAATTCCGCAAAGGGCGCAAAATGAAGCGCTGGGCCAACATGGCTAGAGTTTTTACTCGAGTAAACAGAGAAGTAACCATGGCCGTGAAAGAAGGCGGCCCTGACCCTGAATCCAATGCGAAACTGCGCATTGCTATTCAAAACGCTAAATCGCTGAATGTACCTAAAGACAACATTGACCGAGCCATTCAAAAGGCATCAGGGAAAGACAGCGGCGATTTTAAAGAAATTGTATACGAAGGTTATGGGGCTCATAAGGTTGCCATTGTCATTGAAACCGCAACAGACAACCCTACCCGTACGGTTGCTAATATCCGCAGCTATTTCAACAAACACAATGGCCAGTTGGCGAATTCGGGTACCTTTGATTTCATTTTCTCCCACAAAAGCGTGTTCAAAATCAAAGCTGAAGGGCTTGATATGGAAACTTTGGAGTTGGAATTGATTGATTTTGGCTTGGAAGAGCTGGAACCAGATGAAGACAGCATCATGGTTTATGCAGGTTTCAAAGATTTTGGCGCCATGCAAAAAGGATTGGAAGCCATGGGCATCGAAATCGAAAGCGCCGAATTTGAACGCATCCCAACTACCATGAAAGAATTAAATGAAGAGCAAAAAGCAGAAGTAGAAAAACTGCTTGATAAGATCGAAGAAGACGAAGACGTTGTCAACGTTTTCCACAATATGATCTAGTCAAAATATCCATATCTGAGGAGTGGCGTGCAGTTGATTCTGTGCGCCACTCCTTGTTTTAAGAGCTTGTTCAATTATTTTGCGCCAATGAATCGGGGGAAATGCGCTATTTTCCGTCATTGCTGATGTATGCTTAGGAACGGGTGAATAATAAGTGCTCGTTTTAGCCGCCGCTATTTTGCCGCAAATCAACTATCTTTTGAGGCGCAATGTGGGGCATTGTAACGAAAAAGATAGGAAGAGTGGCGGTAAAAGAGCAAGGCAAAAGCGAGCAGTTATTGTTTAACCGTTCCTTATACCCAAATTGACTATGAAAAAATATTTGTTCCTGATTTTGATGAGCTGCCATTTTTCTTTGAGCAGTCAAAATGCAATCGACGTCAAAAAAGAGTTCGCAGCCGCTGCGGTACAATATCAGGCCATGTTGGCTACGCATCCAGATAACAGCAAAACGCCGCAATCGGCCAATGCGGATGGTTCCCCGCGCGACATGCCTACCTCCTGGTGGTGTAGCGGTTTTTTTGGCGGTAGTTTGTGGTATTTGTATGAATTTACCAAAGATCCAACTTGGAAAGAAGCGGCTCACAAGTGGACAATGGCCATCGAAAAAGAACAATACAATACCACTACCCATGATCTCGGTTTTATGTTGTATTGCCCATTTGGTAATGGCTATCGATTAACTGGTAATGAGCAATATAAGTCCATCCTCTTACAAGGCGCCAAATCATTGGCTACCCGTTTTGATCCCAAAAGAAAAGTGATCAAATCTTGGGAAAAATTTCGCGAGTATGACTATCCAGTGATTGTTGATAACATGATGAATCTGGAGTTTTTATTTTGGGCTGCAAAAAACTCGGGTGATAAAACGCTGTACAACATCTGCATCGAGCATGCCAATTCTACTTTAAAAAACCATTTTCGCCCCGATTACAGCGCTTATCATGTATTGTGTTACGGAAAAAACGGCGAAGTGCTGGCAAAAACCACTGCTCAAGGCTACGCTGACGAATCAGCCTGGGCGCGCGGCCAAGCTTGGGCGCTCTACGGATACACAGTTATGTACCGCGAAACCAAAATGAAGAAATATTTACTTCAAGCGCAAGGAATTGCCGATTTTTTCATTCATCACCCCAATCTTCCGGCCGACAAGATTCCATATTGGGATTTTAATGCGCCCAATATCCCCAATGAAGAGCGCGACGCTTCTGCTGGCGCAATTGCCTCATCAGCGCTTTTTGAATTGAGTCAATATCCTGGAAAAAACAAAAAGGAATACCGATCAGTAGCTACTCAAATGTTACAAAGTTTGTGTAGCGATGCTTACCGCGCAAAACCTGGAGAAAATGGTAATTTTTTGATCAAGCATTGCGTCGGCGCTAAGCCCATGAAATCAGAAGTAGATGTCCCGCTGGTATATGCAGATTATTATTTTTTGGAGGCGTTGCTGCGGTATGCAGCGATGAAATAATAAGTTTTTTTTGCCAAATAGTTATTCAGCCACAACCTTCAAATTTATGGCTGAATTGACAAACCTTAGGATCAGGTGAATCATAAAGGAACATTTTAGCCCCGCTATTTTGCTAGCTGACGGCTCACATCTAACTTTGCAATAAAGCGATAGTCCTTAACTATAAAGACCTGATAATCATCATCTAAAATATTTTTTCAGATCAAAATCACCTTCCTGCAAAATATCATACCCAAATTTGAGCATCAAGGCAGAAACAACTAAAAGAAAAAATACCCGTACAAATCCATTACCTCTTAATATCGCGGCTCGGCTACCCAGATAGGAGCCCAACATATTACAAACCATCATGGGTAAGGCAATGGCAAATTCCACATAGCCATTGCTTAAAAAAAATGATAAGGAAGCTAGATCGGCAACCACATTGATAAATTTTGACACTGCCGATCCGGTCAAAAAACTATAACCAATGATGCTTACAAAACCAAAAACCAATAGGCTCCCCGTGCCCGGCCCAACAAAACCATTGTAAAAACCAACGATCATCCCGATGCCCAATCCATACCAAGGGATTTGCTGCTCCTTTACTCGGTATTGATTTTCCTGTCCTAGTGCTTTATTAAAAAAGGTATACAGCAAAATGCCCGCCATCAATATCAAAACGATTGGTTTCAATACCTGCGAACTGATGAGGCTGGAAATCTGGGCACCTAGATAGGACATCGTTCCTGCCCCAATACCTGCAAAAATTACCGTCCTCCATGGTACTTTTACTTTTTTGGAATATTGATAAGCTGCAACCGATGTTCCCATAAACGAGGCAAATCGATTGGTGCCAATGATGCGCGAAACCGCAAAATGCGGAAACAAAATAAATAAAGCAGGGACTTGAACCAGCCCGCCGCCGCCTACTATTGCGTCAATGAATCCCGCAAAAAGAGCAGCAAAACATGCCAATATGATATGATAATCCATTCCCGAAAAATTGTTTTGACCAGACGAAGGTAATCAAATCTGATGCAAGCAACATTGCTACTCGGCAAAGAATCAGCAGAACGAGCTGCGACTTCATTTTGAAAAAGAGTACATTTGACAGCAAGTACCGTACAGCCATGTCCAATCATCCTATCTTACTTATTGATGATGAAGAAAAACTGCGCAGCCTATTGGCAAGGCTGTTATCGCTGGAGGGTTTTGTCATTTTAGAAGCAAAAAATGCCCGCGAAGCCTGGAAAATTCTGGAAAAGGAGCCGGTTCAGTTGGTTTTGTGCGATGTCAAACTCCCTGATGCCAATGGTGTTGAACTTTCCCTCGCCATCAAGCAAAAATATCCCTGCGTTGAAATCATTTTACTCACGGCTTATGGTCGCATTGCCGACGGGGTAACAGCCATGAAAAATGGCGCTTTTGATTACTTGGTCAAAGGCGATGACAATGAACGTATTATCCCATTGGTGCATCGTGCTATGGAAAAAGTAGCCCTTCAACAGCGGGTGGATAACTTAGAAAGTAAGCTCGATCGTAAATTTAATTTTGAGGCCATCATTGGTAAAGCGCCGAATATTCAAAATGCGATTGCATTGGCGCGTAAGGTGAGCAATACTAGCGCTACAGTTTTGTTGACTGGAGAAACCGGAACTGGGAAAGAAGTTTTTGCCCAAGCCATTCATCAAAACAGTACCCGATCATCCAAACCATTTGTGGCCATCAATTGTAGCGCTTTCGGGCGCGATATCCTTGAGAGTGAGTTGTTTGGCCATAAAGCGGGTGCGTTTACTGGCGCAGTCAAGGACAAAAAAGGGCTATTCGAAGAAGCCAACCAAGGAACCCTGTTTTTAGATGAAATTGGCGAAATGGGAATCGAATTACAAGCCAAACTACTCCGGGTATTGGAAAGCGGTACGTTTATCAAAGTAGGCGATACCAAGACGCAGCAAGTTGATATACGCATCATTGCCGCCACCAATCGCAATCTTTTGGCGGAAAGTGAAGCAGGACGTTTTCGTGCAGATTTGTATTATCGATTGTCCGTTTTTCAAATTCAACTCCCGCCTTTGCGCGAACGGAAACAAGACATCGCTATTCTTACAGCGCATTTTGTCCAACATTTTGCCGCCAAACTCAAACGCAATCTGCCGCAATTGCAGCCAAGTTTTTTAGAAAAATTGCAATCTTACCCTTGGAAAGGCAATATCCGCGAACTAAAAAATGCCATCGAGCGTGCCATGATTTTAGTCGAGAATGATGAACTTACCGATAACTTGCTCCCTATAGAGATCCAACTGTCGGCTGGTAATGTACCCTCAGGCGACGCTCAATTTGACCTGCACAGCGTCGAAAAACAACACATCGCTAAAGTAATGGCTTACACCAAAGGCAATAAAGTAGAAGCCGCTCGCTTGCTGAATATTGGCTTGACTACCTTATACCGAAAAATAGAAGAATACCAATTGTAATGTCTGATGTACTTTTTCAAAATGAAAAACCTTTTTCATTTTGAAAAGATTTTAATGTTTTTGTGGAAGATCCCACCCTTCTTTACTCCCTTCCATCTACCTCACAATCAATAATTTATTTTCTTATTTCTTCAACTATTCCTCTTTGGCACGCCATTGGCCACTACCCTAGTGAACCAAAACAATAATCAATGACCGCCTTGATTTTAGTCATAGCAACGATAGCCATTTTTTGGCTTTTTTATCGCAGCATCCGCTATTTCGAAAAAATTTAAACCCACACTACCATGCTACTACTCTTAGTGATTGCCATTTTAGTATTCGGTTACATGGCTTACGTATTGGTTAAGCCTGAAAAATTTTAAAACATGAATTCTGAAGTACTAGGAATCATCCTCCAATTTTTGGCTACAGTTCTATTAGCTTGGCCATTAGGCATCTACATTGCCCGCGTGTATGCCGGGCAAAAAACGCCGCTTGATTTTTTTGCTCCGCTAGAGCGGCTTTTTTTTCGCATCAGCGGCATCAACCCCAATCGGGAGATGACCTGGCAAGAAAATTTGGTGGCCTTGTTAAGCATCAATTTTATATGGTTTTTTTGGTCCATGTTCATTCTGATGAACCAAGGTTGGTTGCCTTTAAATCCGGATGGCAATGCCTCTATGTCGCCTGATCTGGCTTGGAACACCACCATTTCGTTTTTGGTAAACTGCAACTTGCAACATTATTCTGGCGAAACAGGACTCTCTTACTTGTCGCAATTGTGCAGCATTACCTATTTTCAGTTTGTCACGGCAGCTACGGGAATGGCCGCAGCTGCGGTTGTTTTCAATGCGATGAGGCCACAGAAATCAGCTCAACTGGGTAACTTTTACAATTATTTCCTCAAAAGCTGTACCCGGATTTTGTTGCCGCTTTCATTCATCGTTGCCCTAATTGTTCTTTTCAATGGCACACCGATGACTTTTGCGGGTAAAGCAAACATTATCACATTACAAGGCGATACAGTTCAGGTGTCTCGCGGCCCAGCAGCAGCCATGATCGGTATCAAACAAATTGGCACCAATGGCGGTGGCTTTTTTGGCGTTAACTCCGCCCATCCGCTGGAGAACCCAAATTATCTCACCAATTTTGTAGAGAATCTAAGCATCATTCTCATCCCCATTGCCATGGTATTTGCTTTAGGTTTTTACTTAAACCGGAAGCGACTGGCATGGATGATTTTTGGTGTAATGACCATTGGGTTTTTGATCTTGGTTTTTCCGGCAGTCGTATTGGAAATGAAGGGTAATCCACTGATCCAATCAATGGGCATTGATCAATCATTGGGGAGTATGGAAGGCAAAGAGATTCGTTTTGGCGCCGCTGCCTCTGCCTATTGGGGCATCACCACTACCGTAACTTCCAATGGATCGGTCAATGCCATGCACGATAGTTTTACTCCGCTTACGGGCATGTTGACCCTGCTGGGCATGATGATCAATGCCTTGTATGGCGGGGTTGGCGTGGGTTTTCTCAATTTTTACATTTTTATTATTCTTGCGGTGTTTATTTCTGGTTTGATGGTGGGAAGAACCCCAGAATTTATGGGCAAAAAAATTGAAGCCCGTGAGATGAAAATCGCGATGATTGTAGCGCTCCTGCATCCTTTTTTAATTTTATCTGGAACTGCTATGGCTGCTTATATTTATCACCACGACCCTACCCTAGCTTGGCTCAACAACCCTGGTTACCACGGGTACTCGGAGATGTTGTACGAGTATACCTCTTCGGCTGCGAACAACGGTTCTGGTTTTGAGGGCTTGGGCGACAACACGCCTTGGTGGAACATTTCAACTGGCGTTGTTTTGATCTTAAGTCGTTACATCCCCATTATTGGCCCGATAGCCATTGCCGGTATTTTGGCCAATAAAAAATTCATCCCTGAAAGCGCCGGCACCTTACAAACCGATACCTCCACTTTTGGAATTATGGTATTCACAGTGATCCTGATCATTGCCGCCTTGTCGTTTTTTCCGGCTTTGACGTTGGGGCCTATTGCCGAATTTTTTGCCATGTAATGTGCTTTAAACTGAAAAAACATGAAAAATCAAGAGCAATCTTTATTTCAAATAAACCTAGTTCGCGAAGCGGTTCAACAAGCATTTGTCAAACTCAATCCGGTGCTGATGTTTCGCAATCCGGTGATGTTTACCGTTGAAGTCAGCACGGCTGTAATGCTGGTGGTAACCTTGTATACCGCTTTCTCGGGAGACAAAACTCAGGGATCTTTATCTTATAATCTATGTGTTTTTGTCATTCTCTTTTTGACCCTGCTTTTTGCCAACTTTGCCGAAGGGATTGCCGAGGCTCGCGGGAAAGCACAAGCCGATAGTTTGCGAAAAACGCGCGAAGATACCCCCGCCAAGGTGATCCAAGCGGATGGTTCTATCCAAATTCAATCTTCTGCTACCCTCCGCAAAGGAGATCAATTCATTTGTGAAGCAGGCGACACCGTCCCTGCCGACGGCGAAATCATTGAAGGGTTGGCAACCATCGATGAATCGGCCATTACGGGTGAATCCGCTCCAGTGATTCGCGAATCAGGCGGGGATAAGACCAGTGTAACCGGTGGCACCAAAGTACTTTCTGATCAAATAAAAGTAGTAGCAACTACCGAACCTGGCGAAAGTTTTTTGGATAAAATGATTGCTTTGGTAGAAGGCGCCACTCGACAAAAAACGCCCAATGAGATTGCGTTGACCATACTCTTGGCCGGTTTTACGCTGATTTTCATCATTGTCTGCGTTACGCTGAAGCCATTTGCCGATTACGCCAACACCCCAATTACGATTGCCGCTTTCATTTCTTTGTTTGTGTGTTTGATTCCAACCACCATTGGGGGCTTGTTATCGGCAATTGGGATTGCTGGGATGGATCGCGCCTTGCGTGCCAATGTCATCACTAAATCAGGTAGGGCAGTAGAAGTAGCTGGCGACCTTGATGTGCTGTTGCTGGATAAAACCGGAACCATCACCATCGGCAACCGGAAAGCAACTCATTTTTATGCCGCACCCAATATTGAAGAAGGTTTTTTCGTCAAAAACTGCATATTGAGTTCTTTGGCGGATGAAACGCCAGAAGGTAAATCGATTTTGGAATTGGCTGGAACGCTGGGTTATCAAATCCCAACCGGAATTCTGAACGACTCACAGGTCACCTTTATCAAATTTACTGCTGAGACCCGATCGAGTGGGGTCAACCTCCTTGATGGTACCCAAATTCGCAAGGGCGCATTTGATGCAATCAGAAAAAATACCGAAGCTGCCGGGAATTCCGTCCCTGATGAAACTACCGAAAAAGTTAAGCACATCGCCAGCAACGGCGGCACTCCTCTGGTGGTAAGCGAGAACAACAAAGTTTTGGGAGTCATTGAATTACAAGACATCATTAAAACCGGCATCCAGGAACGGTTTGTTCGGTTGCGAAAAATGGGCGTTAAAACGGTCATGGTTACCGGTGATAACCCCTTGACCGCTAAGTTCATTGCCGAGCAGGCTGGGGTAGACGATTTTATCGCCGAAGCCAAACCGGAAGACAAAATGAACTACATCCGCGCCGAGCAAGCGCAAGGCAAACTGGTGGCGATGATGGGCGATGGCTCAAACGATGCGCCAGCACTAGCGCAAGCAGATGTGGGCGTAGCGATGAACTCGGGTACCCAAGCGGCCAAAGAAGCTGGAAACATGGTTGATTTGGACAACGACCCAACCAAACTGATCGAAATCGTAGAGATTGGCAAACAATTGCTGATGACTCGCGGTACGTTGACCACTTTCTCCATCGCCAACGACGTAGCAAAGTATTTTGCCATCGTACCAGCACTTTTCATTGCTTCCATACCCGCATTGCAATACATCAACATCATGAAATTGCATTCGCCAGAATCGGCTATTTTATCGGCAGTAATTTTTAACGCGTTGATTATTCCTGCGTTGATTCCGCTGGCCTTAAGAGGCGTAACCTATCGACCAATTGGCGCCAGCGCTTTGCTGCGTCGCAACCTATTGATTTATGGACTGGGAGGGATTCTTGTTCCTTTCGTCGGGATTAAGTTGATTGATTTGGTGGTATCCTTATTTTTTTAAAGCAATAAAATCATTGTTCCATGTTTAATCAAATCTGGCCTGCACTTAAATTGACCCTATTGACCATGCTTTTGCTGATCGTTGTTTACCCGCTGGTGGTTTGGCTTTTTGCTCCGCTGGCTCCAGGCAGAGGAAATGGAGAAACAATTGAGTTCAAAGGTAGAACTGTTGGCTTTGCGTTGGTAGGGCAAAATTTTTCAGAAGATCGGTACTTCCAATCACGACCATCGGCAGTTGGGTACAATGCAGCCGGATCAGGAGGTTCAAACAAAGGCCCTTCCAATCTGGAATATTTGGCTACTGTTCAAGCGCGTATTGATACTTTTTTGGTCCACAATCCAAGTATCCGACGGCCACAAGTGCCAACTGATTTGGTTACTGCCTCGGGTAGTGGTTTGGATCCCGATGTATCGATCCAAGGTGCGGTGGTACAAATTCCGCGAATTGCAATAATTCGCGGAATTTCTGAGCAAAAGTTGGTTGATCTGGTGGCACGGTATACTTATAAACCCGCCTTTGGGCCCGCCAAAATCAATTTGCTTAAGCTGAATGTTGATCTCGACAAGTCATTTGAATTGAAGAACAAGGAGAATTAGTGATGTACTATTATCGAAAACTTCTTTGAATTGGTTTACAAAATGAAAAACTTCCTATTCCTAACAATTCTAGCCCTGGGCGTAAATACCGCCCGGGGTCAATCGGCAGATTCCGCCCGTATAAAAATTAGCGGATATGCCGAAATCTACTACAGTTATGATTTCAATCGGCCTTTAAGCAATGATCGGCCAGCTTTTGTGTACAGTCACAACCGCCACAATGAAGTCAATGCCAATTTAGCTTTTGTAAAAGCTGCTTATGACGACGGAATTGTACATGCCAATCTTGCTTTCATGACCGGTACTTATGCCAATGCAAATTTGGCGGCTGAACCCGGCGTTTTGAAAAATATTTATGAGGCCAACATTGGGCTTCAACTGGGTTCAAAAGTAATTGTAGACGCCGGTATTTTGCCTTCTCATATTGGTTTTGAAAGCGCCATTTCCAAAGATTGTTGGACACTGACCCGCAGCATTCTGGCCGACAACAGCCCTTATTATGAAAGCGGCGTTAGGGTAACCTATACACCCAACAAGCAATGGACGTTGGTAGGATTAGCCTTAAATGGTTGGCAAAGAATTCGCCGGGTAAATGGAAATTCTACCCCTGCCCTCGGCACCCAAGTCACTTTTAAACCCAACGACAACATCACGCTGAATTACAGTACTTTTCTTGGCAACGACAAACCCGATAGCGCTCGACAAACCCGTTTTTTCAATAATTTTTACGCGATCATTCAACTGAGCGATCGCTTTGGAATTACCACCGGATTTGATTTTGGCGCTGAAAAAAAAACAAGTGCCGAAAAAGGAACCAACACTTGGTATTCGCCAGTGCTCATTGCGCGGTATAAACTTACTGATCGATGGGCCTTTGCCGGAAGACTAGAAAGATATGTCGACAAAAATGGAGTTATCATTGCCAATAACTTCAAAATGAATGGTTTTTCTCTTAACTTAGATTATGCCCCACGTAGCAATGCGTTGTTTCGAATCGAAGGTCGCTGGCTAAAGAGTCACAACAATTACTTCCTGGAGCATAGCGGTGCATTTGGAAATCAAGATTTTTGTCTTTCAACCTCATTGGCACTCTCATTTTAAATGGAAGAACAACAACAATCGGCTGCCTATTTTCTGAATTTGATTCGACAGCCAGCAAGGGGGAAATTCAAAATTTATATCGGCATGAGCGCTGGTGTAGGCAAAACCTATCGCATGCTCCAAGAAGCGCATGCCCTCCAGAAAAATAGTGTTGACGTGAAAATTGGTTTCGTGGAAACCCACAACCGAGCAGAAACCCATGCCTTACTGGAAGGGTTACCAATTATCCCGCGCCGTAGTTTGTTTTACCGAGGAAAACACCTGGAGGAGATGGATCTGCAAGCCATCATCAACCTTCATCCCGAAGTAGTGATTGTTGATGAATTGGCGCACAGCAACATCGAAGGTTCCAAAAATGAAAAACGCTGGCAGGATGTTGTGGATATTTTAAATGCGGGCATCAACGTCATCTCCGCGATCAATATCCAGCATTTGGAAAGCTTGAATGTAGATGTGGAAAGAATTACCGGCATCGAGATCAAAGAACGTGTACCCGATAAAATACTTCAAATGGCCGATGAGGTCGTAAATATTGACCTTACTGCCGATGAGCTCATTGAGCGATTGAAAGAAGGAAAAATTTACGATCGCTCAAAGGTTGATATTGCGTTGAATAATTTTTTCAAGTCAGAAAAAATTCTGCGCCTGCGGGATCTGGCACTCCGCGAGGTGGCTACTCAAGTTGAACGAAAAATTGAAACCGAAGTACCTAAAAATGCGCATTTGCGCCCCGAGCGATTTCTGGCTTGCATCAGCAGCAATGAACATGCCGCAAAAAATGTCATCCGCAAAACTGCGCGTCTGGCGGCTTATTACAACTCCAAATGGTGGGTATTGTATGTCCAAACGCCAAATGAAAGCGGCGATCGGATTGGTTTGGCCAAGCAAAGACACCTCATCAATAATTTCAATCTGGCCCAAGAACTGGGTGCAGATGTGTTAAAAATTCAAGGCGATCATGTGTCGCAAACCATTTTGGAACAAGCGGAAAAATTTGAAGTGACTACCATTTGTATTGCCAAACCGCGTTTTAGGTTGTTCAATATTATTTTGAAAACTGCGATTTTCAATCAATTACTCAAAAAATTGTCAGAATCAGATGTTGATCTTGTCATCTTGTCTTAATGCTCTATCATGCGCCTCAAAACCAAGATTTCGTTCGGTTTATCGTTTTTGTTTGCCATTTTTTTACTGGTAAGCGGCTTAGGAATTTATTACCTCAACCTACTTTCCAAAGATGCCGAAGTGGTGCTTCGAGAGAACAACGATAGTATTGAATATGCTAAGGAAATGCTTAAAATTTTGGATGAATACCGCAGCCTCATTGATGGTGACCGCCGAGATGAGAAACTGCAAACTGAAAAGATGACTGATTTCAGGCAGTACCTTTTACTACAGGAAAAAAACATCACTGAAGTTGGTGAAAAATCGCTGACGAATCAGCTGCGGGATCAATATGAGCGATTAAAAAATGTTGAAACCAATGTCAAAATCCGGGAAATTTCCTACAAGATTTCTGCACTCAACAACACCTTATACAAAATCATGGATCTGAATCGATTAGCGATAACTCGTAAAAATCGATTGGCAAAAGAAACAGCTCAACAGGCTATTTTTCTTACCGCTGTTATTACCAGCATCTGTTTTTTATTGGCTTTTAGTTTTGTGTTCAATTTTCCAAGCTATGTGGCCAATCCGATTTTGGAGATGACCGAAAGCATCAAAAAAATTGCCCATAAAGATTACAATCAACAACTTAGGTTCAACACGGGCGATGAATTTGAAGAACTCGCTGATGCTTTTAATTTAATGACCCAGCAGCTCAATGAATACGAAAACAGTAATTTAGCGCAGATCATTTTTGAAAAACAACGCACCGAAACCATCATCAACAACATGAAAGATCCCCTGATTGGTTTGGACGAAAATAACACCATCCTTTTTGTCAACAACGGGGGCATGGAAGTATTGGGGCAAGAAAAAGACAAGCTGGTTGGAAGATATGCGCCTGACGTTGCCCTCAACAACGATTTGCTCCGAACCTTATTAACCCAAAATACCGATCTAAAACCCCTGAAAATTTATGCCAACAAAAGAGAAAGTTATTTCAAAAAAGAAGTCTTGGAGATCAAATCCAATGAGCAATCCATCGGTCAAGTGATCGTGTTACGCGACATTACCGATTTCCAGGAGCGTGATTTGGCAAAAACCAATTTCATCGCCACCATTTCCCATGAGCTCAAAACACCTATAGCCGCCATAAAAATGAGTTTAAAGCTACTGGAAAATGAAGGCGTTGGAAAACTCAACGAAGAACAACAAAAACTGATCGGCCAAATAAAAGAAGACAGTCAACGGCTTTTAAAAATTACGGGCGAGTTGTTGGATCTTTCCCAGGTTGAATCTGGAAATCTTCAATTAAAATTAGCAGCTGTCAATCCTAAGTTGATTGTGGATTATGCCATTCATACCTTACAATTCCAGGCTGAACAAAAAGAGGTCGTTTTAGAAGCAAAAATCGATAGTGATCTCCCCGATGTTTACGCCGATTTCGAAAAAACCACTTGGGTCTTGATTAATTTATTGTCGAATGCCATCCGCTACAGTCCAGTAGATGCTAAAGTCATCATTTGCGCTAAAGACTTTGATGATAAGTTGCTCTTTTCGGTAAAAGATCTTGGCAGCGGAATTGCGAAAGCCCATCAGGAAAAGATTTTCGAAAAATTTTATCAGGCGCCACATGTAGGCTCGAACAATAGTGGTGGCGTAGGACTCGGGCTAGCCATTTCAAAAGAGTTTATCAATGCTCAAGGTGGAAAAATTTGGGTAGAAAGTGTGGAGAATGAAGGCGCTACTTTTTGGTTTTCTTTGAAAAAAATTGAGCCAAAGTTGGTTTAGTCTTTAGGAACGGTTAAACAATAAGTACTCTCTCTTGCCTTGCTCTTTCACCGCCACTCTTCCTATCTTTTTCGTTACAATGCCCCAGATTGCGCTTCAAAAGATAGTTGATTGGCAGCAAAATAGCGGCGGCTATAATGGCACTTTATTATTGACCCGTTCCTGAAAACCAGCTTTCTGAAAAAGAAGTAGTCGTATTCTATTTTGCGATAAGAGCTTTTGAATGGCAAAAACTTTTGTCAGGGCTGAAGCAAATTAAAAATAATTTAAACACAAAAAATTTAATCTTTAATTAACACAAACAATTTTTTTATTCCTTAACTTGTAGTCATTATTCATCTTAAATCCAAAAAAATGACTACTGCCGAAATCGCCAACCGTTTGGTTGAATTGTGCTCAAGCAACCAAAACCGCCAAGCTTACGAAGAGCTTTTTGCTCCAGACGCTGTCAGTGTTGATTCCATTGCTCACACTCAAGGGCGCACTACTGAAGGTCTTACAAATCTTTTGGCCAACAATGATCATTTCCAGAGTGGAATTGAAGCTGTTCACGGCGGCCATGTTTCTCCACCGCTGGTTGCTGGAAATTTCTTTACCGTTGCGATGGGGCTTGACGTTACCATGAAAGATGGCAATCGCATGAACATGGAAGAAGTGGTCGTTTACGAAGTGAAGGATGGCAAAATTGTAAAAGAGCAGTTTTTCTACTAGGATTGTAGGATCGACATTTAGGAACGGGTGCAAGGGGTTTCCGTTATAATCCTGTCACCCCTTCGGGGTTGAAATTCATCTACACGCCATTTTCTATAATCATGTCACCCCTTCGGGGTTTAAAACTGTGGTAAATTTAGACCTAATCGGCTCAGCCTTCAGGTGCGGAGCATGATATTTAGGAAAAAAGCACCCAAAATAACCCCGAAGGGGTGACATGATTATAGATTTTAGGATTTTCCACCATGCCAACCCCGAAGGGGTGACATGATTATAATAACATGATTATAAATCAATCCAATCAAAAAGGTATTTTTCTTCGAAGGGAACCTCAAACTTATCTAAAAAATCCAAATATTCTTCCCTGAAGGTTTTTTTGGCATGATGCTCCTCCTGATTGAGTATATAGTTGTAAACTTGATCTATTTGAGAGTGGGAATACGAAAAAGCACCATAACCCTCCTGCCAAGAGAATTTCCCTTTGACCAAATTACGATCATTGATAAAATTGCTAGAATTGTTTTTGACATCCCTTATCAAATCCGAAATACTAGAGGATGGCCGCAATCCAATGAATAAATGAACATGATCTTCAACCCCGTTGACAATAATCGGTTTATGATTTTTTGCTTTGATGATACCTGATATGTATTTAAAAACCTCATTTCTCCAAGGTTTTTGCAACACGCATTCCCTTCCTTTAACCGAAAACACAACTTGGATGTATACCTGTGAAAAAGTACCTGCCATCTGTCTACCGCTGTTTTCTCAACAAATAAACTTTGAACAACACTGCAATCTCTTGCGTCGTATTATGCAAAGAATGCGGAATACTTCCGTCAAAATACAGCGTATCTCCAGTTGACAAGTTTAATTTTTCCGATCCCAGCCCATATTGAATTTTCCCGCTAATTACGTGTAGCAACTCCATGCTGTCATTCGTAAGCGGTTTGCGATAAGTTTGAGGCGGTATAGAAACAATGCAAGTTTGCAACGTAACATCACCAATAGCAGAATTCAATAGGTTTTCATAAAGTACCCCTACGGAATCTTCACGCTCTTCTATCTCTCCGCTGCCACTAGGGATATAAAAATAATCCGTTTCGGGGCGATTGTCTACTTGCTCCACCAAATCCGCCAAGGTGACGCCCAAGGACAAAGAAATTTTATGCAAAACCGGTAAGGAAGGCAAGGTGCGGAAGTTTTCAATTCGGGATAACAATCCAGCAGTGATTTCGCTTTTTTCGGCGACTTCCTGAAGATTCATCCCGCGCTCCTTCCGGATCTGGCGAATTTTTTTTCCAACTTTTCCTAATTCAACACTTCTCATCATCATGATTTGACATCAGGTTACCCAAGGCCTCAATCCGAAAACCGCCACTGGAATCCAAATCGAAACCCTGAAGACGGAGGTAATGGGTAATAAGCAGTTTGTGCAAAATATTGCTTGGGAATAAATAGCCTTCCCATGTTTTCGAATTTAAAAAAAGCGCGAAACTTAGTAATCCGAAAACTGGCAAAAAGATCCACCCCGGGATACAAGTTTACAATTCTTTGGTCATTGAGCCTAAATTGCCCCGTCAACGGAAAATAAGTATTGGCATAGTACCCCGTTTGGTAGCGCAAATCTACACCCACCCAAGTTTCCAACACTTTGAAAAGTTTTCCAGCAAAGTATAAGCTGTGCTTTCCAAAAATCTGCGGAACCCGCAACACGCTCTGCGAACTCGTTTGAAAAGCAGCTTGATTATCTAGATGCAGTTTCCAAACGACGAAGTCTTTACGCACAAAAGCTTGCAAAACACTTACTGGTACGCCCGACTGCCGGAATACCGAACTGGTGTCGGCGTAAATATAGTTATTCAATAAGGTAATACCAGCGCCAACCTCTACCAAAAACCTAGGAATTTCAATACTCCCTCGAAAACTGGTTTCCAAGGTTTTGCGAAAGTTATTCTTCCATACCGACTGCTGGCTCACCAAAAACTCCTTCTGAAGCAAAGTAGGGCTGTACAGTTGGTTCAACCCGGTGGCGTGCAAAAAAGCAAATTTCCCGATGGCCACTTGAAGATCACCAGTAAGCTGATAATCGCCGATGTTGCCTAATATGGCCAATTGAGCCCCAGTCCGCAACTGCAAACCTTGACTTGGGGTAATATTAAGTTTCCCCGTCAAAAACAATTCATTCAGAATAGAATCTTTAGGCTCTTGATTGATGCTATGAATGGCATGGGTGATCCCCAACTCCAATCTGCTTTTTTCCTTGCCTACCAGCTCTTGGGAATTGCTTTTACCCCGAAACGTAATGAGTCGAAAGGAGTTCTCGATTTTTTGATGCTGAATAAAATTTCGAACCCCGCGTATATCCTTTAAAAAATTACCATAATATCGCAAAGTATAAGGCTCCGAAGTGGAACTATACGTATCAGAATAGCGATAAAAATTGTTCTGCAACGAGATGCTATGGGCTATTTGAAAGATTTGCCGGTTTTTTCGACTCGTATCAATGCCCAAAGAATCTACCTTCCCAAATTGTAGATACTGCGTGTACAATAACTCCTGATGCTGATGCCTAGTGCGCGCGCCACTGAGATATACATCCGCTTGACTGGCTGCAGAAAATTGATCTGTCGGAATCGTATCTCTCACCAAGCCCCCATTGTCGAAGGAATTGATGCGGTTATTCACAAATGTCAAAAAACTAGTGTAGTGCCCGCGTTTACTTTTGAACCAAAATCCAATGCTAAAAGAAGTATTCCGAGCCCGTTGATCGGGAAAAAGCGTCAAGGCGCCATTCATGTTGATGCGCCGATAATCCAAAGACACGTTCAAACCCCGACCAAAGTTCCGACTAAACTGAACGGCAACACCGCTGTTGTTCTGTTCGCCGGCCTGAAAAAAACCAACATTAAGAAATGGTTTATTTACCTCATAATAAGGCATTTGACTGGCTGGCGAATAATACAAATTGTACTGATTCAAACCCACGCTGAACCCCCTTCTCAAGGTAGGTTCATAGACAATGGGCTCTGCCGCCGAACCAGCAATACCCAAACTCCGGTAATCCCAAGTGCGACTACGTGCGGGGTCAAATTGATGAAAAAAACGATTCAGCACCGTATCCTTACTCGGATAAGACCGAAATGGATCGGCAGCATATCGGTAATTGACTTTAAAGGTGTCTATGAGTTGATCTCGCTGCGACGAATCGATCTGAAATTGGCTGCCGCCATTACGTGAGCCGGAGCCAAACCCCGATCCAGGAAATTGTGCAAAAACCAATTGAGCCCAGCCAAAAAAAAGCACAGATAATATAACCTTTAGTTTGACGCAAAAAATTACTTCCCGATTTTTTGAGCGGCTTTTGAATAGGAAGCTCACTTGAAATGAACCGTTCGGCTTCCTATTCAAAAGCCAAAATCGGGAAGTTAATTTTTCTGCGTTGCTTAGCATCGGATGATCTTAGAACAGTTTTTAGAGATTTAAAACTGCCGGACTCATGCCCATGTTCGAGAAACCGCCATCATGGTAAAGGTTCTGCATGGTCACCATCCGTGTAAAATCTGAAAACATCAGTACACAGTAATCAGCACAAGCATCGGCTGATGCATTGCCCAAGGGTGACATTTTATCGGCATATTCAAAAAATTCATCAAATCCTTTTACACCAGAACCTGCAGTAGTGCGGGTTGGAGATTGAGATATAGTATTGACTCTCACATTATTACGCTCACCAAAATGATAACCAAAGCTGCGAGCAAATGACTCCAATAATGCCTTGGATTCTGCCATCTCGCTATAATCTGGGAATGTGCGTTGGGCGGCAATGTAAGTCAATCCTAAAATTGAACCCCAATCGTTCATTCCATCCAATTTCCAGAGGGTTTGCATCATTTTGTGGAAAGAAATGGCCGATACATCAAAGGTTTTGGCCATCCACTCGTAGTTCAAATCGGTATATTCCTTTTTTTTGCGCACGTTTACCGACATTCCAATTGAATGCAGTACAAAATCGAGTTTACCACCCAACACATCCATCGACTTAGCAAACAAGTTTTCTAGGTCGTTCATATCTGTTGCATCAGCAGGAATGATTTCCGCGCCCGTTTGATCAGACAGTTTTTGGATCTCTCCGAATCGCATTGCTACCGGGGCGTTGGTCAAGGTGATCTTTGCACCTTCAGCTACACAGCGCTCGGCAATTTTCCAAGCAATTGAATTTTCATCAAGCGCTCCAGAGATGACGCCACGTTTACCAAGAAGTAAGTTATTGGCCATTGTTAATGGATTTTTTTCGTTGTTTGGACTGTTTGCGATTACCGAAAACTTGCGATCAAACCCGTTCATCGCAAATAATCTTCTGTTTCGATTGGCAAAAGTAATAAAAAGCTGTGGGTTGAACCCTTAGGAATGGTTAAACAATAAAGTACCACTTTTTCATTATTCAGGTGGAAGTTAGATTTCATCCGTGTGGTAGCTTAAGCTCAAGTACTGGAAGTTTAGATTTTTCCAACCGTTTTCCTCACATCATTTCCCAATTCATGATTAAAAAAAGTTTACTTCATGGCCAGCAATTCCCGAGCATTTTCCAATGCTGAATCGCTGGGCGGATTTTGGCTCAGCATGGTGGCAATGGCCCTTACGCGCTCATCAGCATTCAGTAAGCGGACATTGGTCAGCGTCCGTTCTTCCGTCTCTTTTTTGTAAACAAAGTAGTGGCGATCTGCTTTGGAGGCAACCTGAGGCGAGTGGGTGATGGTAACCACCTGGTGCTCGTTCGATAACTTGCGTAAGATTGTTCCCATTTTCAAGGCAACATCGCCAGAAATACCACTGTCTATTTCGTCAAAAATCAAGGTTGGCAACGGAATAGCGCTCGCTACCAACGACTTGGTTACCAGAGCCAAACGTGAAAGTTCACCACCAGAAGCTACGTCTTTGATCGTTTGTAAGCGCCCGCCCTTATTGGCTGAAAAAAGAAAATTTATTTCATCTCTCCCGGTAATGTCCAGCTCGGGCAAAGTGCGGCATTGAATCTGAATTTGCGCATTAGGCATCGCCAGTTGTCCCAGCATTTCCACGATTTTTTCTTCAAAAGTTGGAATAACCGCCCGGCGTCGTTCGCTTAGATCTTCCGCCATTTGGCGCAAAGAAGTGTCTTGTTCGGCAATTTCTTGCTCCAATCGTGCCATTTCATTGCTCAAGTCGCCATATCCGCCCAAAGTTTTTTCCAATGTTGCCTGAACCTCCAGCAGCTCTTTTATGGTGGCTACGGTATGTTTTTTTTGCAAACGATAGATCAAATCCAAACGCAACTGTACCTCGCTGATTCTTTCGGGATCAAATTCAGTTTGATCGGCAACTTTTTCAAAATCATTACCCAATTCACGGATTTCCAAAAGAATACTGGAAAACCGTTCATAAAAACTGCCTAGCGTTGAATCATACTTGCTCACTTGGTTCAAGGCTACATTTAAATCGTGCAATTGAGTGGCGATGGAATGTTCGCTTTCGGTAAGCAGTTGAAATCCGCCGCCTAGTACCCGTTTGATGTCTTCGGCATGCGTTAAACGCGAAAGTTCTTCTTCCAGTTTTTCCTGCTCACCAGCGTTAAGACTAGCTTTGCTGAGTTCTTCCAACTGGAATTGGATAAAGTCTATTTCTTTGGCCGATTGCTCGCTGCGCTGTCGAAGGGCGCTCAATTCCCGGCGATTAGCTTGAAAGCTGCGAAAAATAGTTTTATAAGTATTCAGTTGGCTCTTATTACCTGCCAGCGCATCGATCATTTTGAGCTGAAAAGACAAGCTATGGATGTCGAGAGTATCAAATTGTTGATGCAAATCCACCAGTTCTTGACACAATTCCTGCATCTGCTTCAGATTTACAGGTGTGTCATTGATGAAGGCACGCGATTTACCACTGGGTGTCAGTTCTCTGCGCAGCACTACTTCATCTTCATAATCCATATCGTTATCCTCAAAAAATTCACGGACGTAATAGTTGCGTACATCGAAATGCGCTTCGATGACGCATTTTTCATTTTCGTTGTACAAAGATTTGGTATCTGCCCGATTGCCCATGATCAGCCCCAAGGCGCCCAATAAAATGGACTTACCGGCGCCCGTTTCACCCGTAATGATGGTCAAACCATTGGCAAAATCCATGTCCAAAGCCTCAATAATCGCATAATTCCGAATGTGCAAACTCTTCATCATAAGCCTAAGTGTAATAAGTGGCGTAAAAATAACGGTTTTGAACTCAACAAAAGCTTCGATTTTTAGTCTATTCTAAAAATTCTCCAATGAGTTCATCTGATTTTTTTAAAAGCATTATTTTTACCCTGTAAAAGTTGGAATTTAAGTTATGCTGGACTGCTTGCACAACATTCCCTTTGATTTTTCATTCAAAGATAAGAAAACCTTAAAAAACGAAAATTCACTTTCTCATGAGAAAACGCTTACTCGCCATTCTTTTTGGAATGTCGATCTTGGCTTGCCAAAAAGATAAATCCGAGGTATGGCAACCGCTTGACCTCATGCCCAAAGTTCAGATTCCTATTACCTTAATGGCGCCGGATAGCACCGAAGTACGGTCGTTTAAAGTAGGCATGCTGAAAGATATTTCGGTAGTCAGCCTAGGGAAAGAAAAATTTTCCATCCAAATTTATGCTTCTCAGGCCAGTACTTCCGACATCAACCAACTAAAAGCCAATCAGATTAAGGAAGTTAAAAGCAATCCGCAATTCGTGAAAATCATTCATGAAGATGCCAAAGGCTTTATCTACGCCTGGAAATCCGATTCTGCGCTGCGTTTTAGTTTTCGGTATGTGTACCTACAAGGTGATCAGGAGGTGGTTTTCACGACTGGTTTGTCCGAAGGATTTACATTATCAGAAGTGGAAAAAATGTACCAAGCGGTGAAACAGAAACAGTGATTTGCAATGGATTGAAAAGCAATTTTTTAACCCAAATAAAAAAGACTGATGCCCGGTATTTTCCAGCGACATCAGTCTTTTTAATTTTTAACAAAAAGGGCTAAACCTATGCTTCTTTGAACATACGCATGCCAAAAAAAAGCAAAATAACGATTAAAAATCCTAGAATGATCATGGGTAAATTATTTTGGGTGGTGATAAGATGTCTTAACGGTTAATGGGTATCAGATCAAAAACACAGGAAAGTAGCAGTCGGTTCAATTCGAAGATGAAGTAGGTTTTTCCTAGAATGCTGTTGTATGAAAAAATTAACGTTTCCGGATTTCGGATTAGTATTTATCGTTGGATGTAAATGCGGCTTTTTAATTACGAAAAAGTTATGATTATGTTTTACGAAGATCAGGAAAAAAAGTTGCATTTTTAAAACAAAAAATATTATGTCTATGCTACACGTTTTAAAATGCAAAAAAAGGTCAGGGTAGGCCTAAGAATACCATTGCAATGGATTCATTCGTGCTTTTCACATTACCCAATTAATTGAAAATCATCAAAATAAACTCTTTTACTTATGCAAATAACCTCGGCGCCATTCGAGAAGCTTTTCAAGTGCTAACCTCTCATCCTGATATGGATCCAGACGGGTACTGTATAGGATGTTACCTCAATGAAAAAGACTTGGAATGCTTATTTAAGTTAAAATAACTCTATCTTAAAGGATCTTAAGTCACCTAAAACCAGATCAACCATGAAGTGGTACCACTACCTTGCTTGTTTTTTTGCCGGGATGTTTTTGACCAACGCCGTTCCACATTTTGTCAACGGCATTTCTGGCGATGCCTTTCCTTCGCCTTTTTCCAATCCGCCTGGAAAAGGTTTGTCTTCCCCTACCGTCAATGTACTTTGGGCATTGTTTAATGTACTGGTAGGCTACTTGCTACTAAAAGCTGGAAAAACGCTTCCTAATCGCTGGGCTTTGATCATTTTTTTTCTGGGTATGATCCTGATGAGCGTCATGTTGAGTGATGCCTTTGCCGATAAAATGACAGAATAAAAAAAGAGGCTTCAAAACGATCTATTCTGTTTTGAAGCCTCTTTTTTTATTCTAGCCAGAGAATTATCCTTTAGCCGCCAAATAGCGTTTGTTCACTTCTTCCCAGTTGATGATACTGAAGAAAGATTCAATATAATCTGGGCGACGGTTTTGGTAGTTCAAGTAATAAGCATGCTCCCAAACGTCCAAGCCCAAAACTGGCGTTCCCTTTTTCTCAGCAACATCCATCAAGGGATTGTCTTGGTTTGGAGAAGAGCTGATGAACAACTTTCCAGCTGCATCCACAGCCAACCATGCCCAACCTGAACCAAATCGAGTGGCGCCAGCTGCTGCAAAATCTTTGTGGAAAGTTTCAAAACTGCCCAAATCAGCAAGGATTGCACCATGAATGGCTAAACTTGCCGCCGGTTCTGGAGAACCATTTGGCGATAAAATCGTCCAGAAAAGGTTGTGGTTGTAAAAACCGCCGCCATTGTTGCGAATAGCTGGACTATGCTTAGAAATATGAGCCAAGATCTCCTCGATCGTCTTTCCTTCCAATTCCGTTCCTTGAATAGCGGCATTGAGGTTGTTGGTATAAGCTGCGTGGTGTTTGCCGTGGTGGATTTCCATGGTACGAGCATCGATGTGTGGTTCTAGCGCATCGAATCCGTAGGGTAGCGCGGGAAGTTGAAAAGACATAATTCGCTTTTTTTGAGTTTTTGAAATGGTTGTTGATATACTTCGCTTGGGATGGAAGTATAGTCCTTTGATAACAGTTACAAAGGTAAAGAGTTTTCCCGACTCCTCGAAATGCAAGCGAAGCCACCCGCCAGTTAGCGATAATTTTTCAACCTTTTAATTACCTTTGGCCAATCAAAAAATTGCAACGCATGGCCTTCAGAACAGAAAAAGACAGCATGGGTTACGTAGAAGTACCTGCTGAAAAGTATTGGGGCGCTCAAACCCAGCGCTCCTTTGAAAACTTTAAAATCGGCGGCCACCTCATGCCGGTTGAAATCATTCGCGCTTTTGCCATCTTAAAAAAAGGGGCAGCTTATGCCAATTTAGATGCAGGGGTTTTATCCAAAGAAAAAGCGGATCTCATCGCCCAAGTTTGTGATGAAATTACCACTGGTCAACACGATGGCGAATTTCCATTGGTAGTATGGCAAACAGGATCTGGCACGCAGTCCAACATGAACGTCAATGAAGTGATTGCCAACCGTGCGCAAGTAGTCATCGGCGGATCTTTGGAGGACGAGAAGAAAACCCTCCACCCCAACGACGACGTCAACAAATCGCAATCTTCCAATGATACTTTCCCTACGGCAATGCACATTGCTGCTTATAAAATTTTGGTAGATCATACCCTCCCCAATATCCAATTGTTGCACGATACCTTGAAAGCTAAATCCGAAGCTTTTATGACTATCGTAAAAATTGGTCGTACCCACTTTATGGATGCTACCCCAATCACCTTGGGTCAAGAGATATCTGGTTATGTATCGCAATTGGATCACGCCATGCGCGCTATTCGCAATACCCTACCCCATGTAGCTGAGTTGGCGTTGGGTGGTACTGCTGTTGGTACTGGACTTAACACCCCTCCAGGTTATTCAGAGAATGTTGCCAAACACATTGCGACCCTCAGTGGTTTGCCTTTTATTACTGCTGAAAACAAATATGAAGCGCTGGCTAGTCACGATGCGTTGGTAGAAGCACATGGCGCGTTAAAAACCGCTGCGGTTGCTTTGTTCAAAATCGGGAACGACATCCGTATGTTGGCTTCTGGGCCTCGTTCGGGTATTGGTGAGATCCTTATTCCCGAAAACGAACCCGGCTCCTCTATTATGCCCGGTAAAGTAAACCCTACCCAATCGGAAGCACTTACCATGGCTATGGCGCAGGTTATTGGCAATGATGTTGCGATCAATGTAGGCGGACTAACCGGACATTTCGAACTCAACGTGTTCAAACCATTGATCATTTTCAACTTTTTGATGTCGGCTCGTTTGATTGGCGATGCTTGTAATAGCTTCAATGAACACTGTGCCATTGGTATTGAACCTAATCAAGCCCGTATCACCGAACACCTCAATAATTCATTGATGTTGGTGACTGCATTAAATACTAAAATTGGATATGATAATGCTGCAAAAATCGCCAAAAAAGCACATGCTGAAAATAAAACGCTAAAAGCGGCTGCCATTGAACTGGGTTTGCTCACAGCTGAGCAATTTGATGAATGGGTACGCCCAGAAGACATGGTTTAAATTGCCAGCTGCCAATCCCCTACGCACAGAGGATATGAATGTTTTTTTGTACCGGGACATCAAAGTTTTCCCCGGGCTCAACGGGATGCGCTTTATTGCCGCCTATTTGGTGATTTTTCAACATGCGGAAGACATTCGCAAGGGTTATCATTTGCCAAATTTTGAGCGTTTCTCCATTTGCAATGCCGGGGGATTGGCAGTCTCCATTTTTTTTGTATTAAGCGGTTTCTTAATTACTTATCTCCTGCTGAAGGAATTTACCAACAATGCCCAAAAAGGCGTTCGCCCGCCCATTGACATCCGCAATTTTTATTTGCGGCGCATTTTGCGCATTTGGCCGCTCTATTTTTTAGTGGTTTGGATTGGTACGGTGGGGTTCCCTTACTTGCTCAATACCTTTTTTTATCATTTTCATGCTCCGTTTAGCCTGGTACAGGTTTGGCCGTATTACCTTTTTTTTATGCCCTTTATGGTCAATTTCTTTTATGGGCATAATTTACTAGAGCCCCTTTGGTCGATTGGGGTAGAAGAGATTTTCTACCTGTTTTGGGCGCCGATGGCGCGCTATTGTGGTCAACTTCGTTATTTTCCAAGGCTATTAGTCGGTATTTTGATTGTAAAAGGAGCGCTTTCTTTATGGTTAAATTATGGGTTGGGAGATCATAAAATAGCCGCCCAGTTTGACCAATTACAATTTGAAGCCATGGCGATTGGCAGTTTGGGCGCCTATTGGGTCTTTTATCGCACTAAACCCATATCAGCCTCCTTTTGGTTCAGCCCCCTAATGCAAGTTATTTGCTTGGGATTTTTGGCCTTGCGTTTCTTTTTCCATTACAGCTTGATGAATAGCCCGATTGGGCCGTATTATGGCTTTGTTTTTGACGATACCCCTGTGGCGGGTTGGTTGGTATATGCCTTATATCTCTGGCTGATTTTGAACATTGCGCTAAATGAAAAACAATTCTTTGGACTTCAAGGAAAGCTATTGCAACAATTGGGCGATATCTCTTATGGTGTTTACATGTACCATATGATCATCATTGTGTTCTTTTTTGCCTGTTTCAAACAGCAAATATCACAATTGGGATGGCTATCTGGTGCGTTGTTTTTCTATGGCTTGATCACCATTACCGTGATGGGTGTTTCCTACTTATCAAAACGTTTCTTTGAAAATCCTTTTTTGCGCTTGAAAGATCGCTTTTTGTAAGAGCACTAAAAAAGGCGGGTACCTTCCAAATGAAGATATCCGCCTTATATGATTTCGTTTAAAACGAAAAGTCTTTCTTAGTAGTTGTTACGACGATTGCCGCCACCACCGTAGCCGCCGCCGCCGTCGCGATTGCCACGATCACGGTTTCCACCGCCGCCGTAGCCACCACCACCGCCGCCATCACGGCTGCCGTAGTTGTCACGTGGGCGATAGTCGCCACCAGAGCGTGGAGGACGGCTATTGAAGCCGCCACCGCCACCAGTTTTACGTGGTTCTGCTTTTTTTACAACAATCGTATTTCCGTCAAGATCAGTTTCGTTTAGTGCGTCGATAGCGGCTTGTCCTTCGTCTTCATTAAGCATTTCGACAAAGCCAAAGCCTCTAGATTTGCCTGTTTCGTGATCCATGATAACTTTGGCGGATTCCACCTCACCGAAAGCTTCAAAAGTTTCTCTCAGGTCTTCACTTTGCGTCCTGAAATTGAGTTTTGCGACAAAAATGTTCATTTGAAAAAAAATTAAATTATGGATAAAGAGAAAACAATAAATAATCAATGGGCATAAAACCACAGAAATTCGTTCACTGTAAAATCGAACCCTTACAGGCACCTCTATTGGCGAGTAATCTTAAGCTTAGCGAGCAAATATTTAAGGCCGAAAACAAAGTGTACCAAAAAGAAGCAGCTAAACTTAAACATTCAATTAGGTAAAGGTAACGGATAAATTATGAATAATTCAAGGGGGGAAACAAAGAAACTTTGGTTTTCAATCGATTATTTATGAAAATCCGGCTTTTTTTTAAAATATATCAGCTAACACCCCTTGTTTCAGGGGGTTTAGCTAGCTTTCGACTACATTGAGGGCAATAGTAACAAAGTTTTATATTTTGCAGCAGCTTGATATCATCCAATAAACGTGAACAAAAAGAACACCTCGGAAAATTTATGGTCGACCCGTTCGGGTGCTATTGCTCTGGCAATTGCCATTAGCATATTGTTAGCGTTTTGTTTTTGTTTGCCTTATCCTTTGTTAAATACGCCACAAAGTCGGGTTATTGAGGATGAAAATGGCGAGTTGCTTTCTGCGCGGATCGCCGCCGACGGGCAGTGGCGCATACCCGCTACCGATGCCTTGCCAGCTCCCTATATTCAGTCTTTAATCGAATTTGAGGATCGTCGTTTTTATGACCACCAAGGAACGGATCCCTTTGCTTTTTTTCGAGCCATCAGGCAAAATTTGCGGCATGGAAAAGTGGTGAGCGGGGGCAGTACCATCACCATGCAAGTGATTCGATTGGCTAGAAACAGTAAATCGCGCAACCTGTTCCAAAAACTGATAGAGGGTATCATGGCCGTAAGGCTAGAATTGGGAACAAGCAAAAAAAAGATCCTCCAATTGTATGCCGCCAATGCTCCTTTTGGCGGAAACGTAGTAGGCCTAGAGGCTGCCTCTTGGCGCTATTTTGCCAAATCTCCTAACTTATTGTCTTGGGCAGAAGGGGCGCTACTGGCGGTTTTGCCCAACAGCCCTGCATTGATGCATCCAGGGCGGAATAGAACTTTATTGTTAGCCAAGCGCAATCGTTTGTTGGATCGCTTAGCAGCCAAAGGCACAATTGATGTCGCCACCTGCGCGCTTGCTAAAGAAGAACCATTGCCTGATGCACCTTATCCGCTGCCGCGTTTGGCGCCGCATTTGATCCTGCGGGCTGAAAATGATGGCGCGCCGCCTCGATTAAAAAGCACTTTAAGAAGCGGACTTCAACGCCAAGTCCTCGATGTTGTTGATCGGCAACAAGCAGTGCTAAGCTACAATCAAATCCACAATATAGCCGCTATTGTTGTTGAAGTTGCTACGGGTAAGGTACGCGCATACGTTGGCAATGCGCCTCGTGCTGGATCTAGTTATGGCGGCGATGTGGACATCATTGCCGCACCGCGAAGTACGGGCAGCATTATGAAACCATTGCTATATACTTTGGCCGTTCAGGAGGGTCTTATCCTTCCTGAATCACTTGTTCCTGATGTACCAATGAACATCAGCGGCTACCGACCCGAAAATTTCAATCTTGGTTACGACGGTTTGGTTCGAGCCAACGAGGCGCTCATTAGATCCCTCAACATTCCTTTTGTCGATCTATTGCAGCATTACGATATTGGTCGTTTTTATTATTATTTAAAAAAAATGGGGCTTAGCACCTTAAACTCCCCATCGGATCACTATGGGTTGTCGTTGATATTGGGTGGAGCAGAAGCCAATTTATGGGATCTGGTCGGTATCTATGCCTCAATGGCCCGTACATTGAATACATTTACGCAATACAGTAGCCGTTATGATCCGCAGGATTTTCATTCCTTGAGCTACCAACTTTCCAATCCATTGCCCCCAAAAGATCGACAATACTTAGAAAAAAACGCCCCACTACTCAATGCAGGGGCTATCTGGTCAACGTTTAAAGCCATGCAATCCTTACAACGCCCAGAAAGCGAAGGCAATTGGCAACAGTTTGGTTCCAGTAGACAAGTGGCTTGGAAAACCGGAACCAGTTTTGGTTTCCGCGACGCCTGGGCCATTGGTGTTACCCCAGAGTATGTTGTGGGTGTGTGGGCAGGAAATGCCGATGGCGAAGGGCGACCCGGTTTGATTGGGGGCCAAGTTGCAGCGCCTATTTTATTTGAAATTTGTGCCGCCTTGCCGCATACTTCTTGGTTTAGACAACCCTTTGACGACATGCAAGCCACCTCGGTATGCCAGCTTTCTGGGTTCAGAGCAGGAACTTACTGCCCTACCGATACCATTTGGGCGCCAAAAGGGAGTCAAAACGCCCCTACTTGCCCCTATCATCAATTGGTTCATTTGGATCAAAGCGAACAATTCCTAGTGAATGCCAATTGTGAACTACCGGAAAAAATGATCCACCGTCCTTGGTTTGTACTTCCCCCATTGGAGGAATATTATTACCGTCAACGACGACCGGATTACCTCAGTTTGCCGCCATTAAGAGCGGATTGTCAGGGAGCGGTAGTTGCCGCAGCAGGCAATCGTACCATGCAATTGATCTATCCAAGAGAAGCAACGAAAATTTATGTCCCCACTGACTTAGATGGAAAGCTGTCGAAAACGATTTTTCAAGTAGCCCACCGCAAACCCAAAACCACCATTTACTGGCATTTGGATCAAGAGTTTCTGGGCGAAACCACTACTTTCCATCAGTTTGCGCTACAACCGCCGCCGGGCAAGCATATCTTGACTTTAGTAGATAAAGATGGAAACCGTTTGGAACAAAAATTTGAGATCATCCGTAAGAGATAGAAAATTGCGCCAAAAAAAAAGCTCCTACACCTGAAGACAAAGCTTGGTGTAGGAGCCTGGAACATACTATGAGAAAACTACGCCATAAATATAGCGGCATTTTATTGATCACGAATGGGCCAATTAGGCTCCGACGGAATTGAGCGCTGTACGGTAGGAGACGCTTAGAATAAGGCAAAAAAAAACCTACACTTGGCCGACCAGGTGTAGGAGAATTAAACATACTATGAGAAAACTATTGTAAAGATAGGTTTAAATGGCGCTACAAGCTCCATCCGTTTAGCGAACGACAGGTTTCAGCAAGAATACGGTAGCGATTCTTTAGAAAACGGTACAAAAAAGCTTGAAAAGTGAAAAAATGTCTGCATTTTTGAAGCTAGATAAAAAGCCTTATCTTTGATGATAAGTTAGTTACCCAAAAACTTTAAATTTTTTTACCATGAACAAACATTTCCTTTTTGTGGCCTTCTTAGGGCTTACGCTTACACATTGTAGTCTTCAAGGCCCTGAATTTCCAGATACTAGCCCTACCGCCAGCGCCAACTGGAAATTGGGAACAGTAACTTTCAAACAGTACATTGCATTTAGAACTGATGATAGCCCTAGTGCTACCACCATTGCTGCTGCCGATGGTATCTCCTCCCCTACTGTTTTGACGGTAAATTCTTGGTCGTTTCAGTTTTCCAAACTACCAACTGTTGATGGGAATTATAAGGTTTATCCCAACGGTGGGACTGCCCCAATTGCCGCAGATGAAGTATTGATCACCGCATCCATTCCGAGCTTGAGCAAGTCTTTTATCGCAACTGGCAAAGATGCTACTGCGGTTACCATCAAAGTTACCGTAAGTGGAGGAAAAATTGCCATTGAAGTTCCTGAGATCACTGTACAAGAAGTTTCCGATAAATCACTAGTGAAACTTAACGGCAAATTGGTTGAAAATTAATCAACCTGAAAAGTGCTAAAAAAAGCCCTTTCATGCAGTTTGTTCTGTTCGAAAGGGCTTTTTTATTTTGGAGCTTATTCTCTATTTCTGATATGTTTTAAGTGCGGAGTACTATCAATCAATGTTTTCCTTGATGCGCAATATCCACTACTTTACGTACTTGTTTCCAGTCAATTTCACCTTGAAGGGCACATTCTGCGCCCAAAACAAAACGACTCGGGGCTTCATTTAATGCTTCCGCCACTGCAAATTCGAGGGCTTTCGGATCTTTTTGGCTGATCGGTCCGCGTTTTTCCAAGCCGCCAAAAATTGGGCGATTGAAGAGCTCGTAAAGGTCTTTGGTTTTTAGTTTATTACCTCCCACCTTCATGCTACAGTTGACGATATGGCCGGGATAATCCACAAAAGGCTTCAAGTCGTTGTAATCGCCAACGTAGTCACAAATGTGAAGTACATTACAGGCACAAGCAGCATTGATTTCTTTCATTACCACCAAATCAAAAGGTTTGATGTAATCCGCGAAGATGTTTGTGTTTTGAAAACGGAACCCCTCGCCGCCTTGAGTCGCTGCTAAAAAGCCATCAACCCCCAGTTTGATACACTCTTTGGCAAAAATGAGGGTACTTTCCGTGACTATCTCCAACCCTTTTTTTACATTTTCAGGATCTTGAAGCATTTGCTGCGTAAGCACTGCTTCTGTCACCGTGTGACCTGCACTCATAAAGGGAGAATACAAGGTAACGATGACCGGTGCATGGCGTTTCCCTTTTTCGACCAACTCCTTAACAACGTAGAGCTGTTTTTCAAAAAAATCTTTTTTGTAAAGGGGCATTGACGCCCAATTGGCCGTAGTTTTGATGGATTCCACCTTAGGAAATTCGGCCTCATACTGAACTTTGATAAAGTCCATATCAATGGCCTCAAAATATTCCAAATGGCGTTTCACTGCGGCATCTCCAGTTTTGTAACCTTCACCAAAATGGACAAAAAAACCACATGGGACGTAGTCGCTTTTCTTTTTTGAGTCAATCAGATTGAACACTTCCTCCCGTTTATTAACCTTAGGTTTGGAGGGTAGTGTTTGTAAGTCCCAGGCGCCAGCTAGGGCGCCGACCGATAAAACCCCCATTGATTTGAACAGGGTTCGTCGTTGTTGGTTGATGTAGGTGTTTTCCATATCGTAAGAAGCGTTGTTGATGAATTTCGATCCTTGGTAAAGTTAATTTTTTGGACAGAATTTTTTTTCAAGATGATTATGGAAGCTAGGAATATCTTCATCTTTTTTTACTTTAAATTGTTGTGTGACGAAATCAAAAGCAATGAAGCAAATTGGGATTGTTTTTTTAATGGCATTAACTGGGTACAGTTGTAGCAAACCACTTACCCGCAACCAAAATCCAGCAGCACAAATGATATCCATGTTCAAGAAAGACACAATCGGTTTAGGTGCTTATTGGTATGAAGGGAAAGCTGAAGTCAGCAGGTATCAGTTGGCTCAAAATCGCTATAAAGAGATCCATCCAGGTGAAGCCGTTTTAGTGTTTGTTACGGAAGATTTCTTGACGGATAAACAGGTCAAAAATGAAACCAATCAAAAACGCAACTCTACTTCCGTACTTAAGCTCAACGCTATGGAGCGCTTCTCAACTGGCATTTACGATTATTCCTTGATGAGTTCTGTTTTTAGCCCTACAGATGTTGAAAAATTCCCTCACGCGCTAAAAATTACCAATAGCAACCAAGACTGGTGCGGACAAACGTTTATGCAGCTCAATTTTGAAAAAGACAATTTCAAGGTGGAATCGCGTTCCTATTTTGAAAAAGAAGGGGATCAAGATTTTCAATTACCTCAGAGTTGGTTGGAACAAGAGCTATGGACCCGTTTGCGATTGGGCCCAGAAGGACTTCCTATTGGTAAGATGATGATCATCCCCAATCTTTCTTATTTAAGGTTGATGCACCTGGAGTGTAAGGCTTATTCGGCCGAAGCCAGCTTACTACCATATGCTGGGCAAGAGTTTACAGACCAGGGGCTTCAAGTATACCACCTAAGCTATCCTGAACTAAATCGAGAACTGGACATTGTTTTTCATACCCAACGACCCTATTTGATTGAAGGTTGGATAGAGACTTATCCCTCGCTTTTTGACAAGATCAAACGCAGTACAATCGCCAAGCGCAGTAAAACATTGCATATCGCTTATTGGCAAAAAAACAGCTTGGCCGATCGGAAGGTACGGGAAGAATTGGGGATAAATTGGTTGCCATAAGGTAAAAAAGACTTATTGATCGTTTGTTGGGTGCACATTTGACAAAATAATGCTGGTGACAGAATAGTAAATTCATTCTTTTGCCTTTGAGGTATTTTTCCGAATTTCCTGAAATTACTTTGCGTTTATATCCAGGCTAAAATATTTTTCAGAATTATATTTTGATATAGAAAAACAAATAATGTTACCCCTTTTGGCCCTAAATACCACAGCTATTTGTAACTAATTGAAAATAAAACCATTACGCCAATTATTTGCTAGTGTATTTTTTACACTAATAAAATCCGCTTGAGATTGCAATTCCAACATTTATTTTCTATTTTTCCCAGATTGAATAAATCTTCTCTTTTTGGGGCTTCCATTAAGTTGAATGCGTAAACAAGATTGAGCAGCAGATGACAAATTTTGATGGTTTTTTTAAGTCGGCTTTTACAGTGGATAACGTCATCTTTGGCTTTGATGAAGGCGATTTGAAAGTGCTGCTGATCAAACGTGGCGAAGAGCCCTATTTTGGTTATTGGGCATTGCCAGGTCATTTTGTGTACCAAGAGGAGGATTTAGATACCGCTGCTATTCGGGTATTGAGAGAGCTTACAGGTTTGAACAATGTTTATCTTGAACAGGTATCGACTTTTGGAGCGGTTCACCGGCATTCTTTTGGGCGGGTCATTACCGTTGCTTATTGTTCCTTGATTAAGATAAGTAACTATACAATTCAACCATCCTCGATAGCTTTGCAAGCGCAATGGCATTCCGTTTCAAAAGTGGAGAATCTTGCTTTTGATCATATTGCCATCCTACAGGCTTGTTTTGCACGTTTGAAATGGCTGGTCAGGTACCGACCAGTGGGTTTTGAGCTCTTACCTCCCAAATTTACCCTTACCGAACTCCAGCACCTCTATGAAGCCATTTTGGAAACGAAACTTGAAAAGCGCAATTTCAGGAAGAAAATATTATCCATGGATCTGCTGATAGATTTGGTGGAAACCCAAGAGGGTGTTGCGCACCGTCCAGCCCGATTGTACAAATTCGACCGCAAGCGATATCAAAAATTTCTAGCTGGCGGGTTCAGCTTTGAATTAAAAGAAACCCGTAAAAAAGATCCTCAAACCAAAAAAATTGCTAGCAGTGTTGCTAAAATAAATGTCAGAGGCTAGCGATCAGCTAAAACTATCTTAAAACTCTTTTCCATCTGTATTGTACAGCTTGAGCGTCAGACCGCTGTTGTTGATGGCACGGTATTGAGCAAGCAATTTTTCCAATTTACTATTTTGGTCGATAAATGTACGCGTGAACGCTATCACGGGGTTGTCCGTAGGTTGATTTACTAGCGTTACGCCAGTATCTGCAATAGTAAACTGCCCATAATACCCCTTACGCAAAGCTGTTTCGGCGGATAATTTAACCAGATCTTGGATGAATTTTTCACCAATGGCGCGCGAGGTCTGAGGGAAGCTTACAAAACCCCAAATTACTCCATCAGGAATCCGTAGGAGCTCACTTTGAAGGATCTTAAATCCATTTTCCATATCCATTCTGATGGTGTATGCGGTATTATTCACCGCAAGACTCCCCTTGCTGGTTACGGTTTGCCCCAAACTGATGTTCAACGCATAAGAACCAGATTCTAAGGTATTGGCATATACAACACCAGCAGCAGGCAATGCCCCTGGTTGGCAAATTTCTGGCGCTACGATCTTGCTGAGGTTCAAGTCCAAAACACTGCCATTCTGATGCCAATTGTAATCAATGGTATAATTCTGACAAGGTTGATTTTTGATAGTCGACAATTGAAAAAGCAATTCGCGTTTGCCAGGTTCAAACCGCTCTATCATGCTGACGTTAAATTCTTTTTCAACATCTGCTACTACGATGGGGTCGCCAGAGTTGCCAAATTTGCAACCGCTCCATCCACCACAGCAAATCAATAAAACAAGGGCGAATAGGGTGTATTTTTGCTTCATCGGCTCAAGTGTTTTTTTCTGCTTCTTAAGCAGTCTTTTCATTCCTCTACAAAACGGAATTTAAAGCAAAATGCTGCTTAGAGCTTATTCAGGATTCTGGTTCGCGCTACAAATGGCTAAAATTCACCCCTATTTCGTTGCGAAAATGCTCATGTAGCGCTGACCTGTCCTCGACAAAGTCGGGATACACTCTGCTTTTCGCACCTCATTGGGGTGAATTTTAGCTCATTTTCGCCAACGAACCAGAATCATGAACAAGCTCTTTGGTTGATGTCATTCATTTGACTAAACAATGACGAATTTAAAAAAAGTTACACTGTTCTCCATTTTGATCAATAATTTTCGCAGCGAAATGTCAAGACAAGATCAGTTTGTCTTAAAAAATAATTCTTCCCCAAAAAAAGAGTGATGCTGTTGGGCACCACTCCTTTTTATCAATTGTTTCTTTCTTTTCTTACAAAGTAGCAAAAGCTTGTTCCAAATCAGCTTTGATATCGTCAATGTGCTCAATACCAGCCGACAAACGCAATAAACCTGGTACTACCCCCGCAGCAGCCTGCTCTTCTGCCGACAATTGGTCGTGGGTAGTTGAGGATGGATGAATGATCAGCGTTTTAGCATCGCCTACGTTGGCAAGGTGGCTAATCAACTTCAAATGGTCAACCAGTTTATCAGCAGCTTCTTTTCCCTCTTTAAGTTTGAAGGACAGGACACCGCCAAAACCATGCCGCAAGTATTTTTTTGCCAAAGCATTGTATGGGCTCGAAGCCAAACCTGGGTAGCGTACATACTCCACGTGCGGATGTGCTTCCAACCACTGTGCCAGCGCCAGTGCATTATCTACTGTACGCTGAACGCGTAGAGAAAGAGTTTCTACGCCTTGAAGCAGCAAAAACGAATTGAAAGGGCTCAATGCAGGGCCAAAATCGCGAAGTCCTTCTACCCTAGCGCGGATACTAAAAGCTACATTTGGGAGACCCAGTGGATTGCCTTCGCCAAAAACTTGCCAGAAATTAAGTCCATGGTAGCCTTCTGATGGCTCGCTAAATTGAGGAAACTTGCCGTTGCCCCAGTTGAAGTTACCGCCATCTACTATGACCCCGCCAATAGTTGTACCATGACCGCCAATCCATTTGGTAGCCGATTCTACGACTACGTTGGCACCATGCTTGAGTGGTTGAAAAAGATAACCGCCAGCACCAAAAGTATTGTCAACAATCAAAGGAATATCATGTTTTTTGGCCAAAGCACTAAAAGCCTCAAAATCTGGGATGTTGTATTCTGGGTTACCGATAGTCTCCAAATAAATTGCTTTCGTGTTCGCGTCGATATGCGCTTCAAAATCAGCAGGATTGTCGCCAGTAACAATGCGTACATCGATACCAAGGCGCTTGAAAGCTACTTTAAATTGATTGTGGGTACCCCCATACAAAAAGGAAGTGGACACAAAATTATCGCCAGCTTGAAGGATGTTGTTCAACGCCAAAAATTGCGCTGCCTGGCCTGATCCTACTGCAACTGCGCCTACGCCGCCTTCCAAAGCCGCAATACGCTGCTCAAAAACATCGGTAGTAGGGTTCATAATCCGAGTATAAATGTTGCCAAAAGCCCGTAAACCGAACAAATTGGCGGCATGCTCAGAATTGTTGAATTGGTACGATGTGGTTTGGTAAATCGGCACCGCGCGCGCATTGGTAGTTGGGTCTGCGGATTGTCCAGCATGTAGCTGTAAAGTTTCAAAATGTAGGTTGGACATAAAGGATGATTATATGGTTTTAGAAAAATAAGTTTTGAGAAATGAGATGTGTCCATTTGGACGCTTCGGTTCTGGCATTAAAACTATATAAATTCAGTCAACTTTTGATTCTGATTAGCGATTTAACGCAAATAAAGTTTTTTCCTGTGTACCCGGATCTTTTTTTCACTAACTTGCGCTCAAATTTGTGATACGTATCGGGTTAACAGGAAAATAGCGTTTATGCTGACGATTGGAAACTCTGTACGAAGAATCTGAGGTAATTATTATGAAGCTTATCAGGAATTTCTGCGTTATCGCCCATATCGACCACGGTAAAAGTACGCTTTCGGATCGACTTTTGGAATATACCAAAACAATTGCTCAGCGCGACATGGTCAACCAAGCCCTTGACAACATGGACTTGGAGCGCGAGCGCGGCATCACCATCAAAAGTCACGCTATCCAATTGTACTACAACCATACAGATGGGCAGCGCTATACTTTCAATTTGATCGATACGCCGGGGCACGTCGATTTTTCATATGAAGTTTCCCGCTCTATTGCCGCTTGCGAAGGCGCTTTGTTGCTGGTAGACGCTACTCAAGGCATCCAGGCGCAAACGATTTCCAACTTGTACCTTGCCATTGAACACGATTTGGAAATCATCCCCATATTGAACAAGATCGATATGGAAAGCGCGATGATTGACGAGGTGTCTGATCAAGTAATTGATTTGATTGGTTGCAAAAAAGAAGATATCGTACTGGCCAGTGGAAAAACAGGAGTTGGCGTTGACGATATCATGAAGGCCATCGTTGACCGGATTCCACCGCCAAAAGGGGATCCTGAAGCGCCACTACAAGCTTTGATCTTTGACTCCGTTTTCAACTCTTTCCGCGGGGTAATTGCCTATTTCCGGATCATGAACGGCACGCTGCATAAAAATGATAAGATCAAATTCTTCCATACCGCAAAGGAATACAATGCCGATGAAGTAGGTATTTTGCAACTAGCACAAATCCCCAAACCGGAGCTATGCGCTGGTGATGTGGGATATATTATCACCGGTATTAAAGAATCCAAGGAGATTAAAGTAGGTGATACTATCACCCGAGTCGACAATCCATGTTTGGATTCCATCCACGGTTTTGAAGATGTGAAACCAATGGTATTTGCCGGTATTTTCCCAGTAGATAATGATGATTTTGAAGATCTGCGCGATAGTTTAGAAAAACTACAACTCAACGATGCTTCTTTGGTTTTTGAACCAGAGACCTCAGTTGCTTTGGGTTTTGGTTTTCGTTGCGGTTTCTTGGGCATGCTACACTTAGAAATTGTTCAAGAACGTTTGTCGCGGGAATTCAATATGGAAGTGATCACTACTATCCCCAACGTATCTTACCGCGCTACTACAACTAAAGGAGAAGACATTGCCGTTCGCACGCCAATTGATTTACCTGATCCCAGTAGTCTAGAATTTGTAGAAGAGCCTTATATCCGAGCTCAAATCATTACTAAGCCAGAGTACATCGGCGCCATTATGACCTTGTGCATGGACAAACGCGGGAACTTGACTCGCCAAACTTATCTTACTCCTTATCGGGTGGAACTTACCTTTGAAATGCCTCTGGCTGAAATCGTTTTTGACTTCTATGATCGTCTGAAATCGGTTTCGCGCGGATATGCATCTTTTGACTACTCGATGATTGAGTACCGCCAATCTGACCTGGTAAAAATGGACATCAAACTGAATGCCGAAAACGTGGACGCGCTTTCTGCCTTGGTACACCGCACTAAAGCAGAGGCATTTGGCCGTAAAATCTGCAAACGCCTCAAAGATCTTTTGCCACGTCAGCAATTCCTTATCGCCATTCAGGCGGCAGTTGGTGCAAAAATCATTGCCCGCGAGACCATTTCGGCTTTGCGCAAAGATGTAACTGCTAAATGTTATGGTGGTGATATTTCACGGAAACGGAAACTGTTAGAAAAACAGAAAGAAGGTAAAAAACGGATGCGCCAAATTGGTAACGTTGAAGTACCACAAAAAGCTTTCTTGGACGTGTTGAAACTCAACGATTAAGCGATTGAAATCATAATTTCTATTCTGTCCACTTGTTAAAACTTGGGCCGATGTTCTTGAATTTCTTTTTTGCCTTGCGAAAAAATGGCATCCCGGTAAGTCTACATGAATACCTGGCGCTGATGCAGGCATTACAAAAAGACATCGGCACCCACGGCATTGACGAATTCTATGCACTGTCTAAAGCTGTATTGGTCAAACAAGAGGGGCATTTGGATCGATTCGATCTCCTTTTTGGCCAATATTTTCGCAATGTCAACGATATTGGGGAAGCACTTCTCCAAGCACAAATTCCCGACGAATGGCTACGGGCCAACTGGCTCAACAATCTTACCGACGAAGAAAAAGCGCAAATTGAAAAATTAGGCGGTTTAGACGCCTTGATGGAGCGGCTGAAAACTTTAATGGAAGAACAGAAGAAAACCCACAATGGCGGCAACCGCTGGATTGGAACGGGCGGCAGTTCTCCATTTGGCTCTGGCGGTTACAATCCCGAAGGCATGCGCATGGGGAACCAATCCGCTGGCAATCGAACCGGTTTGAAAGTGTGGGAAAAACGGGCTTTTAAAAATCTCGATGATCGAGTAGAGCTGAACACCCGAAACATCAAACTGATTCTCAAACGTTTGCGCATTCTTACCCGTGAGGGCATTCCCAATGAGCTGGATTTAGACGGTACCATCCGCAAAACTTCCGAGAATGCAGGCTTGTTGGACATTGCTATGCACCCCGCTAAAAAAAATCGGGTTAAAGTGTTGTTATTGCTGGATATCGGCGGCTCGATGGACGAACACATTTCGCTCTGCGAGCAATTGTTTTCAGCTGCCAAATGGGAATTTAAGCAATTGGAATTTTTCTATTTCCACAATTGTGTTTACGAATATGTTTGGAAAGACAACCACCGTCGTTTCCAGGAACGGATACCTACCTTAGAATTGCTCCACAAATACAATGGCGACTACAAATTGATTTTTGTAGGTGATGCAGCCATGTCTACTTATGAGATTTTTTATCGAGGAGGGAGTGTGGAACACCACAATGATGAGCCAGGAATTACCTGGTTGAGAAGGCTAGAAAATCACTTCAGACACATCGCTTGGATTAATCCGCTTCCGGAATACGAGTGGGATTACTATGAATCCGTAAAAGCCATCCGTACATTTACTGGAAATCGAATGTTTCCAATGACCGTAGAGGGTTTAACCCAAGCAATGCGCAGTCTGAAGAACTCCAAGTACAAGTACACCAATGAGGTGTGGGGGGATGAGTGAAAGTAGATTTCGTTCCAAATTAGAACGCTCTTCTTCCGCTACGCTGTGTTGCAGTATTCAACACAGAAAGAATTCCGCCGCCGATTACAAAAGCTACTAGCATAATTACGAGCACCAGCATGACCTTAAGTTTTTTTTCGTTGCCAAAATGGATTTAAAATAACACTAACTGAAATTTATAACTTCAACGTTCATGGGTAAGTCTACTCCAAATTCGAGGGAGTAGAATATGCTAGTCACATGGGAGGATGACCTTGGAGAGGATATTTTTTTGTTCAACCTACTGATAAATACCAAAAAGATTTTCCTGAATATAGCCTCATCCGAAATCGTTTGTAAAATGCAATTTCTTTTTCGAATAAATACTAGAACTGATCTAATTTTTTTTCCTTTTTTTCAAGACTTATTTTTGGGTTAACTTTCTCGTTATCAAATTAAACCGTTTGCTAATAACTGCGACACGTTGGGTGATTTGCTTCCACCCAGAGGTTCGATGGTAATGTTTAGACTTACAGCCTGATCGATATGATTAATTTTTTGAAAGTCAACAACTTTGGGATCAATCAAGCCTAAGCTGATCATTTTTCCACCCACATCCGCCCAAATCTGGTATTGCTTGCCATGAGGCGGGGCAGATAGTGCATAAGGATTTAAATAAGCAACTTTTGATTGTGGATTCCAATATACAATGGCCCGAGCGGAAGGGGAAAGTGCCGACCCCTTAATGTATACGGGCAGCGTTTTTCGATCTTCAATCAAGGCAATAATATCCAACTTCCTGTTGCTATTTTTACTTCCTGATTCGCAATATTCAAGGTTTTTCTGCAATTGCAAATTCTCCTTTTTAATAGATTGATAACGCAGGGTCATGATTACACCAAAAATCACATAAACTCCCAACAGCAAAATAGAAGCCCAACGCGAAAAAACGCCCGCCAAAGATGTAGTAAATGATGAAGGAGCTGAATTAACACCCGTTTCCAAGGCATCGATTTGCTCCAGAATGCTTTTTTTGACTTTAGGCGGCGGCGGCACGGCATACTGCTGTGCATATTGCTCCAAACTAAAACGCATTTCCTCAATTTCTTTTGCAATCTCAGGGAAAGCATTGGCAAAACGCTCTACTTCCTGATCTTCCTCGAGGGTAGTCAAGCGTAGAACATATTGTTCGAGTAATCCAGAAGCCAGAAACTTTTCCTTGTCCATCATTTATCCTTCCTAGCTAATAAAAATAACCCAATCTACCTGCCAAAATTGGCTTTGAACTTCATCCATCACAATCAACATTGCCCAAAGAAACCCGATAAAAAAAGGTGCTCCAAAAATTCGCCGCAACTCCCGCAAGGCGATACGCAATCTTGATTTTACTGTTCCCAAAGGCAATCCCAAACTCTGGGTAATTTCTTCTTGGGTATATCCTTTGAAATATGCCAGATCAATCAACTCTCGATACTTTTCTTCTAACCCATCCACAACCTCGGTCACTCCGATGTGATCTACTGATAATTCAGCAGTAGGGTGAAGACGCTCTGAAGTCAAGATTTGATCCAGATTATTTACCTGAACTTTTTTTTTATTGCTGGCCGATCGCAATTTATCAATCGCAGTATTTCTAGCAATATTAAGCATCCAAGTAAAAATGGAACCTTTGGACGCATCATAAGTCGAGCCATTGCTCCAGATTTTTACAAACGAATCTTGAAGCACATCTTCTGCTAATTCTTGCGATTGCACAATTTTCAGGACGATTCCAAACAGGGTAGCGCTATACTGATCGTAGAGCTGTTCAATGACCTGTTTGTTTTTTTCCTGTAGCAATTGGGCTATGTGTGTTTCTGATTGCTTCATATCAATGCAAAGAAAGTGATAACTGCGCAAAACCTGCTTTGGTTGAAACTTTTATTCACCTCTTGCAAATGTATCATTATGTTGCTGAAAATCAATCTTGGAACAGCATTATACCGGAAAGGTTTAGAGATGCAGGTTATAATTTGAGCTGGTGTTCTTAAGGAATGTTGATGTGTCGGCAATTGAGCGCAACAGAATTATTTTTTTCGGTACGTGATCCAAATGGAACTTCCCATCGTAGGTATGGAAAATTCATTCAACAAAAATCAAGTTCACAATGAAAAAAACAAGCATTTTCGCAATTCTATTCTTCGTAGCACTGCAGGTAAACAGCGCTTTCGCTCAATGTAACAGTGGAGCCCAACACACTAGCCGTGTTTCTTCCAAACAGATTCAATCCAAAGATTATGGCCACCTACCGGCCAATGTCCTCCCAAACATTGTGGACATTGCTGTAGGGTCAGCGGATCACACTACTTTGGTAGCTGCTTTGAGTGCTGCTGGATTAGTTGAAACACTAAAAGGAGCTGGTCCTTTCACAGTTTTTGCACCTACCAATGCAGCTTTCAACAAGTTGCCAAAAGGAACGGTAGAATCTTTGTTAAAGCCGGAAAGCAAAGCTACGTTGACCAAAATTTTGACTTACCATGTCATCGCTGGAAATTTTGATTCTAAAACACTAGTCAACGCCATCGAAAACAATGGCGGTAAGGTTACTTTCAAAACCCTCAGCGGCGGTAAATTAACGGCTAAATTGGACAAAGGCGCGGTCATCTTGGTAGATGAAAAAGGCGGCATATCTAAAATTTCGGCAGTAGACTTGAAAGGAGAAAATGGTTACATCCATGTCATTGACTCGGTGGTAATGCCTAAATAATTGGCATTTGATTATTCAATCTACCTGATTGGTATTTGAAGGAGGGGCGTTTTTCCAACCACTATTTTGGTTTTGGAAATTCGCCCTATTCTTTTTTATGCTTTTTCCTGGATCGGAATTCATATTTCTTCTCCTGAGCAAGGATCGTTGTTTTTATATTATTCACCCGCTCCTTATCGAATTCTGCCAAGGGATTGAAATCATCGAAATACGAAATCGAATCATACTTCTCCAAAGAAAATAACGCTATTCCAATGCTGTTTTCAATTTCCTTCCGCCGTGGCATGAAGCTTTGTCAAAACACAGCCGTCTCGTCGTTGGCAAAAGACCTGCGTACAAGCTGACCAATGAGTTTTTTCTGCTAAAATTTCGATCCTAGGTTGCACATCAGTCAATCTCAATGTCGTATTTCCGCAATAACCCCGCAACCCCTAACAATGAGAACCTAGCCTTTTTTATTCTATTGATTTCTGGATCAATAGAATAATTGGTGGCGGATCGGAAATCAACTTTTTTCAAATTGCTGTTTTCAAATTTCGAATGGGTCAAATCACACGCATCAAAAACTGAAAGGGTTAAATCGCAATCGGAAAAATCAACTTCATGAAGACGGGAATGCTGGAACGTGGTGTTTTTCATTTTTGTCCGAAAAAAGGAAGCATGGCTGAGATTACAATGGTCAAAACTGACGGACAATCCAAACTCATTGCAATTGGAAAAATGCAAACCCAGCATTTTACAATGAATAAATTGCACCTCTCGAAAAGAAGTGTTGTTTAACTTGACCAGACTAAGATTGCAATCTTCGAAGTTGCAATCGACAAATTTCATGTCTTTGAAGTCGGTGTTTGAAAAATCGCAACTTCTAAATGTGCAAGCTTCGTATTCCCCGGTTTTTAGCAGGTCGACGGTAAAGTTTCGTTGCTCAAACAGCTGATCAAGGGTGTAAATCTCTTCCATCATTTTCTTTTTAAACTGCTTGACCTCAAAAAAAGAAGTCAAGCAGTCCGTAAGTTGGATGATATTCAATTCAGCAGCAACATTTTCCAGTTTTTATAATTGGCATGTTGCTCTTTTCCAGGTAAAAGGATGGCCAATTGCGGCATTACATCGTCTCTTTTTTGGGCAAACCGGGCGTTTTCGCTCAGAAACCACCGATTTAGATCATTATCGGCATTGGCGTAACCAAAAGTTTTGATCAACAAATAAATTTCGTTGAGCTCATCTAGCCAAGTTTTCATACTCGCCAACTGTGACAACACAAAATAGAGTTGAAGATCTTGTCTGGCAATGATTTGCTCTTTGGCTTTCGCTAAAACAGTTAATGCATTGTCCACTTTTCCATTGCCTGCTAAGTTGGAAATGTTTTCGTTGTAGTGTTTTCTGATCTCATCAAAAAAGCGGAGTCTGGCGACATCATCGGCGGGTGTCGTTTTCTGTTGGGCCAGTTTTTGTCGCAAAGCCAGCAAAGCATTGTAAGCCTGTTCGCTGCTAATGAGGCCTTCAATAGCGCCAACTACTGCCTCGTCGCGAGGTTGACGAAATTTGTTATCCGATAAGGCTTTTTGCGCTAAACCGGCACTTGTACGCGCCTCATCGTAGCGGCCTAGTTTCCATTCGCATAAAGTACGGAGCATCAAAGCAGTGCCCAAAACGCCATCCGATTTCAAAGGGCCTTCGCTTTTTAAAGCTTTGCCCACCTCAGAATATGCCAATTGGTAATGTAGATCTGGCGACAAAGTACCAACTCCTTGGCTGGTAAAGGTGTTTGGGTTGGCAGTTTGCAAGTCGACACTGGTGCTTGCGGTGCCAAATGCCAAGGTGTTTTCCATGGTAGCGCCGCGGTTGAAGGCATTTTGGGCGCGATCCAGGTGTACAAGATGCGCACAGCCATTCAAAAACAGCAATAGAAAAGCCAATACGGGTGTAAAACGCAGGGTAAACATATTATTGGGTTGTTTGGATGACGTCCAAGCAAAAGAATAAGGGTGTCCCACTATTCATACTCCACAATACCCAAAAACTTACGCTATGACTCAGGAGACAAAAGATCCAACAAATCTTCGCCGGAAATTTCTCCTAGGGCAAATTTATCCACGATATCTTGCAACTGCCCAATAGATTTATCGATAGAAGCGGCGCTCAAATCCCATTGATTTACCGTATCCAAATAATATTCAAGCATGGTGTCTACAATCGGCGGATTAGTCAGCGTACGCTGGGTATTCCGATCCTGCCGAATGAGAAAATTGACCAATTGAAGCGCTACATATGTTGCTGTTACCGATGCATTCTCCGGTTTATCAGTTTTTAATTTAGCCAAAAAACCTTTGTCTTCCGCTGCCACTTCCATCATTTCAATGATCAGCAGGGTTACGAGAATATATGGAGTGCGCCATTGGTTTACCTTTTGATCAAAAGCGATCAGAATGGCGTCGATTACGCGGAAAATAAAGTCATCTTTGATCCAATCTGGATTTTCCACCACGCCTTCCAATAGAAACTCAACGATATCCATTACCTGCTCTTCAGTGAAGCGCGGCGTCCAGCGCCCATTGGTACGCTCAGCAGCAAAGGCCAGCACCATTTGTTGCAGCGCTTCTACCAGCAAATGCCGGAAATGCCCAGGTTGCACCTCAAGCAGGGTGTCCAGATGACCGGCACTTTGCTCCAGCAAAATACTAAGAATTTCCGGTCCAATATTAGGGTGATCCAATCCCAACAAATGGATAGCCGGCGCCGAGTCCCCGAGAATATCGCGCAAACTTGGCGTGCCATTGATTAATTCTGGATGTGAAGCAATGGCCATCAAAGCCGCTTCTACCAACTCTTCCACTACATCAGAATAGAAGCCCTTGGAAAAATCAATCCCGGCGGCATCAGATAGAATGAGTTCTACCAACGCCAGTCCTTTTGCATCGGGATTCTCAGCTAAAATGACGTCAAAAATATACTCTAAAAGATCAATCAGTAATTTAGGCTTATCAACTGCGCCGCCTTCCGATGGAGGAAACACGCTACCTAAAGCCAGATCTAGCACCCGCTCCAAAATAGAACTTTCAACCGTATCGCTGGCCCAAGTAATACGCTCCAAGAGTTTTTTACTCCGAGCAACGCCTCGCAAAACAATCTCGAGTACATATTCAAAGGTCTGCGCAGTAAGTCGCTGACCGGCAGGTACTTTTTGCAATGCGCGTAAAGTCAGATCCAGCACTTCGCGCAGCAAACTGTCTTGCTGTACTTTATCAGTTACCCAAGCTGGGTTTTGCACTACCTCATCCAATAAAAACTCAAATAAGCTAACCAGTTGCTCGGGGGTAAATCTTGGTTTCCAGCGACCTTCCGGCGGTTCGGCGCCCAGGGCATGCAAAATCTCGCGTGCGGCAGCAACCGGTAAATATTCCATTTTATCCCTATCCGCCTCAAAGAGCAGCTCGATGTTGTCGGCAGTTTTGATCAGCACCAAACGCACGATTTCTGGTAGCAAACCAGGTTGATGGATTCCTGAAGTCAACAAGGCTTCCGCTACCCCGCCAATAATACGCTGCAATGCTTCATCGTCAGACACTAATTGCGGATGCTGGGTCAACAAAATGAGCGCTGCTTCAACGATTTCGTCGGCTATTTGGCGGTTAAAACCTTCGGTAAAGTCAATTCCCGTTTGTTTGGACACCAGTACTTGGATGATCACCAGACCTAGGCGGTTGGGGTATTCAGAAACCACTACATCCATACAGTATTCAAAAAGATCTTGGAAAAGTTTGGCCTTTTCTACGCCTGCGCCATCAGCTTCATCAAATACCACCGAAAAAATAAGGTCTAAGATTTTATTGAGGATGGTGGTGGTTTGCTCCTCGCTCCCCCATTGAATTTGGCTCAATACAGCTTTACTCCGCAATACGGTACGCAAGTTGAGCTGAATCAATAATTCTACCACTTCCCAGCCCAACCTTTGTTCTTTAGGAACTTGTTCCAAAGCCGTAAAAGTAGCAGTCAATACTTCGTAAAGCAGTGAATCCTGGTTCACCTTATTGGTCACCAAAGCTGGGTTTTTTACCACTTCATCCAACAAATCAGCGATCAGTTCGGTGATCTGTGACTTGGATAATTGAGGCCGCCAAGCGCCTGTTTTAGGAGGCTTCGCTAAAGCACGAAGGATGTGTTCAACCGCCGTTAAAAGCAGATGTTTTGCACTTGTATCTTCTACATCCCATAAACGGTATAAATTGGAAGCCGTAAATTCCAACACCAAACGGATGATTTCTGGTAGTAAATCAGGGCGCTGAATCCCCGATTCGGCTACTGCTTCGCTTACTCCTGCTATTATTTCTTTGACTCCCTGGTTTTTACTTAAAAGTTCGGGGTATTCTGATACAACCGTCAGTGCAGCGCGAACAATTTTATCCAGGGATTCAACGGTGAGTACTTGCTTGAGATTGATGTCGGTGGAACCCTCATCCAAAATAATGGACATTAAGGCAATACCGGTCTTATTGATCAAAGTGGATACCGCTTCATTGGTTCCAAACAAGCTTGCTGAAGAAGAAAAAGCGTAATTGCCAGCATTTTTGATCAAGCTCTGAACCACCATCCGTCCCCAATGAATGGTTACATTCGCATTTTTGGCATCAGGTGCGGAAGTACGTTTCAATACATCGCGCGCTACGCCTTCGGCCGTTGCTTTGATAAACAGCTGAAATTGCTCATCGCCGGTGATTTCTGCGCTTAACTCGGATAAGCTTTCGGCTGCTCCAATAAAAAGTTGGGGAATGACTTCCTTGGCCAAGGTTTGCTGAAGATGATCGTTTTCGGCAAAACTAATGTTGTCAAATCCGGATAAAAAATGCTTCAAAGCCTTACCATAGGAAGAATTCGCATTCAGCGCGCCGGGCACCTGATTGAAGTAATCGATACCTAACTCAACAATGGTTCCTGCTACTAGTTGTAAAGCACTAGGGAAAGGCATTTCTCCTTTCTGCCATTGCCGCAATTTCAGCAATGTAACAACATCGTTATTGGTGATGCCAGTATTTTGACTTTGCGTATCATCAGCACCTTTTTGCACCAGAGCAAACAAAGTGCGGTAATAGTCGAGGTATGTTGCCCGATCTTGATCACTCAGGGTATTGTTCAAGCTTTTATTAAAAAGCGTTTGAAGATGATCGATTTGCGTCAAAAAATCTTTACCGCCTTCCTCGCCCGGAGTTTGAAAAAATCGATCTGCCGAAATGATGGTTGGGTTGCCATCAAACCTAGGTAAAGGCAGCACTATACTTTTTCCATTGATGCTGTTGGCATAGGCGCGCTGGAAATTCTTCCCAAGTCGGATAGCAGCATTGATGGCAAATACAATCGTTTCAGCGGCTAGTTGTTGTGCCATTTTTCAAGGTTTAATGTCAATAAAAAAGTACCGGGGCGTTCAATCCTAAGGAACTTATGGATAATAAATTGGCATTTCAGCAACCTGTCCCTAAGGAACGGTTAAACAATAAAGTACCACTTTTGCCTTGCTCTTTCACCGCCACTCTTCCTATCTTTTTCATTGCAATGCCCCACATTGCGCCTCAAAAGATAGTCGATTGGCAGTAAAATAGCGACGGCTAAAATGGCACTTTATTATTCACCCGTCCCTAACCCGAAATTTTAGATTTAGTCAATCCAAAAACCATCAAGTCAACGGTTTCGCCACTGATTTTACGAAATTCTGAACGCAAGTCGCCTTCGCGCTGAAAACCGCATTTTCTGGCCAACCTTTGAGCCGGATAATTATCAGATTCAACCCGCATGCTCAATTTTTCAAATTTTAGTTGCTCAAAACTAAAGTTGATAATCTGTAGCAAAACTTCCGTCATAATGCCTTTTTGGTAGGAATTGCGATCCAAAAAAAGCAACAACTCCCCTCTAGGAACCGTCCAATCGAGATTGGCGAGCCTTACATAACCAATAGGCAAGGCTGTATCTTTACTCCAAACACCAAAAGTAAATTCTTGATACAGTAACCATAACGCCAATTGCCGTCTTACAAATAGCTCAATCTGCTCTTTATCCGGGAGTAAATCTACGATTTTCGGGAAACGGTCTTGCAACATGGACATATTTTCCTGAAACAAAGGAAAAAAAGCTTGTCCATCATTTTCTCTAAAACGCCGTACAACCGTGCGGGGAGTGATCAATGCTGTTTCTATATCAAGAACTTTGGAAAGCATATTGTATCTTGGATTAAGATTGATTTAACGTTTGAAAAGAGTTGGTGTTTTGGACTAGAGTTAAGGAAAAATTCCAAGCTCTACTTAACTTGTACTTTTATGCCTAAAAATAAGGATTACTTGGTTAGAAATAGATGTAAATTAAAGAATGTATTTATCTCGTAGGTTTAAAATTCGATTACAACGCCTGACGTGGATCGTATTCTTTTGGACTCTTATTGGAGCATTGGATGCGATGGGTGTCTATGCCCTCTCGGTTGGCGACCTAGCCCACAACCGCGGGCCGGCTAATTTCATTGGGTTCAACGTGGCCTCGGCTTTTTTGTCGAGCATCGTTTCGGGCATATTGTTGGTCTTTTATTTACGTGATCGATTTCAAATGAAATCTTTTGGATTTGCATTGCTCATCAGCAGTTTGGTGCTTTCCGTGCTCAATTTTGCAATTTTTTTGTTGACACATTCTTTGTTGTTGAGTTTTGAATATGGCAAAGAAGCACTCGATCCCGCACTATTGGCGCGTAACACCGCGCTTTTTGAACGCCCTTATTACATCCGGATCTTGGTTTTTTGGTCGATCATTGCTTTTTTGACCATCATCACCATGCATGTCAATGAAAAATATGGTTCTGGGGTGTTATTAAAAATGATTTTAGGGCATTACCACCGCCCCCGCGAAGAAGAACGCGTTTTCATGTTTGCGGATATTAAATCATCAACAGAAATTGCCGAAAAACTGGGGCACATTCGTTTTTTCAACTTGCTCAACGATTTTTTTAATGATGTTACGGGAGCCATTGTTGAAACCCGCGGAGAAATCTATCAGTATGTAGGCGATGAAATCGTCATCTCTTGGACGATGCGCAATGGCCTCCGCAATCAAAATTGCATCCGTTGTTACAACCTGATGCAGGAAGCCATTCTCAATAGAAGTTCTCGCTACCTTGACAAATATGGCTTAGTGCCCGAATTTAAAGCCGGATTGCATTGCGGGTTGATCACAACTGGCGAGATTGGCGTAATCAAAAAAGACATCGTTTTTTCAGGAGACGTGCTCAACACGACGGCCAGAATCCAAGCCGTTTGTAATAAATTTCGGGTAAGAATATTGATGAGCCGCTATTTGCTTGACAAATTGAACCTCCCACCCAATAATTTTGACCTTAAACGGGTGGGCATCATCGAACTCAAAGGAAAAAAGAACAAGGTAGAATTGTACACCTTTCAGAATGCGATGTACGAAGACAGTTATGAAAATATGGATATTACCTAAAAAATCCGCATCGCTTATTGTAACTTCTTAAAAAACCATTATTTTTGTCCCACCTGAGATACAATTGTCCTTCCCTCTAATTGGCCATTCCCGTTAAAACATCTTGTTCTTTCCCGCTGCACCCAGCAAAGGGAACATCATGGAATGGAAATCTTCGCCTTTTTTGCGTTTGTTGGCGCCCATGCTTTTGGGCATTGGCATAGCTGTTTTTGTAGACGACAAAAGCAGAAGCATTGCCCCGCTGAGTGCGCTGCTCTTTTTGCTGCTATTGCTGGCAATGGTTTTGGCATTTCGTCGCACCGCTTATCGCTGGCGACGGCTATTTGGTTTTGTTACTGCCTTGGCATTGATCCTTTTTGGTTTTTGTCGAAGCCATTACGCCGATCCTCAGAACGAGGTCCAGCACTTTCGTTTTCAATTAAGATCGCAGCTCACTACAGTTGAAGGAAAAATAATGGAGGCAAAACCCAGCGCCGGGCGTTGTCGACTATTATTAGATGTTAAAAAAATAGTTGCCTCGAATGGGCAGTGGAAACAGGCACAGGGTTTATTACTCATTTTCATCAAAGGTCAAGCTGCCGAAAAATTAAAAGAAGGGCAAAATATTCTTTTGGAGGGGAGGATAAACCCCATCTCCTACCCTACCAATCCTTATGCTTTTGATTACACTGCGTATTTAAAAACCCGAGGGATTGCCCATCAAGCCTACGTGACCGCCAATGATTGGCGTTTAACATCAAAAAAAGTCGCCACCGCACTCCCAGTTAAGATTCGCGAATTTTGCATTGCTGCTTTTGCCCGACAATGGGGCGATACCAGCAGTACTTTTGGCGTAGGCGCGGCATTGATTTTGGGCGACAAAAGAGGGCTTACCGCCGATTTGCGACAATCCTACACCGATACCGGCGCCATGCACGTATTGGCAGTATCAGGTTTACATGTGGGTATGCTTGCCTTGGCCATCCGTTGGGTACTGGGTTGGCTGCCTTTTTTGAAACGCCGCATTTGGATCAGCTTACTCTTGGAAATCAGTAGTGTGTGGTTGTTTACGCTGGCCTCTGGCGCTTCCCCATCTGCCTTGCGTTCAGCAGTTATGTTTAGTTTTTTGTTGTTGGCCAAAGGGGTGGATCGCGAAGCCAATGTATGGAACACCCTGGCCTCGTCTGCTTTTGTATTGCTAGCTTGGCAACCGGCCATGTTATTCGATATCGGTTTTCAGCTTTCTTATTTTGCAGTTGGCGGTATCGTCTATTTTCATCCCCTCATTTACCGGATGATTTATTGCAAAAATCCTGTCTTGGATTACATCTGGAATCTCACCGCTATTGGAGTTGCAGCACAGTTGGTTACTACTCCGTTGAGCTTACATTACTTTCATCAGTTTCCAATGTTCTTTTGGCTATCCGGTCTTATTGCTGTGCCCTTGTCAAGCATCATACTCATTGGGGGACTCGTTTTAGCTGGTTTAGAGTCGGTACCATTACTAGGGCAATACTTGGGTGTGGTGATGGGTTGGTCCATTGATTTGCTCAATTGGAGCATGGAATTCATCCAACATCTTCCTTTTGCGGTGATTACCGGAATTTGGTGGAATTCATGGGCTACATTGGGGGTGTATTTGTTGATTGCTTTGGCGGTGATTGCTGGAAAAAAACGTCGACTTCGTTGGGTATTGCTGGCGTTAACCGTGCTTTTTTCATTGGGTTTTTTCCGTGCTCAAACTTTATGGAAGGCCAAAAACCAGCATCATTTGATTTGTTATCATTTAAGAAAAGCCTCGGCAATTGATGTTATCATTGGCCGATCCATTCTTAGCATTAGCGACACCTTAGATCGATTTGCAAAAGCAAGTATACAACCTCTGCGCTGGAAACACCATGCCACCCATGTTTTCATCGCAAACTGGCGGCAAAACATTCAATTTACAGAGTCCATCCAACGACAGGAGTCCATACTGTTTTTTGGAAACAAGAAACTCCTTATTGCTGATGGACAGGCTCCGCCGCTGCGCCCCTGGCCAAAAGCTCCGTTTATTCTCCTTCGCAACAATCCACGGATATACCCAGAAGACATCATTGCCGCTGAAGCTAATTGTATCATCATCGATGGCACCAACACTTTCAAAACCCGAAAGTGGATCAAGCGCATTGCTGAACCTTTAAAAATTTCTATCCACGACACCAATGAGCTAGGCGCTTGGATGCTGGATTGGTGATCTTGATTCGTCACTTTTAAAACCTCAGTTATATGAAAATCAAAAACCTATTGGACTTTTTTTACTACACCAAATCCGAACGCCGCGGTGTTGCGGTGTTGTTGCTACTTTGCACTGGCGTATTTATTGCTCCTTATTTCTATGCTGGTACACCACCGGAGGTTCCCAAATTGAGCAATCAAGAATTGGCGGTCAATGTATCATTTAGTAATCCGATGAAAATCAGACCATATGCAAAGTCAAGTTTCCACAACTGGCAAAAGAGAAAAGTTCGGCATTTCATTTTTGACCCCAATCAAGTGAGCAAAGAAGAACTATTGGAATTGGGCGTATCGCCGAAAGTAGCAGCCATTTGGCAAAAATACCTCAACAAAGGCGGCAGTTTTCGAAAAACAGAGGATGTTCAGCGTATTTATGGCGTGAGTGAACGGCTTTACGAGGAGCTTAAGCCCTACATTCAGATTCAACAAAAGCGTTCCCATTTTACTTATGAAGATTCAAAACCAGATTATGAACGAAAAAATTGGGAGAATAGATCCTATCCCGAAACGGCTCCGAATCCAAAAACATTTGGCAGTGAACGGAATTTCACCCCACGTACCCGCAAACCATGCGAACCTTTGGACATCAACCAGTCAGATACCAGTGCTTGGGATCGTTTGCCTGGAATTGGCAGGGTGTTGGCGGCGCGGATCACCAAGTATCGGGAAAAGCTAGGCGGTTTTTATCGGATCGAACAAATAGCGGAAACGTATGGTTTGGCGGATTCCGTTTTTCAAAAAATCCGCCCTTGCTTGCAGTTGAGTAATCCAGACTTAAAACCCATTTCGCTTAACCAGGCAACTTTTGCAGAACTCAACGCACACCCATACATTGACTTCCGCGCAACGAAGGCAATTCTCGCTTATCGCGATCAGCATGGCAAATTTTCGAGCGTGGAAGAACTAAGGGAGGTAAAGGCTTTACCGGAGGGAGCTTATGAAAAGCTTCTCCCCTATTTGAAAATTTAGACAGATAGGAATTAACGCATTTGAGTTTCCATGATAGGGATCATAATTTCCACTCGGGTGCCAAGAGCGGCGCCCGTTTTTTCATCTTTTAGATCAATGGTATTGACAAAGACGCGGTTGTCTTTGGCGTTGTGGAGCATTTGCAGCCGCTGCTCGGTAATATTGGTACCGCGCGATTTGTGATTTTGGTAGCGCATATCGCGTTGCTGAAAAATACGCGCCTGTTCTCGGCCAATGCCGTTGTCTTCTACTACGCAGAGAATGGTATCATCATCATATAATGCAAAACTGAGTTGGATGGCGCCATTTTTTTTGTTGCGCAACCCATGCTCAATGGCATTTTCCAAATAAGGTTGCACGATCATGGTGGGTACTCCAAGAATGTCTTCCTCTATGTCCTCATCCACCTTGATGGAATACTTGAGGTGATCCTCAAAACGCAATTTTTCGTTGATGTAGAGGTAGTCTTCGAGGAATTCGATCTCTTTTTCAAGGGAGATGGTTTCAATTTCTGAATACTCCAAGCTTTGGCGCATCAATTTGGCAAATTTGGCGAGGTACTTGGCCGCGTAAGCAATTTCATTCGAAGTAATGTAATTTTGGATAGCATTAAGGGCATTGTACAAAAAATGCGGATTCATTTGCGCCCGTAAAGCCTTGAGTTGCAAACGCGCGGCTTCCAAACGCAGTACTTCGGCTTCCTTTTGCTGTTTTTCCGCTTCGTATTTTACCTCAAGCTCCGTGCGTTTGCGTTCATTGACTTCAATTAAATAGAGATCGCCATATTTGCCATGCTGTTGCAGGTATTCGTAAGCCTGTTTGTAATCGTCTTGATGGGCATAGAAATCGGCTAAATCTTTACAAATACTAGAAAGAAGTTTGAAATCTTCCACTTCTTCAGCCAGTTCCCATGCTTTAAAAAAATGCTTCTCTGCCGTTTTTGGTTTATTTAAATGCGCATACACCAATCCGCGCCAATTTTCGATCAAGCCAAAGTTTTTGCTACGATCGGTAGCCAATTCGTGGTATTGTATTTCAGCTTTTTTAAAAAGTTTAAGCGCTTTGTTATAATCTTTTGTTTGTACTGCGCAATACCCTAAATTGGCATAAGCACTGGCCTTAGGAAAAGGCGAGCTATCATCATGGTTTTCAATGGCTTTGTTGAAATAAATCTCAGCTTGTTGCAAGTTATTCAAAGCCAAATAACCATTACCAACATTCAAGTACAGCCAAGCCAAGCGGCTATGAATACCAGAAATGGTTGCCATTTCCACTACTTTAAGATAAGCTTGTACGCTTTGTACTTGATCATCATTGTACTCATGAATGTTGCCAAGCCCCGTGTGAATCAGAATCAAAAAGTAGTGGTCTTTGATCGAAATTTGGCTCCCCAACGCAGTAATCTGTTTATCAGCTTCCATGAGCAATTCAGCGGCATGGGAATAATTGCGGTAGTGAAGGGCAAGATAGCCTTCCCGAGCAATGAGCCGGGCTTGTAAACGCGGGTTGGGGAAGGTACGTAGCAGTTTTCCTGCTTTTTCAAGAAGGCTATGCGCTTGTTCCATACGGGAGATGTTGATACAAGTACCCGCGTAATCGATGTATACTTCAGCTTGCTGGTTAACGTCCCCGCCTACTTCTATAAGTTCAATAGCAGCTTTAAAATGATTAACCGAAGCATCATAGTTATAAAGCTGGTTTTCTACGATGGCTGAAAACTGTAAAAAATTGAGTTCTAAATCAGTGAGATAATAAAGTTGAAGCAATTTTTCTTGCTCAACCAGCAAATCTTTTGCGCGTTCAAGATTGGTAAAAGCATATTGAGACAATAACTGATCAACCAGAATGAGTCGCTGGTGAGGTGCTTTTTGCTGTTGCAATTTATGCTCCAGCGACCGAACATCTGTCATCTGTTGAACTGTAGTTCTCATAATAAAAGATTGTTGAACTCGCTTCAATAAAATAGAGGACTACACCCATCAGTGGATGTAGTCCTCTCTACTGGTTTCCTAATCTCGATAAAAATTGGCTTACTGTGGAATAATTCCGCCACAGCCGTTGTTCCAGTTCTTACCGCCACCATTTTTACCGCCACGGATGTTTTTCATGTCATCCTTTTTGACAGTCTTGAGGTCTTTCTTCAGGTCGTCCAGGTTCTTTTTGTCGTCTTTAGGCTTTCCCATAGCTCAACGATTTTATGGGCCTAACAAAATACTTAAATCGGTACCCAGTAATTTGAAAATAAAGCGTGTAAACCCAATTGTCCAATGTAGTTACGTTCCAACAGTACACTGTATCCAGATTAACGGCAAAAATGCATAAAACGGTACGCAATTTTACCAAATTAACTGATTTCGTTTGCGCTAGAACGCCGAATATTGATCGGATAGTTTGATTTCCTACCTTACCGGGCCTTCTTGCAACCTGCGCAATTGCTCCATAAATGCAGGTCGTCTGCGCCGGGAAACTTCTATTTTGATATTGTCATCCATCACTACGTACCCGCCTTCTCCTTTCACAAATTTGCGCATAAAATTCATGTTAATGACATGTCGTTTATGCACCCTGTAAAAATTAAAAGGCGCTAAGAGATCTTCGTAGGACTTAATTGTACGGGAAGCGGTAACCCGCTCGCCACTTTCTAGGTAGATGTGTGTGTAGTTGTCTTCTGCTTCGAAACGAACAATGTCCTTGATGTTGACAAAATAAATGCCATCTACAGCGGAAATACTCATTTTCGAAAAGGCATTCGGGTTATTATAATAGGCGCTGAAAATTTCCAGTCGCTTATCCATTTGACTCTTCTGCCTGGTCTTGACCCTTGATACCGCTTCCTTGAGCTGATCAGGGTCAATGGGCTTGAGGACGTAGCCTATTGAGCTATATTCGCAAGCTTTAGTTGCATATTCGTGGTATGCAGTTACAAAGATAATCTCAAAATCGAAACGAACAAGCTGATTTAACATTTGAAATATCAAACCGTCCGGTAAACTGATATCCAAGAAGGCCAAATCAGGTTGATTTGCTTGGTCATCTAACAGCGCTAACCCTTCGGCATTATTGCCCGCTTCGCCAATGATTTCAACATCTTCACAGTGTTGAGCAAGCAAATTTTTTAGGTTATTTCTGCCCTTAACTTCATCTTCGACAATGATGGCTTTTATCACAACTTTCTATGTTAAAGTTTTAAAAAAAAATTTTGGGGACTCCAAATTCTCCAGTAATCGCGCTCAAATTTTTTTTTCTACCAAATATGTACGCTCATAGAGTGTGTTTGGATTTTTAGTTCGCAAGCGAAAATGAGTCAAAATTTGCACCAACGAGGCGCGAAAAACGTGGTACATCCCGACAAAGTCGGGAGAGTGTACCCCGACTTTGTCGGGGCAGGTCAGCGCTACATGAGTATTTTCGCAACGAAGTTGGGGTGAATTTTGGCCATTTACAGCGCGAATAAAAAAACTAAACACACTCCACGCGCAAAGATATCAATTCCTCATCTGTGAAACTATTGTATTATAATAAAATAATTATGTGTCAAGCGCCTCGCACTTTTGAGGTGGCAAACATGCGCCGGATGCTGTATTTCCCGCTACCATTCACCAAAACAGTAAACAAACCACCTACAATAGCAATATTTTTCATAAAATGGATCGACTGCTCCCGCTGCAAATGCTCTGGATAACTCCAAAATGAGTGAATAATAAACGTAGCTGGAATCCAATACATCAAAATCAAGGCCGCACCGAAACTGGATCGGTAGCCAATGAGCATCAAAAAACTCCCCAATACCAAAGCACAGATAGATCCCACTAAAAGCAAGTCTTGCCGCCAAGTGATGCCGTATTGCGTCATGATGTCTTCTGTACCCTGAAAATGACGGATAGAATCATACGCTTCGTAGAAAAAAATCAAGGACAAGCACATCCTGCCCAATAAATCCATAATACCTTTCATTGTGATGGTTTTTTAACACGAGCTGTATCATGCCGGGCGGCAACAGGTCAAAAAATTATACAGGAATCTGCAATTACAAACAATAGCCATTGTTGCAACAGGGTATGCTGGACTCCGAAAAAAATTCACCTATCATCGCTCAAAAACAAGAAAATACGCTCTTAAAACTAATCCGAAATATTGGATTTTTTTTAAAATTTTGCTACCCATCGATCTAAATACATACACTTTTTGATATAAGGATGTATTTCACTGATTTCCAATGCGATTAAGATAAGTTGCTACGCTCTTAGCTACATTTTGACCATCCATTGCTGCAGAGATAATTCCTCCGGCATAACCAGCGCCTTCCCCACTAGGAAACAAACCCGCCACTTGGGGGTGCATCATGGTCTGCGGATCGCGAGGAATCCGAATCGGGGAACTGGTTCGGCTTTCCACGCCTATCACATTGGCTTCTTCGGTATAATAGCCTCGCATTTTTTGCCCAAAATCTTTAACTCCTTTTTGTAAGCGCTGATAAATTGACTTGGGCAACAATTCATGCAGCGGTGCGGCTAACAAGCCGGGGATGTATGAACTTTTTGGCAAGCTGGTAGATATTTTTCCTTTCACAAAATCAGTCAAACGTTGGGAAGGAGCCTTTTGACTTCCATCTCCAAAGTTGAACATCGCTTGTTCGATTTGCTGTTGCATCGCTAATCCAGCAAAAACGCCATGTGCTGCATAGGGATACAAATCTTCTAGTTCTATCGCAACAACTGTACCAGAATTAGCATACTCTGAATCGCGCCGTGACATCGACATGCCATTCACGACAATTTCTCCGGGCGCTGTTGCAGCTGGCACTACCAATCCGCCAGGGCACATGCAAAAAGAAAAAACACCGCGACCTTCCACTTGGGTCACTAATTTATAGCTGGAGGCGGGCAAAGCCGTTTCCCGAATTTTTTGCCGGTACTGAATCTCGTCGATGAGCTGTTGATTGTGTTCAATGCGCACGCCAAAGGCATAAGGCTTGGCTTCGATGTGAATTCCCCGATCGTTGAGCAAGTAAAAAATATCGCGCGCTGAATGTCCAGTTGCTAAAATGATGGCTTCACCAAAAATCTCCTCCTGACCATTGAGAATAACACCTTTGACTTCGCTGTCTTGGAGAATAAAATCGGTCACCAGGCTATCAAAACGAACCTCGCCTCCGTAGTGTAGGATGGTTTCTCGGATATTGGCTACAATATTGGGAAGTTTATTAGATCCGATATGGGGGTGAGCATCTACCAAGATGTCGGTAAGCGCGCCATGTTCTACCAGCAGCTGCATGGCTTTATCAATACTGCCTCGTTTGTGGGAGCGGGTGTATAGTTTTCCATCTGAATAGGTACCTGCGCCACCTTCACCAAAACAGTAATTGGAATGCGGGTTGACGATTCCGTCCTGTTGGATGGCGCGTAGATCCCGGCGACGGGCACGCACATCCTTACCGCGATCCACTACAATGGGTCGGATCCCCAGTTCAATCAATTCTAAAGCGGCAAAATAACCGGCTGGTCCGGCGCCTACAATGACAACGGCGGGTTTATTTTCAACTGACTTAAACTGAGGTAAAATAGCAGCTTGAGGTTGATAGGGCTCGTCGAGGTGTACTTCTACTTTTAACAAAAAAAAAGGCCGTTGGCCGCGGGCATCAATGGAGCGGCGCACCACACGAACGGTTTTTAACCGGAATTCTGGCAAACCCAGTTGCTGAAGCGCCCGGTGGCGAATCAGCAATTCATTTTCCAATTCATCTGAAAAAACCTTGATGTCGATTTCTTGTACCATAATCTACAAAAATAGCGCCTTTAAGGAACGGTTAAACAATAAGTGCTCACTTATTATTCACCCGTTCCTATAGCGTTCATTCGCGTTTGTATTCGCCTTTTTTTATTGGCTTAAATGAGTCGGGCAAAAAAAGCTTTAACTGAATGGTTTCACCTACCGTTCCCATTTTGGTTTCAATAGCTGGTCTTTTTACGTGCTTATAGGTTAGCGCCATCATTTCGCCATTTTTTTTGGGCAATATTTCGTAGCGCCCTTTTTCTATAGCGTATTTCAAGATCGCATCATTGGCTTCCACCATCTCGACATTCAGCTCCATCATACCATTGTTGCTGGGCCAAAACTGCACGCTTAAGGAATCTACTTCGGGAAAATTGATCGTTATGATTTTTATGGTGTCGGAAATCGCAAAAGGCTGATGAATGTCGCGCTTCAATTGTCCAAAAATGGCCGTAGGCAATACGAGAATAAAAAAGATAATCCAATTTTTCATAAGGCAAGGTTATGAACCGTTTTCCAAAACGGATAAACGAAGCATGTGGTTCATTTGTCACACACGCTATTTGTAAATAACGAAAAATGCCATTAAAGAGATCTAAGGAATGGTTAAATAATAACTTTACACTTTATCCTTGCTCTTTCACCGCCACTCTTCCTATCTTTTTCGTTACAATGCCCCACATTGCGCCTAAAAAGATAGTCGATTGGCAGCAAAATAGCGGCGGCTAAAATGTCAACTTATTATTCACCCATTCCTAAGGGAAATTATTTTTTGCCAAAAATCACCACTTGAGTAGCTATTTCTTTTTTGATCGTCAAATAGTTCTGATAATCCGCACTGAATTCCATGCGACTTTGAATGGTGTTATTGTACTCGCCGGTTAACCCCATCACCAATTCGGAAATTTCTCTTACAGCATGATTGCCGCCTACTTGACCGGTCAGGTAATCGCCAATCTGCTTCTCCTGGATAAAAGCTTGAAACAGTGGACTAGCTTCGCGCCGAACACAAAAAGTCAACCCACATTGTTGCGCTGAACTCAAATCCAGAATATCATCAAACGCAAACGCAATTTCACTAAAACCAACTCCATACGTAGCAGTGAACTGTTCAAATGCTTTGATTTTATGAGCAAAACCCAAATAGACCGCATGAAAGTTTTCTCGTTTTGCCAAATCTATGGCCGTTGGGTTGTTGGCGCCGGAAATGACCGCAACATAGGGCAAAGTGCCGGTTAATCGCCAATGATTGTAACGCAACATATTCAACCCCATGGAATCAGGTTCAGAATAGGCGCTTCCTCGATCCTGGCTTTTCACGCCATCGTTAAAAACGCCATCCCAATCAAAGACATAAGCTTTGATGTTTTTCAAGTTTTGAACAATGGTCGTCTCCGGAGTCAAAAAAACACCCCCTATGGAGCGAAACACATCAGCTGTATAGATCATTTAGCGGAAGGATAAAAGCAGAATAAGTCCCCCCGAAAGGAAATGATTGTTTTCAGAAGGACTTGTTTGCTAAGGAACGGTTAAACAAGAAAGTACCACTTTTGCCTTGCTCTTTCACCGCCACTCTTCTTATCTTTTTCGTTGTAATGCCCCACATTACGCCTCAAAAGATAGTCGATTGGCAGCAAAATAGCGGCGGCTAAAATAGCACTTTCTTATTCACCCGTTCCTAACGGTATTTTTTCTCGATGTTGTGGATCTCGATTAAGGGTTTCAGAAATTCTTCCAGTTTGTCGAGTTGGTATTGGCTGGCGGCATCACAAAGCGCTTCTTGTGGATTGGGATGCGCTTCGATAAAGATTCCGTCTACGCCTGCCGCAACGCCTGATCTGGCCAAAGTTGGCAAATACTGGCGCAAACCACCCGTTGGATCAGAACTTGGAATACCGTATTTACGGATGGAGTGCGTGATATCAAAAATCACCGGATAGCCAATCGAAGCCATATCGTAAAAACTACGTGGATCAACAATCAAGTCGTTGTACCCAAACACATACCCACGCTCGGTGAGAAGGATGTTGTGGTTGCCCGTAGATTCAATTTTCTTAACCGGTTTGTCCATATTGGCCGGAGAAATAAATTGACCGTGTTTGAGGTTGATGATCTTTCCCGTTTTGGCAGCTTCTACTACCAATACCGTTTGCATACACAAGTAAGCTGGGATTTGGATAACATCCAGTACTTCTGCTGCTGCTGCAACTTGATCGGGGTAATGGATATCCGACAAGATAGGGAGTGAAAACTCTTTCTTTATTTTTTCCAACATCCGCAACCCTTCTTCCAAACCTGGGCCGGTATAATAATCTACCGAGCTGCGATTGTCTTTCATAAAAGAAGACTTAAAAATCAGCGGCAAGGAGAGTTTTTCGGATATTTGTTTGAGTTTTTCAGCGGTTTTCATCATCAAGCTTTCTTCTTCGATGACGCATGGGCCGGAAATCATAAAAAACTCTTTCCAATCGAAACCAATGTTATTCATGGCTTTGTCTCTTTAAAGGATCTATTAGAGTTGTTGCAACGAGCGCGCTGGCGCACAAACCATTGCGAAAAGCAGCGCAAATATAATGATTGTCCCCCATTTTCGGCATTTTTTTCCGTTAGTCCCCGGTTACCATTACAGAAGGGGCAATCAATGCCATAAACCACATTACTCATTCTATTGTTTCATGAAAAATATTAGACCTTTGCGTATTGCACTGCTCTGAATTGATTAGTTTTAGATAGCGAATGCTTATTTGGTTAAACAAATCTGAGTTTTCACCCAAAATGATCTTACATGCGCTTCCTATTTTTGTTATCGTTTTTACTCTTTATCGATTTTTATAGCTTTCAAGCCATTCGGGTGATTGCTCAGCAGTGGTCGGCGATATCGCGATCTATTTTGTACGGCTTTTTCTTGGTAGTATCTGCTTTTTCCTTGTTTTTTGTGCTGATCAATGAATTTGGTTTGGCTCATTATTTTCCAAAATTATTTTTGGTGTATGGTCGCGCCTTTGTTTTTGTCGCTTACCTCTCTAAATTTTTGATCTTACCGTTTTTGTTGATCGACGATGCGCGCAGGGGGGTACTTTGGGTGGCCGACAAATTGAACCATAAAGGGACTTTCAACCCCAGTCGATTGCGTTTTTTAAGCCAGCTGGGGCTTGGACTAGGGAGTGTACCCTTCATCAGCCTAACTTATGGCATGATTGCCAATCCTTACCGATATCGCATTTTCCGGGAAACTGTAAAAATCAAAGACCTTCCTGAAGGACTCAAAGGACTCAAAATAGTACAGATTTCTGATATCCACTCCGGCAGTTTTACTTTCAAGGAGCCAGTGAAACATGCTATTGAAATGATCAATGCCGAAAATGCTGATTTGGTCTTTTTTACCGGTGATTTGGTCAATGATAAAGCCGATGAGATGGATAACTTCTTGGACGTTTTTGATAAGATTCGCGCCAAACATGGGGTATTCTCGGTGCTGGGTAACCACGACTATGGCGATTATGTGCCTTGGAAATCACCGGAAGCCAAAAACGCCAACTTGGAGCGCTTGAAAAATGTGCATCAGCAATTAGGTTGGGATCTTTTGATGAATGAACATCGGATGTTGCAGATCAACGGCGAACCGTTGGCGGTGATTGGGGTTGAAAATTATTCCGCGCATTTGCGTTTTCCCAAACATGGAAAATTACTGGAAGCACATCAAGGAAGTGACGGCGCCAAGGTAAAACTGTTGCTTTCGCATGATCCCTCGCATTGGGAATACCAAGTAACTCCTCAATTCAAAGACATTGACCTCACCTTTTCTGGTCATACCCACGGACTACAATTTGGTATCGAAATACCAGGTTGGTTTAAATGGAGCCCCATTCAGTATGTCTACAAACAATGGGCAGGACTGTATCAAAACGAAGATCAATACCTCTATGTCAATCGCGGGCTAGGCTTTTTAGGCTATCCTGGTCGGGTAGGTATTTTACCCGAAGTAACGGTTATTGAGCTGGCATAAGGAACGGTAACTTAACGTGAATTCGGAGATTGAAATGGATTAAAGGCAACAATCCAAATCGTGCCGCCACTACGTGGCTTAAGGAGTCTTGTGTCTGAAATTTTCTATAAACGGAAACAGGGCTAGCGCCCTTTGGTAGCATCAAAGCCACGCTAGTGGCGTTTCCGTCTATAGGAAATGGTCATCTTCTGGCATCAAGTCGCGCTAGCGACGGCACGAATATTGATTCAAGCCATCGATAATCTCCGAATTCACGTTAACTTATTTATCTCCAGGCCAATCCAGGGAAGAAAGCATCTTTGATATGGGTTATTTGATTTTGCCCATTGGTATTTTGGACAATACTGATTACGTCAAAGCGGATTTCGCCTGGATAATTGTTGCGTTCGCAAAAAACAGCTGCTGCCGACGCCAGTAGCTTTTGCTTTTTTTTATCTACAAAAGCTTCAGGGCGGCCAAAATAATCGGAGCTCCGCAATTTCACTTCTACAAAAACTACGATGGAATCATCCAAAAAGATGAGGTCAACTTCAGCGCGACTATAGCGCCAATTGCTTGCTAGGAAAGTAAAACCCTTTTGAGTAAGGTATTCTTTAGCGATATCTTCGCCCGCTTTTCCTATTTCGGTGTGGGTTAAAGTGCTCATTGGTTTAGTTTTTCTATACCCAAGATAAAGAAAAACTAAATGTTCTGCTCGTCGGGAATGTTTTTTTTACAATCCATGACCCAAAAAGACAACGGCATTTTTGCGCAAAAAAAAATGCAGAACCCATTGCTGGGCTCTGCCTCAAAAAATGCCGTTCAAAAATGAAAAATGAAACAACTTAAATTACCTAATTCTTTAGTCATAAAAACCAACCAGGTTCTGAAAACCTGGTGGGCCATGCTTAGAGTGTGTTTGGATTTCTACTTCGCGCTGCAAATGGCCCAAATCAGCCCCAGTTTCGTTCTTCAAATGCTCATGTAGCCGCTGCTACACTCCGCTTTTCATGCCTCACTGGGGCTAATTTTGGCTCATTTTCGCTTGCAAACTAGAAATCCAAACACACTCTTAACGAATTGCAGCGGCAAGTACCATGCGTTTCGTTTCAGTAAAGGAATCGGTTTCCAGTTGGTAATAAAGTATTCCACTGGCATTCAACATATCACGGTTGATCTCAACCTCATTGTATCCTTTTTCATAGTTCCCTTGGTTGCGGTACACCAGTCGACCCGATAGGTCAAAAACACTGATTGTTGCTGGCATCGCGCTAGGGAGTGTAAACCCAATCTGGGTACGCTCGCTAAAGGGGTTCGGGTAGTTCTGGTACAAAGCAAAGCTTCCTTTGGGTGTCCCTTTTCCGCCATTGCTATCGTGTAGTTGGAGCAGTACCTGAAGTTGTTCTCCAGCTTTATTGTAAGCCTCTGAAGGAGTTGGCGCTTCTGCCAATGAAAGGGCAGTAGCCAAATCCGAAGCCCGTAAAGCTTTGAATTTCAGGGTAAACATTTTCAGGCTACCTTTCGAAACGGAAGCTCCTTGGCTGTTCCAACTGGTGGAGAAAAGTCCTTTTCCCATTTTGGCTACTCCAAAGTTTTGGGTATTCAAGTTTGGCAATTCACCTGCCTGAAAATCCACTAATTGTAGCAGCTTAGAATTGAAATCCAAAGTAAATTGATACCCTTGTAGTTTTTCAATATCCGCACTTTGGAAGGTTACTGAAAATTCCTCGCCTTGCTGGAAGGTGTAATTATCAGCATCCACTGTAATTTCTCCATTTGTTGAGCGGCTTTCATTTCCGCCCAAGCTATTGGCACGCGCAGATTTATTGACGTCGCCAACTTTAACCCCTATAAAATCAATCTGCAAGTCTTTGGTGGTCAAATTTTTCAGATCCTTTGACTCCGGGAAAGGTACTTTCAATGGATCCTGACTATCAGGGAATTGATAGCTGGCATCAATAAATCGCCAAGAAGTATTGCCGTTCGGGAACTCAGTATCATACCCCAGAACTACTTTTCGCAATTTGATCAAATCGAGGGTAGTGATGGCGCCACTTCTATCCACATCGGCTGCAATCAATTGATAGGGTGAGGTCAAAAGACCAGTACCTAGGATGTGTTTTTGGATCAAGATTACGTCGATCGTACTCACCCCATTCAGGATGTCATCATTTTTTTCTGGAACAAGCTTGTAGTCTTTTTTCAGCTGAATGTCCTTGAAAGTGAACCCGCCTTTGGTATCAGTAATCTTTGCGTTTGTTGGACCGCCTTGCAAAGACAATTTTACTGCTTCCAGATTATCCCCCATCGAAGTTTTGATAACCCCGGCAATTTGCCCGGTAACTGTGCTTGCTGGGCAAATGTTGTTGTTGTCTTGAATGTCTACAAAGGTACGACAGAACGCGCTGTTGCCATTGGAGTCTGTTCCCCAGAGTTCGATAGCAACAAGACCAACGTCGTCACAACTGAAGCTAAGGATCTCATCGGTTGGCGGATTTACTGGAGTCAGGCCTCCAGAGCGCCGAATAGTAAGCTTGATTTCACTTGCTGGTGTACAGCGATCCAGTGTACCGGCATCGAAAGCTTTGGCATCCACCCAAGCGCCAGGCGCGCCATTCTTCATGGTTATATTGGTAGATAATTTGCTGATACAGAGCATTTCTGGCGCTTTTTGATCAACAACAGTTACTCGAACCTTTACTGTAGAATAATTACCACAGGGATCAACTGCGCGATACGAAACGATTGTCGTACCCAGTGGATATACGCCACTGGCATCCCCCAATTTGAGCGCAGCAAATTTTGAATCGTTGCTGATGACGACCGAATTACTACAGTCAGTTGCTGTAGGTAATGGGATGTTAACCGTTGCTGAAGTACAATTATTCGATACGGCTACGGTGATATCTTTTGGCGCCGTCAGTTTTGGTGGTTCCTGATCCTCTACTTTGATAATCTGGGTAAAGGTAAATTTGCCCTTACTGTTCGGTACATTCGGATTGAAATTACACCAATCGATGATGGTCCAAGTCCGTAAAATTTTGTAGCAAGACGGATACCCTGCATTAAAGAGTTTATCTTCTCTTGATACAGCCGTTGCGCCACAAGTTGCCTGACGAATGATTGGTTCACGAGAACCAATCGGCAAATCAGCTGGTTCAGTTTTTGCACCACAACCCAAAGTGCTGATGTAATCTTTTGGCCAAGTAATCATACTGTCAACCAACACGTTATCATTGACCAGCTCAATTGTTTGCGTACAGGTGCTTTTCATACCACCACGGTCTGTTGCTGTCCAGCTACGCGTAATTAGAGCTCGACCACAACCTTTTTCGCTAATGCTTGAGGTAGAGTCCAATTTATAGCTACAGTTTTCTAGCACGATGGGAGTTCCAAATTTGCCTAGATTACTGAAGTCATCGGTACATTTGATGGTTTTATTGTCAGGGCAAATAAGACGTGGCGCTAATTGATCTTGTATAGATATAGAAGTAGTACAATCATTGAAATGCCCGTACAGATCTCCGCCATTTTGCTCACGTGCTGGATCAATAGGACCGTCCCCTGGATCCTTGTCGTAAACACGAAGCGTTAATTGGACGAGTCCAGAATCCCGGTCGTTGCAACAAAAAGCAACCCAATCGTCAAACCATTCTTGATACCCTACAATCAACTTTGAATCATCACCATTGATTCCACCACAACGACCAGGATTAACCCTACGTGCTTTGAAATAAAGAATGTTGTTGCAATTGTCTTTTGACCCTTCATCAAAACTCTTAGCCAAAACATAAGCAATACCATTGTCGGGCAATGAAATCGTTTTGCGGTTTGAGCAGACTGCAGTTGGCACCTGATTGTCTTCTACGATTAAGGTAGCAAAACATATAGTAGAATTATTGCAATGGTCAATTGCAGTGTATTTTATAACGTGTGTTCCTTTTGGGACATAAAAGTGAGGCCCCATTCCATCTCCACCAAAAGACGCTTCAATAAGAAACACGGGGTTGGGGTCACAGTTATCGGTTACGGTTGGTTTGGGTAAATATACAGTTGCCGAACATTGTCCAGGGTTAGTATATACCTTGATTGGTGCAGGGCAAATTATTACTGGCGGAGTAAGGTCTTTTACCGTAATCGTTTGTGTTTGATTGTAAAAAGTTCCAGTACAGCCGTCTCTAAGCGTCCAACGGCGGGTGAGTACCCACGATGTACCACCGCAAGTAAAAATCGAGTCCTGTTGAAAGCCTACGCTAAAGTTGCAAAAACCATTGTTGATAATGGGCCCGCCTTTAAAAGTAGGAAATCCGGTCAACCTTGGCCGCGTATTGGGTTGATTACAAGATAAAGTAGTGTCTCTAGGAAACTTGATATCTTGGGCGGTCACTCGACGCAGTACAATTATTTGTGTGCAGCTACCCAAGTTTCCTACTGAATCACGGGCAGTCCATGTTCTAAAAATCACCGCAGCAGTATCCGAACCACAGCGTCCGGCAGTAACTTGATCCGAAAACCTAGCACGTAGATTGGGTGAACAGTTGTCGATCACTACTGGTCGTCCGATCACGCGAGCACTGGTATCCGCAGAACAAGCTAAGCTTAAACTGGTGCAGCTTATTTGAGGCGCCATTAGATCAAGTGGCTGAACATAACCCGTACAAAACAAACCCGTGGTTTGGTCTAAAATCGTAACCGTTAGCGTTTGACCGATGTATTTCCGAGCAGCAATAACCAAAGGTTGTACACCCTGGGCAACTAGATTGCCTAGTCGATCACTTACAATAATCGTTTTTCGCCCCTGGCAATCTCTAGGTGCTTGTTGAATTAAACTATCAACAATCACCAAAGCACAGTTTGCTTGTATTCCTACCCGAATTGGGCTGTTAGGATCCGCCCCCTTACATACCAATTGACATTGTGCTGATAAGGTTTGCATACTTCCTAGAAAAAACAAGATCCACAAAACCCATCTGTAACTGCACAGGCTCTTTTGCCTGCTTTGGGTGTTGACCGAGTCGACCGGCCATTTTGAAAACGCATTTACACTCATGACTAAATTTTTTTGAGGTAATTTAAAATTGCTCCTAAAGGGCATTGATACAGCATTCTCTGGGAAAGCCCAGTTCAATAATTCAAATTTGTACGGCTAAAACGCTGTTATACAATCCATCAGGAGAGATGAGTGTTTCCTCAATAGTTCTGTTTCATTCTCTCTTTACTTGGCATTTAAAGTAGTTATGTAACGCCCATGTCCCATTCCACTTATTGAATCAATCGTGCATCGCTTTCATTTTTCAATTACTTCGACGCATTATTAATTTCCTCAATAAAATCCAAAACCGTGCCAAAGTGAAAATTGAAATGTTAATTGAATAAAATAAAAAAATAATTGATATGAAAACCTATACTACCAGGATGGTAAAGAGGAGTAAACGGCCAATATCTGGCTGGGTTAGATGCATAAAAAAAGCCCCCCTTCAGAAATTCCGAAGAGAGGCCATCCCAAAAACCGATTTAAGTATTAAAAATTTATAGCTAGGCTAAATGCCGAACGCTGATCATACCATTACAAGCGGATCAAAACTGAGGAATTAAAACATAGCAGCGAACCATCTTAGACCATTCGATTCGATGTTAATAATTTCAGCAGCGTAACAAAGACGATTAATAAAAAGTGTGAATTTTTCGAAAACTTGTAGCTTAATCCCGATACTTGGGGGGAAGGACAGAATTAGGCTAGATCCGCATTGTAAACCTCATTCAAGCTCTAGAAACAAAAAGGGGAAAAAAAACATTGTTTCCCAAAACTTGCTTACAAAGGTAAGGCTATCTGTTGACAATGCAATATTAACGAAAAATTATTTTTCCAATAAATCATGAATGCTTACTCAAATCGATCAAACAAATGATTTAAGGACGCCGACAATAACTTCTATTTCTTTGGCATATAAAATGTCAGCCTGCGTCCTTAGAGCTTATTCAGATTTTGGATCTGAGGCGAAGGAGAGCAAATTTTATTTCAGATGAGGCAAAATTTGCAGCCGTATGTGGGCGATACAGCGAAAATTTTAACGAAGTCCGAAATAAAATTTGCCTCATGTAGACCAGAATCTTAAACCTGAACAAGCTCTTAAATCGGTATTCTAACTAACGACGTCCATAAGGGCTACGTGGTCCTTTTTTACTTTTATTGATCCCAAAAATGAGAGAAAACTCATGCGAACCGACAGAATAACGCTGAAGATCTTGCAACGATAGATCAAAGGTGTAAAACATTCTTAGGTTCTCTGAAATTTCGGTTCCTAGCATCACTCCAACTGTTTTTATGGAGCGATAGGATAATCCGGTAATCAATTTATCCTTGAGGAAACCAACTTTCATGTTCACGTCCATTTGAAAAGGAGCGTTTTTAATTTGGCGAACCATAATTGAAGGTTCAATACTAATAGCGCCATCAGATAGATCAAAACGATGACCGGCCAAGAAGACATAATAGCTAAAAAAGCTTCCTTGGGTGTTGGTAACAATATTATCCAATCGGGCTTTGACCAAATTGGTAAAGGACAATCCAAAGTAAGTATTCTCCTTTACAGTGGCGAAGATCCCAAATGAAGCATCAAACGATTGATTTCCTCTTACTGCGCTTTCAATTTTTGAGTCTCCACCCTGATAAAAAGTTTGCGCTAAAATTCCATTTCCTAATCTAACATCCTGAAATTCAGTAGAAAAACCTACTGCCAATTTCACAGTTTCGTGAATATTAAATCGAAAAGCATAATTCAGTTTCGCACGAACTCTTGTAAGTCGCGCTGCGTTTTCAGCCAATAATCCACCGCCAATACCAAAGGTTTTACCTAAAGGGCCATTGTATTGAACCCCGAAAGTAGTAGGCGCATCTGGGAAACCTGCCCATTGGGTGCGTGCATTGAATTGAACCTGTGTTTGATCCTTAAAACCTGCAGCAGCAGGGTTAACCAAGATTGGGGTGATGTTGTAATGGGCAAAGATGGCTTCGTCTTGACCAAACAAAGCAGTACCCAAAATAAAGGCTACAGAAAAGAGTAGTAATTTTTTCATGGAGAAATCGGTTTATGGTTCATGGAATGTTTGCATGGGCTGGCTTTCTGACCAGCCCATGCCGGATTGAAGTTTCTCTCTACTGGTTAATTGCGTATCAAGGTAATAGATCCTTTTATTAGTACTCGCTGTCCACTGGTGTTGTCTTTGTATTCTAATACATAGTAGTAAGCGCCATCCGGTAAGGTTTCACCTGATGACGAAATCCCCTTCCAATCATTGTTGTAGTTTTTTGAAACATATACCTGTTGTCCCCAACGATTGTATATTTTCACTACATTCTCTGAAAATTCCTCGATGCAATTGATCAAAAATGCCTCGTTCAAGCCATCTCCATCTGGAGAGATCACTGCACGCATATCCAAGCAAGGGTAACGGCGATCCAATACTCGAGCCATTGAAATTTCTGGTGCTGCTTTACATCCCTTTGCATCGGTCACTGCTACTACGTAATCACCAGGGCAAAGATTGATAGCAATCGAATCTGCTGTTTTTACCGGTGCGTTCCAGCGGAAAGTATAAGGCTTGTTACCACCTTTTACCAAAGCTCTGGCGCGACCATTACAATTTTCAGTAGCATTGATCGTCTCAATTGTTACTTGGATGGGTGCTGGGTCTTTTACGCTAAAAGTACCTGAAGTGCTACAATTGTTGCGGTCAGTAACAGTGACAGTATAACTCCCTTGTGAAAGAAATGAAATCCGGGGATTGGTGGATTGGTTACTCCAACGGTAGGTGTAGATTGACCCTTGTATTCCCCCTCCAACATTCGCTACAATTTCAGCATCGCGGCTGCCTTGACAAGATGGGTTTGAAATAAATGCATCTAGAATCAACCCCGGCGGCATTGACAACACCACTTCTTTTTCAATTGCACATCCCAAACCATCGGTTACCCGAATTTTGTATTTTCCGCCACGTGCATTCTGAATGGTTTGATTGCTCGCGATAAGTGTATCGTTGCGCAACCATTCGTAGGTATAATTTGAACCGCCTCCATTAATAGCGTTTATTTTAGCTGAAGCGTCACGGCCGTTCGGACAACTTACGGCAAAGCCATTAAAGTTGGACAATACGTCAATAGTAGCGCTAAGATTCGAAGTAGTTCCAACCGTAAATAGTCGCTCCAAAGTATTACCTGATTTTTCCTTTACTATGCTCCGGTAAACACCTGCCGGTACATTACCTAAGTCTTTTACCCGAGCAACGGTATCACCCCTGGCATTCAACCAAGAATATTTAAATGGTGCATCACCGCCCGCAACTTGAAGTTGTACGCCACCAGTAGATTCAGAAGGGCAATTGGCATTTTTTACCAACCCTTTTACACCAAAAGTATTGACAACGATACCATCAAATGATTTCCGACAGCCATTGCCATCGATCACTGTTGGTATAAAAGTTCCTTCACAAAGATTGATGATTTGACTGCCGCTATTGGGTGAGTTCCAACTTACAGTATAAGAAGGTAGACCTCCAGCAATATTAATGGCGATACTACCTGTACATCCAGGATCTTCGCTATCATGGCGAACTGTATATCCACTTACTGATAAAGGAACAGGCTGGCTGATGACAACATTGCCATCAAAGGTAGAATTAACAGCATCCGTCACCCGGTAAGTAAACGATCCTGAACGCAGATTTTTTCTTTCAACAACACCGGTTGTAGAATTAATAGCTGGTGAATTATCACCAAAAGTGACTACAAATGGAGCCACCCCGCCATTGATCTGCAAACGCATCAAGCCTGAAGCATCGCCATTACACTTTACATCGGTAATTTCTGAGCCAATTGATAAAGGCGGCGCCTTGAATTCAACTTTAGCACATGCTGAACTGGTACAACCTTTTTGATCGGTTACGGTAACACAATAATCACCTGTACCAATATTGCCTAGACTAGAGGTGGTGGCATTGTTGCTCCATTTATAGCTATAAGCGGGATCGCCGCCTGTTACGGATAAGCTTATGCCGCCATTGGTTCCATTTTGCCCAGAAGTAACTTGGGTGGTCGTAGCAGTTACAACAATCTGGGTCAATTGATTAACCTGGAAATTACCAGAAACCGTAGTCCCTTTACCATCAGTTACCGTTACTGTGAATGCGCCAGCAGCAAGGTTGCTCAAGTTCTGAGTTGTGGCATTGTTGCTCCACTTGAAGGTATAAGGCGTTTGACCACCTACTACATTTAGGGTAATGCTACCATTGGTTTGATTATAACAAGCATCATTTACGGAGATGCTGCCAAATTTCAATTTTTGACTAAGGGTTGCACAACCCGTTACTGTACAACTATTTACATCGGTAACAGTTACACAATAATCTCCGGGAACATTTAATTGGCCAATGTCTTCTGTAGTTGCTGTATAGTTATTTGGACCGGTCCATTTATAAGTATACGGAGCTGTTCCGCTTGTTACTGAGATATTGACAGCGCCATCGTTACCATTATTGATAAAAACCGGGTCAATGGAAACAATACGAACGGCAGTTTCAGAACCTACTACAGCTGACCCCGTCGTCGTACACGATTTGGAATCTGTAATAGTATAGCTGTAAGTGCCAGGAGCTAAATTACTCTGAACATTGGTTGTTACTGAATTTGTGTTGCTCCATTTTACGGCATAGGGAGAAGAGCCTCCAGAGATATTTAAAGTAATAGAACCCGAAGAAGCTCCCGTACAACGGGCATTTTGGGTAACTGCACTTGCGGTGATTGCGGTAGCTTGCCCAACAGTAAGCGGGCTTCCAGTAAGTCTACAACCGTTGGCATCGGCAATGGTTACTGTGTAAGTTCCTGGCGCCACATTGGTTGGATTGGCTACAGCAGCTAATCCACCGTTCCAGGAATAGGCCAACGCTCCTGTTCCACCAGTTGCAGTTATAGCAATGGAGCCTGAGTTTTGTCCAAAACAAGCCGCATCAGTTTTGGTGCTGTTGGTAATCGAAATAGCAGCAGCTGGTTGAGTAACGTTATAGGTAGCTGTTGTAGTCAAAGAGGTACCGGAATCAGTAACCGTTACGGTATAAGCCCCTGCTGGTAAATTGGTCAGATCCTGCGTAGTTGCTGTATTACTCCATTTATAAGTATAGTTACCTGATCCCGTACTTACAGTGATATCAATTCCTCCTTTGCTCTCGCCAAAACAGGTATTGTTGGTAATGACTGGTGGACTAGCAATTGTAGGTGCTATTCCGCCAGAAGTCCCAACAGTTACAGTACCTGGCAACAATTGAAATGCGGTAAGGGCAACGGTTGTATTATTCCTGTTGACCGTAAATTCTCTTGTTTTTGTAGCGTCAAACCTTACTTGTGAACTTCCAGTTGTTCCTTTTATGGTAAAACACACCTGAAAAACAACAGTGTTATCGGCAAGCGTGATGCCTTGCACCGTATTGTCCAACCAAGAAAGTTTGATGGTTCCATTCGCATTAGCGCCTACGCCCGGCAATCCGAATGAGCTTTCTGACAATCCGGTCAGTCCAAAAGAGCCAATCGATTTGTATTGCAAAAAAGCTGGATCAAATGCCAAGTTGAATTCCATCCCCACGATGGCTTTGAAATTCTGCGTTGTTACATTCAAACATACATCCGTATTGGTTTGGCCACTTGCATCCGCAACTTTGAGTGTAAAATCAGTAGTATTGGTAGGCTGGTTAACAGTTACTGAACCATTGGTAGGTAAAACGGTTACACTGGCATTACTAGCGTTGGTAGCATTTAAACCTACGCCGCTAAACCTAACCGGAAAATTCCCTGCTTTTAGTCCAGTAAAGCAAACTTCAAAAATAGAAGTATTATCGGTAACTGTTACCCCAGTGGCATTGCTCCATCCCAATCTGACGGCGTCTGTGCGGGTATTACCTGAAGCGCCTGGGAGGGTGAATGAACCCTGAGCAAGACCGGTAAGATTCAAAGTTTGTACCCGCTTAAACTGTAGAGCAGTAGAGTCAAAAGTCATGGTTAAATTCAAAGCTTTCAAATTGGTAAAGCTTGAAGTAGTAACTTTCACACAAGACTCTTGATTCAGGGTAGTCGTTTCATTGCTAGCTGTTACATTAACACTTGCAGCTGAAGAACCTGTTATTGTAATTGCGCCTCCTGCTCCCATAAAAGGAATGGACTTAAGATCAGCGTCAATAATTTCGGTTGTCGTCGTGCCAAAAGTAATATTGGTGGTTCCAGCTCCGCCGATGGCGGTAAAACAAATTTCAAAAAGGGATGTCCCATCTGCCAGGGTTTTGCTTGCTGCATCGGGATCATTCCAAGAAAGTTTAATTTCATTCGCTGGATTGGTTCCTCCTGGTACCCGTAGCGATGCATCGGTTAAACCTGACAGTCCGTAAGTTCCAACCGACTTAAAACGCAGTTTGGTTGCATCAAAAGTGAGGATGAATTCAACACCGCTGATTTTGGTAAAATTGGTTGTTTTCAATTTTACACAAACATCTTGACCGCTAACTACCGTTGCATTATCAATGGTAATTTTAAAGCCGGTGTTTCCGCCTGTACTTCCTGAACCCACTGTAACGGTGCCATTCTGACCCGTTACGCCGGGTTTGGCCGTATTTTTATCTAAAGCCTCTGCGCCAGGCGCAAAGGTGATATTGGTAGTCGCATTCGCTACTTTTGCTTTGAAGCATATTTCAAAAATTGCCGTGCCATTGGTCACAGTAATTCCTGAAGCGGATGAAGAGCTCCATAACATCCTAACCGCCCCAGTTGGGTTTGAACCAACCCCAGGTAAGGTGAAAGAACTTGCAGCGAGCCCGGATAGATTGAGATTGGTCACCCGCACAAAATCCATGGTGTTGGCGTCGTAGCGCAAAGTAAAGTCCAAACCAATTAGGCTTGTAAAATTGGTGACCGTTACTTTTGCACAGAATTCAACGCCGTTGGTAGTTTGAATATCTTGAACGGCAACGGTAACTGGTGTTAAATTTCCAGGTCCAGTGGTGCCACCAGCTCCAATGGTAACTTTACCCGGTGTAGAGGTAAAGGGAACAGTAGCTTCGGTGGTTGGGCCTGTTTTTTGAATAATCTCGCCGTCAGTAAATGTAAGATTGTCTGTTGCGTCTGCATTGACCGCTGTAAAGCAAATATCAAATAGAGCGGTACCAGCAGGAAGTGTAGTTGCGGTAAGACTTGCTTCAGTCCAGGAAACAGTTATTTTCCCGTTGACGATACCAAAACTAGAAGCATTCAGACCAGCTAGGTTAAAGTTCTTAACCTCCTTAAACGTCAACTTAGAGGGATTATAATTCACTGCGAACTGCATCCCGATAAGGTTGGTAAAATTAGTGACTTTGACTTGAACACAAAAATCAGCTCCTTTTTGAGAAGTCACATTGGCTATTTCAGCCAAAAAATCCATTGCCGCTGCCGGATTATTTGGATTACTGACTTCAATGGAGAGATTTTTGGCAATGATTGCCTTCGAAAGATTTGGGCCTTCAAATGAAGGCGCTGCTACTAGGCTGATGGAAAAAATCCATAGCATTGGGTATAAAGCCAGCCAGGGTAGCAGGCGTGTAACCTTGTGATTCATTTTTCTCGGATTTGGGATAATTTGCAAAAAAAATTAAGGCGCCTGCAAGAGTACTTGTTGTAGAGAATAACTGGTTGAGTTTCGCAAATGGATCAAATAAGCTCCTGTAGCAGGAAACAAATCCCGTGCCAAAGAAAGCAATTGCTTTCCTGCAGAGAAATACTGTTGCTGCTGATGAACCAATTTTCCAGTGACATCTGAAACTTCGATGTCTACCCTTCCCGCTTCTTTGATGGAGAAATCTAAATTCACCGACTCTCGGAAAGGATTAGGATAGGCCTTAGTAATCGCTAAACGCTCTGGTTCATTTGAAACGACGCTGGTCGTTCCGGCAGTGTTTTTTACCGTAATCTGACCATCAACATATTGAGATCTGATCGGCATGTTCGTCGTATCAGAAATCTCTTTAGCGGTAGGAAAGTCCGTAAAATTCAAGGCTGATGCAGAATTGGGAAGTCCAACTACATTAAAACGAACAGAAAAAAGCGTAGCGCTGTCCGGTAAGTTAATCCCACGGATGGCTTCATTGTACCAGGCAAATGGCAAAAGTCCCTTCTTGGTTACTTTCAAATCGAAATGATCTTCCAATCTAAGCGCAATACCAAAGTTGGATACTGATTCGAAACGAACGACAGCAGTGTCCCAAGCTAAAGTAAACTGAGTGCCTAAGATTTGTTTGAAACCAACAACCCGAATGTTTGCAGTATAAGTGCGCGTACCATAGTTGATAGATTGCTTCGGAGCAACAACAACTACTTTTTGCTGGGCAGCTGCATAAGAAAGGCAAAAAAATAGCAGAGCCCCTGAAAGGAATGCCTTACGTAAATTTTTCATACCATGGGATTATAAAACGGTTCTAAAAGAGAAACCTTATTCTGTCACGAAGGTAATAAAAATTGTAAAAAGAATCTGTAAATAACAAGAAGAAAAAAAATAGGAGTACCCACCATTACGGTGGATACTCCCATTTATTGCTCTATGGCTTCATCAGTTGATTACTCAACGATAACCATTTTCTTAGTAGCTGTAAAGTTAGCAGCA
>JBBANM010000015.1:0-88679 GCA_040401995.1 Saprospiraceae bacterium
ACCTGCCCCGACAAAGTCGGGGTACACTCTCCCGACTTTGTCGGGATGTACCACGCTCTTTGCGCCTCATTGGTGCCAATTTTTGCTCATTTTCGCCATCGAACCAGAATTCTGAACAAGCTCTTAGCTCGCAGCGTTTTCAAACACTTTCATTTCGACAAAAAAGGTGGTGCCTACATTTTCTTGAGTGGTAAAATAGATTTTTCCACCAGCAGCTTCAACGATGTTTTTGGCCATTGCTAAGCCTAAACCCATTCCTGAGGACTTGGTGGTGAAGTTGGGTAGGAAGACTTTGGGTTGGATGTCTTGGGGTATACCTTGTCCATTATCAGTGACTTGGGTGATAATTCGATCTTCCATTTTTTTGGTGGTAAGCGCTACTTGGCCAACGCGTTGCTCGGGGATTGCTTGCCGAGCGTTTTGAACCAAATTGGTCAACACACGGGTCAATTGTTCACGGTCGGCATAGATCGGAAGTGGAGTAGGGGAGGTCTCCAAATGTAGTTGAAAAGAGGGGCTTTGTTGCTCTTCAAAAAGGGTGTAAACCGATTGTAGCGCGTCGCGCAGATCAAAAACCGAATGTTCAGGTTGTGGCATTTTGGCAAAATGGGCAAATTCATTGGCGATCCGGGTCAAGGAATCAATTTGCTCTAAAATTGTTTTGCACACTTTTTCTAAGAGTTGTGGTGTTTCTTCCGGGCGCATTTGCGTGGCGCGTTGCAGGTGCTGCACGCTCAAGCGCATGGGCGTGAGCGGGTTTTTGATTTCATGAGCTACCTGCTTGGCCATTTCTTGCCATGCTGCTTTTCGTTCAGCGGCTTGTAATTGTAGGAAATTTTCTTGTAGTTCGGCTACCGAGTTGTTGTAAGCGTCTACCAAAATGCCAATCTCATCAGGGTTTTTCCATACCAGGGGTTCGGTATTGCCCAGTTTGAGTCGCTTAAGCCCTTCTTCAATTTGTTGGAGAGGATTGGTGATGGTTTTGGCAATAAAAATTCCAATTACCCCCGATATCAACAGAAAAAAGACATAAGAACTGATCAGCACCCCAGTAAACTGCGACAATGAACTCCTTTGCTCTTGAATCAGGTCTTTGATTTGCCACAAGGTAAAACTACCAATGACCAAAAAAGCAATGAGGAACAAACCCACAATGGCCAGCTGGATGCGGTATCGCAAACTGGGCAAGCGCAGCATGAAGGGATCTAAATCGCGGGAAAAAAGCGCCAGAATAATCACTTGAAACAGCAACAGCCAAAAACACATGGCGAACAACGTAATCGGAATGACGTAACCTTCGCCAGGGGTAGCATTTTGCAGGTTGAAAAAAAAGAGCAAAACGGCGCCAATTCCGGCATACCATACCAACCAAGCGAACGGCCAGGCTAATGATTGCTGGCTGCGGTAATTATCCAGGTACAAATCAAAAAGAGAAAGAAAACTCAGTACCACAAGGCCGGTAGTCAAAAAAGGCAAATGAAAGCCAATGACTATATCAAAGCCAGTTGCTATAGCAGCCATAAGCACTTGGAGCCCTATTTTTTCTACTATCGAAAGTTCTAATTGTTTGAGTTTTGAAAAGAGCCAAATATTAAGGGTGTAATGCGTAATCAGCGCCCAAGAGAGGTTTAACAGCAATAAGCATCCGAGATAGTTCAACTGGGGCGCTGCATAAAGATCCGCTTCCTTATACAAAAAGACCGTTAAATACTGTGTGAGTCCAATTAACCCCACAATACTCAGCATGACTATTGCATAAACTCCCAACGCTTTTACAACTCGGCTTTTCATAGTCTTTGAATACGAAGGAGTTCAGTGAATGTTGCGCCCTTTTTCAATTAAAAATTTTTATAATAGGACTCAAAAAAATATGTACAATTTTTCCCTCCTATTGTTTGTTGGAAAATTACAACAAAATTTCAGAATAGAAAAATGGGGATCCCGCGCCGTTTTCAACTACCCATCGATATTTCGCTGAAAAAAGCGTAATTTTGACCCCGCTACAAGCTGCTCTATCGCGGTTTTTTCAGGCAACTGAAAAAAATGAGGAAAGTCCGGACAACGTAGAGCGCCATACCATCTAACGGATGGGCTGCCCGCAAGGGTAGACAGAGAGGGTCACAGAGACGATATTTCCTGTTCAGCAATGGACAGGTAAAGGTGAAAACGTGCGGTAAGAGCGCACGCTGTCGGGTAGCAATATCGGACGGGGATAAACCTTATGGGTTGAAATGCCATGTACATCTCAATTCCCCAGGCTGGTTATGCCAGCGGAAGGGAGCAAGGTTGCTCGCTATGTTTTCGCAAGAAAATTGGGAGGGGTAGGCAGATGGATCCCATGCTGCAAAGCTGGGACTAGATAAATGATAGAGATCCTGCAAAGGAGACAAAATCCGGCTTACAGGCTTGTAGCAGTTTTTATTATGCTAATAAAAAAAATAGACCCCGATTCAAGCAATCGCGGTCTATTTTTTAATTTGAGTGGATGCTTCTAGTTGGTATCTGCTTTTGCTAAATCTGCAAAATTAAAGAGCAAAGAGAACCGCAAAGTATTATCCAGCGGGTTGCGGTTGTTGGTAGTTGGCACCAAATAGGAAAAGTTTAGACCAAAAATGTTGTACTTCAGACCCAAACCTAGCGTGAGGTACTGTCGCGCTCCTTTTTGACGGCTTTCCGTAAAATATCCAGCACGAACTGCGAATTGGTTGTCATACCAATATTCAGCGCCAAATGAAAACATCAATTCTTTGAGTTCTTCGCTTAAGCCATCAGGGGCATCGCTAAAAGAAGAAAAGATCGCACCGATGGGTGATTTCTCCTTGTAATCAGGTATGCCGTTTTTGTTTTTATCGCAATCCGTTCCTTGACAAGGAGTTGGGATAATGAATTTGTTCACATCGGTGGTCAGCGTAAGCTTGTTGTACTGATCCAATTTGAACGTCCAGGCTGCTCCCAAGCCCATATTGGCTGGTAGGAAATCGCGGTAACGAGAGTTGGTATAAGAAATTTTAGAACCGATATTTGTCATTGCCAAAGCCACCGTTAAGTTGGTTTCGGTATTATTCAGTTTAATTTCCTTGTTATACGTGAAGGAGATGTCAGCAGCGCCAGCAATACCTGGATTGATGACTTCACCGCCTACTACGTTACCAGCTGCCAAGTTGGAATAGATGAATTTACCGCTGATGGCGGCAGAAAAATTATCCGATAACTTACGGGCATACGCCAAGTTAACCTCAAATTCGTTGGGGCGACCAGTGGTAAGCGGCTGTCCGTTGGCATCGGTAAATTGAATACTACCCAAGGAAAAATAGCGCAAACTGGCGCCAATTGCTTGCCGATCATCGATTTTTTTATAGCCGCTGATATAAGCCAAATACACATCATTTAGCCCCAATGCACGCAACCAAGGCGTATAGGTAGCTGAAATCCCTAGCTTTTCCGTAGCGAAAGCCAATTTCGAAGCATTGAAGTGCATGGCATTGGCGTCAGGAGAAATGGCCAAACCAGCATCCCCCATAGCGCCTGAACGGGCATCGGGAACAATTCTGAGAAAGGGAACCGCCGAGGTAACGGTATTGATACAAGGCGTTCCATCCAAGTTTTGCAACTTTCCGTTGCTTCCGCGTACGCAGGGACCTTGAGCTGATAGCTCGAGCGATACAACGAAGAACAAGATGAAAACTGCAGAGAACTGAAAGAATAAGTTCTTCATGAGATTGCTTAATTTTGAAATAATTGGGTAAATATAACGATACCTTTCTTACGTAAAATTGAAAATCTTATTTTAGCAGGACTAACTTTTCGAACGCACTCTCTCCATTTGCTGCCGCTCCCCCTGGGAAATTGGCCTTTACCTTTACTTTGTACACATAAACGCCGCGAGCTAATGGATCGCCAAAATCATCCCGACCATTCCACTCGATACAATCGTCTTGCCGAATGGAGCCGTTGCTGATCATCGATTTTTCAAGTGTTTTGACCAAACGACCGCTGATGGTGAAAATTTGAATGAGTACGTCAATCTGCTGTCCTGCTAAGTTGTGATCAAACTGAAAACAGGTACGATCGGTAAAGGGATTGGGATAATTGAGTACATGTTGTAAAGCAATGCTAGCCGATTGTGCTACAATAAACTCGGTGTATCCTTCGCTCGGGTTGTTGGCAACATCCCAAGCTTTGACCCTTACTTTGTGCAAACCGTCTTTTAACTTAGAGAGGGGATACTTAGCGCTTCCTTTTGAATAATCATTTAACTCTGTTTCAAAAAAATCATTCAAAATGATCGCGTTTTGGGTATTTTCATCTAAAACGGCTTCCAAATCGTGTCCTATGCTATTCCCTACAACATTGATGCCATTATTGTCGGCAAGCTTCACTAAAAGTAATGGACTTGGTCCAGTTAGTCCGCCAAATACAAAATCTGACGTATTCATAAACACATCTACTACAGGTCCTTGCTTGTCGGCCAATGCGGTGGCGCTGGTTCCGCCAATGATTACGTTCTGATAATTGCCTGAGGCATCGCGTAGGTTGATGGTATCCGAAGCATAGTAACTGATTTTTCCTGGGCCATAAGCGTAGTTGATGTCTTTAGGAACCACAAAGGTAAATTTGAATAGCCCTTTTTCAACTTTAGCCCGCCCTTTGAAGATGACATTTTTTTGCAAGGTAAAATCCATAGGCTGACTGGTGGGGTCTTGCCCCAGCGTACGGGCAATTACTTTTTTGTCAAAAATTGTTGGATAGATGATCCCGTTGAAATTGCTGAGCACCCGTCCATCGGTACCAGTAACGGCGCCCTCAATAGTCACTTTTTGAAGGGATTGAAGGGTGTCGGATTTTCCGCCAACTATGGGTTTTCCATTGATTTGGGTGGTGATAATAGGATATCGCGGGATCGACAATTGCATCGAAGGGTCGCCAAAAAGGCCATATTTACGGGAATTGGTGGTGATACCAGAGCCGGTAAAGGCGTTTTTGGCAGTACGCATGGCATCGCCAATGGTCAAAGCGCCAGCTGCTCGCTGAAATAGAATTTCTAGTGAACGCTCGGTCAATAAGAAATTTTCGCTGGCGTATACGGCTCGTACGGTAGAAAAAAGAGCAATTGCTCCTCCTTTGGCGTTGAGCAATACTGCTTCTCCTGCTGAAGTGCTACCAGGATTATCGTAATTGGTAAAAGAACAAGTAGCAGTTACAAAAAGCGGCATCCGATCGCTGTTCTGCCAATTGACGATGTCTGGGATGGTTAAAATTCGCTCTTGCGCCCATCCGTTCGGACCACCGTGCCCCAAATAGGTGACCGCGAGGATCCCTTTGAAGATATTGCGGTTGATCGAAGCATTGACGTCGGGATAAAAATTTCCCCCTGCAGTAGATTGTTGCTGAAATGCGTCAATGAGTATTTTATCGGTATTGAAATTTGGAAATTTATAGGCAATGGAGTCAGCGATGAAATTCACATCACGGCTGTGCAAATCATTGTCTTCATCATCGCCTACAAACAGCAAACGGTTGCGCCAATCGGAATAGGCGGAAGGTTCAGAATCGTAACGGATGAGTTTATCGCTCATCTGGCCCGCTTCAGAGGCATTCCGAGCAGTGAGTCTTCCAACAGCTACATTCATGCGACCTTGTAACGGATTGGGATCAATATTTTCCAGCAAGGCGTAATAATCGTCGCTGGGAAAGGCATCCAGCGGGTTAAAACTATCGGCTTCGTAAGCAGGAATCAAATTATCACCTTTTTTGTCAATGTTGCGTACATCATAAGATCCATCCCCCATTAGCAACAAGTATCGAAAATTTGGATCCCGCGTATAAAGCATTCGGGCAAAATTGCGGATAGCGGTAGGGTCAGTTCTACCCGATGAAAACTCATTATAAATCTGGTCGGTACGCACAATAGCAACCCGATAACCATTGTAAGTATTTCGATGTTGCGCCAAGCGGTTTGCAGCGTCATAAAAACCCTGCTGTTCCGTTGCATCGCTTACCGCGGGGTAAACGATGACCAAATCAAGTCTGGTAATGGCATGGAGGTTTTGGCGATCTACTGAACCCAAAGCTTTTGGACTTGGGAAATTTTGTTGGGTATTGAAAGCAACGAAAGTTCGAAGATTGCTGGTAGAAACGCCAAAGCTATATTGTGATCCATTGCGGGTTCCGTCTTGCAGCAGAGGCCGCTGAGGGTCGGTAATGTCCCAAACCGCAATATTATCGGTCATATTCCCCAACTGAAAAGTAGTGGATAGATATTTTAGGGAGTTGAGGTCGCGAAAAACCATTTGATCACCGCTCATCAACAGCTTTCGGCGGGCATTTACTTGTACATAATCCAACCAGCCTTCACTTTGATCGCCCACGCCATCCGGATTGGGGTAGCGTACAATCAGGTCTATATCATCGCGATTGAGGGATACATTGCTAGCCAAAGCCGCATTTACAGCATAATCATCTTCATTGCTGGTAAAATTATAAATGCCATAATCGGTAAGATTGCTATTGAGTATTGCTCCATTGAGTGCAACGCTGAATCGCGACCGTACTGCCGCCCGCAAAGCCATTTCCGCTTTTACTTGCACCGGCTGATCGGTCACTAAATTGGGGAAACTAAACGCTTTGAGGTAGGTATATTCTCGCGATCCCTTAAACCAATCGCCAAACCAGCGCTGTCCGGATCCAGTAGTGTTGATTTGATTTTGCGCTTGAGCCAGTAAGTTGACTTTGTCTTCTTCTAAACGGCCAAAATCATTGAAGGTAGTTGTGGTAAATGCGGTTGTATTCAATGATGTTTGCTTGCTCAAACGCTTACCATTCCCAGCGCTGACCACTAAAAAATAATAGTTCTGGGTATCATAAATGTGCTTGACCAAATTGAATTGTTGTTGGTCGTCGAGCTCCCATTTGTCGGGGCTTTGGGCATAAAACAGGATAAAATCAACAGGATCAAATTTACCATCGTCTTCCCCGCTAATTTGAATGACATTTTCAACCAAATCGTCAATGCGCGGGCGATCCACCTGCGTAGGTAACATCCCGCCGCCTTGGCCAAAAACTTTTAAAGTACGCGGATCAATTTTATCGATGTCGATTTTGAGCTGATTTTTGATAAAATCGTAGCTAAGCCGGTGGATACCATTTTGTTGAACAGCAATTTTGTAAATCTGCCCCTCACGCAGCGCGGATGCGCTAGCAAACTCATCGGTTCGCACACGTGGAAGTTCAGGCTGTGGTCGAAGATCAACCCGAAGCTCAATGGAAGCAACCCTTTGATAGCGATCCCCTTGTCGAATAATGGGGATAAACGCTATTTTACCAAAAAATTGGTTGCGATCTTTTTCTACAGAAGTGCGGAATTGCAGGTTTTCCGATACCATTGATGTTGAAACCGTAAGCGGGGTAGGCAAATCTTCCCAAACTACTTTGATTATTTGGACGTCAAAGGCTCCGGCGCTTTCAATGGTTAATTCCTTTACCATCCAAGGCAGACCGGGGGTTTCATCGCTATGTACTGCCCCTTTAAAAGTCCAAATGGTAGTCGTTTTTTCAGTTGCTGTGCCGGAATTGGTTTTAGCATAGCTGCTCCATTCCAGTTTTTCTTGAATGAAAAAAGGTGAATTTGCAAACAGCAGACGGAATACCAAGAGGAATACGCTGGTTGAAGTAATTTTCTTCATAACTTTCATGGGTTTCTGAGCATGTGTTTGAAATTTCATTTGGATGCAAAACCAACCAATGTAAAATAAGATATGCCATTGAGGTATATCATCTTAATCATGGTGCGTTAAAATCAGTCTCTTAGAGTTTGGATGGATTTTTACTTTGCAGTCCGAATAAAAAATCCAAACACACTCTTAACGAAGGCGAAGTTAACAGGTATTGTCTTTTAACAATGTCTGTAGTTGGTCAAATAAGTAAGATCTTAACATCTCAACTCAACTATGATGCCCAAAACCATATATAAGCTGCTTTTGATGCTGGGTTTATGTCTTTTTTTGCAAAGATTATGCCAAGCCCAAGATCCTATTTTTAGTCAATTTTTTGCTGCTCCATTACAGATCAACCCTGCGTTTGCTGGGGTATCTAAATCGCCCAGGGTGATGGTCAACTACCGCAATCAGTGGCCGGCGTGGCCTAATGCTTACCAGACCTACGCCGTGGCTTATGAACAGCGAATGGATCGACTCAACAGCGGTTTTGGAATGATGCTCCAAGCGGATGTTGCCGGTAATGGCGTCTACAAAACTCAAAATGCCAACCTTTATTACAGCTACAATTTACAAACAACCAAAAAATTATTTTTAAAATTTGGGGTTCAAGCGGGCTATATTAATACCCAGGTGGCTTGGGATCAGCTGGTGTTTGGCGATCAATTGGATCCGCGTAATGGGGCTGGAAACGGAACCGCAAGTCGTGAAGTACGCCCCAACAGCCTGGGCGCCAATGCGCTGGACTTATCAACAGGCGTTTTGGCCTATAGCAAACGATTTTATGCCGGCCTGGCTTTACAACACATCAACAATCCAAATGATCATTTTTTACGCTCTACCCAATCCATCTCTATTGGCCGTCCGATCCGTTACACCCTTACCCTGGGTTCCGAAATTGATTTTTTGAAAAACAATAATGGTCGGGTGCCGGCGTTTATATCCCCGAATTTGCTGGTAGTGCGCCAGGGAGATTTTACGCAAATCAATGGAGGCGCGTATTTTGCTTACGATACCTTTTTTGGCGGTTTGTGGTACCGGCAAAGCGGAGGGAATCCGGATGCGGTGATCATTTTAGCCGGATATCATTACGGTGTTTTGCGCATCGGATACAGCTATGATGCCACGATCTCTAGTTTGGCGGTTAATCGCACCGGAGGGAGTCATGAACTGTCCATGTCGCTTACCTTTGATGATCAAGGCAAGCATCGAAAAGGCAAGCGCCGCAAAGTGGACATCAACGATTGTTTCAAGATGTTTCGTTGAAAAAAGTCGTATAGGTAAAATAATTTTATCTTTGGCGGGCTATAAGGGCGTGTTTAGCCTGGGTTCAAATAAAAAATAGCATGGGTTTTTATTACCGCAGCATACTAATTCAAAATTAGCGACGTTCGGTAGTAAGCATTTATTTTGCAAATATTGTTGGCCATTTCTCATTAATAAATGTTTTGATGATAATGAAAAAGCTGTTGAAGTTTAGCGTTTACCTATTGGTAGCGACCGCGCTGTTAACTTCCTGCAAAAGCAAGGAACGTTCGTCAACCACTGGTTGGAATTACAATGACACCAAATGGGGTGGGTTTGAAAAATTAAAGTACGACGGTCAGATCACTGGTCCCAACCTTGTACTGATTGAAGGAGGTACTTTCACCATGGGGCTTACCCAAGAGGATGTGATGTATGAGTGGAACAACATCCCTCGTCGCGTTACGGTTTCATCTTTCTATATGGATGAAACAGAAGTCTCCAACATCGATTACCGCGAATATACCTACTGGGTAGATCGTGTATTCGGGGAAACTTACCCTGAAGTATACCGCAAAGCATTGCCGGATACCTTGGTTTGGTTCGACGAGCTTTCTTATAATGAGCCAATGGTTCAAACTTATTTCCGTCACCCTTCCTTTGACGAATACCCCGTGGTAGGCGTTAAATGGACGCAAGCAACGGAGTACAGCAAATGGCGTACCGACAGGGTGAACGAAATGTTGTTGGTTGAAAAGGGTATCCTGAACTCTAACAACGAACAAAAAGACGATGACAACTTCAACACGGGTTCTTACTTGGTAGGCCAATATGAAGGTAACGTTCGCAAAAACCTTAAAGATTTCCGTACGGGTGAATCTCGTCCAGCACGTTTTGAGGATGGTATCATGTTGCCAGAATACCGCTTGCCTACGGAAGCAGAATGGGAATATGCTGCGCTAGCACTTAAAGGCAAACAATCTTCTGAAGGTGATGAAATGATCACTGATCGTCGGGTTTATCCTTGGGATGGCGGTGGTACGCGGTATCAAAAACACGATAAATACCAGGGGCAGATGTTGGCCAACTTTAAGCGTGAAAAAGGGGACTACATGGGTCTTGCTGGTCGTTTGAACGACAATGCTGCGGTAACTGCTCCGGTGCGCTCTTTCTTACCAAACGATTTTGGTTTGTACAACATGGCGGGTAACGTCAATGAATGGGTAGCTGATGTATACCGTCCTTTGACCAGTTCAACTTTGCGCGATGTTGAAAACCAAGATTTGAACCCAATCCGGGGTAACGAATTCAAACGTTTGCAAACGGATCAAGATGGCCGTCCGGTAGAAAAAGACAGCTTGGGTCGTTTGAAGTACCGTTTCTTCCAAGACGATGAACTCGCTAACCGTGATAACATTCGCCGTGGAGACGCTTTGAACTACCGAGATGGTGATAAAGAATCTAACGTAGTTTACGAATACGGCAAACACACTTTGGTAAGCGATAAAGCACGCGTTTACAAAGGTGGTTCTTGGGCTGACCGCGCTTACTGGCTTTCTCCAGGCGCTCGTCGTTACAAAAACGAAGATGAAGCCGACCGTACCATTGGTTTCCGTTGTGCCATGACCCGTTTGGGCGGTGCAGCTGGTAACGGTAAAACGGGCGGTAATCAGTTCAAAGTAAAACAAAAAAGAGGCGGTAGCAAACGTCGGTATTAATCGATAGTTTGTTTTCCAATAGCTATAAAAAAGGCTTGTCGAAATCTTTCGGCAAGCCTTTTTTCATTTTCATACGCTCATTATGTAGAGGCCTCAACCCTGTTCCTTAGGAATGGTATCTTTGTAGAAATGGAGGGCTACCTCTGTCCCCGTTCCGTAGGAATGGTATCTCAACTGTTCCCACAAACTGGAGCACGTTTCGTTGGCATTCTTCTACAAAGATATCGTTCCGATGGAACGAGGGGAATTTTGACCATTTTGGTTCGCTACAAAGATATCGTCCCGATGGGACGACGGCAATGAATATTGTTGACTTTTATCAAGATATAATTCCTCAAGCACGATTGTAGTAAGGACGATTTAGGATTACTTGGTCGCTTATTTGTAATTTATGCAAATCATGGGTTTGGAATTAATCATTGGTTTTGAGCATATTTCGTTTACTAAGATCTGATAGTCAATGTATTACTAGTCAATCTCTTAGCTAATCTAACCCATGATTTGCAATCATTTTGTATTTCTACCAAACTACCAAGCGGTTGGTCATTTTTTCCTTCCCGTTAAATACTTGAACAAAGTAAGTTCCAGGGCTCCAGCCTTTTACTATTATCTCTTCTTGTTGGGTCCCGGTAAAAGCAGGCGTATTCCTTTTGTGGTACATCACTTGCCCAAGTAAGCTATAAACTGCGATCTCATATTCTGAGTGATCTTCATTCATAAACTTCAATTCCACCATCTCGTTTGCCGGGTTGGGGTAAAGCAACATCGACGATTCCGATACCGATTGTACAATGGGTTCGGCAGGACAATCTTTATTGAGGTTGACCAGACTTTCGTACACATTGAGGCGACCTCCAGAAACAGTAAAATCCAATAGTGCGGGGACTAAGTCAACCCCTTGCATGAGCGCCTGTCTTACGCGCATGGCAGTTTGCATAGGATAGTCAATCGCTCTGGTAGCAAACCCTTTGCAAGGCAAACTGTACAACAACGCAATAGAACCAGCCAAATGAGGCGCGGCAGCCGAGTTCCCATTGAAACTCCCATAAGCGTTGGCAGGTCTGGTGGTAAACGAGTTTTGACCGGGCGCCCCCATGTCAATGGTTGTTTTTCCATAACCCGAGCCGGCGTATTTCTCATCCCGATCATTCGTGTTCAGCACCGTAATGAGAAACTTGCTTTCACAACTAGTTGGCATATCGCCCACTTCATCCAGATTCCAGGCATTATTGGCAGCGCCAGCAGCAGTTAAAATACCTACGTCGCCCAATCGGTCGTACATACCACCCCAAAGCGGTTGGTCTTTGCAAAAAATGCGGTTGATGCCAAATGAAGCATTGGTGGAAACCACAAAAGCGCCTTCCTTGCCTTTTGATTTGTTGTAGCGATTGCGCTGGTCAATGATGTACTCATACGCGGAAATAATTTCGCTGACCAATTTAGCTTCGAAAAGCATCAATTTTACATTCCAATTGATACCTGTAACTCCTATCCCATTGTTGCCTTTGGCGCCAACAATACCTGCTACGGATTGCCCATGTACATCCGCTTTGTGGTTGGGAGAATTGGCTGGGAAATTCCAACCCACATAATCGTCGATATAGCCATTGTTGTCATTGTCTTTACCATCGCCTTTTATTTCTGCCCGGTTGTACCAAATATTGGCCGCCAAATCCTCATGATTGATGTCAAAACCGCTATCGAGAATGGCAACCACAATGGTGTCTCCGCGAGCCGTTAATCCGCCAGTGGTAAGCTCCCATGCTTTGTCAGCTTTTATGGCGCTAAGCCCCCATTGTTCATCAAAATTAGGGTCATTGGGATCGATAGGCCCCGATCGGGTTTGGATTTCATAATCAAAAGTAGCGCTCTCTACATTTTGATTTTGGGTCAACTCTTTCAAAAAATCATCGCTGCCAATTGCGCTAGAATCATACTTCATCAAAATGATGTTGTTGGCTTTGCTGAGTGATTTTTCAATCCAAGCGCCACCGCTAGAACGGCTATTTGTAGAAAAATCTGTAAGGAATTGTACGTTCGTTACTGTCGGCTTCAGTTTAACGAGTACTCTACTGCGCACAGCAGTAGCTTGCCCTTGTAATTGCAGCACCATCAGGCATAGCAATCCCAGGGGTAAGAGTAGTCTTCTTACCATCATGTTCATTAAGTTAAAAAAATGAAAAAGATTTATGATCTGTATTGTGGCTTCACCTTGGTCTGGGAAAAAGTAAGACTTATTGCTCTGTACAACAGTGAATTAACCTAGTCGTTGCCGGTTACAGCGACAGGTATTCTGCTACAGATCAATACGACTTGCCTTTCCATGACTGAGACAAAGCCATTGAAAGCGTATTGTTTTAAATGTTTTTCATTGGGTAGCAAATTGCTTCCCAACATTGTTAATGCAAATACATTGAAGCGACTACAACCCTACACTTCGTACTGGATGTGGGGGTGAAACTTAGACGCATTCATTCCTCTGGCTTGCCGAGACGCAAAACGCATACGCAGTCGAAACTACGTCTTGCATTTGCAAACCGGTAGGCGGAAAAAGAAAGCGCCAATAATCACCTGGTCATCCCGAGTGAAGTACAATATTTAAACCTATACAACACAGTATACCCAAAGCATTGAAATACATCAATGCCAGGCTACTGGTTATTTTTCAAATGAACGGTTCTTAAACCTACCAGGTCTCGAAGACCTGGTAGGTTTATGCTACCGAAAATGAAAATGGACAGTAGTGTGATCAATGCCATGTTTTAGCACATAGTGATCACAATCCATACCAGAGCGCTATACTTCACATAGGATAGAAAGGTGACTTTTGACAAATTCACTCTTTGACCTACAAGGCGCAAAGCACGAGCATAGCCGTAGATTTGCTACCAGGCAGGGCAAAAAAGGAAGCGCCAAAATCATCTTTGGTCATCCGAAGTGGAGTATAACTGAGGGGACAAAGTTCTCCTTAGGCCATTCTCCTTTGTTGATGACGTACTGCCCGGCAGGCGCATTGGCTTATGCCTTTACCTGCCTGCAATGGTTTTACCCATCGGCAATTAGCGTCGTTCAACCCAACTTGTTTTAATAAACCCGACTTGATACTAGCTTGAGCGCGAACACAAACCAGACCATACTAAATCACCCGCAACGCGTGCAACCGGACACGCGCATGACAGTTGAAGGAACGGTTAAGTAATAAATTACCACTTTATCCTTGCTCTTTCGCCGCCACTCTTCCTATCTTTTTCGTTACAATGCACCACATTGCGCCTCAAAAGATAGTCGATTGGCAACAAAATAGCGGCGGCTAAAATGTCAATTTATTATTCATCCGTTCCTAAACCTGAAATAGCTGGAACCAGGACACACTAAGCCCAATCCCTATGAGGTACTACATCAAAGTCTTTGCCAAATTTTTAATATCTCGAATGAAGAGTGGGAGTAGGAGCGATTTTTGGGTAGAAAAAACCTAAGCAGTGACTATTAATTATTTGATTATTAATTTTTTATGTTGGTTGAAAGAAAAACATGGAAAAATAAAAATAATTGTAGGTGTGTTGATCTTGTAGTTCCAATTGGGTGGCTTTAGCAGGCGAGTAGGTTGTAATGCCGTCATTTCAAATCGACCCTATTCCCGAGCAAGCTGCACTGAGGAAACCTTAAGGTTGAAAATTTTCCATTGGATTCAGAAAGATTGGGATCGTTTTTCTTTGAATTGATTTTGCAAAATATTGATTAACAAGAATTTGAGTAAATTTTTTCTAAAAAAAGCCCATAAAATCAAAGTGCCGCATGCTCGCATTTTTGTGTTGACAAACCATTCGAAAGGTTTTTCTTTTGAGCAGCAATCTGCTTTAAAAAACGGTAGGTTTTCTGTAACCAAATTATTGTTAAGCATTAAGTATATAAGCAGTTAAGCAAGTATGGATTTTCTAAACCAGTTAAACACCTTAAAACGCCTAGATCAATTGATTAGATTGAAATCTACGGGTACCCCAGAGGCGCTTGCTAAGAGGGTCAGCGTATCAAGAGCCTCTGTTTACCGATACCTTGATACTTTGAAAGGATTAGGAGCGCCCATCGAGTATTGCAAAACCAATGGTACATTTTTTTACAGCGAAGATTTTTTGTTAAAATTTTAAACGTCTCATTTTTTGAGACAAACCAAAGATAAGTTTGTAACACCTGAGTTACAAGATCATAGCCCAGGGCATAAATGATGAGTTGCTAAACCCACTTTTCTAAAGAAGAAATGTCAAAAAGTTAAGGCGCCAACTTACAGGTATAGCTATTTAGAGATAATAGGTTTGGGTTCATTAATTATGGAGCATTTTTTAAAATTAAAAACAAAAAACTATGAAACTCTTATTTGGACTATTCCTAGTGTTTTTTGCGGGTTTTTTTCAACCCCAAACACCGGCTGCTTTATCTGCAGACGAGGATACTATTGTGGTTGAAATCCATTATATCAATGGAGAAACCTCTAAAAACACGTATTCTATCAATGAATACCTTAAACTAGCTTCTTTACTGCCTGCTGATCATAAAAACAGTGAGGTGGGATGGTGCACAGCGGTGTGGTCAAATGGTAGTATTGAATGCGCGTCTAATGCTCCGACTTGTGCACAAGCACAGGCAATGTTCAATGATTGCGCTTGTAAAGCTGGTCATACTCGACTTTGCCCTCAAAATTAAGTTATTGTATTAAAAAGAGAGAGCAATTGTGGTGAAGAAAATAGAGTTAATCCAAATTCTAAAAAACCACTGCATTTGTTCTCTCATTTCCATAATTGATTCAAGTAATTTGTATGAGAATATTTTTTTGCGCAGTTTTTTTGGTCAGTAATTTATTGAGTTGCTTAGGCCAAACAAAAATCGCCAAAGTCGTTTACCATTGCGAAGCCCTATTGGCCAACACCAAAGGTCATAGCGGCACGAATACGCTTTATTTTATCCCTGATAAATGCAAGTACATTCACAATGACTACCCTAAAGAGGATTCGTATACGGGTTTAGGCACCAATGCGCCCGGATACACCAAAGGTGACCAGGAGGGTTTACCAGTATTCATAGATCGAGGTTCTGGGGTTCTATATTATAAAACTAATTATCGTTCATCTCCTACCAGAACCTTCATTTTAAAAGAGAAAATACCATCAATTGATTGGATAATCATGAAAGAAACCCGCAAGATCGGCAATCTACAGGCAATACACGCCAAAGGGGTCTTTGGGGGCAGAACGTATAATGTTTGGTTTACGCCGGATATCCCTTTGCCTTTTGGTCCCTATAAATTAGGCGGCTTACCAGGATTGATTTTGGAAGCCTATTCGGAAGACGGAATCGTGAAATATAAATTTGAACGTTTTGAATCCAGCACTGCTGATGCCATTGTAATGGAAAAACCAAAACAGGGAAGAGAAATGACCTGGGAAGAATTTAGGCAATTTGATATTAATTGGTTGTTAGAAGTGGAAGCCATGTCACATGATGGTGGTTATATCACAAATGGAGATCCATCACCTGATTATGAAATCGAAAAAAGTAAGTTTACTTTCATTAGTGAGTACAAACGCCAGCGAGATAGCAATAAAACAAAAAAGTAGTAGGGGGGGCAAAATAAGAGAAGGGAGGCTGATCAGGTAGTCTCACCCTAGTCCATTTATTTTAAAAAATATAGCCATATGAAATGCTATGTAACGAAATCCTTGTTGTTTTTACTCTTGACAAACTGGGTTTCGCCGGTCTTTAGCGAAGTCAAAATCGCCAAAGCAGTCTACAAATGTGAATCATTGGTGCAAAAAGCTAAGGAAGGTTACAATGGCGCCAATACCCTTTACTTTACAGCCGAAAAAAGCCTGTACATCCATAATGACTATCAAAAGGTAGATGAATATGGTGGATTGGGAACCAATTTAGTTTCCTTTACCAAAGGAGATCCCGAGGGTTTTCCCATTTTTACCGATCGAAACGAGGGCGTCGTCTACTTTAAAGTGGATTACTATTCCCCGATTCAGAGCTATATTTTAAAAGAAAAAATACCAGTCATCAACTGGTCTATCTTATCTGAAACCCGAAAAATTGGATCCTTACAAGCCATTCACGCCAAAGGTGTTTTTGGGGGGCGTACTTATAATGTGTGGTTTACACCAGATATTCCGCTACCTTTTGGGCCCAATAAATTTGGCGGGTTGCCTGGCTTAATTCTCGAAGTTTATTCGGAAGATGGTTTTGTCAAGTACAAATTCCAAAGTTTTGAATCAAGTACAAATGATACGATACTTTTAGAAAAACCTAAAGTTGGTAAAGAAATTTCGGAGGATGAGTTTCGCGCTTTTGTAATTGCGGACTTGCTCAGTGTGGAAGCATTATCTACAGATAGAGGAAGTGTTACAAATGGGGATCCCAGACCCGACTACGAAATCGAAAAGAACAAATACACTTATATCACTGAATACAAACGCCAGCGGAATAGCAACAAAACAAAAAAGTAGTAGGGTTTAAATTAGGATGATAGAGCTAATAGAGTTTGCCTTATCCCAGTTCACTTACCATAAAACACACAGCTAAATGAAAAGTGCCATTTACCCATTCTTGTTGTTTTTGCTCCTGACAAACTGGGTTTCGCCTGCCTTTAGCCAGGTCAAAATCGCTAAAGTAGTCTACAGATGTGAATCATTGGTGCAAAAAGCTAAGGAAGGTTACAATGGCGCCAATACCCTTTACTTTACAGCCGAAAAAAGCCTGTACATCCATAATGACTATCAAAAGGTAGATGAATATGGTGGATTGGGAACCAATTTAGTTTCCTTTACCAAAGGAGATCCCGAGGGTTTTCCCATTTTTACCGATCGAAACGAGGGCGTCGTCTACTTTAAAGTGGATTACTATTCCCCGATTCAGAGCTATATTTTAAAAGAAAAGATACCAGTCATAAACTGGTCGATCTTATCAGAAACTCGAAAGATTGGAACTCTACAAGCCATACATGCGAAAGGCTCCTTTGGCGGTCGTACCTATAATGTATGGTTTACGCCGGATATTCCGCTGCCCTACGGACCAAATAAATTTGGCGGCCTTCCTGGGTTGATTCTTGAAGTTTATTCAGAAGATGGTTTTGTTAAGTACAAATTCCAAAGTTTTGAATCGAGTACTAAAGATTCGGTTGTGTTAGAAAAACCAAAGTCAGGTAAGGAAATTACGGATGAAGAATTTCGAAACTTTGTTATAACTGGATTACTGAGAGTAGAAGCATCATCAACTGATAGAGTTAAAGGTACAAATGATGATCCTATCCCCGATTACGAAATCGAAAAGAACAAGTACACATATATCACTGAGTACAAACGCCAGCGGGATAGCAACAAAACAAAAAAGCAGTAGGGGGCAAATTAAGATAAGTGAGGTTGAATTCAGGTAGATCCCATCTTAATGCATTTGCCGTAAAAAACACAGCTATATGAAATGTACCATTTGTCAATTCTTGTTGTTTTTGCTCTTGATAAACTGGTTTTCACCAGTCTTTAGTCAGGTCAAAATCGCCAAAGTAGTCTACCATTGCGAAGCCCTCTTGATCAATACCAAAGGTCATAGCGGCACAAATACGCTTTATTTTACCTCTGATAAATGCAAGTTCATTCACAATGACTACCCGAAAGAAGATTCCTATTCGGGTTTAGGCACCAATTCACCAGGTTATACCAAAGGCGATCAAGAAGGTTTGCCAGTTTTTATAGATCGAAGTTCTGGACTTGTGTATTATAAAACCGATTATCCTTTGTATCCAAATAGAATCTACATTCTAAAAGAGAAAATTCCGTCAATAGATTGGATCATCATGAAAGAAACACGCAAGATTGGCAATCTGCAGGCGATACATGCCAAAGGGGTATTTGGGGGGAGAACCTATAACGTTTGGTTTACGCCGGATATCCCTTTGCCCTTTGGTCCTTATAAATTGGGCGGTTTACCTGGATTGATTTTGGAAGCCTATTCGGAAGATGGGATCGTGAAGTACAAATTTGAACGTTTCGAATCCAGTACTGCAGATGCCATTGAAATGGAAAAACCAAAACAGGGAATAGAGGTGACCTGGGAGGAATTAAAGGAAATTGATATTAATTGGTTGTTAGAAGTAGAAGCCATGTCACATGATCAGGTTACTGTTACAAATGGGGATCCATCAGCTGATCATGAAATTGAAAAAAGTAAATTTACCTGGATCAGTGAGTACAAACGTCAGCGGGATAGCAACAAAACAAAAAAGCAATAGTGCTCAAAATAGGATAATCGAGCTAGTAGAGTTTGCCTTACCCCAGTTCACTTACATTAAAACACACAGCTATATGAAATGTGCAATTTGCCCATTCTTGTTGTTTTTGCTCTTGACAAACTGGGTTTCTCCGGTCTTTAGTCAGGTTAAAATCGCCAAAGTCGTCTACCATTGCGAAGCCCTAGTGGCCAACTCCAAAGGTCATAGCGGCACGAATACACTTTATTTTACCCCTGATAAAAGCAAGTTCATTCACAATGACTACCCTAAAGAAGATTCCTATACCGGTTTAGGCACCAATATGCCAGGTTATACCAAAGGCGATTCGGAGGGGTTACCGGTATTCATAGATCGAGGTTCTGGCTTTGTGTATTATAAAACGGAATTTCGTTCATCTCCTATCAGAACCTTCATCCTAAAAGAGAAAATACCAGTAATCGATTGGATCATCATGAAAGAAACCCGCAAGATCGGCAATCTACAGGCGATTCACGCCAAAGGGGTATTTGGGGGCAGAACGTACAATATTTGGTTTACGCCAGATATCCCTTTGCCCTTTGGTCCCTTTAAATTGGGGGGTTTACCAGGATTGATTTTGGAAGCCTATTCGGAAGACGGGATCGTGAAATATAAATTCGAGCGTTTTGAATCCAGTACTGCCGATGCCATTGAAATGGAAAAACCAAAACTGGGAACAGAGGTGACCTGGGAAGAATTAAAAGAATTTGATATTAATTTATTATTGGAAGTGGAAGCAATGTCAACGGATCGTGTTTCTGTCACAAATGGAGATCCATCAGCTAATTATGAAATTGAAAAAAGTAAGTTTACTTTCATTAGTGAGTACAAAAACCAACGCAAGCTCAAAAAAGATAAATGAGTAGAATAGCTCTGTTAATCGGGTTGATGGGTTGCTTGTTGCTTAGCCATAAGCTGGTAGCGCAAAATGGAAAAACCATCCGCGGTATGATTCTCAATGAACAGGATCAGCCGCTGTCGAGCTGTCTGGTTTATTTAACTGCCGATACCCTTGCCGCGCCGTTGCTTTTTGCCAATACCAATACAAGTGGGAAATTCTCTCTTACCCTAGATAGCGTGCAAAAAGTATGGCTCCAAGTCCGCTACATGGGCTACGAACCACAAAAGCTAGCCTTGGAAAAAACGGATACTGCGTTTATCCGCATCCGTATGCAGCCTCAGCAGTTCGACATCAAAGAAGTGGTGATTCAAGACCGCAAACCGCCAATCGTAGTCCGTTCTGATACGGTGCGCTTTGATTTAAAATCGTTTCGCGATTCCTCCGAATATAGCATCGAGGATTTGCTCAAGAAATTGCCCGGCGTTCAGATCGATGAAACGGGAACCATATCGGTGAATGGGAAGACTTTGAGCAAAGTCTTGATCGAAGGTGATGACGTTTTTGGCCGACAATACAACATGGGCACCAAAAACATCCGCGCAATTATGGTGGATGAAGTGGAGGTGATTGATCATTTTCAGGGTAATCCGGTATTGAAGGATGTAAACCCATCTAAGGAAATGGTGATGAACTTGAAATTCAACAAACGCCTGAAGACTGCCCCTGGCGGTTCCCTCGATATGGGCGTAGGCGCGGGAAAAGAGCTGAAATACACGCTGCAAGCCAATTTGTTTGCCTTGGCCAGTAAAAATAAACTGCTCTGGTTGACCAATGTAGGCAACACGGGCAATCAATTTTCTACTTCGGAACTGCAAGCCATTTACAACGATCCAGACAGTTATGATTATCGTACGGTACAACCGGTAAAAAATACTTTTTTGAATCCCATTTCGATCGATAATCCCGGCGGATTATCCAATCCCTACGTAGATAATTCACACAATACTTTTTCCACCTTACGTGCCATTTTTGCGCTAAAACACCAATGGAAACTCCAATTAAACGGTACCCTGGGTTACAAAGCTGATCAACAATTCACTGCTCAAAAACAGCAGTACCTATTTGATCCCAGTACTTATTTTTTGCAAACCGCCCGGAAAAACCAGCTCGCTAATGTGTTTTTTCAAGGCGAAGCCAACCTAAACCACACGAGCAAAAACCTCAAACGCAGTTTTTTTACCTACGGGCATTGGCAGTTCTCTGATGATCACAGCACGCAAAACATTGTACAAACCCTGCAAAGTAAAGTCAAAAACTACCAATCGTTCAATCAAATCAAACAGGCAGAGTTTAATTTTGCGGGATTGTACACCCAAAAAATCGGGAAAAACAGCGTGGGGCAAGCACAATTCAATGTTTTTCAACTCCACGCCCGCGAAACCCTGCAAAGCCAAAATGAAGCTTATTCAAAATATTGGGGGGTGGATAGTACCCGCACCCAATTGGTTCAAAACTTAAATTCACCTTACCGCGAAGCCAACTTTTTTTTGCGGTATATTTTTGCAGTAAAGGCGTTTTCTGCAGAGTTGGAAACGCAGCATATTCTTTCAACTGCTCAGTTTTTGCCGCAAACGCAATTGCTGCCTAACCTTGAAGCTGCCCCAATGACGCCCATCTCTTTTGGCGAAAATACGGTTCAGCGCAGCGCCTTCCAACAAGTCATTAAGATTGGTCAAAATATCTCCAAACAAGATCAAGTGAACTTGCGTCTGGTAGCCGGAAGGCAACAAATTCGCACTATGCAACCAGATTCTGCGCAGTTGATTCCTTACGTCAAGCTCAATTTGAATTTGGAACACAAGTTTAAGGATGGGGGCACTGCTTTCTTTGCCTACAATTATGCCATTCGGTCCAATACCGGTCGGAATTATTTTACTTCGGCCTACCTGACGGATCCATATACCGTGATAGCGCTTGTTCCGCGGTTTAAAACTGAGGGCGGACAAGATCTTCTTTTTAGCTATACGCGGAGGAATTACACAAAATTTCAAACGCATCATCTGGCAATGCAACTAGGTTTTAATCAAAACATATGGCATCAAAATTCTTTTTTTGTGCAATCGCTACAGTTGTCGACACCTTATTATACGTCAGGAAACAACAGTTTTTCGATTAAAGGGAATTTTGAGCAATTTATACCCAAAATGAAATTAACCTTTAAAGTGGGCGGGAATGGCATGCTTTCCAAAAATTTCTATGGCATCAACAACGAGAACACTCCTATTTCGCTGAAGAGCATCAATTTTAATCTTGATTTGATCCGTAACCTTGGCCGACGATTGAAAGTAGATTTTCTAAATAAATTTGGCGCTGCTCAAAATACCATCGCTTCAGGCGGGAATTTTACTAACCACCTTTTTAGCTGGAAAATGGATGTGGCTTTGCTTTGGAATTTCCGAACTTGGCACGCCTCAGCAATGTTGAACCGAACTTATTTTAAAAACAGCGGACAGTCGCCCGTAACTTTTCTTACAACCTCGTATCGATTGCGAAAAACGATCGAACTAAAAAACAACAAACAGGGAAATTTGAGCTTTTATTTACACAACCTGCAGAATACCAAGTTGTTCAATTCATTGCAAAGATCAGATTACTTTTTGTATATCTCCTCGGTGGAGGCCATACCTGCTTTTGTGGTGGTGAGTTTTGACCTGCCTTTTTGATTTAAAGCATCAGTTTCCCCTTATTTCACTCAAACTCTTCAACAACCGACTCCCATACCAGGAATATAATGTGCCATCCACCAATCGCACTTCCGCCTGGGGGCAGGCCTGCTGAAACGCTGCGATGTGTTTGGCTTTAAAAGGGTAGGGCTCTGAGGATAGTAAAATTTGCTCGGGTTGTGCCGCTTGTAAATCAGCCATGCTGATGATTGGATAGCGTTTTTTGTCGGCAAAAACATTCAAGCCACCAAAACGAGCCAGCATTTCATCAATAAAGGTATCACCAGCGGCAACCATGTACGGATCTTGCCAGATGAAGTAGGCGGTGCGAATGGGTTTGGCGGGAATAGATAATTGCGCAAAACCCTGCTCGATCTGTTGCGCCATGATCTGGGCGGTTTCGTTTCTCCCCACCAAGCCCCCAATTTGGGTGATCATAGCTAGGGCATCTTCCAGGGTGAAAATATCACTCATCCAAACGGGATATTCCAACGCTAATTTTTCAATGTCAGCTTGAGCATTTTCTTCTTTGTTGCCAATGATGAGATCGGGCTCCAAGGCGCGGATGGCGGCAAAATTGACCTGTTTGGTGCCGCCTATTTTGGTTTTTTGACGACATTGGTCTTTTGGAAAAATACAAAACTTGGTGATGCCCACTATTTCCTCCCTTAGGCCCAAGTCAAACAACAACTCGGTTTGGGATGGCACCAGCGATACAATTCGCTGAGCAGGGTGCGTAAACTCCAGCTTACGCCCCAGCTGGTCGATGACGAAATCAGACATTTACTTGATCGATATCTTTTGTGTACCGCCAATGAGCGGGATCTTTTTCTTATTCCAAACAAAAACGCCATTGATTCCGGGAGGCAAGTTGATTTGCCCTTGTACTCCGCTGGCGCCGCTGCGATGTAGTTCCATCTCGATCATGCCTTTAGGGTGGGCGGCTTTACCTTGAATGGTTTGCAGGTTGCCCAAGCTGGGCTCAATCCAAACACTGGTATAGCCAGCACTGCCTGGGCGGATGCCGCATACCGTAGCCAATAAATCGTAGTTGGGACTGGCGCTCCAAGCATGACAATCAGAACGGGTTGGCTCGGGATTTTCGGCAAAGGTGGTCAAACCGATCGATATCATTTCGTGCCAAGGTTTGAGTTGTGCCAAATAGCCATCGCCCAATCCCGTTTTTTTCATGGCCTGGAATAAGTAGAATTTGAAGTAAAAAGTAGCTTCTACTACCCCGGTGTCGGTCATGATGCGTTTGAGTAAGGCTGGTTGATCCAACACGGGCAACGCGTCGACCAGCGCAGCCAGAATATTGGCGTGCTGGCAATAGCTCTTTTTTGCTGGCGTATCGGCATACATTTTGCGCTCTACCGACCAACACTGTTCGTTTACTTGCGCAATGATTTGCGCCGCCATCGCGCGGTAATGGGCGGCATGGCGCTGATCGCCATAAGCAGCAAACAACACCGCAGCATCGCGGAGGGTATAGGCCAGCTGTAGCGATAAGACCGAAGATCCACCTTTTAAATCAGGAACGCCACTATCATCAAAACACCAGTCCACAAAATTCCAATAGCCTGGATTTTCAATTAAACCGGTGCTTGGATTGCGTTTGGCTAAAAACCAGTCCAAAACAGTAGTTACTCCGGTCAGCCATTGCTTGACAAAAGCAGCATCTTGGCGGTGCATATGAAAATCGTAGAGCATATTCACCCAAAACAGGGAATAAGTAGGGATCATTTGCGGGGTAGCAGCGGGGTAACGACTTTGGGTTAACCCTTCAAAATTCAAGGAATTCCCAAAATCGGTGATCGCCTTGCGCGCTAAGCGATCATCGCCGCTGACGTACATGGAGATGAGCGCCTGAATGCGGGTATCACCCACATATTGTAGTTGTTCGTAGTAGGGGCAGTCGTAGTAGGTCTCGCCTGCGCATAATCTGGCTGTTCGCCAGCCGGTGTTCCATATTTCGGTCAGTCTGGGATCATTGGAAGAAAAACTGCCTTTTTCCACAAAGGGATAGCCCGAAAATAAACCATAAAAATCGCTGATGACTAGCGGTGTGGATTTGGTTTCCACTACCATCTCTATATAACGGTAGGTTCGAAACCACAACGGATAAAAAAGCCGTGCATCGCCGCCATCGGGTAGGAAAATGTCTTGGTATCCTTTGATTACTTTATTTTCAAGTTCATTGCGGTTTTTCTTGACCATGTACCCTTTTTCTTCCATGAGCGCCTCGGCGTAGGTGAGGGTAATTTTGCTGTCTTTGCCGCCGCTGGTAATCAATTTGGGATAAGCCGTAGTCAAATATTTTTGATCAAAAAGGATGCGGATGCGAGAATTGGCGGGGATGGTCAATGGTTTTTTGCCTTGTAAAAAAGAAGAATCCAGGGTGATGCCCTCGGCCAGGCGTATTGCGCCCAATCTTACTTCTGTGGATTCCATCATTGGGATTTGGCGGGGTTCCAATCCCCATTTGATTTCGGTGCCACTGGTGCGGGGCATACCTTGCCAGATGGCTTTGGCGCTGCTCCAGTTGTCGTCGTTGAAATCGGTGTTTTCCCAGCCCCAAGGGTATTTAGCGGCATCGATGCGTTCGCCAGGTCCGCTCACCAAGTAGCTGTGCATGTTGTAAATGCCTTCCATTTCCGGGGAATAGCTGGGATCTTGTAGTACTTTCCAGGTTTTATCGGTTTTCAAAGCAATGAACGCCGAGTCGTTTGGTTGTAGCAAAAAAGCAGTTTCCCAGCTTTGTTGAGGCACTGGGCGATAAGCGCCAAAGTTCCAAACTACTGCCGCGAGTGAATTTTTTCCAGTTTGTAGGAACGGAGCAATATCAATGGTCTCAAAATTCCAGTGCATTAGATCGCTGCGGGCCGGTCCAAAACAAACCATCTGCCCATTGATGTACACGCGATAGCGGCTATCGCCAGAAACATGGATGACACACTTATCAGGTTTTTGGGCGAGTTCTATGGTTTTGCGAAAATGAAATACCCCAAAATCCTTGGTGGTAGCAGTAGGGTGGGTGATCCAGCGGGCATCCCATTCCTCGTGCAAAAAACGAGGGGCAATTTCATTATTGGGTAATTGGGCTTGGGCGAAAATGGTAAAATGACTGATCAGCAAAAGAGTAAAACAAAGCAAAATGCGCATGATGTGAATTGTTTTATAATCGGTCTTCACGCCGAGGTTAATGTTGATTTATGATGTTCCATCACCTGAATTAAGGTTATACAGACCAATTAATTGAACGTAAACCTGATTACTATAAGTGAAGTTACATTAAAAGTCACAAAAGGTCAAAAAGGTATGCTGCGGAATCCAAGCACACTCTTAAAAAAACTCCCCTACCTTCCTACAGCGAAGTGAAGTTTGAACAGGCAAAGGTTTGGTTGTCTCCACACTAACTGGCTGAACTATTTGAAACCAACAGGACCTCCATTGTAAAACACCTTCCAAAAATGACACTTCGCGGTAATCAAGGCAATATCTCTACCTTTTCAAGCAGATTGCTACCATAATGGCTAGCGGAACGGTACATTTCTTCGACCCAAACTGGGTTCAGGGTGAATTTTCCAGCAAAATTGGGCGACAATTGTACCTTGAAACTGTGCTTGCCTTTGGGAAGTTGGGTGCAGAAGATCGCCACTTTGTCTTTGAAGTATTCGCGCTGACTCTCGTTGGAATTACCTGTTTCGTTTTTGTCCAAAAAATCACAACCGGCCGGAATGGGAATTTCCACCATCACAAAACTGGCGTCTTCTTTATTAGTAACGTCAACCTGTAAAGTAACCGCTTTGTGAAGCTTGAGCTTATGCAGGCTTGGAGAACCTAAAAATTTACTTTCTACCTCAAACGTTTTAGAGTCTAAATGATCTGTTACCTTCTCATCGCTGAATTGAACCAATGAAACATAAGCCGAAGGGATACTTGAGCCCAGTTTCAAATAAAAGGTATCTGCTTGTTGGAGTTTGATCGAAAAAGGAGCCGATCCATTCACATTCAAGACCTTGTAAGACTTTGTAGGTGCGGATTTTGAATTTTTTTTCGCAAAAACAGGTGGCGCACTTAAAATATCTGGTAAAATGACCTCCAAGATTTTAGCAACTTCCATCGTATTGCTCCAGATGCCTCCATAGCGATTATTTCCCACATGGATGCCATGATTGCTCAATAAGTACTGACGAATTTGAAGCAGTACTTCTTTTTTACCTGCATCCCTGAAAATCCTGTAGGCCAGCAATATGTTTTGTATATCCTGGCTTTTTGAGTATTGATGGCTCTCACCTTTCGAAAAAATAAATTCATTTCCCTCTCCGTTGAAAAAGTACTTATACAAGGTGTCGAGGGAGTAGGAACGTTTATTCATTTGGCGCAGACGCTCTACCAAAAGTTTTTTATAGCTCAGGTTTTTCTGATCGCGCCCTGGGTTTTCTAATAATTTGGGATCAAAATATTGACCAGCAAGTGAAAAAGTTTCCAGAGATTTTAACCTGTCTTCTTCACCCATGCCTGGTAAATGTTGCTTCAAAAATTTGAGACCTTTTTCAATTGCTTCAACCCGGTAGCCTGACTTGGAAGTCCTGATCAACGCCTGTAAAACGTAATTGCTCATCCAGATGATTCCAGGCTCTTCGGTATACCAGGACCAGCCCCCACTTGACAATTGCCTTTGCTCCAGGATGGAGATACCTTTGTAAATGTCCGCTTCCAGGCTGAAGGTTAGCTTCAATTGACTGCGCAGTGATTTCTCGAGTAAGAGTGCCATTAATTTGCTTGAGGTCTGCTCATTGCAGCCAAATTGGTAATTGCGCAAGTATTGGATGTCATCTAGCATGAGATTCAACTTGCCATTGGGCATGATGCTCAATTTAGCTTCTTTAACTCCAGGATCAAGGGTTATTGGCAACAAGGTATCTTTGGTGATTTCGAGCAACTGACCGAAAGGGCGATTTCTACCTTTGGCGATCATGGGAATCAAATGGGACTCTCCATCCAGATAATTTCCGCTTTTGATGCCAAACTCAATGGCCAAGGAATCGCCCTCTGCTGGAGCTTTGATGCTTTGTAGGAGATAGTTTACCTTAGCCACTGTCCAGTTGGAATCAGCAATTACTTGTCCATTCTGTTTGAAGTAGGAATGAATGAGCTCAGGCTGGTTGGTTTTGTTGTTTATTTTGCTGTAGATATAAACCTCATCCCCCTTCACCAGAAAACGGGGCAAGAGCAACTGGGCTTCGATAGGTTTGAAGGCGTTAATCTTGCTCGTACCAATCCCCATGTTTCCAGTTCCATCAATACCAATTCCAAAGCACTGCCAATCCGTTAAATTTTCTGGAAAAATGGCGTTGAAAACGGCTTTGCCACTTGAATCCGTAGTCAGGTTGGGTTTCCAAAATGCGTAATCTGAAAAATGAGAACGGATTTTATTGGGCGCGTTATGGAATCTTTCTTCGGTTTGGATGTGTTCCTTTTTTTCTTTTGATCGCCCAATATTTTTACTCAAAACCTTATAATTAACACTTTCTATGGAGTAGCTATAGACAGAGTGCCTCGTTACAGAATAGCCGGTGACAACTACTTCAGCTAAAATTAGGTCTGATTCCTTGAGTAAAACAATAGCTGACGTAGCTGAGTCTGATTTAGAAGTTTTAATTTTTACGCCAACATAACCCACGTAACTGATTTCCAAGATGGCATTATCAAAGGGCAATTGCAAGGAAAAACTTCCATCTACATCTGATATTGTTCCAATTGTCGTGCCCTTTATCAAAATGGTAGCTCCTGGTAAGGGCAAATGATTGGATTCAATTATTTGTCCTCGAATTACTTTATTATCTCCATACTCAATACCAGGATAGTTATAATCAGATTGATGTGAAATTTGAATGTCTGTATCAGCGGCAAGTGGATTGTGTTTTTTAAAACCTGAGGCAATTAAATACTCTTTTGGGGATTTAAAAATCAGCGGTAATTGATATTGCTCTGTCAGGCTTGGTTCCGGCATTGGAGTATAAAATAAAGGCCATTGCTGCGCCCAAATAATGCTGTCCTTAAACAACGATTCGTATTGCTCTTTTTTGAATTCAAATTTCCGGTATTTGTAATAAGCTTGCAAGATGTAAACTTCACTACCAGCTGCAAAGGGGCCAATGATCCCACTGCTATAATTTTTCCCAATGGCTCTTTTCCACACAAAAGAGTTGCCGTGGTTATCCCAGGCATAGAAATCTTCCGCGGTATTTCCGATGGAAACCATTGACCGGGTAATGTCTTTTTTCTCTTGCACGGAGAGGGCTTCCTTTTCAAAAAAATACACATTGCCGCTGTGAAGCACCCGCCTTGTTGCGTCCGCATTCAAAACGAGGTTTAGCCTTTGCCCAGCCGTAAATTGTACACTATCCAGCTGATACAAGCCTGACTGAGTATGGATACTAAGGCAATGGGTTCCCGCCTGGGCGGCAAAACAATAGAGGCTAGAGGCTCCAGCGATGCCCACATATTTCAAGGTGTCGTCGCAATAAATGCTCAGGGCGGGCTCGTAATTACCGTTTTTTACCACCAATGGGGTAAAAAAGGCATGTTTTTGAAAAAAAGATGTGGTATCGCTTAAAGTCAGTTCCTCTTTCAATAATTGCCCCTGGGGAAATCTGAATGTATAAAAGGGATCATGATGTAGCTGTTCAAGTTTGAGGTAGAACGCATTATTTAAAGGAAAAGACCAGTCTCGCTGCTTTCTGGTCGTTTCATAATTGAACTGTTGTGTTCCATTTTCGAGGAAATCTGGTGCTAGATCCAATGCGCTGTGCGGTAATCCTTTTTCAAATTGCGCGTTGACTGCTCCAGCTACCAGGTTCACACCCGGTAGTGCTTTCCCTTTTTTGTTGCGAACGCTGAGCTGGAGACTAAGGGTTTGGCCTGGATACACTTGTTCGGGCACATCCCAATCAATCAACAAGCGGTGTTTGTCAAAAGGAATGATCCTAGATTCCGATACCATCTGATCTCCCCACCAGTATTGAAATTGGATTCTTAAATCGCTCTGATTAAAGGAATGGTCTGCCCAATGAAAGACACTGTCTTGTATCAGTCCTTCCTGAATGCGTTTGTTCCCTCTGAATAACTGGTACCAAATCGGGATTTTGATCGGATTTTTCAGAGTAATGAATTTACTGTCTACCGTGTTGGAGCTTTCCCAATTCAAAATGGGTTTAATACCATCCTCAGAACTCTTTTCCAACGAAACACTGTTCAGTGGCTGCGTAAAACCATAAGCATACCCATTCGCGTTTGCATTGATGGGAATCTGGAACGTATCTTTTCCTGTGTAGATTAAGTGGTCTTCATATTCACGGATTTCCCAAATACTGAATGTTTGTCCAAATGCATGAGCTTCAATGTTGGCACCTTTTTGATCCATTACAATAGGGATTGGGTCATAATGAAAAGGAATTTCCTTGGTGACTATATTTGTGCCTGGGCTGGAGAATGTAATTCTTACGGTAAGTTGGCGTGATTCGGCAGGTAAGTTGGCAGTTGAAAGATCAAATATGATATCTCCATTTTCATCCATTTGTTTTAATAGAGAAAAGTTAACTGGGTTAGTTGGGAAGTCATTTTTATAGCGATCTTCTAGTAGGATTTTTGCACTTGCTTCGGGTACTCCTTGGTCATTCGCCCCCCTTGCATGCAAGTGCAGAAGGATCGACTCGCCTTTGTGGTAACTTTTTTTATCCAGATAAGCATTGTAATGAACAGGGTTGAGATGATAATCTTCCAGCCGAAAAATATAGAATAGGCTGTCACTGATGTTTTTATCCAAAGCATTGGCCAGCAAGGTGTAATCCTGATCCAGGGTCAAGGTGTCACCCAATGGCAATTCAAAAGACCAAGCGCCATTTTGAACATTAACAATTGTATCCCACCATATTTTGTGCGACTTTATTCGTGTACGCAATTGCCCGGAGTAGGGTTTTCCATTGGGTCGAGCGGCATAAATTTTTGCCTTCAAGGTGTCCCGGTGTCTGAAAATAGGTTTGCATAAGGCAATGTAGCCCCTAATCGCTGATTTGCGAGGGTAAATGTAGCTATTGGATTCAGGAGACTCAGGTTCCTTTTCAGATGATTCAAAATTGTAATAGTAGGTGTTGCCCCCCCCAGGTAACACTGATAGTAGCTTTTTCTGGGGAAAGGTTGGGTTTGCTGTATAATTGGAAATTGGGTTGAAACAGCAATTCATGCCCTTCTACCGATACTTTGGCATCATCAATAGGCCTGCCTAGTTGATCGACGACCTGAACACAAAGCCGCTTGTCGAAAAACATAGCTTTTATGCTGATGTCTGCTTTAAATTTTAACTGCGCAGCAAGATTTTTTCCTTGGCTCAATAAACTAACATAGTACCCTTTGGCCATTACATCAATCTCTTGTATGGATAGCGATTGCTGGAGCATGCTAGTATCCAGACTTTTGCCTTGAATCAATGCAGCGACATGCTGGGGGGCAATGGGAAAGTTCCAGTGGTGGGTTTGTTGAGCTATTAATCGAGTAAAAGCAAAAATAAATAGTACCCAAAGTGTAGTCGTTCGTTTCATGATATGGAGTGTTTCCAGGCAGGATGCAGCTATTCAAAAAATACATAAATGATCTTAGTAGAATAATTGCAATATGGGTGACAAATGTCTGGATCTAGGCAAAGCTCGTTGGTAGAGTGGTAGTGGAGGTTCAAATGTAAGTATCCGACCAATTCCCTTGACTAAAAGCATTAAGCATTGATATTCTTCCAATGATGGGGGAATAGCTCGTCAATTCGATTGATGGGCTGTAGGTGGATCCGGTTGAGGACATCCAAGAGCCAAACCTTAGGATTAAGGTTTCGGGGTTTGAAAGCTGAAAAGAGGATTTAAAGCATGGCGATGCGTTTAGCTGCATCTGGGGAAACAGCAAGAAGGTTGTTTTCTCGTCCGATAGCAGTGGGTCAGATAATGCTCATTATCCTGTAGCTATTCGAAGAAAGCAGCCAGCACCCGTTCAGGCGCCTCTACCTGAGGATAATGGCCAATATCTTCCAATAATGCCACATCAGGATTCGGAACTAAAAATTGATACCGTTCCGCCAGGTGCCGCCCAGAAATGGGATCCAAACACCCATTGATCAATCGAAGCGGGGTAGAAGTTTTTTGCAAAGCGCCCACCCAACGTTCGCGGTTTGCTCGGCGTTCGGCCATATAACTGATGAGTTTGGGGATCACCCTTTTTCCATTGTTGAAAGTGACCAGCTCCCAGAAATGGGTCATTTCTTCGTCGCTGGGTGGAGTGTTTGGACCAAAAATATTGCGAAAAGTACGCGTCAAACTTTTTTTAGACATCAACAACCCTATGATCGGACCGAGCGGACTAGCCAGTAATTTTTGGATGGGTTGAGGTTGGTGGGTTTCGGGAAAAAGCCCACCGTTGAGAAATACTACCCGTTCAATGTCAAATTCATTTTTGTTTTCCAATTGACGGGCCAAAAGCTCCTGGGCAACAGTAACGCCATAGTCATGAGCCAGGATGTGCACTTTTTTTACGCCTAGCTCGCGCAAAACAGCGGCATGAATATCCGCCTGGTCAAAAATGGAGTAGGAGTAATTGGTCGGTTTATCCGAAAAACCGAACCCAATCATGTCGGGAGCAATCAAGCTATAATGTTGTTGTAGCTCAGACCATAGGGGCGCCCAATCCCAAGAGGCGGTAGGAAAACCGTGAATCAGCAACAGAAATGGCTTGCTTGAAGGTTCCTGACGCAAGAAAATCTGATGGCCGCGGTGAGGGATATACGTTCCAAGTTGTCGCCACTCATTGGGCGTGATGGTGTTTTGCATATTAAAAGCTTATGAGCGGAAATTAAGCTTTATTTTTCACCAAAAAAACAAACTTGCAATGGAGGAATCCGTACAACTCGTTAACCCTGGTATATCATAAAAAAAATTTAGTATTTGACTTGTTTCTGACCCTTTGAGTTCCGTACTTTTTATAAATTTACAACTTGTTCTGGCCTATCTACATGCTCCCAATCTTCAACCTTTAAATCATAATTTATTGAGCACGGCAATGGCCAAAGCAGCATTTACTGTTTTGGAAAACTGGTACAAAAGTCAGGAAATAGTCCCTGACGAGAACAAGGATCACTGGCTCCAATTATTTGCGGGGATAGGTTTTGGGCAAAGCGACCCCAATCGAGCCCAAGAAATATTGGCGCATTCACTGCTACTTCAAGCTGCTGACGGACGTGTTCCAAAACATATCGGTCATGATCCTTCTGTGCTGATGTTGCCCTATCATGCGGTGTTTGCTTGGTTGCTGTACCGACAAACTAAAGATAAAACTGCATTTCTAGATTGGTTAAAACCGCTGTTCCCCAAGATGATCGCGGCTCAAGAATATTGGTACCAGCATCGCGACGAAGAGGAAGACGGGTTGATTGCATTGCATTTTGCAAATGAATCACCATTGGCGAATGCGAACATTTGGCTTTTGGGCAATGAAAACGAGACGTCTAAAATTCAGGATGCGGCCTGGCACAGCCTTTTTTGTTGGGCCAGCGAGTGTATCATCGATTTGGGGAAGGCGCTAAAAATGGATGTTTCAAGCATAATCGATGGATTGGATTTGACCATATACTCTCTAAACGAAAAGCTCTGGGATGAGGAATACGGCATTTACCGTTCCTATAACCTGGTACAAAACGATAGCATTTTGTCGGGTTCCATTGGTGGTTTGTTGCCCTTAGCGGGTGGAATTCCCAATCAGGAACAAGCGGAGATGATTCGGCAGGCTTTGGAAGCCAATTTTATACAACCGGATTATTGGTGGTTGCCGACTTACAGTTTGAATAGCCCGCAAATACAGTCTGATCAATTGGGACAAGGCAGTGTTGATCCCATCGTCAACTGGTTGATGTACTATGGTTTGCTGCGCTATGATTTTACCGATTTAGCTGAACTGTTACGGCGAAATACCCTACAATTGATCAAAGAATATGGATTTTATCCGGCCTACGATGCCAGGAAACAGGACATTGGCAACATTGGGTTGGGAAGTGGAAATTTCGGGCCAACAGCAGCAGTTTATCTTGATCTGGCGGCAAAAAAGGCGGTAAGAAATAGTATCAAGTAAGGATTACTCGGCAACTTTAAATCTTTTTTATTTTACTCCTAATACTAGCAATGGTCTCATTGTATTCCGCTATGATTTTTTCCAAATCTTTAAAACGGTAGCCTAGTGTACCAATTTTGAGTGCTAACTCGGGAGCATGGGCATGAAAAACCCGTAACAACTGTTTTTTGAATCTCAAAGGCCGCAAATGAAAAAGATCAACTGATTCGGTCTCCAAAAAGAAATTATTGATCGGCTCGGAAACGCTAAAGTAATCTTCACCGTAAACATTGAAAGAAACGCGCAATTGGGGAGCAACATAAAGCGTAGCGGCAGGGCCATGTTCCACTACTCGCAAAAACGCCCAAACACCATTGATCCGACGGGTGGTATACCCCTGAACCTCTTCTTTTTCATGGAAAGCGAACCCTCGTATCAGCGGCGCGGGGAAAGTATATTGGTTTCCAAAGTCGTTGACAAAAACAACCGTTACCCGACCTTCAACCGGCTTTAGGCCGCCGATTTGGCCGGTAAGTTTAAGTCCGTTTAATGCTACGATGTAACCCGGATACAGTTTTTCAGAAGGCGTTTGAGCGCCTAAAACTACCGAGCAAATCAAAAACAGAAAAAAGTATATCTGCTTCATCGGCAATTTTTTAGCTTACCCAATATACAGAATATTGCGCTAAGGAAGCAATTTTTTAACATTTTGCCAAAATTGGCAAAAGTCGATATTGCGTCAATTCCTAGCTATGCGCTGCCTATTCTCACAAATATGCTTATTTTGCCTGGGTAAAAAAGAGGCGCACACATGAAACACCTTCTATGTCTTTGTTTTGGATTGGGTTGGCTACTGGCTTTGAATGGACAAAGCCTAGCGGAACAAGTAATTCAGGATTATCCATACCTAGAGAAACTGTACATCAATTTACATCAAAGCCCGGAGCTTTCGTTGTATGAAAAAAATACGGCAAAAAAACTAACTGGGGAACTGCGTCAAATTGGTTTTGAAGTCACCGAAAATTTTGCCGGTACAAACGTAGTAGGCGTATTCAAAAATGGTGCTGGTCCCACAGTGCTGGTTCGTGCTGATATGGATGGTTTACCTATTCTTGAAGAAACAGGTAGGGCATATGCCAGTAAAGTGACTACAGTTGACGAAAGCGGAAAAACGGTAAGCGTGATGCATGCCTGTGGCCACGATGTGCATATGACGGTGTGGACGGGCGCCGCGCGTGCGCTTGTCAAAAATAAAGCCCAATGGAGTGGCACGCTTCTTTTTATTGGCCAATCCGCCGAGGAACGCAGCAAAGGCGCTAAAGCTATGCTGGAGCAAGGTTTGTACGAAAAATTCCCAAAACCCAACTATTGTTTGTCTTTACATGTGCACCCCACCCTGGAAGCAGGGAAAATTGGTTACCGTTATGAATATGCCTTAGCCAATGTCGATTTTATGGACATCACGGTTTATGGGTTTGGAGGGCACGGCGCTTATCCTCACCTGACCAAAGACCCCATCGTTTTGGCAGCCCGCATCATTACGACTTTGCAAACCATTGTAAGTCGGGAAACTTCTCCTTTGGAACCCGCGGTAGTGACGGTGGGTTCCATTCATGGCGGCGCCAAAGGCAACGTGATCCCCAATGAAGTGAAATTGGAACTCACTATGCGCTCTTATTCCGATAAAGTTCGAGCCGATATCATCGATAAAATCAAACGCATTTGCTACGGTGAAGCCATTGCGGCCGGAATGCCGGAAGATAAATTTCCAAAACTGGAATTGCGTACGGAAGATACACCTTCTACATATAACACCCCCGCACTTACGGAACGCATGATCGGCGTTTTTAAAAAAGCCATCGGCGCTAACAATGTAGAGGAAGTACAACAATCAATGGCGGGGGAAGATTTTTCCCGCTATGGCCGTACGGCGGATAAAATTCCTTCCTTTCTTTTTTGGTTGGGAACGGTTGATCCTGTCAAGGCAGCAGCAGCGGTCAAAGGCGATATTCAATTGCCACCATTGCATTCTTCCTTATTTTCTCCGCTGCCTCAGCCTTCGATCACCACTGGGGTAATCGGGCTGGCTAGTGAAGTGATGGATCTGTTGCCTTTGCCTAGCAGTCCAAAAGCAAAACCGGCAAAGAAATAATATTAGGAGCAACTCATTTATTTGAACTCATTGCAAACCGTTAATTCGCACTATGAATAAAATTTTTAATTGGGGAATCGTTGGTTTGGGGCGGATTGCGCACAAATTTGCCGAGGATTTAGGAAAAATCCCCAATGCCCGTTTATATGCGGTTGCTTCTCGAGACCTGGATCGTTCTCGCCAGTTTGGTCAACAATATAGCGCAACCCATTTTTATGGTTCTTACGAAGAACTGGCTAGTTGTCCGGATTTGGATGCCGTATACATTGCTACTCCCCATGCCTCGCATTGTAGCAATACCGTTTTTTTTCTGCAAAATCGCATTCCGGTTTTGTGTGAAAAACCATTTGCCATGAATGCAACCGAGGTTCGCCAGATGATTGCTGCTGCAGCGGAAAATCAAACCTTCCTAATGGAGGCCATTTGGACGCGTTTTTTGCCCATGACCCTTAAAGTCTTAGAACTGATCAACAACGGTCAGATTGGTAAAGTACTATCTGTAAAAGCAGATTTCGGGTTTCGTGCTCCACTGGATCCTGAAAATCGAATTTACAACCGCGATTTGGGCGGCGGCGCATTATTGGACATTGGGATCTACCCGGTTTTTTTATCGCTTTTATTGCTGGGAAAACCGGAAACAATCAAGGCATTGGCGCACATTGGAAGCACTGGAGTAGACGAAGATACGGCCATCAATTTCAAATATGCCGATGGTGCCATGGCGCACTTGCATGCCACCATCCGCGCGGGTACCAAAACGGAGGCTTTTATTTTTGGCGAAACCGGCACCCTGCACTTGCATAGCCGGTGGCATGAGCCTTCTTTTATGACTTTGTTACGCGAAAACGAACGTCCCGAATTTTTTGGATTTGATTATTTCTCTACGGGGTATAATTATGAAGCAGTAGAAGTGATGCGTTGTTTGGAACAGGGACTTACCGAAAGCCCGGATCTACCGTTGTCTTTTTCGCTTTTATTGATTGAGACTTTGGATGCCATTCGCAAGGAGATTGGGTTGGTGTACCCTAATCATGATGTTTCGCAATGATTGGGATAGGGGAGTAGTGGTTGCTGATATTCATGTGGCTTCGTTTTTTAGAGCTTGTTCAGGATTTTGGTTCGATAGCGTAGTGAGCTAAAATTCGCCCCAATGAGGCGCGAAAAACGGAGTGTAGTAGCGCTACATGAGTATTTTCGTAACGAAATGGGGGTGGATTTTAGCCATTTGTAGCTCGAATTAGAATCCTGAACAAGCTCTTATGAAAATCATCAATCAAAATACCCGCTACACGATGAAACAAATCTTTCTTCTATTGCTGCTTTGCACACTAGCTGCTGCCTGTAAACCAACAAAATCAGCTACCAAGGAAGCGAAGTCTTCGCTTTATGAAGGTCAGCAATTGCAATTAGATCGCACGTTGAGCACCATCTCGCTGGGTTCTTGCGACGATCAAACCAAGGATCAAAACATGTGGGCGGCCATTCAGCAATCGAATTCCAACCTGTGGATTTGGCTCGGCGACAACATTTATTCGGATACCGAAGACATGCAATTGATGGAGGCGAATTGGCGGTTGCAAAAAAATGGCGCGGCTTATCAAGCGTTTCGCAAAAAAACGCCCGTTATTGGTGTCTGGGACGATCATGATTATGGCGTAAATGATGGTGATAAAAATTTCCCCCAAAAAATTGCTAGCCAGCAACTGCTCTTGGATTTTTTGGATGTACCCAAGGATGCTGCGGTTCGCAAGCAAGCCGGTGTTTATCAAGCGTTTACTTTTGGGCCAACAGGGAAGCAAGTAAAAATCATTTTGTTGGATGGGCGTTATTTTCGCGATCCATTGCAAGCCAATCCGTTGCAAAATCCTCGTTACACCGTCAACCCAACTGGCGACATGCTGGGCGAGGCGCAGTGGAAATGGCTGGAAAAAGAATTAAAAAATAGCACCGCCCAATTTAATCTAATTGGTTGCGGCATTCAGATGATTCCAGAAGAACAGGGTTTTGAGAAATGGGCCAATTTTCCGCAAGCGCGCAAACGCTTGTTTGAGTTGATTGCGGCCACCAAACCTGCCCGCGCTATTTTGTTAAGTGGCGATCGCCATGTGGCAGAATTATCCAAAATGGAGCTTCCCGGCTTGGGTTATTCTTTATATGAATTGACCACGAGCGGACTTACGCATGCTTACGAAGCGGCAGGTTCAGAACCAAATCGCTATCGGGTGGGCAAAATTGTCAACAAACGCAATTTTGGCGTTTTGCAGATCGACTGGTCAGGTGCTCAACCTCAATTGGGGATTGAAGTTCGCGGATTGGAAAATGTGCTTTTGATGAAAGAGAAGCTGTTCTAATGTAACATGAATTCTGAGATTGAATTGGATTAAGGGCTATAATAAACCAAATCGTGCCGCCACTACGTGGCTCGAGGAATCTTGTTTCTGTAATTTTTTATAAACGGAAACAGGGCTAGCGCCCTTTGGTAACATCAAATGTCTCATTTTTTTCTTCTCTTTTTTCACAGTTCATCTTTATCAGGTATTAAAATTCAGAACTCAAGTTAAAGTAATGATTTTTCGAAAAAAAAAGCGGCGCTAACCAAATTACTGGTAGCGCCGCTTTTTTTAGCAAAAGGAGGTTTTGCCTATTCTACAAAAATCATCTTCTTGGTAACCGTTGCTCCTTGCTGGGTGAGGGTATAATAAAACAGGCCAGCTCTTGGCAAAGTATTGGATTTGATCCGCACCTGATTGTAGCCCTCCACAAACGCTTGACGGATCACCTGAACGGTACGTCCGGTGACATCTTGGATGGTCAGAGTTGCCTCTCCGTTTTCAGGGAGATAGAATCCAATTTGTGTTTCGGCGCTAAATGGGTTGGGAATATTTTGCAACAGATTCAAACGTCCTGCTACCGGAGCGGTATTTTGAACTGCCAATTGAATACCCAACACTTCAGTTCTATTGTTGTAAGCTTCTGGTTCAAGTTCGCGTTTGTTGATGCTCAATAAATCGGCAATGCTGATTGCTGTTTTTGCTTTTAACATCAATGTGAACAAAACCTCTTGATCACTGGTATTGATTTGTCGGTTGGCTTGATTCCAACTGGTTGCAATGGTTCCAATTTCTGGGTGTAAAGCATAGTGCTCTTTTTGGCCAATCCCATAAACCACCTGAGTAATTTCTACCTTAGTAGGATCAAGCCACAGCGCAAATTGATACCCTTGGATGGCCGATAAATCTGCGCGAATTGGTACGGTAATTTCATCTCCTGCCGCCAGATTATGATTGGCCACGTTCAATACCAATTGTGCAGGTGCATTACGCGGAGACGCAGCTGTACCTGGGATAGCGCTGGAGTTGATGTCGCCAATTTTGACCGCCATAAAACTTGCATCCATCGACAAGGCTTCACTTCCTAGGTTCTGCACCGTCGCTGCTTCTGGGAATACCTCTAGCCAAGGGTTGGTAGGATCAGGGAATTTATAGCTGTAAGGGATAAAACGCCAGCTGGTATTGTTGGGAAATTGAGTATCCAATCCCAAGATGATCTTGCGTATCAAAATAATATCCAAGGTAGTAATGGCTTTGGAGTTGTTCACGTCCGCAGCGATAAGCTTGTATGGACTATCCAGCAAAAGAGTACCCAACACATGTTTTTGTACCAATATCAAATCCAAGGTGCTGATTCCGATGGTGGCGTCCCCATCTTTTTTAGGGGTCAACAGATAATTGCTAGCAATAGGTAGGTTGCTAAAGTTGAAAGCACCTTTGCTATCGGTCATGTATTTCATCGTTGCGCCGCCGCTGAGGTTCATTTGCACCCCTTCAACTTTGGTATTGACCTCGGTGCCAATCGCGCCAGCGATGGTTCCACTGGTGACAATACCGCCTGATTTACACAAACCACGATTGTCGTCAACTTTTAAACTGGTAACGCAAAAATCTTGGTTACCTGCTTCGTCCCAGGCATGTACTTCTACAGCCAGTTGTTTGCCGGCATCATTACAGTCAACAACAATGTTGGTTTGCGTGCTTTGTGGAACGGTTCCTATGCGGTTGACTGAGTATTTGGTGATTTTTTTCAGGCCATCCTTTTTATCCGGACCTTGACCATTGCAATCGTAAACCGGACTGGCAATGAAATCAGTTGCCGAAACCGTCATCGCCACGCCGCCTTTTCCATCGGGCATTAAGGAAGTGGAAAGCCCGTTGATACAAGTAGGTACCGGCGCTTTACAATCTTTAACTTCAAATGGAATGCGGGTTGACAAACTTAAATTGCCGCAATCATCGCGTACCACGGCAAGCAAGTCGTGTTTGCCCTCTGGTAGATTGGCAATGGTAATCGAGAAAGAGTCGTTGCCAATTTTGCGCGTAGACCATTTGGGATCGAAAACAGATGGCGCCAACAACTCGTTTTGAATGACAGTGCGATTGGGAGCAACGCGAATTTGCTGTGTCTCCAGACCAATGCTTTGCGTACAATTGTCAGTTGCCCGGAAATTGATGGTTACGCTTCCCAAGCAATTGGTAGGATCGGTACAATATGGGCTCAACTTTGGTAACTTAACTACTGGACGAATATCGTCTTTTACAAAAATGATCTGGGTGTACATAAAGCTGTGGTAATATTCCCCAGAAATGTTGCAGAAAGGCGGTACAAACTGCTCGTCGTTGTCAACGTCTACCTTTCCGTCGTTAAGGAAGGTAATGCCAGCATTGCGATCGCGCGATAAAAAGAACTTTTCATTACCAGTCCGATTAGGATCGCGAACCAATACACAGATTTGATTGGCTCCAGCGTTGCTCCATTTGCGATCAACCAAATATACCGAACCAGCCTTCATGGGGTCGCCACAGCGATCATCATAAGTACACCAATTGATTACAGTATAAGTACGGAAAATTTTGTAGCACTCATCCCCGCTGGCATCATAGCGTTTGTCGCTGATGTTTACGGCCAAGATATCGCAAGCCAAACCTTTGGTAAGGATAGAATCCGCTTTGATGGTTTTGCAGTCGCTGATGACATCTTTAGGGAAGCAGATATCATATTCGTGGTAGGCTTTAACGGTAATGATTTGGCGACAGGTAGTGGTTACGTTGCCTTTTGACGATTTTTTAGTAAGTGTCCAAATCCGTTCAATGGTACCTTCGCCACAATTATTGAGTTTGCGTACCACTGAATAGGCGGTATCGAGCGCAACGCAATCATTGCCACTCGTGATGCGGACATCGCCATAAGCCAGAGCAGACAATTTTTTGTTGTCAAGAACGCCCAAACCTAGATCATCACAAAGGATAGTCAGGTTAAGTGGCGCCATACAAGTGGGGGACACCTTATCTTCAATGAGAATTTCTTCCCAACAAAAATTGCGGTTTCCACTCAAGTCTTCGCCCCACAATTGCACTTCAACTGGCGCACTAGCATCGCAGCAATAAAATTCAGCAAAATCGGCCAGCGGGGTGTATTTTTTGCCATTTTCAGTTAAAAAGCCATCGTTTTTGTCCAGCTTTCCATCGCCATTAAGGTCGTAACCATTGTTGATGAAATTGCTTTCGCAGCTGGGGAGTACATTGCGTCGTACTTTGAGCCATTTCAGCCCGCAATTATCCCAACTGCCTTCGTCAATGTCTTTGGCGTCTACCCGGCCATAAGCTGAAGTGTAGCCATTACCATTGGAGAGGGTAACGTTTAATCTGTCATCACAGATCATGACGGGGGCAATGAGATCTTGAACCGTGAAATCTACAATTTCCTGAGCTTTGTTGCCGCATGCGTCATAAAGATCAATCACTGCTTGGTGTTGGCCGGCTCGAAGACCGATATATTGGCCGCCAACCACTTGATAATCTACATCGTACCAGTTAACCGCGTCAATTTGGATGCCGTTGACCCACTTGCCTTTGGTGCGGATCCGAATGCTAAAAGATACTGACGAGCAATTGTCGGAAAGGGTAATCCCCAATTGTTGAAGCCCGGAAGCAGTAATGGGGAACGAACCCGTACAATCCATCGGCCGGGTGGATACCACTACTCCTTTTGCTGGTTTGGTAATTGAAGGAGGAGCCAGATCGCCAATTTGGAATAAATAGTGAAAAGCCTCAGTTGTAACACCTTTACACCAATCCAGCACCAATATCTTCCGATCTATCTTTACACCCTTGCCATTACATGTTGGGAAAGGGACGTCTTGGACAGTTGTAGAGTATTTGCAGTCGATTTCGTTGAGGTAGATCTTTTTACCCCAATAGTTGGTCACATAAGGCCATTGCTGCTCTTTGGTCAGAATACTGGCGTCAGGAGTACAGTTTTGCACCATGACGATTGACTGGTAATAAGGATCATTGACCGGTGTAGTAGGTTTGAATTCACTTAATTCAGGGCGGCGGAATTTGATGACCTGAGTGGTATCTTTTTTTGCGCCGTTACAGTCAAGTGCAGTCCAGGTGCGGTAGATACGGGCAAAAAGGCCAGAACTCAAAGTTTCAGTACAATCCAGGTACTCAACACGGTCAGAAATAGTAACGGTTACATTGCAACCACAAGTTTTGCAGTTGTCGCTGAAGTTAACGATACCTAAGTTTTTGACGTCGCTGTCAATAACTGAGCCGGTATACAAGGGATAAACCGAAGTTGCATTGTTAAGTGCACCAAGCGTTTTATTGTTGTTGAGTACGAAGTTGACGTCGGAGCAAAGTAGGGTGCCTGAGAAAAACTCAGCGCCGTCAATGCGAACACCACCTTTGTCTTCAGCCAGGACTTCTCCTGAGCAAACGAGCACATTGCTGGCATCGCGAACGATGTACTTAAATAGCCCTGGACAATCGATAATCCCGCCATTGGCGGGATTACGATCATCTACAGTAACTTTTAAGCTGGCTTTGTTGCAATTACCCAACCCGACGTTGGCCGGGGTAAGGTTAAACTGGCAATTGCGATCCAAGGTAACATTGACTCTAGAAATGCAGGAACAGTTAGTGCTCTGAGCAATAAGCTGTTGCATGCTTAAAAAAAGAAAAAGAAAAAAAGTGTGTGTGATAATCGGCATTTTGAGAGGCAGAAAGAGCCAATGAATACGTCCTTGGAAGAAAGAAGTAAAAGTTGATTTCATAGGATTACATTAAAATTACATATATGATACAGGGGTAAAACGCCGTATTAAGGTGCAATAGCAATAAGTTCAAATGCGAACTGCTTTGCGGTTTTTAAAAAATTGTATTGAAATAAATGGAATGAGCAACACCTGCGAAGGGGGTGCAGGTCCGCACTAATTTGTGAGGAATTTTCACGAGCGAATTAGACTTACAGCGCTCTACAAGGATTGGTAACAAAGATAAATCTTTTTTTTTACGATGAAAGGATATCAGGGGTAAAAAACCAATTTTTTACCCCTGATTTGCTGCCGCCCGATTTTTTGGTATTTTACACCATAATAAAGGTAGGGCTGCAATAGTGGTAGGGCGGCATCAAGGTCTTAATTTAGGGTAGGCAGCGTATTTTTTGAAATTTTTTTTAAAAAATGCTTTTTCCTTATCAAAAGAGAAACTATCTTTGCATCCGCATTTAGAAATAAATGACAACGGCTCTGTAGCTCAATTGGATAGAGCATCTGACTACGGATCAGAAGGTTTATGGTTCGAATCCATACAGGGTCACTAAAATTAAGATTTCTAGGCAAGTTCAAGGTTTCAAGATCAAAGAAGCAGCTGCCAATTGACACCTTGAACTTTTTAAATTTAGAAAAATGTCTAAGGTTTGTCAGCTTACAGGAAAGCGCCCCATTACCGGTAACAGTGTTTCACACTCCAACCGCAAAACCAAGCGTCGTTTTTTGCCAAATTTGCAAAAAAAGCGTTTTTATATTCCAGAAACGGATCAGTGGGTAACCATTAAACTGTCGACTAGTGCTATGCGTACCATCAGCAAACTAGGTATACATGAGTACCTGACGCGTTTGCAGAAAGAAGGAGTAGACGTTTCTGCTTTTTTGGTAGAACCTGGTTGTTAATTTTTGATAATCTTTTATTGTTATGGCAAAGAAAAGCAAAGGCAATCGCATCCAGATCATCCTGGAGTGTACTGAACATAAAAAATCGGGAATGCCCGGTATTTCACGTTATGTTACCCAAAAGAACCGGAAAAACTCTCCGGATCGTATGGAGCTACTCAAGTACAATCCGGTTATGAAAAAAAGAACGATTCACCGCGAAATCAAGTAATGCTTGATTTTTAAAAACATGACCACATGGCAAAGGTTTCTAAAAACGCGCGGGTAGCACAACGTGCCGCCAACGCAGGTTCTGGCCGGGATTACATCCAAATCGTTGTAAGCATTAAAGACCCTAAGACTGGTAAATACGCTTACAAAAAGCACATGGTGCACAAGGATAAGAAAGACGAATTCTTAGCCAATATCAAGTAATTCCCTGGGGTCAGTACCCTAAAGAGGCTTTCCTGTTCTTCGGGAAAGCCTCTTTGCATTGTACCTATATGTCTCTTATAGGCTAAACTTTTGTTATGTTCCCGACATTTTATTATCTTGGAGTAAGAGTGTGTTTTGATTTTTAGTTCGCAGGCGAAAATGAGACAAAATTTGCAACAACGAGGCGCGAAAAACGTGGTACAGTTCCGATCATATCGGAAAGAGTGTATCCCGATTTCATCGGGGCAGGTCAGCGCTACATGAGTATTTTCGCAACGAAGTTGGGGTGAATTTTGGCCATTTGCAGCGCGAATAAAAAATCAAAACACACTCTAAAGCAAGCTTGGAATAGCTTTGATTTACTAATTTTCGCTTCTTAACAGAGTTTGATGATCAAGACAAATACGCAATGAGCATACTGGGAAACTTGTTTGGAAAAAAAGAGAAAGAAGATTTAGATAAAGGGATTGAGAAAACAAAAAGCAGTTTTCTCTCCAAGCTTACCCGAGTCGTAGCTGGAAAAACTTCAGTCGATGTTGAAGTGCTGGACGATTTGGAAGAATTGCTCATTTCTTCGGATGTAGGATTGGATACCACGGTAAAAATCATTGAACGCATTGAAGCCCGAGTAGCGCGCGACAAATACGTAGGAACTTCTGAACTCAACAGTATTCTTCGCGACGAGATCGTTCAGTTGCTTTCGGAAAACAATACCCAAGACATTGGCGGATTTGACTTAGCAGGTGCTAGCACGCCTTTTGTTATCATGGTAGTGGGCGTAAATGGCGTAGGGAAAACGACCACCATCGGCAAATTGGCTAATCTTTACCAACAACAAGGTAAAAAAGTAGTGTTAGGAGCTGGCGATACTTTTCGCGCGGCAGCCGTGGATCAACTCAAGATTTGGGCCGATCGGGTAGGTTGTGATTTTTATAGCAAAGGTATGAACACCGACCCCGCAGCGGTTGCTTTTGAAACTGTGCAATACGCCATTAAAAATCAATGTGATGTGGTCATCATCGATACTGCCGGCCGTTTGCATACCAAAATACACTTGATGACCGAACTCGGGAAAATCAAACGCTCCATTACCAAATGTTTGGATACAGCGCCCAATGAAGTCATGTTAGTGCTTGATGCTACTACGGGTCAAAATGCCATCGAACAGGCCAAACATTTCTCAGAAGCCACCGAAGTTACCGCTTTAGCTTTGACCAAGTTAGATGGAACGGCCAAAGGCGGCGTAGCCATTGGGATTTCGGATCAATTCAAAATACCAATCAAATATATTGGAGTAGGGGAGAGCATAAATCAGCTCCAAGTTTTTAATAAACGACTTTTTGTTGATACACTCTTTGATAAAGAATAATTTGTTCACTGGTTTTTTCGTTCCCTCTTTTATATCCAATTGTTAATCACTAGACTAGTTGCAATAGTAGTGGTATAACTCAGAAATTCACTTGAGTTTTTCACTCGCGCACACTAGACTAATAATTTAGAAGGTATGCAACCAAGGTATAAGCTTTTATTGGTTCTGTTGTCGCTCTTGAGTGGCTTGCAAGGTTTGGCCGCTCAGAATATTGAATATGGGATAGCCACCATATACTCTGATACTTATCAAGGAAAGCGCACTACTTCAGGCGAATATTACGATCGAAACCAATTTACCTGTTCTCATCGATCTTACCAGTTTGGAAGTCTATTACGCGTTACTCGTACCGACAACAATAAGTCTGTTGTAGTAAGAGTAAACGATCGTGGCGCCTATGAAACCGGTAGGGCAGTAGATATTTCTGCCGCTGCGGCCTATGCCCTAGACATGTTGAGGGAAGGTAAAGTTTATGTAAAGGTTGAACAAGTCGGTTTCTCTAGTGAAAGTCAAGAATTGCCAAATACCCAACCTTCAAGCTATAACTTCTCCGGAAACAACTACAGCACGAATAATAACGACTTTCAGTCAAAAGGCATCGCCAATAATACTCCTGCTGAATACGGCTTTTCTAATTACACGACCAACGCACCTAATACCTATCCCAGTAGCTATGGAGCTGTTCCTCAAGCTTATGACGTTAGGTATAAACAGAATTCAAACGCTTCAGTAGCAAATGCGCCGACGAGTTACAATTACTCCCCCTCCTCCTCTTATTACTCAAATACAACGTCAAGTTATTCCAATACAACACCAAGCCCTAGTGAGATTCCACAATCTTTTGAATACTCTAGTTCAGGTGCGCAACTAAATAAGACAGGGTTGACCCCAAAAGGGATTACTAATTCGGCATCCTCAACACCAGAGATGCCAGCTGGTACAAAAGGGTTTACAGTGCAGTTAGGCTCTTTTGGCAATGAAAGTAATTTACAACGCCAAGCCAATTCTTTAGGTAATTTGGGTATCCGTGATTTGTATGCACTAAAATCTTGGAGCGGCAATGGCGGAATGATGTTCAAATTGATTAGCGGCCGTTTCAATACCTTTCAAGAGGCACAGAACTATGCAACCTCGATCAAACACCAGTTTCTTGTGGATGGTTATGTGTTGAGATTGTAATGATTATCTCTCGGAATTATTTAGACGCTATTTTATTCCCGAAGGGAATGTATATTTATAGCTCGGTTTAGGGTCTTTTTGCCAAATCCCGAAGGGATTATATGTTTATCCTTGCCATAAAAACATATAATCCCTTCGGGATTTGGACAATGCTGGTGATATCTGCTATAAACATACATTCCCTTCGGGAATCTTAGAGCTTGTTCAGGATTCTGTTTCGAGCTACAAATGGCCAAAATTCACTCCAATTTCGTTACAAAAATGCTCATGTAGCGCTGACCTGCCCCGACAAAGTCGGGGTACACTCTCCCGACTTTGTCGGGATTTTCAACGCTTTTTGCGCCTCATTGGTGCGAATTTTAGCTCATTTTCGCCGTCGAACTAGAATCCTGAACAAGCTCTTAAGGTAGGCTGAATAGTTATTATTTTTTTAAATATTTCGCTGGAATTGGATTCCGCTCACTCTCGCGGTTCCAAATGATGTTTAAGATCCAATAACGATCATCTTTGTACACCAACTGGATGCTGTTTACACCGCGGGCATCTACTGGGCCATTTTCTTCTTTGCGGGTTTCATAAACGCTGAATACTTGGGCGACATCTCCATATTGTTCTACTGTACGACCGATCTCTTTTTCAAAAAAACCTTGCGAATCAAATACCGGCGTGGTATTGCGAATATAATCTTCCATCGTCATCGACAAAAAACGCGATTTCCCGTCTTTATCCCGACTAATGGAATTGAGTCGAGCCTCGGAACGGAAAAGGGAACGCATCAAATTCCAATCCCGACGAGCACCCATCGGACCGGAAATTACTTTGTACAAGTTGTTGATAATGCCATCAATGGTATTGACCTCAGTTAGTGCCAGATGGCTTGTCGGGGCCGGGGTTGGGTTTTGACCCATCAACGAAAAAGAAAATAACCCGAAGCAAAAAATGAACAGACTTTTTTTCATCCTTTAATTTTTTGGGTAAAGTAAATAAATTAGTGCAGTTTGGAGCTGTTAAAAATGAGGCTATTTAAGATCCTAGTCTTTCAGTTAAGTAATTAACCATCCAATTCTAAATAACCAAAGTTTGCCCTTGATCAAACAAATAATCCAACGCAGTGATTATCTTACGCAGAAAAAATCCATGTATTCGCTCAAGAGCTTAGTTTCGGGGCTGGTAAGGCGAATCGATCACTTCATTGATAGCCTGCGGTTTCGATTGGTAAAAACAGCAGGGGTAGAAAAAAAACTACCCATCAAGATTGCGACTTACCGAGGATTTGGTCGCCCTGATTTCCTATTTGTGCAAGGGCGGGTCATTGTAAAAAAATCGTTGCGGCAACTGCCGCCAATTTGGTTGGCTTGGATCAATAGTTTTCACAAGGGAGAAGAAGGCGCCTCTCCCAATGCTGTATTGCGGATCAGCATCGCCAAGCAAAATTTTAACCTCATCACCGATCAAGACGGCTATTTTACGCTAAATGCGCAACTCGACCCGCCGCTGGTTTTGCCCGATAAAGATCCTTGGCAAAAGATACACATCGAATTACTGGGTACGCCCTGGACCAACGAAATTCGACTCTCTACATCAACCAAAGTTTTGATTCCGCCGCCATCCGTTTCATTGGGGATTATAACCGATATTGACGATACCATTATTCACACCGGGGTGACTTCTTGGCTAAAATGGGAAGTTTTTTACAATACCTTTTTTAAGACAGCTGCCAATAGAAAAGCATTTGACGAAGTAGCCACTTTTTTTCGAGAGTTGAGAAAAGGAGCTTCTGGGAAAGGGTTTAACCCCATTTTTTATGTATCCAATAGTCCGCGCAATATTTATGAATTGGTTAAGTCGTATTTGAAAATCCATCACTTACCCAAAGGCCCCTTGTTGTTAAAGGACATTGGTTGGCCTTACAAGGTGCACACCCATCCGCATGCAAACCACAAGATGGACAGCATCATCCGAATTTTAGATATTTACCCGCATTTGCAATTTGTGCTCATTGGCGATAGCGGCGAAAAAGACCCGTTTGTTTACTACGAGATAGCAAAAAAATACCCAGGAAGAATTAGCGCCATTTATATTCGGGATGTGCAAGACTTGCGGCGGCGGCGGCAATTGCAGCAATTTTTGGAGGGAAATCAATCTGTTGTTCAGGTGCAAGTATTCGAATCTTATCGGCAATTGGCACAAATGGCTGCTAATCAACATTTGTTGGATTGGCAACGGTTTGAAGCGCATACCCATCAACACTAGTCACTTATTTTAACGTGAATTCAGAGATTGAAATGGATTTAAGGGCAATAAGAAACCAAATCGTGCCGCCACTACGTGGCTTCTGGAGTCTTGTGTCTGAAATTTTCTATAAACGGAAACAGGGCTAGCGCCCTTCGGTAGCATCAAAGCCACGCTAGTAGCGTTTCCGTCTATAGTAATGGTCATCTTCAGGTATCAAGTGGCGCTAGCGACGGCACGAATATTGATTCAAGCCATCGATAATCTCCGAATTCACGTTATTTTATACGATTTCCAGTACAATTTTACCGGCATTGCTATTGGTTTCCATCATTTGGTGGGCTGCTTTTACTTCAGTCCAAGGCATAGTTGCGGCAATTACTGGCCGTAGGCGTCCAGTTGCAAAACTCGACCAAGTCAGATCGGCAAATTGCTGCGTCAAGCGAATTTTATATTCCAAATCCCGAGCACGCAAAGTAGAGCCTTGGATGCGGAGTCGTTTCATCAACACCAACCCCAAATTTAGCGAGGCAACCGGATTGCCGCCCATAATGGCAATTTCGATTAAGCGCCCATCGGTGGCAAGAGATTGGATGTTTTTTTCAAGATAAGGCCCGCCGATACAATCCAAAATGACGTTCACGCCTTTGCCATCGGTCAAGCTGTGGATTTCTTCGGCAAAATTTTGCTGGTGGTAATCAATACAAGCTTCTGCGCCCAGTTCCAAGCAAAGCGCATGTTTGCCCGCTGATGCGGTTACAAAACAAGTTGCGCCTTTGAAACCAGCCAATTGAATAGCCGCCGTGCCAACCCCGCTAGCGCCCGCATGAATCAGTACTGTTTCATTAGGTTGCAATTCAGCCAACCAATCTAAAGCCTGAAAAGCCGTTAAAAATACCTCCGGAATAGCGGCTGCTTGTACCAAAGAGATGTTTGCTGGAACACCCAATGCTAGGTGCTCGTGAACGGTAACGTACTCGGCATAACCACCACCGGGTAAAAGCGCGCAAACCCGATCGCCTTGTTTCCAATGTGAAACTTGACTGCCTATTTGCTCAACCGTTCCGGAAATTTCCAAACCCAAGATCGGACTAGCGCCGGGAGGCGGTGGGTATTTCCCTTCACGCTGCAACAAATCAGCTCGATTGAGCGCCGTAGCCGCAACTTTGATTAAAATTTCGTGGGCATCCGGCTCCGGAGTTGGGTATTCGCCAAAAGTCAGTTGATTGATATCGCCGGGAGTAGGGACAAGGATCGCTTTCATTATTTCCAACTTAATAAGTGCCCCATCATTTCCTGTTTGGTTTTCAGGTAATCCAAATTTTCTTTTTGGGGCTCAATGATGATGGGTTCACGGCTAACTATCTGGATCGAGGTATTGGCAAAAGCCTTTAACTTATCCGGGTTATTGGTCAATAAGCGGATGGCTTTGATACCAAGATCTTCTAGCATGGTGATAGCAACATCATAATGCCTTTCGTCGGCCTCAAAGCCTAGATGAAGATTGGCATCCACGGTATTCAAGCCCAGATCCTGAAGGTTATACGCTTTCAATTTGTTGATGATGCCAATACCGCGCCCTTCTTGGCGCAGATAGAGCACTACGCCGCCTTCGTTAGCTGCTCTTTTCATGGCGTACATCAGTTGCTCGCCGCAATCGCATCGTTTGGAACCAAAAAGATCACCAGTTATACATTCCGAATGTAGGCGGGTAAGGACGGGTTGGCTAGGATCAAAAGCCTCGCTAACCAAGGCCAAATCGGGCATCCATTCATCAACAGAATCAGCATAGGCCAACATCCGAAAGTTGCCCCAGGGAGTGGGAATCAGTGCCTCTGCTTGGCGAATAATATGTTTATCAGAACCGTTGTCTTTCATGCGCGTTTGCCAGCCTTTGTCTAGGCTGGGTATTATTTATCTTTCAATCAGCTTGAACATGTTTAAAGGGGCAAGAGTTCAGTTTTGTTTTCAGATTCTTAGAGCTTGTTCAGGTTTCTGCTTCGAGCTACAAATGGCCAAAATTCACCCCAATTTCGGTACAAAAATGCTCATGTAGCGCTGTCCTGTCCCGACAAAGTCGGGATACACTCTCCCGACTCTGTCGGGATGTACCACGCTTTTTGCGCCTTATTGGTGCGAATTTTAGCTCATTTTCGCCTTCGAACCAGAATCCGGAACAAGCTCTAAAGGAGGCAACAAACGAAGACTCTTAGGTCTTGGCTTTCATTACCCCTTTTCGACTGAGCGTACAAGATACGGAATTGGCGCAACTAATATTGGAGGTGTAAGGGCTATGTCATTGCGCTATAGGGAGCCTAGCTTGCAAAAGCCAAATTTCCTTGTAAACCTAACACCAAATAAAAAATGAGAAAATAAAACTTATGTATACGATTGTCAAATAAATGTCAAAAAAGCTAAATAATTAACTTTTTTTAACTTGGGGTTAACCTTTTTTGGGATTTGGTGTTTTAGAGTCTTCTTCAACTTATTGGCCAAATAAGCTTCAACTCCAAAAAAAATAAGGACTTTTTCCTGTCCTAAGAACTTTTACAAAAGTTTTTTATCTTCACCCCACTTAAACGAACAATTGTTTGTATGTAAATTTTTTATTCGCTCACTAAATTTTTCAAAATGAAAAAACTTTCACTAGTCCTCTTTTTGCTAGTGGCTGGAGCAGCATCAATTTTCGCACAGCGCACGGTAACCGGTAAGGTTGCAGATGCTAAAGGAGAAGGATTGATTGGCGCTAGCATTCTGGCTAAAGGCTCTACGCGAGGAACGGTAACCGACATCGACGGTGCTTTCTCGTTAAGCGTTCCAGAGAACACACAAATCTTGGTAATTTCGTACACGGGTTTCAAAACCCAAGAAGTGACCTTGGGCGCATCCAATGCTTTGGACGTTACCATGGAATCGGATGCTATTGGTTTGGATGAAACGGTAGTTATTGGTTACGGTACGCAAAGCAACCGCAACCGTATTTCTTCTATTTCTACCGTAAACCCAGAAACAATTCACAACAACCCATTACTCGGACCTCAGCAATTGCTACAAGGTACCGCATCGGGCGTACAGATGACCAACACCTCAGGGGTTTTGGGTTCAGCAGCTGCGATCCGTATCCGCGGAGTATCTTCGATCAACGCCGGTGGTAACCCATTGTTTGTAGTGGATGGCGTTCCTTTGAACGATGGTAGCAGTGGCAACCTTTCTAACGCTGCTGGTGGTACTGCGTTGAACCCATTGGCTGATATCAACCCCAACGACATCGAGTCGATGACGGTATTGAAAGATGCTGGTGCTTCGGCGATCTACGGTTCTCGCGCTGCCAACGGTGTGGTATTGATCACTACCAAAAAAGGTAAAGCTGGTTCCAATAGAGTGAACTTGGAATATTACACTGGTTTTTCTAAGCCTACCTATACATTGGACATGATGAATGCCGATGAATACCGTGGATTTGTCAAGGCTTTCAACAATCAGGATGCTCCTGCAACGTCATTCAATTGGCCAAAAGCTGTTTTGCAAACTGGTCGGATTAGTTCCTACACCGTTAACATGTCAGGTGGTACGGATAAGACCCAATACTACCTTTCTGGTTCTTACTTGGATCAAAGCAACTACGCCATCGGTAACACTTTCAAGCGTTACAATGGTCGTTTGAACTTGAAACACCAAGTATCAAACAAGTTGCGTTTCAACACGAATATTGGTCTTTCGCGCATCGACAACGACCGTATTGGTGCTGATAACAACACTGCAGCTTCTTTGACTTCGGCTTATTTGCAAGTACCTACCCAGCCAGCTTTTGATGATGCTGGTAACTTCTTGAACACCGGTTTTATTCAAAACGTATTGGCGATTGAAAAACTGGGTATTTTCCGTTTGTTGACTACGCGCGTAACCGCCAACACCAGCTTGAGCTATGACATCCTTCCTGGGTTGACTGCTAAAACTGACTGGGGTGTTGACTTGTTGCAAACCGAGGAAACGAGCCGTACTCCAAACATCGTTACCACGGGCGGTAGTGCCTTTAATAACATTCGTGCGGACAATAAGTGGTTAACTACCAATACACTGAACTACTCCAAACAATTCGGAGATTTCGCAGTTGATGCGATAGGTGGTATGAGTTTTGAATACTCTTTGTTCTCCTTTACTTCAGTAGCGGGTAGCGGTTTTGCTGCCGATGCCTTGCGCAACGTATCTTCTGCGGCTACGCCTACTTCTACACAAGCCAACCGTACAGCATGGGGCTTGTACTCACAGTTTGTTCGTCCTACTTTCCGCTTTAAGGATCGTTACATCATAGAAGGTAGCCTTCGCCGGGATGGTTCTTCTCGTTTTGGTAAGGAATTCCGCTACGGTACTTTCTGGTCGGTAAACGGAGGCTGGATCCTGAGCGAAGAAGGTTTCTTGAAGAACTCTACCTTCATCAACAACTTGAAATTGACCGCGAGCTACGGTACAACAGGTAACGACCGTATCGGTAACTTCCCATCACAAGGTCTTTATGGTTCAGGGGTAGCATTTGACTACTCTGGCTTGCCAGGTCTTGGACCAACTCAGCCCGCTAACCCGAAATTGCGTTGGGAGCAAACCGCACAAGCAGACATAGGTATCCAATTCTCGATCTTGAAAAGCCGCATTAGCGTAGAAGCGAACGTATGGCAGAAAAAGACCTCGAACTTGTTGTTGGCATTCCAATTGCCTGACGTCAATGGTTTTTCCTCTATTACCCGTAACGCTGGTAACATGGAAAACAAAGGGGTGGACATCTTGATCAACACCGTGAACATTAAGACGAGGGACTTCCAATGGAAATCAACCATCAGTTTGTCTAAGTATGTGAACAAAGTGACGAACTTACCTGGTGCATCAAAAGATGTAGATGGAAATCCATTTATCGCTGGTACAGGTGTTCAACGCGCTATTGTAGGGTATGCAGTTAATACCTTCTACTTGGTGCGTTACAAAGGCATCAATCCAGCAACAGGCAACGCGGAATGGTTAAGCAAAGATGGTACTACTCCGGTAACTACCATCAACCCTGCTGACCGGGTTATTGTAGGTTCGGCGATTCCGGATTACTATGGTAGCTTCACCAACACCATATCTTTCAAAGGCTTTGATTTGAGTGCCATGTTGTACTTTACCAAAGGCAATAAGGTATTCTTGGGGGATTTGAACTTTACAGAGAACCCAATTTCAGGGTTTAACAAATCAGCTCGTTTGTTGAATTACTGGACTGAGAACAACAAGGAAAATGCAGTGGTTCCTTCGCCAACTTCATCTACCCGTAGTATTTTTGCTTCCAACTCAACCAACCAATTGTTGGATGGTTCTTTCATGCGTTTACGCAACGTATCGTTGAGCTATACTTTGAGAGCCAAGCAGGTAGGTGTAAAATGGTTTGACAGCATCCGTTTGTATGTAATGGCTACCAACTTGTGGACACAACGTGCCAAAGGCTGGGCTGGTCGTGGTCAAGATCCTGAAATTGCAGATGCTGGTAACAGCAACGTTCAACAAGGTCAGTCGTTCTTTACCGCACCACAAGCGAAGATGATCCAGATGGGTGTTAATGTTGGATTCTAATTCATTTTTTGGACAAAAATTCTTTTGCAATGAAATCATACTTTAAATACCTCCTTTTACCAGCCTTCCTATTAGGGACAGTTGCTTGTGATAAGGACATCACTCTTAGCCCTGAGCAGTCGCTAACTGTTGAAGCAGCCTTTGCCAATAAGGCAACAGCCCAGGCTTCCTTATTTGGGGTTTACAGCGCTACGCAGGTACTTGAAATTTTTGGCGGTCTTACCTTGATTCTTAATGAATACATGGCAGACAACGTTGAATTTGTAGGTTCTTTCCCAACTTTACAGGAAATCAGGAACTACGCTACTTTGTCGAACAATACCAACGTTCAAGGTTTGTGGCAGCAACATTATGTTGCTATTATGGCTGCGAATGTGGTGATCAGCCGGGTACCTGGCGTACCGGATGCCAGCTACTCTGACGCAGAAAAAAGACAGGCTGTTGCCGAAGCTAAATTCTTGCGCGCTATCACTTATTTCAATTTGGTGAACCTATTTGGCCAGCCTTTTAACCTCAATGGCGGTACTTCTTTGGGCGTTCCGCTTGTATTGACGCCAGACATTTTGGATGGCAAAGATCCTTTGTTCCCCAAGCGCAATACCGTAGCTGAAGTATATGCTCAGATTGAGAAGGATTTGAAAGAAGCCCTTCCTGATCTTCCACGTACTTATGGCTCTGCTGATCAGCGTCGGGGTCGGGCTACCAAAGGTGCTGCCAATGGTATCTTGTGCCGCCTATATTTGTACAAAAACGATAACACCAGCGCAATTGCTCGTGCCGACTCTGTTCTGAACTATCCTTCTTTGTATGCTTTGGCTAGTGATTTTTCTTTTTATGATGCCAACTCAAGCGAAGACGTATTTACCGTTCAGATGACCACTACCGATAACTCTAGAACAGGAGCCGGTGGTTTGGGCGGTTATATGTTGCCTGCTGCACGTGGCGGTCGTGGCGATTGTCCTTACAGCGCCAGCTTGTTGGCTGCATTTGATCAGACCAAAGATTTGCGTTTTACGGCGCTCACATTTAAGGGTACAAGTGCACTTCCTGCTGCTGCAACCTTTACCAACAAGTACAAAGATGGTTTAACCAACTCGGATAACTCACCAGTACAGCGGGTGTCTGAAATCGTACTGAACAAAGCGGAAGCTTTGGTGAAAAGTACCAATACTATCAATGCAGATGCCATTACGTTGTTGAACAGAATCCGTACTCGTGCGGGTTTGGCTGCTCGTACTGCTGCTGATTTTGCTGATTCAGCTGCTTTGTTGACGGCTATCTTGAACGAAAGAAGATTGGAGCTTTGCTTCGAAGGCCACCGTCGTTTGGATCTGTTGCGCAATGGTTTTGCTCTACGCACAACAGGTACTACTGCTGCACTTTCTAAGCCTGGCGATGTAAGAGTAGTCCTACCGATTCCGCAGCGCGAGATCGATTTGGGTTCTTCTTTGCCACAGAATACTGGTTATTAATTTAGAAAGGTAGTGGATTTGTACCTACCATGAGATGATAAAATACCATGCGCCATTGTTAGGGAAGCCTAGCGATGGCGCATTTTTGTTTTGTGAAAGGATAAAGAGGTGGAACAAGCCTAAAGTTATAACTGATCTAATCCTTTAGCGGTGTATCGCCATTATTTATCCCCCCGCTGTTTCAAGTCTTCCCTGACTTGGTCTAGAGACGTCCTGATAGTTGGTAAAAGGCTGGAGACCTTAAGCGTATCTAATGCTTCCAGGGCAAATTGCCTATATGTGCCGAGCCTACGGCTCTCTTTCCAATTTCTTGCACGGTTATCAACGGGCTAAAGCCCATTGCTACAACATGGATCGAGGCTACGCCTCTGTTTAGCTATGCCGTTAGTTGTAGCTGTTAGCATTACAATCGACCGTTAACGGGCTAAACCCATTGCTACAACATGGATCGAGTCTACGCCTCTGTTAAGCTATGCCGTTAGTTGTAGTTGTTAACGATACAATCGACAGACCGAACTTTTTGACAAAGGGAATAATTTTTCGCGCTTCACCTAATTGTCAGGGTTACCACAGAGAGCCAGCGGCTCGATTTAATTTTGTAGCGCCGGATTTCAATCCGGCGAAAAGGTCATACAATGGTTAGGAGTGCCTTCGGCACGGTACATGTAATCGATTTTGAAAGTGTAATTTCAATTCTTTTTCGATTGCAACGGATTTTCCGTCGTCTCCTAAGCCAAGTCAGCGCTCGGACTAGCGAGTGGCCTTGGTTTTGGATAAAAATGGACCCAATCAGGTGAATAAAAAAACGCCACTGGTAATCATCTTTACCAATGGCGCTCTTTTTGACGGGAAGAAATTTAGATAGCGTTTTTTTCCGTCAATCAAAACTCGTTAAAAACCGCTATTAATAACCGTCTTTATCTTTTTTTGCCGGTGGATCCATTTCCACATCACCAGAACCAGCCAACCGGAATTCAACCCTGCGGTTCATGTAGCTGCTGTTGGTGGGCACCAAATTATCTGCAGATCCTTTCCATTGCAATACCATTCTGCCGCGGGCAACACCGTGCGTGTTCTCTAAATGCTCGATCACATTTTTGGCCCTTTCGTAAGATAGGTTGTTGTTGATGGCTTCAGGGCCAGTAGAGTCGGTAAAACCAGTCACCACCAAACGTAGGGTTGGGTTGGCCTTTAAGGTACGCGCCAAGCTAGACAGATTGCCATAATCGGAGTATTTGATCACCGAGCTGCTGTTGGAAAAATGCAACATCGGCAAAAACCATTCGGCAGCAGAAGTACGGTTATCAGTGATGGTATAATTCTGCAAAGCTTGATCAATCAATTCCTTTACGCGCTCCTCGGTAACACCACCACGACCACCGCCACCGCCGCTCAATGGTGCACCGGTTGCCGGATTTACCACAACACCTTCTTCATTTACTTTTTCTCCTTCAGCAGGCGTATAAAAAGGCTCTTTGTCAATGTGATCCGGAATGCCGTCGCGATCGCTATCCAAAGTACGACCTTTGGTATCCACCATTGCACCAGGGGGTGTGTTGACTTCCTGATCGATGGCATCAATGACGCCGTCTTGGTCGTCATCTTTTAACGCTTCACCCTGACGAGATTTGATGCCTTCAATGTCATTCATAACGCCATCTAAGGGATTGATCCAATAGAGCGGTTCAGTTTGGCTACTGGCGTTGCCTAGGTTGAAATTGAAAGTAAGGTTGGTAAAACTAAGGATATCACGGAATTGAGAACCGCCAGTATTGACAATTCCATCAACTCGGTCGCCACGGTTACCCATGACCATAAATGCTTGTTCTTCAATGCCGACATTGAATTTTTTGCTAATATGGAACGCCCAGCCAGCACCAACAGCGATGTGTGGCGACCATTTATTGGGTAGTTCTCCTTTGCGTACGTCTTCACTGTTGTAAGAAACCTTAAAGAGGTTGGCTCCGGCTCCGAGCATGAAATATGGATTGGTACTGCGTACTGGCCGATCAAAGCGGAAGGAGTTCAGTGACATTACACCATAAGCGGTGCCTGAATACCAAGTGGTATGAAAATCACGAGCAACGTTGGTTGTGGCATTCTCTCCTTTAGCATCAGCATAAAGACCGTCTAAACGAATGGAAAACATATAATCTAATGCCTTACGAATGTGAATGCCGCCGCCATAAGAGTATTTAGCAGCAACGTCGCCGCCTACAAAGGTAGCACCGCCATTTAAACCTACCTCGATCATGTTTTTTGGCAAAGCCAAATTGGATTTGGTCTTTTTTGCAGGTGTAGTAGACTTGTTTTTGGTAGCTTCTGGATCTTTTTGTGCGAGGATACTTCCAGTAAAAAAGAGTAAAAGGAAGCCGACAAGGAGTGTACTTCTTAGCATCGTTTTTTGGATATTAAATAGTTAAAAATGGGATTATCTGACAATTCGTTGTTTCTTAAGTTCAAAAAGTTAGGTACAAAAATAGTAGTAATGGACTACCATTCGCGTCTTATTGATGCAATTGAGCAGGATGCCGCGTTTGTTTTAACGCACGGCAATGATTTGTGAAGGGCAAAAAATAACAACCACAAAAATAAGGCAATATTTTTGCCGATCCAAGGATTTGTTGCCTTTCCATACCATAAGGGGTACATTTTTTTATTATTTATACTCGATTTAGCTAATTAGGTCACTTTTTGCTGGTAATTTGGAGATGGGATGGTTGATTTTCCTGCAAGTTTTGCATCTTTCCATTCTAAATCTAGATTTCTCACGTGAGAGATTACAAATGACCTACTATGTTGGAAAATTGGTTTAGCCCCATTTCGGCTGATGCATTGGACTTAAATGCATTGGGATCAGATCAATTGGGTACTCAGATTCTATTGCACGAGGAAGGGAAAATGCCGGATCTCAAAAACATGCAATTGGCATTGGTAGGTATTGGTGACAAAGAAGCCAATGCCGTCAGAAAGGCATTGTATCAACTGAGTTTTCCTTTTGAAGGTCTGCGTTTGGCGGATTTAGGGAATTTGCGCAACAAAAACCCTGAATTTGTCATCCCAGCGCTGACCGAACTACACAACAGCGGAATCCTCCCGATTGTACTCAGCAGCGACTCAGCCAACTTAATGGCTCAATACAAATCTGCCCAAAACATCCTACAATTTATCAACCTGGTAGTCGTCGACGAGCGTATGCGCATTGGTTTACCCGCCAAAAAAGCAGTAGCCGATCAATGGGACGACATTTTTACGGGAGCAAGCAGTAAACTCTTTCATTTTGGGTTGATCGGAGTGCAGACGCATTTTACACCGCCTGCTGCTTTTCATTTTTTAGAAGAAAACAACTTCGATTGTATCCGTTTGGGGAATGCCCGTGCCAATCTTAACGATTTGGAAGCGGTTATCCGCGATAGCGACATGATGGCTTTTAATATTGCCGCCATCAAACAAGCCGATGCACCGGGGCAAAAACAACCTTCGCCTAGCGGTTTTACCATTGAAGAGGCTTGTCAGATTTGTCGGTATGCCGGTATGAGCGATAAATTGGCCGCATTTGGCGTGTATGGCTACACTGCCGCATTGGATCGAAAAAACCAAACTGCCCAGGCCAATGCCCAAATGGTGTGGTACTTCATCGACGGGTTCTACAACCGCAAAGGCGATTTCCCAGTATCCACCGATGGACTGGTGGAATACATTGTAGATTCCAAAAAACTATCCTACCAACTGGTGTTTTGGAAAAGTCAGAAAAGTGGTCGCTGGTGGATTCAAGTGCCGGTCAAAACCCGTAAAAAACAGCTCCAAAGACACCGCTTGATCCCTTGCACGTATGGCGATTACAAACAAGCGTGCCAGGAGGAACTACCGGATCGGCTGATCAATGCTTTTAAACGATTTTTGTAGAGACGCGATTCATTGCGTCTATGTCAGAGACACGATGAATCGCCTTATCCGTAGACGCGATGAATCGCGTCCCTACAATAAAAATTGCTCCATTCGCATTCCGCGTGAACCTTTGATGAGAAAGGAGGTATTTTCCAATTGCTGGGCTTGAAACCAGGTTTTAAGCGCTTCTCCATCAGTAAAATGCAGCAGATTGAGCTTTTCTGCCGCTGTCGCAAAAAGATGACCAACCAAGATAACCTTTCCAATAGGCAAGGAAGTGGCCAATGTGGCAATGCGCTCGTGTTCGACGGCGGCATCTTCGCCCAATTCAAACATATCGCCCAAGATGGCCACTTTGTTTTGCCCAGCGGCATTTGCAAAAGCTTTCAGCGAGCTTTCCATGCTGGAGGGATTGGCGTTATAGGCGTCCATCAAAAAGGTGTTGGAACCCAATTGTCGCAATTCAGAGCGGTTCATAGTGGGCACGTACGTTTCAATGGCCGTTTTAATTTTTTGCGCAGGCACTTTAAAATACTTGCCCAAGGCTACCGCCGTCATGATGTTGTTGAAATTATGGATGCCCATCAGATGACTATCGGCATCGAGCAGTTGATCTTCATCATTGAGGAACCCAAAACGGATAAAGGGCTGATCGGTATACATTTTGATCTCGATGGGTTTGTAGGAGTTGGAAGGAGCATCACTTTGACCATAAAAAATCTTCTTTTTAACCGGTTCCGCCAGCTCCTCCAGGAATTTTTCGTCTTTGTTGATAAAAGCCAAACCACCTGTTTCAGCCAAGTAGCGGTACAATTCAGATTTGCCAATTTTAACACCTTCAATGCCGCCAAAACCTTCCAAATGCGCCTTGCCGATGTTGGTAATTAGCCCGTGGGTGGGCTCGGTAATTCGGCTTAGCATGTCGATTTCGCGTTTGGCATTGGCGCCCATTTCAATCACCGCTACTTCGGTTTTTGGAGGTAGCGCCAGCAAAGTCAGCGGCACGCCAATGTGGTTGTTGAAATTGCCTTGCGTAAAATGGAGTCGGTAATGACTACCCAATACTGCGCTTACCAATTCTTTGGTCGTCGTTTTTCCATTGCTGCCAGTAATACCAATGATGGGGATGTGGAACTGCCTCCGGTGATGGCGGGCTAGATCTTGTAAAGCGGTGAGTGCATCGTCAAAAAGCAAATACCGCTCATCTTTTACAACGGTAGGATTATCAACTACCGCATAGGCCGCTCCTTGGTTCAAAGCGCCCTCAGCAAAAAGGTTGCCGTCAAATTTGTCGCCTTTCAACGCAAAAAACAGACACCCAGGCGTAATTTTTCGAGAATCGGTACAAATTTGGGGCGCATTCAAAAACAGGGAATACAAATCGGTTATAGTCATGGCAGCTCTTTGAAGGCATGAATTTATAGCGAGAATCACTGGAAGTGAAGAAAAGTAGAAAAAAAATTTAATACCTGATTTGTTGTGCTAAAATGCGATCAAAACCTGTTTTTTTTCGCTTCCTTTAAAATTGGATCATTTTGGCATTTTTTTTTTAAATAGCAACCAATTTCCTTGATGGCAAATAAATGGTCTTATTTGCAAATTCAACAAAAAGAGCATAGGAAATTTTGGATAGCTTGTCTTTGACTGATAATTATTCCTGTTTTGACACTTATCTAGGTCAAGAAAGCGGGCGGGGATATCGGTAATATGCGTCTTGAGTATCGTATTAATGCGTTTTTTTGGGTCGAATTCTAGGAATTTCTTTTTCAGGATGTGCCTAACTTACGTTTCCATTTCTTATTTTTGACATCCACATTCTTTTTACCCTAACCACTGAAATCCAGATTAACAAGCTTAATTAGAATTTTTCAACTATGGAAAAATGCGGTTCCTTGCCCATTCTTCCAGGGTTAAGTTTTTATAACCGCCTGCGCAACAGGCATTAAGTGGGTACTTCAATGAAGGAATCGAACCAGGGACTGTATGTAGAACAATTGGAAAAAGACTCCTGCGGAACAGGACTTGTGGCCAACCTCAATGGCAACAAATCTCACGAGCTGGTAGAGCAAGCTTTGGCCATGTTGGCCAATATGGAGCACCGCGGCGCATGCGGTTGTGAACCCAATACGGGCGACGGAGCGGGCATTCTGATCCAAACGCCTCATGAGTTTTTTCTACGCAAAGCCAAGGAATTGGGTTTTGCATTGCCCGATTTTGGCGAGTACGGCGTAGGGATGATCTTTTTTCCCGAAGACCGCATCCTACGCCAAAACTGTCGGGTATTATTTAATGATTACATCGACGATTGTGGTTTTGATTTGCTGGGTTACCGCAAAGTACCTACCGACCACGAATTACTAGGCGATTCGGCCATTGCCACCGAACCGCGCATTGAGCAGGTTTTTGTAAAACCCAAACAGCATTTGGATCCAAAATCATTGGAACGCAAACTGTTTGTGTTGCGCAAATTTGCGGGGCACAACATCCACAAAACTTACCCGCAATCCAAAGAGAATTTTTACATCGCCTCTTTTTCTTATAAAACCGTCATTTACAAAGGCCAGTTGACGACTTATCAATTGCGCCCTTACTTTTTGGATCTTCAGGATTACTCGCTGACTTCGGCGATAGCCCTCATCCACTCGCGTTTTTCTACCAATACGGTACCCAAATGGAAACTGGCGCAGCCTTTCCGTTATGTAGCCCACAATGGGGAAATCAACACTGTTACCGGAAACCTCAACTGGTGGCGGACCAAGGAAAAAAACCTGGAATCTGCGGTTTTTACCGAAGACGAACTGGATAAATTGCGCCCCATCTGCGGCGGCGATCTTTCAGATTCTGGTAGTTTTGACAACGTACTGGAATACCTCGTTTTGAGCGGTTTGTCGGTTCCACATGCTTTGATGATGATGATCCCCGAAGCCTGGGAACATGATCCCAACATGGAGGATTACAAAAAAGCTTTTTACGAGTACCACAAAACCATGATGGAGCCTTGGGATGGCCCCGCTTCCATGTGTTTTACCAACGGTATTTTGGTGGGCGCTACGCTTGACCGCAATGGTTTGCGTCCTTCTCGCTATTGCTTGTTGGATGACAATACGCTTATCGTGGCTTCTGAAGCGGGCGCTTTGCCCGTTGATCAGTCGAAGGTGGTTAAAAAAGGCCGTCTTCAACCTGGCCGTATGTTGATTGCCGATTTGGATCAACACCGCATTGTTGGTGATGAAGAGTTGAAATCGGTGATTTGCAAAAACATGCCGTACCGCGATTGGTTGGAGGAATTCCGCATTTCAATCAATGATTTGCCGAAAGAAATTCCAGCATTTGTGGAGATGGAAGATGCTACCTTATTCCAACAACAGCAATTGTTCGGTTTTACCAAGGAAGACATCAAAGTGCTGCTAGCGCCAACTGTCGCCGAGCATCAAGAACCTCTGGGTTCCATGGGCGCCGATACGCCTTTAGCGGCCTTGTCACACCAGTCGCAGCACCTTTCGAACTACTTCAAACAGCTTTTTGCCCAAGTAACCAACCCGCCAATCGACCCCATCCGCGAGCGCTCAGTGATGTCGTTGTTTGCGATGTTGGGCGGCGCGCCAAAACACTTTGATTTGGTGCCGGAACGGGCCAGATTCATCCATTTGGAAAGCCCCGTGCTGACCAACGGCGAACTCAATAGCTTAAAATACCTGCAACACGATTACTTCAAATCAGGAATCGTGGATATCCTGTTCAAATCTGATGGACAAGACGGTCGTCTCGCGGCTGCCATCGACCATATCTGCGCAGAAGCGGAAGATTTGACCCGTCAAGGGGTGAATGTACTGATCCTTTCTGACCGGAATGTGGATGGCGAACATGCGCCGATCCCTTCTTTGTTGGCAGTGGGTGCGGTTCACCATCATTTGATTCGTCAGGGTTTAAGGGCCATGACCTCTTTGGTGATTGAAAGCGGCGACATCCGCGAAACTCACCATTTCTGTACCTTGATTGGTTATGGCGCCAGTGCCATCAATGCTTATATGGCCTACGCTACCATCGCTGATTTGCAGAAAAAAACAGGCGTTGCTGGCGATGAGAAATTGGACAAAACCGTAGACTACTTCATCAAATCAATTGGAAAAGGGATTTTGAAGGTGATGTCAAAAATCGGGATTTCTACTTTGCAGTCTTACCAAGGCGCGCAAATTTTTGAAATCCTTGGCATCAGCCGCGAAGTGGTCGACAAATGTTTCACCGGCTCGGTATCGCGGATTGAAGGTATTGGTTTTGATGGCATCGCCCAGGAAGTGTTGGTGCGCCATAAACTGGCTTTCCACGAAAAAGCTTTGCCTAGCCAGCAATTGGAAGTAGGAGGGGTGTACCAGTGGAAACGCCGTGGGGAAGCCCACATGTTCAACCCAAAAACCATCCACTACCTACAAGTGGCCAGTCGCTCCAATGATCTAGAGGCTTATCGCAAATATGCTGACCTGATCAACGAGCAAAGCGAACAAGCCATGACTTTGCGTGGTTTGCTGAAATTTCGTCGCGGAAATCCAGTGCCTATTGATGAAGTAGAAGCAGCCGAGACCATTCTCAAGCGTTTTGCAACGGGCGCCATGTCGTTCGGATCCATATCACATGAAGCGCATAGTACGCTGGCCGTTGCCATGAACCGCATTGGCGCTAAAAGCAACAGCGGCGAAGGTGGTGAAGACGAAGTGCGTTTTGACCCCAAAGAAAACGGCGATTGGGAACGCTCAGCCATCAAACAGGTCGCTTCTGGCCGCTTTGGGGTAACCAGCTACTACCTCTCCAATGCCGCTGAATTACAGATTAAAATGGCGCAAGGCGCTAAACCCGGCGAAGGCGGACAACTTCCTGGGCATAAAGTCGATGAATGGATCGGCCGTGTGCGTCACTCCACTCCTGGAGTAGGGCTGATCTCGCCGCCGCCGCACCACGATATTTATTCCATCGAGGATTTGGCGCAATTGATTTTTGACTTGAAAAATGCCAATCCAGCTGCGCGCATCAACGTCAAGTTGGTTTCCAAAGCAGGTGTCGGCATCATTGCCTCAGGGGTAGCCAAAGCACATGCCGACGCTATCCTCATTGCGGGTCACGACGGTGGTACGGGCGCATCGCCGCTTACCTCCATCCGCCATGCTGGCTTGCCATGGGAATTGGGTTTAGCAGAATCGCACCAAACTTTGGTGAAAAACAAACTACGCGATCGCGTGGTGTTGCAAACCGATGGACAGCTTCGTACTGGTCGCGATTTGGCCATTGCCACTTTGCTCGGCGCAGAAGAATGGGGTGTTGCTACCGCTGCGCTGGTAGTGGAAGGATGCATCATGATGCGCAAATGCCATGTCAATACTTGCCCAGTGGGTATTGCTACTCAGGATCCGGAATTGCGTCAGCGTTTTACCGGGAAACCAGAACACGTGATCAATTTCTTCCGTTTCTTGGTGGAAGACTTGCGCCAAATCATGGCTGAACTGGGCTTCCGTACCATCAATGAAATGGTGGGTCGGGTAGACTTGCTCAAAATGAAGCAAGATGTTGGCCACTGGAAATACAAACAACTGGATTTGAGCGCCATTTTGTACAAAGAACCAGTGGATGAATCCGTGGGTCAGCACAAAATGGTAGAGCAAGACCACGGCATTGAACATGTGCTGGATCGCAAGCTTATCGCACAGGCCAAATTGGCGTTGGAAGAAGGTCAAAAAGTGACCTCTACCTTCCCGATCAAAAACACCGACCGGGCCGTTGGCGCTATGCTTTCCAACGAAATATCCAAACGTTACAAAGGCGAAGGCTTGCCCGATGCCACCATCGAATACCGTTTTAGAGGATCTGCTGGTCAGAGCTTTGGCGCTTTTTGCGCACCAGGCATCCAGTTCCTCCTCGAAGGCGAAGCCAACGACTATTTTGGCAAAGGACTTTCCGGCGGTCGCTTGGTTGTAGTACCCGATCGCGACAGCACCTTTGAACCGCAAGACAACATCATCATTGGCAACGTAGCCTTCTACGGCGCCACCTCGGGCGAATCCTACATCAAAGGGATGGCTGGCGAGCGTTTTTGCGTGCGTAACTCGGGCGTGAAGGCCGTGGTGGAAGGCGCAGGCGATCACTGCTGCGAGTACATGACCGGTGGGGTAGTGGTAGTGCTGGGTGAAACCGGTAAAAACTTTGCGGCTGGGATGAGCGGCGGTGTTGCATTCGTTTACAACCCAGAGGGCCTTTTTGAAAGCCTGGTGAACCGAGAAATGGTTGATTTGGATCAAATGGATGGAGAAGACTACGATCTGCTGCGCCGCATGATTCGCAATCACTTTGGCTATACCAGCAGCAAAGTAGCCCGCGAATTGCTGGAAGATTGGGAAAGTTCCAAGCATTATTTTGTAAAAGTAATGCCACGGGATTACAAAGCTGTTTTGGCAAAAAACAGTACCAAAATGCAGGTGAACCTCAAAACGGTGCTAGCATCTTAGAGTGTTTTTTCGCTGAGGATCTTTTTTTTCATTTAAAAACAAAAAATCATGGGCGATCCCAAAGGATTCCTGAAATACACCCGCGAGTTGCCAACTTACCGCGATCCCCGGGTGCGAACTCAAGATTATCAAGAAATCTACGAGCCATTTGCGGAGGAAAAAACCGTAAAACAGGCCTCGCGTTGCATGGATTGCGGCGTACCTTTTTGCCACAGCGGCTGTCCGTTGGGCAACATCATTCCCGAGTTCAACGACGCAGTGTACCGCGAAGATTGGTCGGAAGCATACCAAATCCTGAGCAGCACCAACAACTTCCCGGAATTTACCGGGAGGATCTGTCCAGCGCCATGTGAAGCAGCTTGCGTATTGGGCATCAACCAGCCGCCAGTGGCCATCGAGCACATCGAAAAATCGATCATTGAGCACGCGTTTGAACACGGTTTGGTGCAACCCAATATCCCGCAAAAACGCACCGGTAAAAAAGTAGCGGTAATCGGTTCTGGTCCTGCCGGACTCTCCGCTGCGGCGCAACTCAATAAAGCCGGACACAGCGTAACGGTTTATGAGCGCAAAGACCGAATTGGCGGTTTACTGCGCTACGGCATCCCCGATTTTAAACTGGAAAAATGGGTGATTGATCGCCGGGTAGCGGTAATGGCAGCCGAAGGAATTACCTTTAAAACCAGCGCCAATGTTGGTGTCAATGTGGAGTCACAAACCCTTTTGGATGAAAACGACGCGCTGGTACTGTGTGGCGGTTCCACCATTCCGCGTGACCTGAACATCCCTGGTCGGGAGTTCAAAGGCGTCCTTTTTGCCATGGACTTTTTGGAGCAAAACAACCGTCGGGTAGCTGGCGACGCTATCCCGGAAGAAAATGCACTTTGGGCAACCGGTAAAAATGTATTGGTGATCGGTGGCGGGGATACTGGCGCCGACTGTGTGGGTACTTCCAACCGCCATGGTGCAAAATCGGTCACCCAAATCGAACTTTTGGCCAAACCGCCCAGAGACCGCGATCCTTATAACTGGCCCAACTGGCCGATGATTTTGCGCACCAGTTCTTCTCATGATGAAGGTTGCGACCGCCAATGGGCGATCCAAACCAAATCGTTCTTGGGCGACGAGCAAGGCAATCTTCGGGCTGTTGTTTTGGTCAACATCGAATGGGTGAAAGACCCGGCTACTGGTCGTTTTGGTTTCAATGAAATTGCCGGCACCGAGCAAGAGATTCCTTGTGAATTGGCGCTATTGGCCATCGGCTTTGTATCGCCACAACATGCTGGTATGTTGGAAGCCCTGGGTATCGACAAAGATGAACGCGGCAACGTACGTGCAACAGAAAAAGAATACCAAACCAACATTGATAAGATCTTTACCGCTGGTGATATGCGCCGCGGACAATCGCTGGTGGTATGGGCTATGTCGGAGGGCCGGGAAGCTGCCCGTCAGGCTGATCGCTGGTTGATGGGACACTCAGACTTGGAAGCCCGTGAGGATTCTCCGTTGATGTTGCATCATGCTTATGAAGATTAGGAACCCAAACATATATTAAAATAAAAAGCCGGACGACGATTGTGTTGCTCCGGCTTTTGTTATTTTTAAATCTCTAATTAACTCAAGCTGCGATCAACAATAGTCAGAACCGCATAGCGGTGGCATTATGGTAGCCAAAAGGTTAATTTGGGGTTTTAGAACCACGTAGTGGTGACATTTTAACATAATAATGCCACCGCTACGCGGTTTTAAACGAATTGCTTTGTTGCGCTTCTACCAAAATATCACCGCTACGCGGTTCAGGTTGACAGGTCGCACTTGAGTTAATTACAAAACCGCTATAGCATGATACAATTTCGCCCCGCCGAGTTAAAAGATGCCGCCGCCATTGCTGCCTTGCATGCCCGCAGCTGGCAAATACATTACCGAGGCATTTACCCTGATCACTACTTGGATCATGAAGTGGAAGCCGACCGCAGCAAGGTCTGGCACGCCCGACTGGAAAACCCGACGCCCAACCAACACATCATCTTAGCCTGCGATGGCGATACGCCCATTGGATTTGCCTGCATTTACGCCGAGGATCATCCCACTTGGGGCGCCTTGCTCGATAACTTACACGTTTCGCTGGAGTACAAGGGACAGGGCATCGGCGCGCAACTCATCAAAGCGGTAGGGGCGTGGGTGTATGCGCGCAACCCGCAGGAGTCGTTCTACTTGTGGGTGTTGGAAAAAAATGTGGAGGCAATCAAGTTTTACGAGCGCATGGGCGGGAAAGGTGTTGAATTGGTGCCCAAAACGGTTCCTGGCGGGCTGATGGAAAATGTATATCGGTATGTTTGGACGGATTTGGGGGAATGGGTGGGGTAGGGCGTGCGAATTGGCTCAGAAGATGCCGTTTGTAGATAGCTTGGAGGTGGGCTGGCACGGTTTAATGAACACTCTCAAAAAATCTGGAAGTTATTTTTTGCGTCAAACTAAAAACGTTTTAATTTATAGTCAGTACAATTTTTTTCCAAAAATCCCTATCTTGATTCTGTTTACCAATCACCCAGCCCGGTATGAAATACCTCGTTTTGCTTTCATTGTTGTTTGTATTGCCTGGAATCAACTTTGATCCTCGAATATCCCTTCCCGTTTTGCCGCGTGCAGGCAAAGATTTTGCCTTGTTTTTTGCAGCAAAAGACTACAAAAACTGGAAGCCCCTCAGCGGCCCCATCCAGGATGCAAAGGCCATTGCCACGGAACTGAAAAACTATTACGGATTTGATACCCTGATTGTGCGAAATCCCACCCTGGATCAGATTTACGAGAAACTGGAAGAATACCAGCGCAAAGCCTACGCCGCAGATGCCCAATTGCTGATCTTTTTCTCTGGCCACGGCGCGTTTTTGGAAAACTCTCGCGAAGGCTTTTTTATTCCCAAAGAAGGCAATCTACGGGAAAAAGACCCTCGCTTCAATTCCGCCTTGCCCCACGCCCGCCTGAGCAGCTACGTGGAAAGCATCCCCTGTCAGCATATCTTGCTTGCCATTGATGCCTGTTATTCAGGTACTTTTTCGCGCGATGTGGCTTTTAAGGGGGATGTAGATGAGCGCCCTGGCGCACCCGATCAGGAGGCCGAGCTACAAGCTAAAATCAAAAGTTACCTGGAACCTAAAACCCGTCTTTTTCTTACTTCAGGCGGCAAAGAGCGTACCCCCGATCCTTCCGATTTTGCATTGCATTTTTTGCAAGGTTTGCAAAGCAACCGAAGGAAAGGCAATCGCCTTTTGAAGGTGTCGCAACTTTACGATAACCACCTGGAGGATGCGGAACCCAAACCCAAGTACGGTGCTTTTTCCGACAATGGCTACGAGTCTAATTTCCTTTTTGTGTATACGCCCCCACAACAAGCCCCCAAAACCACCGCTGCTCCCGACCGCGACGCCGACGGCATCCCCGACTTCAGCGATCAATGCCCCGACGAATTCGGCCTGGCCAGCACCTTCGGCTGCCCGGATGCCGACGAAGACGGTGTACCCGATAAAAGTGACCGCTGCAAATACCTACCTGGCGAAAAAAAATGGCAGGGTTGTCCAGATAGCGACGCCGACAACATTCCCGATCACGAAGACCCCTGCCCCAACCAACGTGGCCCCATTGGCGGCAATGGCTGCCCAACCGCCGACCGCGACGGCGATGGCGTACCCGACTCCGGAGATGCCTGCCCCGACCAGCCTGGCCCTACCCGCTTTCGGGGCTGCCCGGATACGGATAGCGATGGTGTGCCAGACAACGACGACAAATGCCCGCTAGAAAAAGGCGACCCGGCTTACCAAGGCTGCCCGATTTTGTACGCATTAGGCTATAAAAATGGCGATTTTGTGAAAATCACTGGCGGCACTTTTCAAATGGGGAGCAATGATGGGGAAAGCGATGAAAACCCCTTACATGAAGTGACCCTTAGTGATTATTACCTCAATAAATACGAAGTGACCATAGCGCAGTTTAAAATCTTTGTAGACGATACCAATTACAAAACCGAAGCCGAAAACGGCGACGGCAGCTATGTGTACACCGATGCGGGGAAGTACGAAAAAAAAGCCGGCATCAATTGGCGGTACGATGCCCAGGGCAATCTGCGCCCCATCAGCCAGTACAACCATCCAGTGATCCACGTGAGCTGGAATGATGCTACTGCCTACTGCCAATGGCTGAGCCGCAAAACTGGCCAAAGCTACCGCCTGCCTACCGAGGCAGAATGGGAATATTCCGCAGGCAATGGCAACTCACATACCAAGTACAGCTGGGGCAATGGCAATCCTAGTGGCAGAAATGGGGGGAACGTGGCTGATGAGGCTGGAAAACGTAAATTTTCGAATTGGACTATTTTTTCTGGTTACGATGACGGTTACGTTTTCACAGCTCCGGTAGGTTCTTTCAATACCAATACCTTGGGGCTCTACGACTTGACCGGCAACGTTTGGGAATGGTGCCAAGACTATTATGAAGAAAACTATTACCAGGCCAGTACTTCCCGCGACCCCCAGGGCCCAGCAAACGGAAGCACCCGCGTGGTTCGTGGCGGATCCTGGGACATTATCCTAGCGATAGCCGTGTGGCGAGCCGCGTCAGGGCCGACCCGGATAGCCGGGACGGCGATGCTGGTTTCCGAGTCCTCAGGCGCTAGTTACCCTTTAGCACTTTTAATCTTTTACCCTTTTACTGTGTAGTATGGGGTGATACCGCGCAGCGGTCGATTTTTTTTTAAATTGGGTATTGTTACGGTTTAAGGGATTTGAGCCAGCCGCCGGTCATGCGGCCAATTTCGTCTACTTGTTCTGCGAGATTTTTGTATTGAGGATGGGAGAAGTAGTTGAGTTCAAAAGCCAGGCGGATGTAGTGGCGGATGATTTCGAGCAGCAGGTTGTTGGCGTGCAATAGCTCGATTTTTAGTGCTGCTTGAGCGTAGTAGGCGCGGATGTAACCTTCCAAAAGTTCAGAAACATGGTTTTGCAGTCGGTCTCCGAGAGAAAATTTCTGCGAGCGGGGCATTTTGTTGAGAATGGGAATCAAATCTTTAAGCAAGGCGTATACCTTAAGCACGATTAAATCTTTGGAGTTTTGCATGATTCTTTTATGACAAAGAAAGGAGTTTAGAACGAAAATGAAAACCTACAAACACCTTTTTGATCAAATCACTTCGTTTTACAATTTACTGTTAGCTCTGAACAAGGCCAAACGGGGCAAAACCAATAGAATTGATGTGGCTCGTTTTCTTTTTCAGCAAGAAAAAGAACTACTCAACTTGCAAGTAGCCTTGCAAAAGAAAAAATATCGACCAGGGGCTTACAAAACTTTTTTGATCCACGACCCTAAAGAACGGATGATCAGTGCTGCACCTTTTAGAGATCGGGTCGTTCACCATGCCTTGTGTAATGTGATTGCGCCTATTTTCGAAAAAACCTTTATCCATACTTCTTACGCCAATAGAGTAGGGAAAGGCGTACACCGAGCGATTGAAAAATACCAAGAATACGCTCTTTTGTACCCCTATGTACTCAAATGCGACATCAAGAAGTTTTTTCCCAGCGTAGATCACCAAATTTTAAAAAACGAAATCCGTTGGAAGATTGATTGTCCTAATACACTTTGGCTTTGTGATACCATCATTGAAGCTTCCAACCTTCAAGAACCTAGTTTCATCTACTTTCCAGGGGATGATCTTTTTACCCCACATCAACGCCCGAAAGGTTTGCCGATTGGCAACCTAACCAGCCAATTTTGGGCCAATGTGTACCTCAATCGCTTTGATCATTTCGTCAAGCAAAAACTTGGAGTTTGCGGGTACATTCGTTATGTGGATGATTTTGTGCTGTTTGGTGAAAGTAAAAACCAACTACAAGCCTGGCAACTGAAACTGACGGAAGAACTGAGTAAATACCGTCTTTTACCGCATCCTAACAAGACTCAAATTTACCAGGTGAAAGATGGAGTTCCTTTTCTAGGATTCCAGGTGTATCCCTATTTTCGGTACGTACGAAAAGAAAAGAGCAAAAGGTATCGAAGACATTTGCAGGCGCTGCTTCAGCAGAGAGCAGAGGGGAATCTTGCACCAGAAAAATTAGAGTCTAGCCTCAATAGTTGGCTCGGCCATTTAAAATTTGGACAAAGCCGACGTACAGCTTACAATACATTTTGGTATCTTCGTTATCATGGGGTAAACCTGCATGTTCACCCGCGTGGTTCGTGGCGGATCCTGGAACAATAATCCAAACAATAGCCGTGTGGCGAACCGCAACAGGAACAACCCGGATAACCGAAACAACAATACTGGTTTCCGAGTCCTCAGGCGCCTACCAGATTACCCTAGGCCAGAGTTTATTGCCAAAAGTTGTCAATAAAGTGTGTCTAAGGTAAGCGCGAGGTTTATCCTGCCCAACAATGGGTAAATACATCGGCGAAAGGGGCGGCTGGTAACAGGAATAATGTGAACGTCGCCTCCGCAGATTGATTAAATCTATGATTTTATATATCTTTGAAAAAAACTAAAAAGGTCAATGACGATTCAAATAGAAGTGAGCAATCAACAAAAAATGCATTACCTGGTAGAGCTTTTAAAATCAATGGACTTTGTAGAAGAGATTAAAGTAAATGAAGAAAAGAAAATAGATGCGGCACTGGTAATGGGGGTTTCTCTATCCAATAAGTATTGGGGTGCATGGAAAAACAACCCCTTAAGTGTTGAAAAAGTCGACTACGAGGTACGTAAAATGCGCGCAGAATGGGACAGGGATATCTACTAGACACCAATACTTGCCTGTATTTTCTAAATCAAACTTTAAGCGCCAACGGATTCAAAGTAATTGGCTCAGCCATTGACCAAGCTGAGGTTGCCTTGTCGGTAGTAACTCAAATGGAATTATTGGGTTTTGCATTCCCATCATCAGATGAAGAAAACATAACCGAGCAATTTGTCGCAGACATGCCCATATTGACGTTATCTGATCCAATTGTTCGAGCAACCATTGCCATCCGAAAAAAACATAAAATCAAACTTCCAGATGCCATCATTGCAGCAACTGCGTTGGTAAATGGGTTAACCATGTTGACTCGAAATACAGCAGATTTTACCGCCATTGATGGTCTACTGATCATCAATCCCCTTGATTTGTAAATGTATCTAAAGTTGATAGAATAATTTAACAATATGCTGAAATTCCCACTTGTAACTACGGTGTTGCTAGTATTAGCTTTGCAATCCACCGCCCAAAACAACAACTTCTTAGCCGATACAGCTTACTTTCGCCAACAAGCCGCCGTGTACCAAAAATGGCTGATTGATTCTGGTTTGGGCAATACCTTGCATGTATACACGGTAGAAGCTAAGCCCAATGCGCTGAATCTCTTTCTTGCTTTCAATAAAGAAAACAGCGAATATTGCGAAGCTGCTTGGTTACAACTCCAAAAAGACTTCAGCGCCCGACCAGGTCTGAGTCTAGAACAAACCCTTTATTACAAAATGATCCAACTGATGGAAACACCCCAGGAACTTTCCAGGATCTTGATTTACGACACCTATAACAGGAATAAAAAATTCAATTTTGAAGTTAAGATCAGCTTTGAATATGCTAAAGTAGCGGTGAAAAAGTCGGAATGGAGATCCGAAACCCGGCCAATCGCTATTCAACCCAACAACCTTAGTAAATTAAAAGGAGCAAGCGTACTCCAATGGCAACAGCAGTACGACAAAGCCCGCGTTTTTGCAGCCATTCAGCAATACATCAAAAAACGCTACTCAGCGATCAAGTGCGAGCAGCGTTTTCCAACTGTCGAAACCCTTGAAAACGAAGAAGCTTTGCGTCTCAAAGCCAATGATCTTTGTAAGGAGGTACTGGCCAACGAGCGCAACCCGGCCATTTGCAAAATACTGGATTGCAATTGGATCAAAAGAGAGCGCCTCACTTTTACTTTTTCCTATGCCAAAGATGGACAAGGTTTTCGCCTTACTATGGAAGTGGATGGCCAATACGGCTCAGGTTTTTACAATGAGGTGGGGCGCAATGGTTATAAACCGATGGATCAAGACTTTAAAGAGGATTTGAAGGATTATGCAGACAAACTCCGCATTGATATTCGTCAAGTACTCCTCAATATGAGTAAACCATGAGCAAAGCACTCATTCGCAATCAAATCGCCGAAGGCAACGTGCGCGAGGCCATCCGCATGACACTGGCCTTCGCACACGAATGGCCAGATGCAAGCTGGTATCAAGATTCAATTTTGCTTTCTGGTGATTTAGAAAACCTGTTACAAAAGGAACGCACCGGGCAGGCAGATCTAGATGAAACGCGTAAACAACGCAACCAAATCACTGCCAGCCTTTTGGATTTGCTGGACGAGATGCCGGATACCATGCCAATAGCTGATGTTCCCGAAAAATTGCGAGGAATGCGCGAAAGTACGCTTAAAACAAGTGTAGCGTTGATGCTCTTGGGTGGTAAGTTGTCGCTCTTGCTTTGGGCCATTCACCATCTCCAAACTGGCGGTTTAGCAAAGGAGGAGTTTTTTTCGGTAATGGGCTACTTGATGCCTATTTTTGTAGCCTACTTGAGCATTATTTTGACCAATTATTTAAGGCAACGTTATCCATCCAGTAACAGTGAAAAAAGATTGATGCCCTATGGCTTGGTATACTTGACTTTTGCGCTTGTTCCGGGCTATGTATTGGCTTTTAGCTTAGGTATTTCTTGGCGGGCGCAAGGAGATTTTACCCTGCAAGAAATGAACCAGTGGCTGGCTGTAGTAGAAAGTGCGATGGGGGGCTATATTGGGATCATAGTAAGTGAATTGTTTCAAAGTAAGGAAGAAAAAAAATAAGCACTTGCTGATGTTGGGAATAAGAAACGTTATTATTGGTGATGCATAAACCTTCCAGGTCTCGAAGACCTGGAAGGTTTGACGAGCGATCAAAGTGAAAATGTGGTATCGTAAATACCTCAACTGCTGACAACAATTTTTCGGACATATGATAGGCAAGTATAGGTTGCCCAAAGCATTTTATAGCTCTTCAATTTCATCAGCCGTCAATCCAGTTGCTTCCGTAATTATTTTTTTGTCAAGGCCATTGTTTTTCATCACTCTTGCAATATCTCTTTTCGCCTGGTTTGTTGCCTGGTTTGTTGCCACGTTTATTGCCTTTTCAAACCTTAATCGGTCTTCAGTCTCTCGCAATCCAGAGTAGTCGTAAGCTTCCAATTCTTCGGGAGACCATGCTTGAATATTTGCTTGTTCAAACGCACTTCTCAATCCAGCATCGTCAATTTCATCTGGAATGACTTCAAGGGTTTCTGCTTCCTTAATGAAGAATACCCACTTCTCGATAAGTGTTTTCAAATCCTTTCTTTCGAGCTTGAATTTTGGCAGTTCGATGAAATTGAATTCCATGTCTTGCATAATCCGCTCGCCCGTTTCAACATCCAAGATTCGGTGACGGCAGATGTACTTTGGGTTATTTGAAATCGAAAAATCTAAAATTCCGATAAAAATAGTTGGGTTCAGTTTATCGTAGAACTCCCCGCGGTCAATCTGGCTGACATAGCCCTGCGAGGTATAATAGAGCACTCGCTTGCTAAAACCCAACGCATCTGCCACTTGCATTTCGACAATGAATTCACGACCGCTTTGGTCTTTTGCCTTAACGTCAATAATAGTCGCCTTACCGTCCCGGAATTTTGGCAACTGATAAGGGTTCAGAATATTTACATCGGTTATTTTATGTTTTTCTTCAAAGTCAAGAACAGCATTCAAAAAGGAAATCAGCACTTCCTTCTTGTTTTGGTTGCCAAATATTTTGCGAAAGGCTATGTCGTTTTTTACGTCCGCGAATTTCATATCAAACAATTTAGTACAAAATAAAGAAATATCGTTAGACTAGGAAACAAAACACCGTCTCAATTAGCGCCTCCAAAAAGCTAAAAGCCACATTCACAGTGATAAAGAGAGACGCTCCTCAAAGCTGGTATAAAACCAAAGTGCTTGTCACAATAAATTTCTTAAAATACAACCATTAAAAAAGTTGTTGATTTTGACTTCATTCCAACAACCCCAAATCTCCCACCAAAATCTCTTCCATTTCTTCCTTACTCCGCTGCTCCACCAACCAATACCCAATCAAACGCTCCACAATTTTTATCGTTTCTTCCGACAAGACCAGGGCAATTACTAATTCGTTCAATGGATTGAGCTCATCGATGGGAAAAGTATCGAGCCAGGCGGAGATGAAATAATCCTCAGGTTTTTCGGGAGCTTCCTGGATGATGCGTACCCCTCGATTGAGGTTTTTTACTTCGGCATTGAAAATGGGGTTGCCGTTATGGCCGGTGCTGATAACAACATTGAGGTAAGGAGCGTAGGCAAACTGGTGTTTTTCGGCTAGCGCATCAAAATGAGCCCTCCAAAGTGCTTCAGCCGCCTCGTATATTTCAACTTGATCCAGAAAATCAGGGAAGAGTAATTTTGCCATCTTAAATTGATTAATGAGTCAGGAAATTGACTGCTCCATCTCGAATCAGTTGCTAATTTCCTGACTCAACTTATCCAAATCCAGCAGGTCATGATACCGCTCCAAACATTGACTTAAATCGACTATGAAATCCATTAGCAATAAAGGGTCAATTTTTGGGTAAAGTATTCAGAGACTTTACCATTTGCTAGAATCATGTTTGCAAGCTTTAACATGTTTATTTAAAAAGTCATATATCTTCAGCATCTTCCGAAACTATCACTAATTCATCAATCATTTGCTGCATATCTGCCAAACTTAAACCCTGTATCAACCAAGCATCGATCAATCGTTGACTCAATTGTTCTGCAGCGTTGGTCAATACCAAATCAATGACCAATTCCTCCACTCTGTCTTCCCGCTCTGGCATTACAGCTTGATCAAGCCAGGCTTTCAAATCTAATTCAGCAACAGCTTCTGCTGGATCGACTTGGATGATGCGAACTGTACGATCAACGGCAGGCACATAAGCAGTAAACATTGGATTACCATCCATCCTTTTTTCATTCAAAAAAGGTCGAAAAGTGTACTGTTTGGTGTGGAGCAATTGCTCGAATAATCGCTGCCAACGCGCCTTTGCCAAGCGATATACCCGGCTATCTTCTAAAAATGTAGCATAAAGTACTTGTCCCATATTTATCCTATTAAATACCAGATAATAAAAAGCAACAAAAAGATGCCAAAGGCGGTTCCGCTCCAAACTTCAATGTCAATTCGTTCATGTTTTGTTTTGCGGTTCAAAAAGGAGGTGTCACTTGGAGCATCTTCTCCGTTTTGTACGTTTTCAATAAAGCGTTTGGCCTGCGCAAACTGCTTCTCTCTTGCTTTCTGTTCTTTTCCGCTTAGCTTTGATTTTAACAACTCCAATAATGTTAAACCATCTTTTTTGCTAAGCGGCTCATCTTGTGCCCAAGTTACGGATTCCTCCAGGTTTTTCCCTTGGGCTTGAATTCTACCACGGTGTTTTTTTGACATGGGCATACCATTTAGTAATTAGGTGTTAGAAGCATTATTTCAGTCTAGGCAAAAGGATGGCTGTACAGGAAGTTTGATTTTCTTCTGCATTTTCTTAGTTTTGTTTATCCTTTTGATTAGCACAAATTTACTAAGTATTATTTTTATTGCAAACTTTTTTTACTAATTTTTCATAATGATCGACGAAAGTTTTGCCGAAAGACTCAAGGTAGTAGCCCAAGCGCTGGGTTTGAAGCAGCACAACATCTATAAAGACATGGGCACCAGTTCGGCGCGAGTCAGCAATGTTTTTAATGGAGTCAACAACCCGAGCTATGATTTTTTACAAAATTTTCTTAGTGCCTACCCCAATGTCAATGCCAATTGGTTGTTGAAAGGCGAAGGAGAGATGTTCCTTGACAACAGTGTGGTCAGAGAACCAGATATGCAAAAATGGTCGTCTACTGATTTGCGCAAGCGAATAGACCGAATGGAGGCGTATTTGAAAAAAAGGTTTGATGACTTTGAATGAGTTGTGATTGGATTTTAAACCTATCCCACCATCTCCAAAAACAGCTTATCAAAAGCTTTATCCAGATCTTCACAAATGCCAGGGTGGGGTCTGGAAGTTTGAATCGATGCACTGCGCACCGCGGTAAGCCAGCGAAAACGGTCGGTAGGATCCAGCAGTGCAATGGGGCCGGCATCTTTAGCACCGGCGCTTATTTTGAAAAACGCTTCCAGGTTTTTCCTAATCTCTTCCAGATCGGCGTTGGGCATCAGCGCCAGGATTTTCTCTTCCTGAAGCAGGTATTGCATCCGCACGTATCGCTGTCTTTTGCAAAATAAGATCACGCCAGCATTCACGAATTCTTCCCGCTCTACTATTGGTACAACCCTTACAATGGCATATTCATACAAGTGTTTTGGCTGCATCCTGCACTTCTTTAATCAACTCCTTGGAATAATTCAATCGTTGGCTCAAAAAATCGAAATACACGTTTCTCAACTGATTAGGTGTTTCATCGCGCGATTCCCAGTGTAGCCATTCGTCGGGGATCAATTGTACGATTTCTCGAATCTTACTATCGGAAATCAAGGCACTGCAAATCCGATCTGCTTCCTCCATTTGGGTGGCTTGTGGCAACAAAACATGGGTTTTGATGTAGGGCATTGAAGCCTTAGGGTTCAATGCGGAACCATCCCAGCCGTAGTGAAAATATAGGCTTGCACCATGATCGATCAACCATAGTTCTTTGTTCCACGATAGCATGTTAGTATTGCGAAACGAGCGATCTACATTGGTAATCAGGGCATCTAGCCAAACAATTTTGAGGCCAGCAGCGGCTCTATCTTGGTTACAGCAGGATCATAGGTAAATGCACCTGATAAAAAATGCAAACCCAGGTTTAAACCCTTACTGCCTTTCAATAGGTCCTGAATTTCTTCATCACCTTCTGTGCGGCCAAAATCTTCATCCAATTCGGCAAACACCAGTTCGGGTACTTTTAAACCCAGCGCTCGAGCCATCTCCCCGCCAATCAGCTCGGCAATCAAGGTTTTTACGCCATGCCCGCTGCCTTTGAACTTGACGACATATTTGAAGCCATCGTCGGCTTCGGCCAATGCGGGCAAGGATCCTCCTTCCCGAAGGGCTTGCATGTACCGAGTCACTGTAACGGTGCGTAGCGTGATCATTTGCGGATGTAAAAGGTAATGAATGGCTGTAAAAGTAAGGATAAATGACAAAAGAGATTTTTAAAAAATAGACTTGTTGCGAAAGTCATTCCCTGCGCAACAAGTCCCGATAGCGTACAATATGATACTATTTTTTACTTCAAACTCTGGTACACCGCTACCTTAAATTTTTCCTTCATTTCCTCCCAGGCCGGACTGGATGGCAACTGCTGGGTCATCAGCAGGTAAATCAAATTTTCTTTGGGATCAGCCCAGTAAGCGGTGGCAAATGCGCCGCCCCAAGAAAAAGTGCCAACGTTGGCGTAATCACCAGCATTCGCAACGGTATTGATCCCAAATCCTAGACCAAAAGCACCGTCTCCCCACAATCTTCCAACCTGATTGCTGGTCATCATCTCTACTGTACGCGGCGAAAGCAAACTGATGCCGTTGTAAGTCCCTTTGTTCAGCAGCATTTGCAGGAAAATGGCATAATCATAGGCAGTAGAAGAAAGCCCCCCGCCGCCGGAGAAGTAGGTTTTTTTCTTGTTTGGAAAATCGGCGGTAACGCCAGAGCTCTCGGGTAGTTTGGAAAAACGGCCAAGCGTATCTTGGGTATACATGGTGGTAAGGCGACTGTGTTTTTCTGCCGGTAAATTAAAATAGGTATCCTTCATGCCCAGGGAAATGAAAATACGTTTTTGGAAAAAAGTCTCCAAATCCTGGCCGCTTACTATTTCAATAACTCGCCCCAGTACATCGGTGCTCAGGCTGTAATTCCAGCGCTCGCCTGGTTGAAATTCGAGCGGGAGTTTACCCAATCGATTCATAGCGTCGGCCAAATTGGCTTTCATTTCGCCAACACCAGCGGTGATGTTGTTTTTGGCGTAAATGGCGCGCATACTAGGGCTGCCGATAGTAGCATAACCCAGTCCTGAGGTATGGGTCAACAAATCTTTGATGATGATGTCGCGTTTGGCTGGCACTGTTGTATAACTAGAATCTTTTTCGTTGAATTTGGCCAGTACACTGGGTTTTTTAAAGGAAGGAATGTACTTGTACAAGGGATCAGACAGGAGTATTTTTCCTTCTTCTACCAATAGCATGATGCCTACGCTGGTAATGGCTTTGGTTTGCGAAGCAATACGGAAAATTCCGTCCTTAGACATGCTTGTTTTGGTGTCGATGTCGTCAAAACCATAGCCTTGGTGTTGAATGAGTTGCCCATCTTTGACCACCAAAGTAACCGCGCCCGTTAGCTTTTTATCTTGGATGTAGCCATTGATGACGTCGTCGATACGCTTTAAGCGCTCCAGGCTGACTTTTGGATTGGGTTTTACCGTGTTTTGAAGTACCTGAGCCTGCGCAAAGAGGCTAACGAAGAGCAATAAGCAGCAGAGCAATTGATTTTTTGAAACCATTGGAATTAGGGTGAAAGGGTGAAAAAGGAGATGGTATTTTTTGCGATTTCTCATCGTTTGAGGATGAAAAATGGTTTTACTGGATGAAATATACCGATATTTTGGGCATAGTAGCGCCAATTTTAAAAATTTCGGATTCCATTTTTGAGGAAGTCCAGCCTTTTACTTTTTTTACAACTGTGAATAAAATGGTTGTGTGATTCCATTTTATAATCACAAGATTCAAGAAGGGCCAAAAACAAAAAAAGCGGTATCGAAACTCGCCGATACCGCTCTGGTTGTGGACCTCACTAGGAGTTCCATTCCGAAAAAGCGCGCTTATGCGTAAACCGCCTCTTTTCCGAATTTCTTTACCAACAGGTAGTAGAAAATCGCCCGGTATTTGTTCCGGTTAGCGCTACCTAGTTGCTCACATACTTCTTTAATTGCTGCGTCCAGAGCTGGACTGTCATCCAATCCCAACTTCTTGATCAAGAAGTTTTGCTTTACACGATCCAATTCAGTTTGGTCAGAGCAAGACACGCGAGATGCGTCGTCTAGGTAAATGGATGGTCCTAGGCCCTTGGCTACAGAAGTAAGCAAATCTTCGTCAATGCTGCTCACATCGCGTGTGCTGCCAAGACTTTCTTTGTACTTTACTAGCAGATCATCGAACTTACTCATATTCAAATGGAATTTAAAGAGTTAAAAAGTTGAATAGCCAAATTAACGAATTTATTTTTGGTTTATTTGCTTCTCAGGGCAAATAAAATTTTTTTAAACCTGTCTTTTTGATGGACTTGTTGGGGTTATTGTCTCATCGTCTAGCTAGCTTCTACAAATTTTCTTATTTTTCGGAAAAATTGTACCTACGATGCTAAAATCAACGCTTATGTTGCTTTCCTTTTTGAGCATGGGCAGCTTATTTGCCCAATCTTCTTCGAAAAAAATGAAGATGGGTATCGCCCATAACGTTTATTTTTGGTTGAAAAACCCCGATAGCCAATCTGATAAGGATAGCTTGTTTACCGGGCTGCAAACGCTTTTGGCTATTAAAGAAATCAAAGAGGTCTACATCGGAACTCCAGCCCCCACCATGGAACGCGGCGTAATCGATCATACTTACTCCATGGCCACCATTTTTATCTTCAAAACGGCAAAGGATCAGGATGCTTACCAAGTACACCCTATCCACAAAGCTTTTGTGGAAAAATACAGCCATTTGTGGGAGCGGGTGGTGGTATATGACGTACTAGGGAAATAAGCATTGGGTTTTGTCCTTGACAGGACCCTTTTTTAGGCTACTCATGACTTACCTTTGTGGCCAAATTATGATCACAAAAATTGAAGTTCATGCGTAAATTTATAATCATTGCTTGTTTGTTAGGATGCTTCAACAGCCTGCAATCTCAGATTGCTGTTTCATTGGTGAAACGGGTAGAAACTGCCCACCAAAAAAAGCGTTTTTTTAAACATGATGCGGTTGCTTTAGAACTTGATTTTTTCTCCAATGGAAAAAAAAGTTGGTCGGGCAAGTTGGTCAGTGCCACCAATTCTAGTCGCATGTATCTAGAGCGCGATGGCAAAGTTGGGGTTTGTTACGATGGCAAAGATACTTGGCTGAGTCCGGCAAAAACGGACGTCAAAATGCGCAAGGCAAGTTTGTTGACCTGGCAGTATTTTACCTTGATTCCTTTCAAACTCAGCGATCAAGGGGTCAATTGGAAACTCCTAAACGATACGGTATTTTCGGGTCAAAAAGTCAATGCCGGCAAGCTGTTTTTTACCTCGGGTACTGGTTTATCATCCAACGATTGGTTTCGCTTGTACTTGAACCCGGAAACTTCGGTTTTGCAAGGCATGGTGTTTATCTCTACCCAAGGACGTAGCGTAGAAGATGCTATGAAAGAAATGGAAGTGGTCACTTACAGCGATTACCGCATGGTTGATGGCGTTCCTTTTCCACACCACATCGAAATAGCGCTCTGGGATCCTCAATCCGGGCCAACAAAAACTTTGGTAAGTGTAGAGGTGCGATCCATTCAGTTTCTTTCGCGTAACGCCAATTGGTTCAATCTCCCTGCAGATCGGGAATTATTGAAATAGGTAATGAGGAAACACCCAAGCACTACAAAATTAATGATTTTTCATCTTTAAATGTTAAAAACTAATTAAAGCGATGAAAGTCCTTTTTTTATTGTGTGAAAATGCGTAATTTATCCTCTAGTAGTAAAAAAGTCGTCGCCCAGTAGCGACGGGGATGACTTAGTAATGGGTGAATAATTAAGTGTCAATATAGCAGCCGCCATTTTGCTGCCAATCGACTATCTTTTTAGGCGCAATGTGAGGCATTGTAACGAAAAAGATAGGAAGAGTGGCAGTGAAAGAGCAAGGCCAGACGGATACTTTATTTTTTACTCATTCTTTAATGCGAGGTTTTACCCAAAAACGGTCATGCAATGAAAAAAACACTAGGTCTCATTTTGCTTTTTGCAACAAGTATCTCTTTTGCCCTAAGCGCTCAGAGCGCTCCCGATGTATCCACTTTGGATTGGATGGCAGCACAGAAAGTAAATAGCACAGGCACCAATTTATTGTCGGGTATTGCTATTTGCCCTGATTTCAATCGCGGCGATGAAATTTGGATCTACGTGCCTTTGGCGTTGGATCGCAAACAATTCAGCGAAGAGTTTTTTAATATGACGCAGTTACGGTTCATCACGCCGCCTGTTGAAAAAGTTGGCGACGAATTGTACCGCATCGATATGGCTACCTTGCCTCCTGGCGACTATACTGTTTACTTTCGGTATCGTGAGCAATTGGAAACCAGAAGGATGCGTTTGTTAAGTGACAGATTGAAGTAAGTAATGAGACATTATAAATTGATAGAATTTAACGCCGAGATTTTGGATTGCTACGACTTATTTTTGAGGCGCAATGTGGGGCATTGCAACGAAAAAATGAGGAGGTAGCAATCCAAAAGATCAAGTTAAAAATGTTAATTTATATTGGCTCATTACTTAACTACTTAAATACCATCGTATGTTCATGAAATCATTTTTTGCCGCTGCAGTTTTGACTTTGAGCGCTTTTGCGTTGCAGGCTCAAACTGCTGGAGCACCTAAATCTTCTTGTTGCGCAGGCGCAACGGCAGGTACTGCCCAATGCAAAATGGGTGCTAATGCATCCACCGCTAAAAACAATCAAACTGCCGAGGCGGTAAATTGGCTGTCAACTAGCAATCTAGCCGCTAGCAAATCAAAATCTTGCGAACCAGCAGCTTGTAATCCCGCAGCTTGCAATCCTGCAGCTTGCAGCCCTGCGGCTTCAACTAGCACTGCTACAGCTTCAACTTCAAAAAAGTCGACGCCTAAGGCAAAACGGGCAAGCTAAATTTTGACATGCTTGGATTCGTTTCAAAAACAAAACAGGTGTTGGGAAGAGATTTCCAACACCTGTTTTGTTTTTAGGAACAATTAGCGTTGCACCACCTTGACTTTATTCAGTAAAAAAAGGCCAATAATGAAAAAAGCTGCCAAACTCAGCACGGAGTTGCGCATGCCATGGGTGATCTGTTCAATGAAGCCAAAAACAAAGGTTCCCATAACCGTTGAGACTTTGTCCAGTACGTCGTAGAAACTGAAATAAGACGTGGTATCTTTAGTGTTTTCAGGCAATATTTTGGCATAAGTAGAGCGACTTAACGATTGTGTGCCGCCCATCGCCAAGCCAACACCCATCGCCAATAAGTAAAAATCCAAGCCCGTTTTTACAAAAAAACCAGCACTGCAAATGACCGTCCAAATGCATAAGGCAACCGTCAATGCAAAAATGTTCCCTTTCTTTTTAGACAGCCAAGCAAAGAAATAAGCGCCGACAATCCCCACCAATTGTAAAATCAAAATCAAGACAATCAAGCCAGAGGTGGAAAAATGCAATTCTTTATCGGCAAAAATAGAGGCCAGTAAAAGCACAGCCTGGGTACCAGCATTGAAACAAAAAAACGTCACCAAAAAAAGCAACAAATTAGGCTGAGTTCGTGCTGCGGCCATCGTTTTGGTCAACTCCTCATACCCGCGACGCCATAGGTGTTTGGAATAAGGATGCCGAGCGTCTTCGGGCAGGCGCTTGAAGGGTATTTGCGCAAATCCAAACCACCACAAACCCACCATTACAAAAGCTACCGGAATGGCCTTGGTAGCACTCGAAAAACCAAACCAAGCGTAATTTTGAATGACAATCAAATTCAAAAGCAGCAAAATAACACTGCCTAGGAAACCATAGCTAAACCCCAACGCACTCACTGCATCAAAGCGATCCTCGGTGGCGATCTCGGGTAAAAATGCGTTGTAAAACACGATTCCTCCGGCAAAGCCAATCGTGGCAACAATAAAACAAATCATGCCAATCCACAACGTGCCCATGCCGGTAAAAAACAATAGCCCAATACAGGCCAATGCTCCTCCTGTGGTAAACAAACGCATAAAGTATTTTTTCCGACCAGCATAATCGGCAACACCCGAAAGAAAAGGGGAGAAAAGCGCAATTAACAAATAGGAAAAAGATAAGCTGTAGGCATAAAGCGTACTATCGGTGATGTTCATGCCCAAAAATCTCAAATGATCGCTGGTGATGAGGAGGAAATAACCCGGAAAAATGGCCACAGTGATCACTAGTGAATAGGCGCTATTGGCCCAGTCGAAAATCGCCCAACTTCTCAGCGTGCGTTTTTGATTTTTACTGGGATCGGGTACATGCGCCGCGCTGGCAGGATGAGCAGGTTCCATTGATGATTTTTTTACGCGTTAGTGCACTAAAAAAGACAGTAGATTTGATATGGCGAGTTCCTTTGAGCCCAAGGTCTTTCTTGTCAACAAATCAATTAACCAAAGTAGGGATAATTCTTAATTTTGCAACCAAACCTGCAAAAAATGCATCCAGAAAAATACGCGCTTAAGGATACTCATTTTCAATTCCCCGGTCAAACGGCTTTTTACCGCGGCAAAGTCCGGGATGTTTATACCGTAAACGACCTGCTGATCATGGTGGCCTCCGACCGCATTTCAGCCTTTGACTATATTTTGCCCCGCCCGATTCCTTACAAAGGTCAGGTGCTCAATCAAATTGCGGCGCATTTTCTACAAGCTACCACCGATATTGCCCCCAATTGGTTACAAGCCACGCCCGATCCCAATGTGGCCATTGGCCATGCCTGTATCCCTTTTCGCGTAGAAATGGTGATCCGCGGTTATCTCACTGGCCACTCCTGGCGCATGTATCAAGCGGGGCACCGTATACTTTGTGGCGCTATTTTGCCAGAAGGAATGAAGGAAAATGACCCCTTCCCTGAACCCATCATCACGCCTGCTACCAAAGCCGAAGAGGGGCACGATGAGGATATTTCGCCCGAAGAGATTGTTGCTCAAGGCATCGTTGATGCGGAAGATTACGCCTTATTGGAAAAATATACCCGTGAACTGTATCAGCGTGGGGTAGAAATGGCAGCCGCTCAGGGATTGATTCTGGTCGATACCAAATATGAATTTGGCAAACGTGACGGAGTCATTTACGTAATCGATGAAATCCATACTCCCGATAGTTCACGCTATTTCTACCTGGATGGTTATGCCGAACGTCAAGCTAAGGGCGAACGCCAGCAACAGCTCTCTAAAGAATTTGTAAGGGAATGGTTGATGGCCAATGGTTTTCAAGGCAAAGATGGACAAACCATGCCCGTGATGCCGGATGAGTTTGTCTGGACTGTCTCCAACCGCTACATTGAATTGTACGAACGCATTACCGGGAAAGCATTTGAAAAAGCCAATACCGACGATATCCTTCAACGCATTGAAACCAACGTGGCCAGTTGGCTGAAGTAACACAATCTAAGTAGTTGCCAATTCCCGTTCTTTGCCGTCTACATAATTTTGTAGATAGGCAAAATACTTGGCCAATTGCCCCTCTTTGGCGATGGTCGCCCGCTCTAGAATACTGCTTTTCGGTTTAAAAAACTCCGGCAAAACCCTAAGAATAAACATCTCGCCGAAAGCCCGGGAAGCATCGCGTGGCATTTCATTGGGTAGATTGTCGATGGTCATCATATCGATGCCATGAGGAGAGTAGGGGGCAATTTCTAATCCAGTTTTAGGGTCATAACCAAAAACCGGCTGGGCAATCGTACTGGCGCGCAGCGTCGAAGGAACCGATGAAATGGGCGCCAGATCGCAAGTCACATCGGCAATAACTTGAAGGCGAAAATTGGGTTCTACCATTTCTTCGCGGGTGAAAAAAGCCGGTGATCGACTGTCCCAATAGATGCCGTTGATGAAAATATCTGCCGTTTGAGCATATGCAGCAAAGGTGCTGTGGTATTGTTCCGGATGACTATGGAAATGTCTTTTTTCTAGGGGATGCTCGCTGTTGTGTGCCACGTAATCGCGCGAATGCAATTGTGTGAAAATAGCTTCGTCAAAGGTTTTTTCCAAAAAATCTTCCGCGCTTACCTCGCGAATGCCCATATCGTGTAACACTTCGGCTGCCCCGCGCCCCACGCGCCCCGCGCCGGTAAGCACAATCTTGATGGGCGGGAAATGAATGGTTTGATACAGTTTTTGCGCCTCGGCATAATCAACGCAATCTTTCATGCGCTTAAGATGGAATGCACCGCTCCTTTCGCCATGGGTATAGAGTGCATTGTGCGCCCCCACCATCCCGGCGAAACGACCAAAAGCGATCAGGCGTTCGCCATCTTCATTGGTGAGCACTTCATAATCAATCAGCTGAATCTTTTTCTGTAAAATGGTTTGCAACAGTTTGCGGTTGTAAACCTGCTCTTTGATGGTGTGGGAAAAGAACAAATAAGTTTTGCGGTGGATCAATTGATCAACAGGTACTTCCTTTACACCCAGCAATACATCACAATCATCCAGCGATTCTTGCAATACGACGCCCGCCTCACGGTACTCCTCATCGGCATAACAACGCCCAGGAGAAGGCTGTACGGCCATCTCGACGGGATAGTTTTCTGTAATAAACACACATTGCTGGGGCGTTAAGGGCGCCCGAGAATCCGGAGGGTTTTTGCCCTCCCGAATGAGTCCGATTTTCATGTGTTAACCTGGTTTTGGCAAAGCAACTGCAAGGTATGGATTTTTTGGTTTCCGCACTTTCATCGTTTTTTGGCAAAGCAGCAAACCAGGGGTATTAAACGTTAACCTGAAAACACCTTCCACCGGATAAAAACTTTCCACTGCTACATGTGACTTTTAAGCAAACCAAAGTCTAAATACAGTTCTTTAAAACGAACTATGTTTCGGCTGGCGTCGATGAATTATAATCCAAATAGACTTGAAGCTGCTTGTTTGCAGCCATTTTGTAGGAGAATGCTTCCAAATATCTTTTAATTGGAAGGTACGATGAGAAAACAATTTTTTTGAAGGAACTTTTTCTACCTTCGCGACGTTTTTGGAGAAACTTTAGAGATAAGACTTGCAGCAAAAAGATGTTGCAACACATTGAAAAACAATTGTCTTATTTTTAAGAGTGTGTTTGGATTTTTAGTTCGCAAGCGAAAATGAGACAAAATTTGCACCAACGAGGCGCGAAAAACGGAGTGTAGCAGC
>JBBANM010000016.1:0-87076 GCA_040401995.1 Saprospiraceae bacterium
AAAGATAGTCGATTGGCAGCAAAATAGCGGCGGCTAAAATGTACCTTTATTATTCTCCCGTTCCTTATTCTTGAACTTTAGTAAGTGAAACCGAATACTATGAGATTCATTGCAGCAATAGACATCATGCCCCATAAGGAATTGCTTGATCCACAAGGTAAAGCAGTGGCCAAAAACATGAAAAATGTAGGCATCAACGATGTGGAGGACATCCGCATTGGCAAGCACATTGTGCTAACCCTCCAGGCTGAAGATGAAGCCGAGGCTCGCGAGCAAGTAGAAACTGCCTGCAAAAAACTGCTGGCCAACGTCATCATGGAATCCTATATCTTTTCTCTTCATTCTGCTGAATAATCGAAGATGCTCTACCTCGTGCCTACCCCAATCGGTAACCTCGAAGACATTACCTTGCGGGCCATCAGGATCTTAAAAGAGGTAGACCTTATTTTAGCGGAAGATACCCGTAATTCCCGAAGGCTATTGGATCACCACGGCATCGCAACGCCTCTTCGCGCCCATCATGCCCACAACGAGCACATGGCGGCAAACGGTTTGGTCAACGAGCTAAAAGCTGGAAAAACCCTGGCCTTAGTATCTGATGCCGGTACTCCGGGGATTTCCGATCCTGGTTTTTTGTTGGTGCGGGAATGTGTTCGGCACGGTATTCCCATTGTGTGTTTGCCTGGACCAGTGGCTTTGATCCCGGCATTGGTCATTTCGGGGATACCCTGCGACCGCTTTCATTTTGAAGGTTTTTTGCCCCACAAAAAAGGCCGCCAAACCCGACTCAATTACCTCGCTTCTTTGCCCAATACTTTTGCGCTGTATGAATCGCCGCACCGCTTGGTCAAATGTTTGGAGCAGCTACTCCTGGTTTGCGGACCGGAACGCTCCGCCTGTGTGTGCCGCGAACTGACTAAAATGTTTGAGGAGGCTCAACGCGATACCTTAGCCAATTTGGTGGAGCATTACCAAAAACATCCCGAGAAAGTAAAAGGGGAAATTGTAATTGTGGTTGCCGGAAAAGACGAAAAAGCCAAAAACGAAGAAGCGGACTAAAAGGGTATTTCCCAATTTAGCCCGCCTCTTTATCCGCAGATTGACTCATTTATTTTTCAATTCCAATCATCAACTGACGGGCGCGTTCGCTGCCACGATCAGCTGCTTCTTTCCAATCGTTCCAGAAATCAGCAATTCCTGCTTTTTGACGCGCAATGCCACGGTACAAAAATGGATCTGCATTGGGCAATTCGTCTTTTTTAGTTTCGCTCATATTCACTGCTTTATCAAAAGCAGCAATAGCTTCGTTCAGTTTGTTTTGCGCCAACAAAGTACGGCCATAGTTGAAATGGGCGCGACGTTGCCAAACATGGTTGGGATCTTCCGTTTTGAATGGACGATTGGTCACCAATTTAAATTCGAAACTTGCCTTATCGTATTCTTGCATTTCCAAGTGGCATTCGCCTTTCATACGGCGTGCCTTCCAATGGATAGTCTGATGCGGGATCGATGTTTTTACCGCCAAATCCAGATCTGCCAAAGCAGCGCTAAAGTTTTGTTGGCGGAAATGAATAGTTGACCGGCCGATGTATGCATCTGGGCTATTGGGGCTGATATCGATGCTTTTTGAAAAATCATACAACGCATCTTCAATATTGCCCAAAACGTAATTTACATACCCCCTGCGCTCGTAAGCCAACGCATGGCGCTCAAATTTTTCAATAGCAACACTCAAAGCTTCTCTAGCTTCTCCTTGTTTGCCTTCCACGATCAATTCGCGCCCTTTCAAAAAGGAACGAACCGCCGTTTTATCGCCCAGTGGTTCAACAGTAGAGTTCGACAAGCAGATACTGTTTTCCAGTTTCCAAACGCTTACACTACCCGCCATGGCATATTGCGCAAGGTTTTCTAGCAAACTGACCGTGTTGCGAAAGGTGCGGTCGCCAGCATTAACGATTAACCTCGGTACATCAAAGGTGAAATTCTCTTCGAAGAAAAATTCTTCTGGTTTGATCAGCAAAACGTCGTATTTGTAATACGTTTCCACCCGTTGCTGAAACAATTGCAAGGCCTTATCAAAGCTCCTAGGTCCAAATTCCAAGTGACCGGACAGGATGATTCTGAAATTCATGATGCTGATTTTAAAAAAAGTTCCCCCTGAAAAATTGCTTACTGAAAATCCTGCTTTACCAAAAAAATATGTCGTATCGTTCCACTGGTAGTTGTCTCAAAAATTTTTTATCTAGGTAGTCGCTTTACCGGTTCATGCCTAGTACTTAAAGACATGAAAATGTTCTGGGTAAAGCTGCTTTGGTAACCCAACGAACTCGGGTAGCCGACATCTGCACAAACTTTTCAGCAACAGAAAAAATTCCACTGCCCTGTACAGTTCATACAAATACAAAAATGTGCTATAATCTCAATGATAAAAGGATGTTCCCGCCGTTTCCTGCTACAAATAACCCTAGGTAGGCTATAATCTTAATTCACTGACAAATAAAGCTTGTCCTTTTTTCAGCGACGGATAACAAAGATCAAATTTTTGTTCCACAAAAACAAATTTTCCGTTCCACTGATTTTAAAAAAAATGCTATTTAGAAAAGATCAAAGCGAATGGAGTTTGGTGAATTTTCGTCTTTTTTATGTTACGCAGTCGATTAAAAAAGGTTTCAAAAAAGAATAGAAGGCAAACTAAAAAATATTAAAAATTAAATTCTGTGTGAAGTTTGGCGAAAAATGAGTTAGAGTTTGTTTGGATTTTTAGTTCGTAGGCGAAAATTCAAACACCTCTTAGGAAAGAGTGATTAATAACTTGACATTTTAGCCGCCGCTATTTTGCTGCCAATCGACTATCTTTTGAGGCGCAATGTGGGGCATTACAACGAAAAAGATAGGAAGAGTGGCGGTGAAATAGCAAGGATAAAGTGGTAATTTATTATTCAACCGTTCCTTAGGCCCAAACTTTACACCCCTCGGTGCAATTCGTGCAAATATCAATTTGATCGCGGCCCTTCAACAAGGAAGCACGAAAAGACTGATAAGCCTCACCTTGCCAAATGCTATCAAAGGATTGTTCTTTTAGATTACCGAGAGGATGGGCTACATCTTTATCAAAACAGCAGGGTGCCACTATGCCATCCCAGGTAATTACACAGGCATGCCATAATTTCCAACAATGGTTGAGTAACTCGTTTTTCAAGCGATAGGTTCCATTTTCTTGTTTAGCATAACGGGCATATTTTTCGTTCAACGGTATCAGTGGATTACCTTGTTCGTAATCATAAATTTGAGCGGTTTTCAGTTTTACTTCATCCACTCCAATTGATTGAGCAAGTTCGTAGATTGCGGGGATTTGATCCTCGTTGGGCCGCACCACTAAAAATTGAAAAATGAGATGCGGCGTTGCGGAGTTCAAGCTTTTTTTCCATTTCACTACATTGCGCGCACCTTCCAACACCGTTTCTAGTTTTCCGCCAATGCGGTATTGTTCATATACCTCTTGCGTGACTCCATCCACTGAAATGATCAAGCGATCCAATCCTGATTCCACCGTGCGGCGGGCATTTTCGGAATTCAAAAAATGTCCATTGGTGGAGGTAATGGTGTAGATCTCTTTTTGGCGGGCATAGGCCACCATGTCCAAAAAATCAGGATTGATGTAAGGCTCTCCCTGGAAATAAAAAATGAGGTACAGCAAATCGTGGTAAACTTCGTCAATCGTGCGGCGAAAGAAATCACTTTTCAAATTACCAGTAGCACGAGAAAACGAACGCAAGCCGCTGGGGCATTCAGGGCAGCGTAAATTACAGGCAGTAGTAGGTTCAAAAGAAAGCGTAAATGGCCGCCCCCATTGCACGGGGCGCCTCAACTGTCGAGTCACATAAAACGAAGCCAATACCTTAGCGGCATTCCAAAGGCGACGCAAGGTAAGTTTGGAAAGAAAATTCCGCGCATCTTTGGCATGAATAGACATAGCACGTTAATGTTTACCTGAATCGGCCGGCTGTTCAAAGGTAGCTGGCTCGTCGATCTTGGTTACTTTTACTTCCGTACGACGGTTGTATTGGTGCTCAGCTTCGGTACAATTCACTTCATCGGTACATTTGTTGCGCAATTGGCTTTCGCCATATCCAACAGCTTTGATGCGGTATGCGGCGATCCCTTGCTGGATCAAGAAGTTACGTGCTGATTCCGCCCGACGAAGCGAAAGTTGCAGATTGTAAGCCTCGGCTCCGCGCGAATCGGTATGCGCGCCTAGCTCCACTTCCATTGTTGGATATTTTTTCATCAACGCCACCAAAGATTCTAAATCATGCGCATCGCCAGTACGGATGTTTGATTTATTGAAGTCGTAGTAGATGTTTTCCAAAATGATAATCGTTCCTTCGGCCAAGGGTTTGCGCACCACATCACTTGATAATGGCGTTACGCGAATATTAGCCGTAAACGAACGGCTGCCCCGCAGGTTTACCGTAGAAACCTGAAGCTGACCTTTTTTGTACCCCTCTTTTGAGCCTTCCAGCACGAAATCACAACCCAAATCCAAACAATACTCATAAGCCCCTTCAAGGTTGGTACGTATTTCTAGGTTTTTCCCCGGAAAACAAGGACTAGTAATGCGGATCAGGGCATTGGGAACCGGTTTTCCATACCCTTCGCTTAATACTTTGCCCTTTAAGGTAACACAGTTGGCCGGAGATATTCTGATTTTGATTTCTCCTTTAGTTTCATCGGGCGTGGGCAGGTAAACGACTTCTTTTGATCGATACCCCGCTTTCGAAGCCAAAATAACATACTCCTTATTTGCTGCTATTTGCAAGGTGCCCTCGCCTTCGCGATTCGCCACTAGCGTAGGCGCCCCAAGCTCGTCTTCATCTTTACGTATCAGGCGCAAAACCAAGTTCTGGTTGTTATCAGCGGAAGGCGTTAATTCCGTAGAATAGGTGTTGCCATCTTTTATCAACCCGTCGCTAGAGCGCTCGAAAACGCGCAAATTGGTATTGGCGGCCGGACGTCCCGTGTCATCGTCCTGCACCACGATATGCAAAGCAATGCTGGGCAACGGCTTCATTCCGGTAAACCCGCCTGCTGTTTCAAAGAAATAAATATCGTCTTTCCCCAATCCTCCTGGACGATCAGAAGCAAAAAAACCTTTTTCACTTTCTTTATCCAGTACAAGACCAAAATCGTCGCTTGATGTATTGATGGGCGCCCCAAGGTTGCTGACGTTGCCCCATTTAGCGCCGCTTACATCGACCATAAACAGATCCAATCCGCCTAAGCCGCGATGGCCTTCAGAAGCAAAAAATAAAGCGCCATTATCGTGGTAGTAAGGAAAAACTTCGTTTCTAGCGGTATTGATATCCGGCCCCAGGTTGATGGGTTCCGACCAATGGGCGCCATCCCAATCCGAAACATACAGATCCATTCCGCCCAATCCGCCCGGCATATTGGAAGCAAAAAACAAACGGGTACCATCATAGCTGAGCGTGGGGTGCATACAGGAATACTTGTCGCTATCAAATGACAGCTCTCGTAAATTTTCCCAATCAAATGCGCCTCGATCGGCTTCATAAATTTTCATCCGGATTTTACCGGCATTGTCCGACTTAGTGACGCCGTTTTGTTGGTTGCTGCGCGAAAAAAAGACGCGATCCCCAGCCCGATTAAAAGAAGCTTGGTTTTCGTGCCAATAGGAATTGATCTCCATGGAAAAGGGCTCTCCGGCAAGAGGTACACCTTGCCGATCCAATTCAGCATAGTAAAGTTCGTAAAAAGGTTCGCCCGTTTGTTTATCTAAGGCGCCGCCTTTCACTCTCGAGGTAACAAAAACCAGTCCATTTTGATAGAATGTAGGCGCAAATTCCCGAGCAGCGGTATTGATCCGGGTTGCATTACGGATGTTAATTGCCTTTTGTGCCATTAATTGTTGCCATCCACCAAAAACTAAAAAAACCAATACCGTATATAGCCCTCTCATGTATTTACTTTTTAAAAAAAGAACCTACCATTTTCAAAGTTGCCCGAAGAGGACTTTCCATTGATAAAATACCTCAACACGGCCTCAACGCTGCCTGAATTATACTGGCGCAGCTGAGAAAGGGTAGCATCGTACGACAAGCCCAGCATCAAGTTTTTACCCATCAGCGCACTGATGACCAAAGATACGGATTCTCCCAAACCATTTTGCTTAGAACCGCCCAGTCGGTAAGAAATACCGGTAGTAAATTTGTCCATAAAAATGAGGTTGAAGTTGACATCGGCATCAAATGGCGCTCCTTTTACATATTTCAACAAAGCTTGGGGCTGAAATTTTACGTTATCACTCAATGGAATCAACACCCCCGACATCAGGTAAAAATGGGGTACTTCGCGGGAGATAACCCCGCTTTTATCCGACAAATCGATGTTGGTGGCCAACAGTCGGGGAACTGAAATACCGAAGTAAAATTTTTCGGAATCATAATAAATTCCTGCGCCAAAATTGGGGGTGATTCTACTTTGGATACCCACTGGTACTGCGTTGTCAATATCGATGGGCTGAGTTCCTTTTAGGTTCGTAAAATCAGCGCGCATCAAGCGTACAGAGCTCATCAACCCTATATTCAAATAACCACGCGGAACTCGCAGACGGTAAGCATAGGCGGCCTCAAAGGTATTGGTAGTACTTACGCCCACGCTTTGGCGAACAAAATTAGCGCCGATCCCCACCCGATTGTTCCAAACGGGCATATTGAAAGAAACGACTTGCATCTGAGGCGCGCCTTTGATGCCCATCCATTGGTTGCGCGCCAAAGCCGTCAATGATACGCCTTCGCTACTTCCAGCATAGGCGGGGTTGATGCCCAGTTTATAATGCATGAACTGGGTATATTGTAGATCTTGCTGGCTCCAAAGGGTGGTAGCAAAAACCAAAACACAGCAAAAAGTAAAAATTGATTTCATGCGTCATTTCTTTTGTCTGGATATCGATGGGCATTCCCGCCGATATCCAGATCCTATTGTTAAATGTTTTTGGGACAAAAAAGAGCGCTATTGCAAAAATTACCTTTGGATGATCAAAAACCCATTTTTAGGTTTTGAGCCATCCCCAAAATCAACGATGTAGAAGTAGGTTCCTACCGGCAGATCTTCTCCATTGTAAGTACCCTGCCAATTGTTCTTGTAAGGTTTTGGCGACCGAAATACCTCGTCGCCCCAGCTGTTGAAAATGATCACTTGATTGTTGGGGTAATCGCTTTCTTTCAACAAACAAGGCACAATGAACGTATCATTGATGCCATCGTTATTGGGTGTGATGATATCAGGAATGTTGCATCCTGCTTCTTTGCCTACTTCCAAAACCACGTCTGCCTGCGAACAATCACAGGCTTCGCTACAAATTCGATAGCGGAACCGATCCGTACCGACATAATTGGAGTTAGGTCGGAAAATAAATTCGCCATTGCTTTGCGGGGTCAAAACCCCATAAAAAGGCGGCTGTAAAATGGTGATCACAGTGGCCGGCGGTACCGTATCATTAGCCAAAACATTGATTCGAATTTCTTGTCCGAATGGGACATTGACTTGATCGTCTTTGGCTTTTGGGTTTTTCTTGTAGGTAATTACAACGGTATCGCGCGAATCGTTTCCACAAATCCCATTGTCAGTTTCCCAGACAAAAACATTCCGACCCGCCTGAACATTACGAGCCAAGGCCTTAAAATCGTCAGGATTATTGAAGGTAATGCCTGGAGTAAGGGAAGTCCAACGCCCGCGGCTGCCGCCTGCGGGTTGAGCGGCTTGCAATTGAACAATGCCATCTGAGTTACAAATCGTTTTATCTGCCCCAGCAAATGGATCTGGGTCAGAAACCAGCACCAGTACTTCGTCAATTGCCTGGCCGCAACCGCCACTAACATTCCAGCTAAATGAATACAAATTACCTGGTTGTAACCCGGTAATGGCTGAATTAGGAGAAGTAGGATCGGTAATTCCAATCCCCAATAAGGCTTGGATATCGGATTGTGTCCAACGTCCTTGGTTAGTTGCTGCAGGCCGGGCCGATAATTGAATGTTTTTTATGGTACAAGCCGTGATGTCTGCTCCAGCATAAGCGGTATCTTTTTTGTTGACCGTAAGCACAACATCGTCACTCGAGTAGTTTTCACAAGCTCCGTTGGAAAGTGTCCAGCGGAACACATAACTCTGCCCGCCTTTGGCATTTTTCAATGAAGTCACGGCCTTATTGGGACTAGCAATTGTTACCAAGCCGCTGGGATCTCCTTGAACAATCGACCATACCCCTGCTCCAATGGAAGGACTTTCCCCTTTCAGCTGAATATCAGTAGCTTCACAAGCGGTAAAGTCTTGCCCCGCCACCGCCCGATCGGCAGGTATGGTATTCATTACAACTGGAAAAGGATCAGAAAGTCGGGAATTACAGCTTCCTAAGCGCGCCAGCACCGTAAAATTAAAGGTACCGTTTCCGAATCCGGTAAAACTGGTCAGATCAAAAGAGGTTGTCGCCGAATTTCCCAAAGATTGCCCATTGGGTCCAAACCAAGTATACAAGGCATTGGACGTATTGGTATTGGGGCGCAAAGACAAACGCAAACGCGGATTAGCCCCGCTGATACACAATGGGGAATTGGCCGCCAATTCAGGTCGTTTAGGAGAAGGCAATACTTCTACTCTAGTCGACATAATGTCTGATCTACAGCCATTAAGTACTGCAAAAACACCATAAACTCCGGTATGCTGTGAGGAATCTGCTTCACTAATCACCGGATTGGCCAATGAAGAGTTGAACTGCGGGCCACTCCAGCTATATTGTGCCCCAGGGATAACCGTTGTTTTTAGTTCGATCGGTTGACCGCTACATACAGGGCTATTGGATGCCGCTGTGATGACCGGTTTAGCGCCAACTTGCAAGTTAACTTCGCCTGATTCTCTTGAATTACAGCCATCAATGCTCACAAAAACAGAGTAATTACCTGTATTTTCTACTACTGCTTTGGGTATAGTAAAGCAAGGGCCGCTCGACGGCGTAATTCCCGTGGGAGTTATCCAGTTGTAGGTAACCGTTTGTCCTTCATATGCATCAGTACAAATGGTAATTGGCGCGCCTGAACACAATGGCAAAGCAGTTGTTGCAGATACTTTTGGCGCGGATGGTGTGCGTGGTGGATCAATTACATTCAAAAGTGTGCTGGATTCCGAAATACAACCATCTTTGTTAATGACGGTGAATTGGTAATTTCCAGCGTTGAGTTGTGATGCCCCGGGGATTACAGCCACTCTTGTTGTAGCCGCATAATTCGACGGTCCAGCCCAGCGATAACGGAAGGTGCCATCATCAGAAGGAAAAATCGTAGGCGTTAGTCGAATATCGGTTGATCCACTAAGGCAACGAGGAGCATCATTGGTAATATTGATAATCGAAACACCTTTTTTTACATCAATGTCCAAGCCCGTTGTACCTGAGCACCCTTCAGCAGTCGTTACGGTCACATTATAACGCCCGGCATTGATTTGGCGCATGTTGTCTAACGTGGCCACCGATCCCACAAAAGAATAATTGCTGGGCCCAGTCCAGCGATAGGTTGCATTGGCGATATTGGGAGTTACCCGAAGTTCCAATTTTGCACCTTCACATACATTCGGCGGACTAGCGGATACGGCTGGGATGGGTAAGTCATTGATAATAACAGAAAGCGGAGCCGACAATTCAGATGAACAGCCTTGTGAAGTCAATTGTAACCGCCATTCACCGCGTAATGCAACTGTCACACTGGGCAAAACTAACGTTTGTGTAGTTGTTGGAAAAGGTCGTAGATCTGGACTCAACCAAGTATATAAGGTAGCAGTTGAATTGGTGCGCAAGGTAATGTTACCACCTTCGCAAACTGGGCCGCTATAAGAAATGACGGGTTGTTTTGGACTAGGCAATACATTCACGGAAACCAAAGCAGGATCAGAAGCACAGCCAAAACGGGAAACAACCAAGGTATAAACCCCAGCATTGATGGGTTTGGATTGCGCAATAGCTGGCGGAAATTGGCTCGTGGAGTTAAATCCGTTGGGCCCTGTCCATAAATAAGTGATGCCCGCACCGGTTACTTCTGTACCTAAAGTAATGGTTTCATTTTCGCAAACCGTGATGATTGTGGCTTTGGGCACCGCAATTGGTCGCTTGAATACCCGAATTGTTTTTGGCGCCGAAGGGGGTGATACACAACGTTTGGTTTCAATCGTCAAATAATAGCTATCGCTGCTTTCCAGTTGCGGGCCGCGAATGGTGAAAGAAGGCACTATGGTTTGCCCCAGCAAAACGCCATTGGGCGCCACGCCTTTGTACCAGCGGTAAGTAACGTTTTGGCCAGTTGGGGCAATGGAGGATGTTAGCACGATGTCCTCTTCTGCACAAAAAATATCTTTTGCCAAAAGTGTTGGCGTTAGCGGCAAATCCTCGATGGCTACTTGAATGGTCCCCGTTGCTTTACAACCGGTGATCCCCGTAATTTCTACTACATAAGAGCCAGCGTTTTTGGAACCTACACTAGGAATAAATGGATTCTGCCGAGTGGATGAAAACCCATTCGGTCCGGTCCATTTGAAAGTATACACTGTGCCGCCATTGGCTGGAGGCGGATTGGCTGCCAAAAACAAGGTATCATTCCCGCACAAGCCTGAGTTGGCCGTAGGTTCTGGCCCCAGCGTTTCTATACGTACGATGGTAGAACAACGCGCAAAATTTCCGGCACGGTCGGTTATGGTAAGTGTGACATTTTGCACCGTTCCGGCCCGATCGCAGCCAAATGAGGCTGGGGAAATGGCTGAAATAGCAATAGAACAGTTGTCGCTACTACCTGCATCAATTTCCGATGCTTTTATCGTCGTTGGGTCTAATCCCGCAGGGTTTACAAAAATTGTTGTTGGCCTACAGCGCGCAATAGGTGCTTCTTGATCCATTACATTAACAAGATAGCTACATGTATCGGAGTTGCCGTTGCGGTCGGTAATGAGGTAATATACTTTAGAAACCCCTAAATTAAAATTAAGCCGCGGGGCCGCGCCGCCTACCGTTAGCTGCGTAAGGGGCAAAGTAGTTGCTCCTGTAATGTAATACCGCGGCGCTAAGTTATTGGCGTCAAAACCACAATTATCGGCGATATTGGATGGAATGCGTAAAACAATCGGAATGGTACATGCGCCTTGTGCCAAGATGGTATCCAAATTTACCGGACAGGTCATGGCCGGTTTTTGCTTATCCAATACAGTAATGGTAAAAGTACAGGAGTCGATGTTATTTGCGCAATCTGTAGTATAATAGGTAACCCGAGTGACCCCAACTGGAAACTGCTGGATAATAGGCAAGTCTGTCGCTTGTGTAGTTCGTGGGCCACGGTTGATCGCAAAAGCAAAAGTAAACCCGGCCGAACAGTCTTCGGTAATCCTTGGTAAATTTAAACTGATTCTGGCTTGGCACTCGCCAATGGTTGCTGCAACGGTAGTATCCCGCGGACAAGCTGAAAGTTTGGGCGCAACTTTATCAACTACTTGAAACAAGGCCACCGTACTATCGCGATTTCCACATTCATCAGCTACGATGAACTTCACCCTTTTTTGATACAACACCTGATTAGTTGCCGGGCATTGTAAAACTGGCGCCGTTACCGAGCCGCCACTTACCGCATCCAATAAGGTCCAGGTCAGCTGATTGGCTTGCGTAGAGCAGTTGTCGCTAGCGCGTGCGCCGCCGCGATCGTCGAGCCATTGCTGGAAGCGGGTAGCTACATTCAATCCAGTAGAACAATCCAAGATCAAATCTTTTGCCTTGACCGAAAAAACAGGAGCGCTTTTATCCACCACCTGGATGCGCTGGCGACTCGTTTTTTCATTGCCGCAATTGTCAATAACCCTCCAGGTACGGTCAATAGTATAGGAATTAACACAACTATTGGCGATCACTACATCTGTAAAACTGGCATTGTCTTGCGTCAAATTATCACAATTGTCTTTTAAATTCGTTGGAAATCCTGTCACCGAAGGATCATCGCCTAAACGGCAATCTACCACGGTGTCTTTGGGAGTGGTATAAGTTGGCGCTTCCGTGTCGCGAACCCGAATGACTTGGGTGCGAAAAGTAGTGTTGCCACATACATCAGTAGCTTGCCAAAATCGACGGATATCGTAATTATTCAAGCAGGAGGCATTATTGCTCCGCGTGATTTGATCGTTATAAGATACTGCCGGGTTGGGGTCGCAAAGATCCTTAGCTTTGGGTGTTCCTAATACCTGCGGGGTGGATATGCCTTTACAGGTCAAGGTGGTATCTCTTGGAAAATTGATAAAATCGGGCCCAAGTTTATCCGTGATCACAATGACTTGTCGATAGCGCGAGGTATTGCCACAACGGTCGCGCGCCTCCCAAATGCGAACAATTTTGCGCCGGAAGATACAGTTCCCACCGCCTTCTTCCGTTTGTTTGACGGTAACAACATCCAGTAAACAGTTGTCGGTAGCCTTTACAGTGGTCAGTTTTGGAATGGAATCGGTACACGACAAATTCAGACTGTCGGCTACACTTGATTTAAAAACTGGAGCCACTTTGTCTACCGCAATGAACACATAGGTTTTGGTAGAATACAACACCCTTGCCGCATTGTAAAGCTTAAAGGTAGCTCGAATGGTATCTCCACATGGCCCGCGAAAGGAATAGGAAGAAGGCGGGTTTGGTGTTACCGAAACGCTATCGCCGCGACCATTGGCAGGCAATACGATTTGCAACTGGAGGGTATTGAACCAGGTTCCCAGCGCAGTGTCCGCGTGTTCGCAAGCAACCAAGGTGGTATCGCTTACCAATCGCCAGGTTGCAGGTGATTTATGGGGGATTATTATTTTGCTATTGGCTGCCATTAAGCAATTGAGACCCCAAAAAAGGAAAATCACCAGACCAAATTTGAGGAAAAAAGAAATTGTAAATCGGTTCTTCATATGCTGAATTAACATTTGAAATCAATAGGAAATAGGGCTACAAGTTGCAAAGGCTCGTTCACCGTAGAGATAGGTTAGGCTGGATGGTAACAGTCGGTAGTTGTTGCTGGAATGTGTGTTCATGCAAAGAACTGCTTGAACGAATCGGTCTTTGTTCACAGGATTTAATCGGTTTTTGTTTTCTCATGACCCATTGAGCCTGAAGACTTCCAGTACAATAGGTCTTTTAATAAGCGAACGCAAATTACTTAAAATCTCCCTTCTGACGCAGGAATACAAAAAAATAACGGTCGTGTTGGGTCAAAAATTGGCAACAAAGTGGGTTTGTTTTCTATGGCCACTTGTGATATCAAAAAGAAAAGCAAAAAATTAAGTCAAAAAGGCTACTCTTCTTCCTCTATTTTCGCATCGGGTAGTTTCTTATTCTCGGCATTTTCGTTGAGGAAAGTATTGAGTTTTTCTACATCATACGTAGAAATGATTTCCCCAAACTCGTTGATCCGGATGTCGAACCCCTTAAGGTCGTCATGGACTTCCGGATCACCTTCTTTTTTTTTCTTTCTAGGCATATTTTATTGCAGTTTTGCCGTGAACAAAGCATAGGAGCGCTCTAGACGACGTCGAACTTCTTCTTTCCCCCAAAGCGCCATCATATCAAAAACGCCAGGCCCTTTGACGGTACCGGTCAACCCTACCCGCAAGATGGGCAATACATCGCCAAATTTCAACCCATTTTCACTGATAAATGCTTCAACCCCGGCCTGAATGGTGGCTGCATCATAAACAGGCAACGCATCTAATGATTCAGTCAACCTAGCGAACAACGCAGGACTATCCGCAGTCCATTTTTTGCCAATGGTTTTATCGTCGTATTCAGTGAAATCTTCAAAGAAATAATGTCCATTGGTCCAAAAATCGGGTATCACCACTACCCTTTCCTTCATCATCCCACAAAAAGCTTGTAAAAAACTTTCATCGGGTTTATGGCCATGTTGTTCAATGTAAGGGCGTGCCAATTGTGCCAAATGGGCATTATCAGAAGCCATCAGGTACTGCTGGTTGAACCATTTTGCTTTTTCAAAATCAAAGCGCGCGCCTGATTTGCCGATTTTTTCAATAGAGAAGGCTTGAATCAATTCCTCGATGGAAAAAATTTCTTGCTCCGTACCAGGATTCCAGCCCAAAAAAGCTAGGAAATTGACGACTGCCCGCGGGTCAAAGCCATATTCTCTAAATCCAACGAAAGACTCTTCTGCGGTTTCACCTTTCCACGACAATGGGAATACCGGTATCCCCAATTTTGTGCCGTCGCGTTTGCTCAGTTTGCCTTGGCCGGTAGGTTTCAGGATCAATGGCAGGTGAGCAAATTGCGGCATAGTTGATTCCCAACCCAAAAAACGGTACAACAGCACATGGTGTGCCGTACTAGGCAGCCATTCCTCCCCCCGAATCACGTGGGTGATTTTCATGAGGTGATCATCCACAATATTGGCCATATGGTAAGTAGGCATGCCGTCGCTTTTGAGCATCACTTTGTCGTCGAGCTCATTGCTTTGAAACTGCACATCGCCGCGCACCAAATCGTGAATGCGCACCACTTCTCCTTCTGGTACATGGATCCGGATCACATAGGGCGCATCTTTTGCCAATAAATCCGCTACTTCGTTAGCCGGCATCGTCAGGCTATTGCGCAAGGTGGTGCGGGTGTTGAAGTCGTATTTAAAGTTTTCATCAGCTGCCCGCCGCGCATCTAGTTCTTCAGGCGTATCAAAAGCATAATAAGCATGGCCATTTTTGATCAATTCTTCGGCGTATTGGCGGTAAATGGCTTTGCGTTCTGATTGACGGTAGGGGCCATACTCTCCGCCAAATTCTACCCCTTCATCAGGCACGAGACCGCACCAGCGCAACGCTTCGATGATATAGGCTTCAGCGCCTGGAACAAACCGATTTTGATCGGTATCTTCGATGCGCAATATAAATTTACCGCCCAGTTGCTTGGCCAGCAGATAGTTGTACAAAGCTGTGCGGATACCACCAATGTGGAGCGCGCCGGTTGGACTTGGTGCAAAACGTAAACGGATGTTTTCCATAATGGTCATAGTGCTAAATACAGGATTGATGCAGCAAGAAAGGTAGCAGTTTTGATAAGAGCTTGTTCAGGATTCTGCTTCGAGCTACCATTCCCTTTCTTTCAACAGCAAGTCTATTTTTTTGATTGAATGATCGGTTTCTATTTCACTGTTTACTGCACTGTTAATTTTTTCAATTTTTTTTGAAAAAAAATATTTTTAGGGCAGCCAAAAAGTGAAAAAATGCGTTATACCATAAGCAGTTATAAAAAGTACTCCTTTTGGCGCGCTAAAATAAGCATTTCATCGGGCTATTCCTTTTTTCACTGTTACCCTTTTTTGAGTCTACTCAAGTGATCGTTTTGCACCTCCGGTAGCCATCCATATTCCATGAACACACGGGCATTTTGCTCCAAAATCCAGAACCTCATGTACCTAATCAAGACGCCGCAAGTCATCCAGGGGCTCTTCCCTAATTTCACTTGGCGTATTCCCACTACGGATCGCCAGCTCTTCCTCACTTTCGATGATGGGCCTATTCCTGAAGTAACACCTTGGGTGCTCGAGCAGTTGGCAATCTACAATGCCAAAGCTACTTTTTTCTGCGTGGGCGACAATATCCGTAAACATCCGGATGTATTTGCTCAAGTTCAAGCCGAAGGCCACGCCCTTGGCAATCATACGTACAACCACCTCAATGGTTGGAATACCGACAACATCTCCTATTTCCACAATGTGCGTCGGGGCGCCAGCGGTGTGAAGTCGGTGTTGTTTCGGCCACCTTATGGCAAAATCAAACCCAAGCAAGCGCAGTTTTTGCAACGCCATTATCGTATTGTGATGTGGGATGTATTAAGCGCCGATTTTGACCCAGCAGTTAGCCCCGAGCAATGTTTGAACAACGTTACCCGCAATGCGGAACCTGGTTCAATTGTTGTTTTTCATGACAATGTTAAAGCATTTGAGCGTTTGCAATATGCGTTGCCCCGCGTACTGGAGCATTTCGCCAATGAAGGCTACTCTTTTGAACGATTGAACGAAAAAGAATTAGCGGTTCAAGAAATGCGGGTTACTGCTTAAGTAAACTATACTTCTTTTGTTTATACCCGCTTTGGCGCGGTGTTCTGACCAAAAAATTACAATGCTTGACTATACGAAGCCGTCTTGGGGGAACCAGATGGCTTTTTTATTTTGTTGCCACCAAAAAATTCGGAGATTGAACTACCTCTTGATGTTACATTTAGCAATATTTTGGGCACTTAGCCCCCGTTCCGTAGGAATAGTATCTTTGTAGAATGTCTTGTAGTTCCCACGCTAGCCGTTCCATCGGAACGGTATCTGGAGGCTCAAGATACCGTTCCGATGGAACGGAAAACGGGAACGCTCATTTTCTACAAAGATATCGTCATGATGGGACGACGGGGACCACTTGAATTGTCTCGTCTTGAATGGAGCCTAACCCCTTTCGTTTTTTAACATTGGTCATCTTTGAATACAAAGTAGTTCTAGCGATGGCACGACTCTTGAAAACCTCCTACGATAATCTCCGAATTTACCTTAAAAAGTGCAAAAAAAAAGCTTTGCACCACTAGTGTACAAAGCTTTTTGAAAGTTGAGGTCGGAAGCGGATTTGAACCGCTGTACGAGGTTTTGCAGACCTCTGCCTAGCCGCTCGGCCACCCGACCCTGTGGTCTTTTTGGCTAATTAGCTTTAAAGAGAGGCAAAGATAATTTTTTTATCAACATTGCGCTGGCCAAAATGGTATTTTTTTCGCCTAGGAAAAAATTTAACATAAGAGCTTGTTCAAATTTTAGATTCTGGGCTCCATGAGGCAAATTTTATTTCATGCTTCGTTAAAATTTTCGCCGTATTGCCCACATACGGCTGCAAATTTTGCCTCGCCTGAAATAAAATTTACTCTCCTTCGCCTCAGATCCAAAACTTGAACAAGCTCTAAAACTATTTTTCGCGTCGGCGCGTTTTCCAAAACCTAAACGGTGACTATTTTGATTTTTTTACGTAAAACTTAGTGTATTTTGGATAATTACTCTAATGTTGGTAAAAAGATTTGCATCTTAATCACAATTGGGGTAATTTTCACACTGCTAACACTGAACTGTACAAATAAGGTTATGCTCAAACTACCATCTGATCCTAAAAATATCGCTGTAGCCGAGGCTTTCTTGGATAAAATGGTTAAAAAGTACCGCGTAAGTCCCGATCTCTACGGGAATATGCTCGTCAGTCTTACCGAAGCCGTTACCAATGCCATCATTCATGGCAATCGCAATGATTGCTCCAAAACTGTCGACATCGACATGCGTCGCTGTACAGATGGCATTGCCATTCGGGTATCTGACCAAGGCCGCGGCTTTGATTACCGTACCATTCCCGATCCTACTGCTCCCGAAAATCGCTGCAAATGCGGCGGTCGCGGTGTGTTCTTGATGCAAAAACTTTGCGACAAGATCAAGTTTGACGATAACGGGCGCACCGTAGAAATGAAATTCAAACTATGATGCCAGAAGATTGGGATCTAGAAGCTGATTCTGACGCTTCCGAAGATTCCATTGCTTTTTTTCCGGAAGACGTAGATTTTGAAGTCGAGCCGGAAAAGGAATCCATTTGGATCAACTGGATCGAAACCGTCATTACGCAAGAAAAAGGCGAGCTGTCTTTTTTAAACATCATTTTTTGTACGGATGCCTATCTTTTGGAGCTGAACATGGATTACCTTCAGCACGACACTCTTACCGACATCATTACTTTTCCATACGCCAGCCCGCCAAAAGTGGAAGGCGATATTTTCATCAGCATCGAGCGCATCCGCGAGAATGCCGAGCAACTCCACATCCCTTTTGAACGCGAACTAACCCGGGTAATCATTCACGGGGTGCTACACCTTTGCGGTTATGAGGATAAAACTCCCGAAGATAAAAGCAAAATGACCGCGAAAGAAGACGAAGCGCTTGCTTTGTTGGGGTAGATTGCGCTGGCGACCCCACGATTTTTGACCTGACTATTTTTACCCCTGGAACTCCCATTATTCCAGCATTTTCCCAATCATCACTACGACCGATCTAGCTTTTACCTCAAATGCCGATACCGCCAATGGAAGTGCATCTTTCCGTGAAAAAATATCATTGGGACTTTCCATCGCTGTATTGACCAGCAAATGCCAACAGGTACCTTGGGCATGATCCGGCGGCGGCAATTGAAAATCAAGGTCTTCCCAATAGGCATTCATGGCGCAATACACCACGTGATCATAATCGGGGTTCATCAAAGAAAAAGCAATCGCGTGCGAATCTTCTCCCCAATCGGGTAGTCCAGGTTGCGTGCCATGCCATTGAATGGTCGTTTTGCGGCCGTCCCAGAAAAAAGCTTCTTGTAGGTATTCTGAAGTCTTGTTGAACTGAATCAGTTCCTTCACAAAACGCAGCAAATCTTGCTCCCCCTCTACCAATGACCAGTCGAACCAACTGAGCTCATTGTCCTGACAGTAGGCGTTGTTGTTGCCGCGTTGGGTGCGCCGTACTTCATCCCCCATCGACAACATAGGCGTACCTTGAGCCATCAACAGTCCTACAAAAAAGTTTTTGATCTGTTGTATGCGTAGTTTTTCAACGGCGGGGTCGTTTGTTGGGCCTTCTACGCCGCAGTTCCAGCTGCGATTATCATTATGCCCGTCGCGGTTGAATTCACCATTGTCTTCGTTGTGTTTTTCGTTGTACGATACCGAGTCGTTAAGGGTAAAGCCATCGTGACAAGTTACAAAGTTGATGCTGCGATTGGGGTTGCGACCTTTGATCTGAAACAAATCTGGACTTCCCAAGATCCGTTGCACCATTTTTCCAGCATACCCTTTTTCTCCGCGTAAAAAACTACGGGTATCATCGCGGTATTTTCCGTTCCATTCTGCCCACCGATCGCCAACAAAATTGCCGAGTTGGTACTGTTCAATATCCCAGGCTTCGGCAATGATTTTTGTGGAGGCTAAAATGGGGTCTGATTCAATTTCCCACAACAAAGGCGGATTGTCCATCACCCGACCGTCGCCGTCGCGGGATAAAACCGAAGCCAAATCGAAACGAAACCCATCGACGTGTAGCTCCGATACCCAATATTTCAAGCAGTCGCGAATCATACGCCGCACCACCGAATGATTGGCATTGATACTATTGCCAGTACCGCTGTAGTTTTTGTAAAAATATTTATCGCTTTCTAAAATGTAGTAAGCACTGTTTTCAAGGCCTTTGAGACAAAACGTAGGCCCAAAAGGATCGCCCTCGGCCGTGTGGTTGAATACGACATCCAAAATGATTTCGATCCCCGCCGCATGAAATGCCTTAACCATGTCGCGAAATTCACGAATGGCGGTAAGCGGGTTGCCATCGGTAGCATAGCCGCAGTGAGGGGCAAAAAAAGAAACCGGGCTGTACCCCCAATAATTGAGCCGATCTTTGGGAGCATCGAAAGGGTCAAATTGCTGTACGGGCATCAGCTCAACCGCCGTCACACCCAAGGATTTGAGGTAAGGAATTTTGTGGATCAGTCCCAGGTAAGTGCCCCGTTCTTTTTCTGGTACGCCGGAATTGGGGTGACTTGTAAATCCGCTGACATGCAATTCGTAGATCACGGAGCGCTCGAAAGTGTGGTTGAGCTGACGGTCGTCCTCCCAATCATACAAACTAGGATCCACCACAATGGATTTCATGGCTACCGCACAATTATCTCCTTGGTGCTTGGCGGCTTCCCGATCGTAATTTTCGGTAAAAACACCTAATCCATAAGGGTCAATCAAAGTTTTTTGTCCGTCAAAACGCAAGCCCTGGTGAGGTTCATAGGGGCCGCTGACCTGATAGGCATAGATTTGACCATGTCTAATACCGGGCACAAAACAATGCCAATATTGGAAGGTTTTATGGTTTTCGGGATCCAAGACAATCACCTCTTGGGGTTGGGTGCAGTCAGCAGCATCGAAAAGCAACAACTGTACGGCGGTCGCATTTTTTGAAAATACGCTAAAATTGACGCCATTGGGGTAGATCGTAGCGCCAAGTGGATAACTTTTTCCCGGTAGAACTTGCATGGAGGACTGATTTGAGATTGAGGGCAATCCAATGGTCCCTCATCCACCACAAAATTACACCAACCTGGGAAAGCGTTATAGTGGAACGAGTTGTTTTTTTGTTAACTCTACACTTGTTTCGGTTACCCGACCCAAATTGCCATCGGGATCGACAAATGTAAACTCGCGCTGTCCCCAGGGCATATCGGCCAAGCCGCCGTTGGGATGCACACAATTAATCATTTCGCAATGTTGGTACCAGTTCTCGATATTATCAGTCCGCATGTAGATCATGCCGGAATTATTTTTGGAATTCACTTCTGGATTGAGGGCGAAGTGTAGCTCGGTACCGCCAAAACCCAAGAGCAAATAATCAGGGTATTGCATGGTTTTGAGGGTATGACTACGGCCGTAGCGATCGGGTGAAACGGGGCCATCGTGCCAGAGGGATTGGTAAAAATTAAGGGTGCGCTCCAGGTTGCTGGATTGCAATATTGGAATAATGTGCTGAATCATAGTTTTTTGATTAAAGTTTGGGAAGGAGGAAGAAAAAAAATGCCAATCGCCTCAATTGCAAAGCACACTTGAGGCGATTGGTACTATTTAACGAAGATTAGGCCAACTCAGCATCCAAAACTGGAGCAGGTTCCGTTTTTTCAGGATTTGGACCTTTTCCTTTGTTTTTATTACCAAAAAGACGTCCCAACAAATCTTTGATGGAGTCTACTACGGCATATACCACTGGAATGACCAACAAGGTCAAGAACATCGAACTGGTCAAACCACCCACCAAGGCCCAAGCCAAGGCATTTTTCCATTCTGCGCCCGCGCCTTTAGCCAAAGCAATAGGCAACATACCACATACCATCGCGATAGTGGTCATCAGGATCGGACGCAAACGAATGCGACCCGCCAACAGCAAGGCTTCAAAGGTATTGTGCCCTTCGGCTTTCATTTGATTGGTAAAATCGACCAACAAAATGGCGTTTTTACCCACCAAACCGACCAACATGATCAAACCCAACATGGCAAAAATGTCGAGTGTTTGCATGGCCAAAGCCATTGCCAAAAACGCGCCCACAGTTGCCACGGGAATGGAAAAGAGTACCACAAACGGATACACAAAGTCATCGTACAAGGCTACCATGATCAAATACATGAACAAGATCGCCGAGCCCATTGCTAGTAAAAGGCTACCAAAACCTTCCGTCTGGTTCTTGAGGTCGCCATCATAAGCAATGGTAACGCCTTTTGGTGGCTGGTTTTTAGCAATGGCTGCTTGTAGTTCCGAGCCAACGGTACCCGATGGCCGACCCAATACACCCATCTTAACCGTTACGGAAGAAATGCGGTCTTTACGTTCCAAAAATGATGGTCCGGTTGTTTGGGTAATTTTGGCAAATTGTTCTAAGCGAATGATTTCGCCTTTGTTGTTGGTAAAACCCAATTGCGCTACATCTTCCACGTTTTTGCGGTCAAAAGCGTCCAGGAGGATATCAATGTCGTATTCATAAGCGCCATCGCGGTATTTGGCTTTGGTATTTCCACTAAATGCCGTCTGCATCGTAGCGCCTACGGTTTGTACATTTAATCCCAATTCCGCCATTTGTTCGCGGTCGATGCGTACGTATACCTCAGGGTTTCCTTCTTCAACGGAAAGCTTGGGTTCCAAAGCGCCGGGCACTTTTTTCGCCATATCGATCACCTGATTGGCGTAGGCCATGGCATCTTTCAAATCAGGACTACTTACAATGACTTGGATAGGAGCTTCGTCGGCGCCGCCAAAAAAGCTTACCGCTGAAGTCTGCACCTTTACGCCCGGCAATTCCTCTTCTAGTTGATTCCTCATCTGTCGCGCGTAGATGTCGGCGCGCACGGTACGTTCCGCTGGGGGAACCATTTTTACGTTGATTTCTGCAAGGTATGGGGTGCTTTGACCACTCAATATGCCCGTAGTGCGACCAATCGTGCTAAAGGTATTCGTCACCACACTTTTTTTGGCCAAGAAATTTTCCGCCTTGATCACCGCGAGGTTGGTTTCCCTTAAGTTGGCATCTTTTGGCAATTCCAGCTTGATGATGAACTCTCCGCGGTCACTGGAAACGATAAATGCGTTACCGATATAACCGTTAGTAAGCAACAAGAAGGAGCTAAAAAACAGGGTAACCGTCGTCACCAAAATCAAGATGCGGTGCAGTGGCGCGCGAATGGCCCATTCCAACATCTTGGTGTATTGATTGGTCATCCAGGCCAAAAAGCGTTCAAAAAGCACCAATGGCAATTGCAACAAATTGCGCGGATCCAAATGGGTCAATTTAGAAAAACGCGAAGCCAACATCGGCGTGATCGTAAATGACACGAACAACGACATCAAAGTGGAAAAAACCACCACCCACGCGAAGGAACGCATGATGTTGCCGATGATCCCTCCCGTAAGTGTAATGGGAAAAAACACCACCACGTCGACCATAGTGATGGCCAAGGCAGTAAAAGCAATTTCGTTCCGCCCGTCGAGCGAGGCTTTTCGTTTGTCTTTCCCCATCTCCATATGTCGGTAAATGTTCTCCAGTACCACGATGCTATCATCCACCAGGATACCAATTACCAACGACATGGCCAAAAGGGTCATCAAGTTGAGGGTAAACCCAAACATGTACATCCCAATAAAGGTAGAGATCAATGAGGCAGGAATAGCCACCATTACGATGATGGAGTTCCGTAAACTGTGTAGGAACAGCAACATCACCAAAGCCACCAAAATGATGGCCAACAAAATATCGTGATCCACCGCAGCTACGGCGTCGCGGGTAAAATCAGTAGTATCATTGGCAATTTTGAATTTCAAGTTTTCGCCAGAAAATTCCTTTTCCAACACCTTCAGCTCCTTCAAAATACCATCCGAAACGGCTACTGCGTTGGCGTCACTTTGCTTCAACACTTGAATGGCGATTGCACTGCGACCGTCCAAGCGGCTTAAGTCTTCCATCTCTTTGGTAACGTCTTCCACTTGCGCGATATCGCCAACTTTTACCAACGCGCCATTGGGCGTAGTTAACACCGCCAGATTTTCTATGTCGGGGATCGACTGGAATTTACCAGCCAAACGAACGGTAATTTGTGCTTTATCGCTTTTGATCTTACCAGTTGGAAATTCCAAGTTGGCCGCCTCGATGGCCGCTACCACTTGCAATATCGACAAGCCCTGGTTTTCCAATTTTTCCCGATTGATCAATATTCGGATTTCGCGTTCTTGACCACCGATGAGGTTTACCTGACCAACTCCTTCTACCCGCGACAAAACGGGTTTCACACGTTGCTTGATCAAGTCATAAAAATCAGCAGGCTTTAGGTTTCCTGTCGCGCCCATACTGATGACCGGAAATTCATCCGAACCAAATTTGGACAAAATCGGGGTTTTCGCATCGTCAGGCAGTTTTGACAACGACGCATTCACCTTGCGCTGGGCTTCTTGCAACGCCAAATCGATATTGGCGTTTTGCTTAAATTCTATCACCACCGTAGAAATCCCCTCAAAGGAATTGGAGCGGATGTTGACGATTTTTTCAACGCCAGATACCGCTTCTTCGATCACTTTTGATACGGAGTTTTCCACCTCGGTAGGCGAAGCGCCCGGATAAACCGTATTAACAAAAACAATAGGCGCTGAGAATTTAGGGATCAACTCATAAGCCAAGTTGCTGTACGAGATCAACCCGAGCACGGTGAGCACCGTAAAAATTACGATGATCAACGAGGGGCGCTTGATAGCTATTTCGGTTATAGACATGTTGTTGAATTTAGGGAAGTCCGTTAATTGTTTTCAACCGTTACTTTCATGCCGTCTTCCAGGTTGATTTGTCCGGCAGTAACGACCACGTCGCCCGCTTTCAAGCCATCCAGAATCGCCACTACGTCGCCGTAGATGGTACCCAATTCTACGGAGCGCAAGTGAGCAATGTTGTTTTCGATTACAAAAACTTTAGCTGAGCGGATGCTGCCCACCACGCTTTCGCGGGGCAAAGCCAAAATAGACAACTGTTTGCCGCTATTGAAAACAGCGTGACCATCCATGCCAGCCTTGAGGGGAGCGGATGCGGGGTTGTCGAGTTCTACTTCTACCAAGAAACGCTTGGAATTATCCGCTTTTACATCGATTAGGGTAGCAACACCAGCAAAAGTACGGTTGGGATACAAATCAGCTTTGAGTTCCACCCGTTGTCCTTTCCGCACTTGCTGTACTTCTTCTTCGGTCAGGTAAACCGCCATTTTTAAACGGCGGATGTCGATGATGTCCAGAATTTTCATTCCTGGCGCCATTACCGCGCCTTTTTCCACTTGTTTGTTCGATACCGAACCACCAATCGGAGCTTTAACAATGGTGAGGCTGATTTGTTTTTCCAAACCCTTGATTTGCAGCTTGATGGTTTCGATGTTATTGGTCAGGTCATCTACTTGCTGCTGGGTTACCCCGCCGTCGCCGACCAGGTTTTTCAGGCGCTCCAAATCTTTTTGCCCTTTCTGTAAATTCAGGCGACTGATGCTAAGCTGGTTTTCCAGCAAGTCGTGGTCTACCGCCAAGATGGTAGCCCCTTCGCTGACAACATCGCCATTTTTGTAGTTGAGCTGGGTAATACGGCCATTCACATCTGACACAACCGCCAATTGCTTGTAAGGCTGATAAGTACCAATGATTTCAAAATTGCCGTCGATGAATTTACGATCGACGGTAGACGTTTTTACTGGAATGGATTCGTTGCGAACTGCGGCTACCTTGGCCTGCGCGGTGATGACTTCTTTGTTCTCGGTTAGTTTCCAGCTGATGGCTGCACCGATGCCCACCAGGGCCAAAAGAGCGATCACAATGTTGATGATTCGTTTCATAATGAATACTTGTTGGGTGATTTCTTAGGAACAAATGAATAATAAAGTGTCATTTTATTTTTATCCGTTCCTTAGTTAAAAAGTTGCATAAGTTTTCCGTTAGCGTAATCGAGATCGATCAGTGCAAAACGGTATTGCAAAAGCGTAGTGAGGTAATTGGTCTGCACTTCGCGCATGGTTCGCTCGGTTTGTAGTACATCATTGATGGAAGCCAAACCTTCTTTGAAGCGTTTTTGGGTAACGTTGAATACCTCTTGGGCAACAACCCCATTTTCTTTCAACGCTGTCAACGTGTTCAAAGTAGAATACAATTGCTGACGGGCGTTGCCGTATTGCAGCTGAAGCGATTGCTCGGTGCGTTTGCGGTCTTCGATGATCTGCAATCTTTCAATGCTGGCTTGCTGGATTTGGTTGCTTTTTTTGAAGCCGTCAAACAAAGGCACTTGCAGGTTCAAACCCAATACCGAGTTGTTGAACCACTTCAGTTGATCGATGTTGTTCCCTTGACCTTGGCGGTTAAAATTGACTCGAAAAGAAAGCGTAGGGAAATAACCTGCTTTGTAAACATCAGTATTCAATTGCAGCAATTGCGCTTGTTTATCGAGCAAAGTCAGGTCGATTTTATTTTTGTATGACGCCGTTTGATCCGACTCATTAGCCAAAACCGGCAGATCTGCGCCATCCAAAGTATCAGTCAAAACAATGGGTGCATCCAAGGGCATAGCCATCGCGAATTTCAATCCCTGCATAGCCTGCTCGTATTGCAGATCCAGGTTTTGACGTTGCGCGCTCAAGGTCACGATGTTGACCCGCAATTGATCTACATCGATTTTTTTGGCCAACCCATTTTTGTACTGCAAATCGGTGGCTTTGTACAAACCGGTAACTTGCTCGATGTTGGCTTTGACCAGATCGCGTTGTTTTGAGAGGGTTTGAACTTGATAGTAAAGTTTGACGACGTTGTAGGCTACGTCTTCCGCAGTTTTTGCTTCGGAAAGTTTGTTGAACTGCGCCAACTCCTTGGTGGCTTTGATGCCCGTCCAGAAGGTTTGGCTGTACAGCAATTGATCCAATTCAGCGCCAAAGGTAGTATTGTAGTTGGTACCAAACCTTACCGCAACCAACTCCTCGGGTTTACCTTGAAAGATATTTGGAATAAAACTGGTGGCCAAGATGGCGTTGTAATTAAAACCGCCGGTGCCGTTTACTTGCGGCAAACCAACACTGATGGCTTCCCGTACTTTGGCTTGGGTTTTTTGTGTTTCCAACTTCGAGCGCTGGATAAGGGTGTTGTGCTGAAGGGCAAACTGTACGCTTTGCTTGGCCGAAAGCATTTCGGTTTGAGCAGAAAGAGCGGGCAGTAAGCCGATCAGCAGCAATCCCAGCAACATCCAAGGTCGGGTGATTTTGGCGATGCCTTCAAAGTAGTTCATTGTGTTCGGGTATTAAAATGAAAAATGTTGATCCTTCGTTGGGTTAGAAACCCTATGTGTGTTAAGAGTATGTTTGGATTTTTTATTCGCGCTGCAAATGGCCAAAATTCGTCCCAGCTTCGTTACGAAAATACTCATGTAGCGCTGACCTGCCCCGACAAAGTCGGGGTACACTCTCCCGACTTTGTCGGGATGTACCACGTTTTTCGTGCCTCGCTGGTACAAATTTTGACTCATTTTCGCTTGCGAATAAACATCCAAACATACTCTATAATGATTCCTTCTCTTTTTTCATCTCTACCAAATACTCCTGGAGTTTGGCCAATCCTTTTTCGGATACGATGCCCCGCAGAAAATTGTAGATGTACTCGATGAAGACCTGATCAAACTGGAAATTTTTGCGTGGAAAAAGATCTTCATCAAAAATGCCGTTGATGCCGCCTACGTGCATGCGGGCTACAATTTCGGGATTAAAATCGGTGCGGTATAAGCCTTCCGCGATACCGCGTTGTAAGTTCTCGAGGATCATTCGCACCCCGTGTCCGCGTTGCAAATCCTGAATGATGCTCCAAGCCTCGGAATAATATTTTTTGAGGTCATAAATTGCACTGGGCGATATTTCTTTGAATTCTTTGATGTCTTGTTTTACCAAGAGCAAAAAACATTGCAAAGCATTTTGCGCGTTTTTGATGATCTCTTCGCCATGGCACTTTTCCTCTTCAATGTGCGCGTTTACGGTTTGGAGGATCAGATCCTCTTTGTTTTCAAAATACTGGTAGAGGGTTTTTTTAGAAATCCCCATATCCCGTGCTATGTCGTCCATGCTGACGCTGCGAAAGCCATACTTCATAAAGCTGGCGGCAGCACGCTGCATGATCTTGTTCTTCATATTTTTATCCTGATGTGTTGTCGTTTCCATTTCTGCTGCAAATGTATGGTCTTAAAACTTCGGAAACTCAGAATAGTTTAAAAGTTTCCAAAGTTTTTTCAGTTTCTCGACGAAAGGAAGGAAAAGTTCGATGGCCGACGGCCATCGATTTGAGATTGCGCCCTTGCAGGGCTGGGACGAGGGGGCTAACACGATGGCCTGCAGCCGTCGTTAGGGGATGACGCCCCTGCAGGGCTTTTCGGTGGGAGAGCTGGGACGATGAGCGCGGGGAGGATGGTAAGTAGCCACAGCTATAAGGCGGACTTACAGCACATAGCCATAGAAGAATTTCAGCAGCTAGCTTTTCCAACAACGGGATTAAACTTCCTACCGCATAAAAAGTCTTAATCTGTGTTTTGATGATTAGCTTACCTACTTGCTCATATTAGCCCTAATCCTTGTAATCAACCCATTATGAAATTTCCATTTACTTCCATTGCGCTGCTATGTATGCTTCCTTTCTTTTTATTGGCTCAAAAAAACAACTGGACAAGTACCTACTTTCCAGGAATGAAAGATGCGAATGGCCAATTTGCTGCCGGGAATGAAATCATGCAAATTGTAGCCCATAAAGGCAAACTGTATGCAGGCAACAGTTACTGGCAAGAATTTGACACCATCAACAATCCTCGTTCTTGTGAAATACTGCGATTGGACAACCCTAAAGACAAATGGCAAGTTGACAAAGGACTCACAACAGCCAACCTCCGGATTGGCGCTATGAAGTCTTTTATTTTCACCACCAATTATTTAGGCAATGCCATTACTCCAGATACCCTACTGATTACTGTCCCCAACGATAATACTGGAAAATTGACCTACCTTGTGCGCAATGACGCTACCAACACCTGGATTTCCAATACTTTAGCTACTCTTTCCTCCGACATCAATTGTCGAGCTTTAGGACTCCATAAGGATGCGGTCAACAATACAACTTATGTTTTTGCAGGACTCCAAGATTATGGCATTTTTAGTGGTCGCTACAACCCCGCTTCTCCGGGTAAAATCCAATGGAATACAAAGGCTGAATTCATCACCCCACCCAATGAGCGCGTCATGGGTTTTACCGTTTGCAATAGCACACTTTACGCAGCAACCAGTGATGGCGGTATAGGACATATCTACAAACGAACCGATGGCAGTGCCGCTTGGACTTTGGTAAAAACAACTACTGGTGGCGCCAATGCTGAAGATCTTAGAGGACTTAGCAGTTTACCTAACCCCAATGGCAACGGCGAAGTACTCTGGTATTGCTGGAACAAAAATGCCAGTCGACTGGATCCTAAAAACAATTTCGCAGAAACCATCGAGTACCGTTTTACCGATAGCTTGACGGTACAATTGGGCATTTCAGTTCAATATGTTCTGGCAGCTTACAACGATAACATTCCGGTTTTCAACCCCTCCAATAGTGCTGAGGACATTCGCTTGATTGGTTTTGAATTGAAATACACGGCTTCCGCTTTGACCAATAACCCTCGCCCCAATTGGCAAGGTTGGGCCACTGATGGGCAATATTACGAGCGCCATCAAAAAGGTGGCAATGTTAGTTACATTAGAAAATACATTGTAAACAATCGTCCAGTGATTCAAGACAGTTTGATTGCAACGCGTACCTTATGTATATCGCCTTTCCCCGCTGATGCCGGGAATGTTATTTATGCTGGCGGAATGGATTGCAACAGCATTCCAATGAGTCGTATGGCTTGGATTTATCGCGGCGATTTCCGTACGGCCACCGCTACAACCAATTATCTTCAACCCGAAAAAACCGACTACTCCCTCTACCCAAATCCATTTTCTAATACCATTCGCCTAACTAATGCTACCGGGAATGAAGTATTCCAGTTGATCAATACTTGGGGACAAACGTTTTTTTCAGGCCGCAATATCCAGGATGCGGATTTTTCAGCATTAGCGGCTGGTATCTATTTTCTCCGCATTAGTGATGATAAAATAGTAGGGCAAAAAACTGTAAAATTGGTGAAGCAGTAAAGTGAGTAACTTCTTAGTTCTGGAGATCGGTCACATACTTACTGTCATAGTGTTGGCATGACATGGACTAACGAGGGGGGCTAACTCGACGGCCTGCAGCCGCCGTTAGGAGATGGCGCCCCTGCAGGTCTTTTCGGGGCGGGCTCGGTCGGCCTAGCCCTGCAGGGGCGCTATCCCCCCGCCAAGGGTGCAGCCCTTGACAACTTGTTTTTCTTTATGATCCGTTTTTTTCATTTTCTGCAACAAATTAAATATTTTAGCAAGTTCAAGCTAAAACCTAATGCCAGCACCCTTAGATTCTTTAAAAAGCACTTGGATAAAGTACATCGTAGAAAACGCTTTTGATAAACTCTTTCGCGATATGAATGCGCAACTGAACAAAGATTCAAAAAGCGTTTACAATGACTTTATTGCCATCCAGAGTCGGCATAACGACATTTTCAACAGAGAAAATAAAGGCATTATCTCTCTAGCGGAACTTCAAATAGGCAAAAATCAAATTAATGAGACATTACTCAACTTCATTAATAGCCTCCAACCTGAACATATTGCGCCGAATAGTGCAGCCTACGAGGATGCACTAGATACCCTTGCAAGTAATCTCGAGCCTAGATCTGGATTTATGCCCCTCTTATACCTTGTTAATTGCGATCGAAAAACCGCCAAAGAAACATTTGAAGATAGATTTGAAAGCTTAAAAGTACAAGCCCGCGCATTTCAGTTTTATTTTATCCTGGCCTGTCCCACCCAAGAACCTGAGAGTTTTTCCGAACGCACGATCTATGAAATCATGAGCGAAGATGAAGACGAATACCAAACACTGCTTAAATATCCCCGAGATGCGAATGGTCGTGTAAAAATCGAGCTGCTGCCAACTTCTAAAGAGGCATTTAAAAAGTATTTTTCCAAAAGTTTTATGCTGGGCGATACCTCTTTTGAAGATTATCTGCGCACCGGATTGTCCAACCTGAATTGGGAAAACATTGCCATCCCCTTAACGATTACCGCTCAAGATTGGAATGCAAGGTTGGTCGATTACCTACAATGGCTGATGGACAGTTTTAGCGCTTTGGAAACACGTTCTCCAAATTTTTTATTCTTCTTTGTAATTACTTTAAAAAATGCCCATGAAACCGATAAAATACACCCCAAATACAAAGAAACATATCAAAGCATCAAGCAACTTGTGGAAAAGAACACTAATTATGCTACTTTAATAGATACCTTACCACCAGTTGAAACCGAGTATTTTGAAGAATGGTTGGAGAAACTTGCTAAACCGCCACAAGCGAAAAAAAATGAAATCATCAAAACAATCGTGGAACGTTTGAGTCCTGAGGAAAGAGCGCAGTTTGAAGATCCCAATAAGGATAAACCCCTGAATATGGAACACATTGAAGATTTCCAAGCCAGGGTCTATAAGTTTCATAAATAATGAGAAGTTAGGGTTGGAAGTTACGTTAGGAAGTTACGTTTACTAAACTTTCGAAGTTTAGTAAACGTAACTTCCTAACGTAACTTCCTAATTGAAAACAATTTGTGAAAATTTGCTAAAAAACGCCTCGACGAATTAGAGGCGCTAAATCAATAAAAACAACCAGCACCAAAAATACCGGCCATGATCAAATACTACAAACCCAAAACCGACCAAACGCTACCGCCTTTTGAAGGCAATCCCCTACTCAACGATACGCAACTGTATGATCCGCAACCGGAATTGGTGGATGCTGTCAACGTAGCCCTCCGCTTGGGTTTGCCGCTGTTGCTCACTGGCGAGCCAGGCACCGGAAAAACCGAACTGGCCAAACACCTGGCCTGGCATTACAAACTGGGCGATTTGCTGCGGCTCAATGTACAATCCACCGCTACCTCCAACGACCTCTTCTACCGCTACGATGCGCTGGGGCATTTTCAATACAACCAAAACAACCCCGAGCCGCTGAGCACCGAAGAGCTGGAACGCCGCTTTATCCGCTACCAAGCCTTGGGCGCCGCTATAAAATCGCAAAGCCGCCGGGTAGTACTGATCGACGAGATCGACAAAGCCCCGCGCGACCTGCCCAACGACGTACTCGCCGCGCTGGAAGAACTCACTTTTTACGTACCCGAAATAGACGTCACGTACCGCTCCGAAGCCGCCAACCGGCCGGTAATCATCCTGACATCGAACAGTGAAAAAAACCTGCCCGATGCGTTTTTGCGCCGCGTGGCCTATCACCACATCACCTTTCCCGGACCTGAAAAATTGCTCTCCATCGTGAGCGCCAAAGTACCGGGCTATCCGCCGGAAAAGTTACAGGCGCTGGTGGAGCATTTTACTGAGATTCGTGATGATAGCACGCTGAAGTTGGATAAAAAACCTTCCACTGCGGAGTTGATCCAATGGGCTTACTTGCTACAAAGCACCGGTTTTGATCCCGCGCTGTTGGAGCAAGGCAAATTAAACGCCGAAGATCGCCGCATTTTGAGCAGTTCATATGCGGTATTAGCCAAAACACAAAAGGATTTGGCGGCTTTGCGCAAAAGGGTTAGGTAATACCCCAGGGGTCATGCCACACCAACCGCGAAGCGGTGACATGATTATAGCCCAGGATGGGCATGCGTCACACTAACCGCGAAGCGGTGACATGATTATAGCGGTGACATGATTATAACCCCGGGTGGGTATACGCAACACCAACCGCGACGCGGCGACATGATTATAACGCCAACATTTTGGCAAAAAACAACACCAACAACCTTGCAACACGAAACGCGCCGTCACCAACTCATCGCCCTCCTGCTTCGCGAACTCCGCGACAACGGATACCCCCTCGGTACGGCCAAGTACCTCCAGGTGCAGGAACTCCTGCGCCAGGTACCCGCGGATCGCCCCCTTGAGGAATGGCGCAACCTGTTGGCGCCGCTTTTTTCCAGCACCCCCCAAGAACAAACCGCGTTTTACACCCTTTTTGCCAAAAACCTCGCCCTCGTTAACGAACTACAAGGAAACACGCCTGAAATCCCTGAAAAACCCGACACTGCGACGCAGCAACCCGAAACTACTACCCCAACGCCCAAAAAATGGCGCTGGCCCCACTACCTGCTGCTGATTGGAACCTTGGCGGTCGTGTTGGTTCTGGCTTATCTATTTTGGCCTGTCAAGCCGCCACCACCCGACGATTTAAAAAACACCCGCCGCACCGAACGCCTCAGCGTTTCCCCAGGCGATACCGCGCGCATCCCCCTCCAACTGCCTGGCGATACCGCCCAACTATTGGCAATCACCACTACCTGGCAAACCACCCGCCAAGGCAACCGCTACGCCCTCAACCGCCAGGCCGAAGCCGCTTTTGTAGCCGCCCCCAAAGCCAAAGTAGGCAGTTTTGACTCGCTACTGATTACGCTGCCCTTTGCGCAGCGTACCGACACCATTGACCTGATTGTAGAAATCATTGCCAAAGTCACGCCGCCCTCCGTTGACAGCAACCTGATTGCCACACTGGATCTGCCTTACCCCGAAGATACCGCCGCATTTGCCCAACTGCGCATTGATCAAAACCTACAAACTCGCTACGACTGGTACCAGCGCTATGCCTGGCCGCTCAAAGCGGGTTTGATCCTGTTATTGGGCCTCCTTTTGGCAGCGGTACTGCTTTGGGACGAGCGCCGCCGCGCCAAAGCCGTGGCCGAACTCCAACGCCCCGACCGCGCGCCCTACCTCTGGAACCCGGAAACTGGCGTGGATGCCGCCGCTTTTTTGACCGACGATGCCACTGCCTTGCTCACCCGCCTACGCGGGCGCAGCCCCGACGAACGTCTGCGCCTGGACCTGCCCGCCACCGTGCAGGCCAGCACCCGCGCGGGCGGAAGGCTCCAGCTGCGCTACCGCCACTATACCCTGCCGCCCGATTTTTTGATGCTTATTGACCGCCTGGATGGACAAGACCACCGCGCCCGACTTTTTGACGCGCTGTACCAGGTGTTTTTGCGCGCCGAAGTGCCGGTAGCCCGCTATTTTTACGATGGCGACCCGCGGCTGTGTTTTGACGAAAACCACCCCGGCGGCATTTCCCTTACCGCCCTCGCGCAGCGCCATGCCGGGGCGCAATTGCTGCTGGTAGGCGATGGGCAAGGGTTGCTTTCCACCCTCAGCGGCGGCGCTGCTCCCTGGACCAACTTGCTGGAAGGCTGGTCGCGGCGGGCGCTGTTGCTCACCCGCCCCATGGACTCCTGGGGGCGCCGCGAAAAAGTATTGCAGGCATTGCTGCCCGTATTGCCCGCCTCACCCGGCGGCTTGGGCGCTGCGCTGGATCTGTTCAATGCCGAAGACCGCAGCAACCTCAGCGAAGAACAATTGCGCAGCATACCCGATGCGCAGCAAACGCCTTTTGCCTTTGAACACGAGCTACTGCCTGATCTGGAGCGGCATTTTGCCTCACCGTACATTGACTGGATAGCGGCTTGCGCACTTTGGCCTACCTTGCACTGGGATCTTACCTTGCACCTGGGCGCCAAGGTAGCCGAGCTAAACGGTACCGAACTGCTCCATTTTGCCGGGTTGCGCGAGCTGACCCGCTTGCCCTGGTTTGTAGAAGGCCGCATACCCGATGCCGCACGACTCACACTGGTGGGCTACCTGCAAAAACGCGGGCTGGAAACCCCGCTGCGCCAAGCACTGCGCGAGCTGTTGCAAAACGCGCCGCCACCGCCCGCCGAGGCCACCGCCTACGACGAGTACCGCATGAACCTCATTGTGAATGAGCTGCTGTTGCGCCCCGATGCCGCTACCCGCCGCCAACTGGAACGCGAATACGAGCGCTACCTCCGGGCGGGCAAAAAACAGGATCTGGTAGCCATCAAACTACTCAACCGCCCTGCTACCGCGCTGGATGTGCTGGTGGGCGATCGGCTCAAAAAATACGCCTTCCGCGAGGGATTGCCCGGACTGGGCTGGAAACTAGCGCCCAAACTGCTGTGCGGCTGGCTGGTGCTGACCGGTTTGATACTGGCCATTCACCCCGTGGAAAAACCCTGCACCGGCACGCCAGTAATCTACCAAGACCATACCTACTGCCTCAACGACACCCGCGATCAACTGCTGTACTTGGAGCAACTGGCCGCCGACGCCATCATTGCCCAGCAACACAATCAGGTGGATAGCCTGGTAGCAGCAGCCGATCAGCTCAAAAAACGCGATACCGCTTTTTATGAAAACACCGCTACCCGCTACTACAACGCTGGCGCAGCCCGCTACAATGCGACGCAAATTGCCCAACAGCAGACAAGACTCCGCTTGGAGGATAGCCTCGCCCTGGCTTGTTTTAACTTCCGCCGCGGCGATACGCTGTATACCCGCCTGACCGGTCACCCTGGCGCGCCCTTCCAAGCGGCGCAAGCGCGTAGTTGCGGTACTCCTATTCAGCAGCAAAACCAAGAACCCACTGCCGATTTCCAACTAGCAGGTACCGCCCTAGACGCCAGCACCAAAAAAGGCCTGCCCAATGCCACCATTACCCTGGCCGGCCAAAAAACCAAAACCAATGCCCGCGGACGGTATCAAATTACATTGACCAGCGCCCAGCTCCAAACCACGCTGCGCCTGAAGGCCAGCGCGCCAGGCTACATAACCGCCCAGCTCAATACCGCGCCGTTGCACCAATTGCCGCCACTACTGCTGCAACCTGATGATGCCGCGCAAATGCAAGCCGCCTGGGACAAGGCCAGCAGAACCGATACCCCCGAAGCGTACACCGCCTTTTTGGGGAAATACCCCAACAGCCCGATGGTGTACGAGGCCAGCTCGCGCCTGGCTGACTTTGCCAGCGCACGCGAGCAAGCGGCCTGGGGCGCTGCCCAAAAAACCAATACCCTAGCAGGCTACGAAGGTTTTTTGAAGGACTACCCCGCCGGCGCCTATGCTGCCGAAGCGCAAAACCGCCTCGACAATCTAAGCGATGACGCCGCCTGGGCCAGGGCCGAAGCCGCAAATACCCCGGCCGCTTGCCAGCAATACTTGCAAAGCTACCCCAAAGGCCGCCACCTGGCGGAGGCACAGCGCTGTGTCAATGCTGCTGCCCAAGTAATAGCGCCTACTACAGATGTACCCAAACCCAGCATGGTAAGCATACCCGGCGGCAGCTTTACCATGGGCGATGTGATGGGCGATAAAGCAAGAGATAATGAACTCCCCGTCCATACCATACAGCTCGCTGCCTTTGAGCTGGGGCGCTATGAGGTAACCTTTGCCGAATACGATCGTTTTTGTGAGGCCACCAAACGGGACAAGCCCGAAGATAGAGGCTGGGGGCGCGGCAACCGACCCGCCATCTACGTTAGCTGGGAGGATGCCACCGCCTATTGCAACTGGCTCAGTACCCAACATGGGTATACGCCGGTATACACCACGGGCAAAGGCAGCGATATTAGCGCCAACTGGCAGGCCAATGGCTACCGCCTGCCCACCGAGGCGGAGTGGGAATACGCGGCGCGCGGCGGCGGCAAAAAAGTGCGTTTTGGCAATGGCAAGGACATCGCCGACCCCAAAGAGATCAATTTTGATGGCTCGAAAGAAAATAGGACAAAATATTCTATCGCAGGCGAATACCGCCAAAAAACCGTACCTGTGGGCAGCCTCAACAGCCCCAATGCCCTTGGTTTACACGACATGAGTGGCAATGTATTTGAATGGTGTTGGGATTGGTATGGCAATTATTCCAAAAACACCCAAACCAATCCTAGAGGCTCGGCTAGTGGCTCCGACCGGGTGTTTCGGGGCGGGTCGTGGTACAGCTTCCCGCGGGGCGTGCGTGCAGCGGACCGCAACAGCGTCGCGCCCGTCTACCGCAGCGACTACCTCGGCTTCCGCCTAGCCAGGACCCCGTAGCCCTTTAACACTTCTTACCCTTTTACCCTCTGGAAAAAACTGGTAAAATGCTAAAGCGTGCTTTAGCATTTTACCTTCAAGGTAGCATTCTACACAATGATCACCCGCTTTTTGTATATATAGCCCCGCAGCGGGGCCGATATATAGCGTATATATCAGTATACGGAGTCTATGTGCTGCCACTCCAACCATATATACGGTATATATAGCAAAAATAGCCTCGTATATATATGAAAGACCCACCTCCTAGCTTGGGTATTTTTTTTGTAAAATAGTGCGTCGTAATCCTTGCAGCGGGTAGTACTGCAGCATAGCCCAGTAGGAGTTCATGCTGTGTAGAAAGGCGGTTTCATCGAGTAGTCCTTTGGCGTACCATTTTTCTTTTACGGTAATGCGGCGGGTGATGCGGCGAAGGCTTTCATTGCGGATGCGGATGAGATTAGGAAAAATGCGCAGCCCCAGAAAACTCAATCCATTTTGTCGGTTGTTGAGAAAAGTGGCCGAGGGTTTGAGGCTAAGCTGGAGGCGCTCTTGCAAAAAGCGTTCTGTTTCGCGCAATAGATCTTTCAATACCTGTTTATCGGCATGAAAAAGCACAAAGTCATCCATGTAGCGCACGTAGTTTTGGAGACGTTTTTCTTGCTTGAGCCATAAATCAAACGGGTGCAAGTAAACGTTGGCAAAAAACTGACTGGTGCGGTTGCCAATGGGCAATCCAACTCCGGTAGCGCTGCCATGCCGAATGATTTTTTCAGCAATGGCCATCACCTGTTTGTCTTTGATGGTACGTGCCAGTAGCTCCAATAAAATGTCGTGGTTGATGGAATCAAAAAATTTCTCCACATCGCTTTTCAAAAACCATTCTTGCTGGCGCAGTAGGTGTTGCGCACGTTGGGCAGCAGCATGTACCCCTTTTCCCTTGCGGGTAGCATAGGAATCGGCAATAAATCGGCGCTCCCAGATGGGTTCCAGCACATTTACCAGCGCATGGTGCATCACCCGATCCCGAAAACTAGCCACCGCGATGGTGCGTTGTTTTGGGTCGTGAATTTCAAAATAGCGGAAAGGTTCAGGCGCCCAATCGCCAGCTATCAATTGTGCTTGCAAGCGCAGCAATTCCGTTTCCAGGTGGTAGGAGAAGGTTGCGCTTTCGTAGGTTTTACGGCTACCGCGACGGGTTTTACACCAGGCGCTGTGCAGGTTCCGAAAACTGCATAGTTCGGGAAAAAGGTGGCCTATTCTTTGCATGATTTGATCCAACCGCCCACCATTCGGCCAGCGGTATTGATTTCATTTTGAACAAATTCATATTGCGACAAGTGGAGGTATTTCCGTTCAAAGCAGAGGCGGAACAGGAGTCGAAGTTTTTCAAGATTCAGGTTGATCTGTAGGAGAATAGCCTTTTTTTGGCTGGAATACAGCGCATCGGTAAGCAATTCGAGCGTATCCAAAGCAAGATTGACGATTCTCCCCGCAATGGTAAACCGCGTATGTTTGGGTAAGCGGTCGCATTTGTCCAGAATCCAATCGGTAGTTTTAAACCAGTGCTCGTAGAGTGGATATGCTTCTTTCATGGCGTGACGTAAAAGGTTTGAATCATAGCAGCGAGGGCTTTGCCATACTTTTCTATGCGCGATTTACCAAAACCTTTGACCAGTTTTAAACTTTCAAGGCTGGTGCATTTTTGGAGAATCATCTGCGCAAAATGGGCATTGGTAGCGATGATGTAAACGGGCAGTCCTTGGCGTTGTCCTTCTTCGTTTCGCCATTGCTTGAGGCGCAGAAAAAGCGCCTTTTGTTGCTCATCGAGTCCATAATTGGTGTCTTTTACCGTGGTTTCCGCATTTTTGCGATCCTCTTCCAAGATGACGCCATAATGAATGGCGACCGTCCAAAAAGGCTCTTCGTTGCGCACAAAAAATTGGGTGTCAATCTTGTGGATCCGTTTGTTCAGACAAAACTGTTGCACAAGATCATCGTGAAAAGTTTGGGTTCCCTCCTGAAAAGGGATGGTAAAAATCCTGATCGGCATAGGTTTGAAAATTAAAGCCCGGTCTTCACCCCATCGACTAAGGTTACCAACCGAGCCATTGATGAAAATATTCGATCACCCATAAAGTGATGCCGGACAAACTGCTGGACAGAAAGAGCCACTCCTGGCGTATCGGTAGAGTAGCCAGATCTGAGCTTGCTTTCCTGTATTGGCTAGGCGGAAGCCGAGGTTGTTGTTGCGGTTGTCGGGCGTGTTGTTGTTGCGGTTCGCTGCACGCACGTTCTGCGGGTTGTTGTTCCACGACCCGCCCCGTAACACCCGGTTGGAGCCTAATGCAGAGTGCCCATAGCTTAAATATAGGTTGGAATATTTAGGACTTTAGCGATGGGTAAGGGCAGCAGCATATACTACTGTGTTGACACATGGAGCAGCAGCGGGGACGCTAAGTGGCGAAGCGCGCATGGGCGTACACAAACAGGTACGGGCAGAGGTACGCGGGGGCAGGCATGTATACGCTAGCACTGAGGCGAGCGCTGGGACGAGGGGGCCACCCTACCCACTTACAAGCTTTATCGCATCCAGAAATTTAAACTTTTCCTTTGTTCTCAAGCATTATTCCAGTATTTTTGAAATCTATGAAAAACATCATCGAACGCATCACCATCAATTCTGAAGTCTCGCATGGCAAGCCGAGCATTCGCAATATGCGTTTTACCGTGGCGCAGTTGCTGGAGTTGCTGGCAGCGGGTATGACGTCTGAAGAAATTTTGGAGGATTATCCTTTTTTGGAAGAAGAGGATATTTTTGCTTGCTTAGGAACGGTTGAACAATAAATTACCACTTTATACTTGCTCTTTCGCCGCCACTCTTCCTATCTTTTTCGTTACAATGCACCACATTGCGCCTCAAAAGATAGTCGATTGGCAACAAAATAGCGGCGGCTAAAATGTCAATTTATTATTCACCCGTTCCTTATTATTTGCTGCCCGCATGGCCAATACCAAGTCTATTATCCCAATTGCCGCTGCTTAACTGATGTTGAAATTCATTGTCGATACGCAACTCCCACCTCAATTGGGACTTGAATATGTAGGGATCAAGTAGTAATTTCTTTAACATTCTGCTGAAAGTCTCGTCGGAGACGAGGTGATATAGGGTTCAAGTCTGGAGACATTGAACCAGCGTAAAGTTTGCACAGTGGTTCATTTTTCTAACTAAAAATCCGTGTCTAATCTTTGTGATCCGTGTTCAATCCAATCCATGTTCCCATTCTTCCAAAAAAAATCCGTGCCCAATCCGTGTCATCCGTGTTCTATCCTATCCATCCCGCCGGAAATCCCTTTTACCGCCCGTTTTTTCCATCAACTGGATCTCTTTTATGAGTATATCATGCGAGAGGGCTTTGCACATATCATAAATGGTGAGGGCTGCGATGCTGGCGCCCGTGAGCGCTTCCATCTCCACGCCAGTTTTGGCAGTAAGCGAAGCGGTACAGTCGATGATCACCTCGTGGAGGTCGTTGATGTGGATGTTGATCTGGCAGTTGTCGAGCCCGAGGGGGTGACAGAGCGGGATCAGCTCGCCAGTTTTTTTGGCGGCCATGATGCCGGCAATGATGGCGGTTTGGAAAACGGGGCCTTTTTTGGAATGTAACTCATCGCCGCGCAGCAATTGTTCCAAAATGGTTTCGCCGAGTAGCACGGTGGCGCGGGCGCGGGCGGTGCGCAAAGTGACGGCTTTTTCGCCTACATTGACCATCAAGGGGTTGCCAGCGGCATCTAAATGCGAAAATTCCATATGGGAAGGTTTGTTGTTTTTTGAAAACTTGTTGCGACTTTAGTGCTGCCTGCTTCAGCAGTAATTTTTGTAAAGTTTAGCACCTCGCCTTCGGCGATGAGACACAAAAATTTTTTAGCCACAAATTGCACAAATTTTCACAAATTAGGACACAAACTGACGTTTGTGCACCCTTCACGAACGGCGTTCGTGCTTTAATTTGTGAAAATTTGTGCAATTTGTGGCTAACCTAATCCACCGAAGGTGGTGTGCTAATTTTTTTAATATCCTGCTAAAAGCCCACGTCAAGTGGTAGCTTTTTTTCTCACATCCTGCTGAAAGTCTCGTCGGAGACGAGGTGATATGGGGTTCAAGTCTGGAGACATTGAACCAGCGAAAAGCTTGGCCGCTGGTTCATTTTTCAAGCAAAAATCCGTGCCCCATCCGTGTCATCCGTGTTCTATCCTATCCGCGTTCCATCAAAAAAATCCGTGTCCAATCCGTGTCATCCGTGTTCTATCCTATCCGTGTCCAATCCATCCAATCCGTGTTCCAAAAAAATCCCGCGTTCCATCCACCCCGTATCCCCTTCAAAATCCCAATCGATACACCACCAAAGGATACACCTCACCCGCCAAGAAATCATTTTTCCCCGCTGGCAACTCCAAAAAACCAGTAGCATCACTCATATTCGCCAGATCGCCAGAGCCACCGCCCGCTACCGGGTGCGCCAACCAGCTGCCATCGGGCGTATTTTCCAATTGTACTTGCAAAAAATAGGTCAGCGGCGCGCCGAAGCTCACTTTGCTGGCCAGTTTAGCATAAGCAGGTGTAAACGGCGCCAAACCCAAGCTCTGCCGCAACCAAGGGCGGGCAAAGCGCGTGGCCGTCATAAACGCCGAAACGGGGTTGCCCGGTAAGGCAAAAATGGCACAACGATCGTGGTAAGTCCCAAACCAAAACGGTTTGCCGGGGCGCTGCGCCACCTTGTGAAAATGTTTGGTGACGCCCAAATCGGTCAGTACGCGCGGCACGTAGTCAAATTTCCCTTCTGATACCCCGCCGCTGAGAAGCACCATTTGGTATTGTTCCAAAATGGCGGCCAGTTCAAGGCGCAGTTGCTCGGGGTTGTCGAGCAGGTGTACACGATCGGCGTGGATGCCCAAAGGCTGCAAAGATGCCGCTATGGCATAGGCATTGGAAGAGCGAATTTGGTGGGGCAATGGCGTTTCGTCAATGCCCACTATTTCATCGCCGGTGGAGATGATCAACACCCGCGGCAGTTTTTTGACTTGAATCTGCGCTTTGCCGATGGTGGCGGCTACGCCAATTTCGGCTGGCGAAAGGATGCGATGGGGGCCCACAATCAAATCGCCTTGACGACGGTCTTTGGCGCGGGGGTGGATGTTTTGTTTTTCGGCAATGTCTTCGATGTTGATGGTGGCTTGCCCTTCGGTAAGCGTCACGTCTTCGTAGCGGATTACGGTGTCGGTACCCAAGGGCAGCACCGCGCCGGTCATGATTTCGATGCAATGATCGGGTTGGGTCAGGGTGAGGGGTTCTTGTCCGGCGGCTTGGATGCCGGCGATCGGGAATTGGCGTTGCCCTTGCCCAAAGGCGGCATAGCGAATGGCAATTCCATCCATGGTGACGCGGTCGAAGGGTGGGAAATCGCGGTCGGCGTGCAGGGCTTCTGCAAGTACACGTCCGGCGGCTTCGGCGAGGGGGATGGTTTCGGTACCGAAGTCAAGGGTGTGGGATAGGACGGTGGCGGTGGCGTTTTCAACGGAGATCAGGGACATAGATTATTGGATGTTTTTGGCCTGCGGATTTGGGATTTTTTTTGGAACACGGATTTAACGGATTAGACACGGATTTTTTTTAGCCTGCGGCTTGGATTTTTTTGGAACACGGATTGGATGGATCGGACACGGATTTTTTTGGCCTGCGGCTTAGATTTTTTTTGGAACACGGATTGGAGGGATGGGACACGGATTTTTTAGCCTGCGGCTTTTGGATTTTTTTTGGAACACGGATTGGAGGGATTAGACACGGATTTTTTTGGATGGCGATTTTAATAAATCCGTGTCTAATCTGTGCCATCCGTGTTCTATCCTATCCGTGTTCCATCAAAAAATCCGTGTCCAATCTGTGTCATCCGTGTTCTATCCTATCCGTGTTCCATCAAAAGATCCGTGTCCAATCTGTGTCATCCGTGTTCTATCAAAATCCGTGTTCCTATCCCTCCTAAATTTTCACCTTTACTATCACAGATTTGGAGATGGGCGTTTTACTGCCCCGCGCAAACTGCGTTACCGGTACCAGCACATTGGCCTCCGGGAAATACGTGGCAATACACTGCTGCGGAATATCATAAGCCACCGCCATAAACTTGGGCGCAATGCGCGTTTGACCATCGTATTCACTGACGAGATCTACCCATTGCCCGGGTTTGATTTGGGCGGCATCCATGTCTTTGCGGTTCATCATCACTACCCGGCGATCGCGGTAGATGCCGCGGTAGCGATCATCCAAACCATAAATCGTGGTATTGAACTGATCATGACTACGGATGGTCATCATTAGGTATTGATCCGCGGCAAGGTTCCATTGGGGAAGCTTGTTGAGGGTGAATTGCGCCTTTCCACCTTTGGCTTTGGAAAAATCGCGTTCCCGCGGGCCATTGGGTAGATAAAAACCAGCTGGTTCACGCACTTTTTTATTGTAATCGTCAAAACCCGGGATCACTTCCGCAATGCGGTCGCGGATGAGGTCGTAATTTTCGGTCATGCCCGCCCAATCTACTTTGCTGCGCGCGCCCAAGGTGGCCTGGGCAATGCCCGCCACGATAGCCGGTTCGCTGAGCAGTAGGTCGGAGCAGGGTTTGAGCACCCCTTGCGAGGATTGCACCACGCCCATCGAGTTTTCGGTGCTGACAAACTGTTCTTGGCCGTTTTGCCAATCTTTATCGGTACGCCCCAAACAAGGCAAGATCAAAGCTTGCTGGCCGGGAATGAGGTGGCTGCGGTTTAGTTTGGTAGACACATGCGCGGTCAATCGGCATTGGCGCAGCGCCTTGGCGGTGACTTCGGTATCAGGAGCGGCGGAGACAAAGTTGCCGCCCATGGCAAAAAACACCTTGGCCTGACCCTGGTACATGGCCTGGATGGCTTCTACCGTTGAATGGCCTTTTTTGCGCGGCGGGTTGAAGCCAAACACTTGTTGCAATTGGTCCAGGAATTCCTTTTTGGGGTTTTCCCAGATGCCCATGGTGCGATCGCCTTGCACGTTACTGTGCCCGCGTACGGGGCATAGGCCGGCGCCAGGTTTGCCAATGCTGCCTTTGAGCAGTAGTAAATTGACAATTTCCTGCACGTTGTCGACCCCATTTTCGTGTTGGGTAAGTCCCATCGCCCAGCAAGCAATGATTTTATTGCTTTTTTGGATGAGCTTGGCCGCCTTTTTGATTTCCGAGCGTTTGATGCCGCAAGCATTTTCCAAATCGTTGAAATCAAAAGTTTGGAGGTGTTCGGCAAAGGCTTCGTAGCCCTCGGTTTTTTCCAGCACAAAATCCATGTCAAAAATGGAGCCGAGGCGTTTTTTCTCCTCGTACAACAACAGCGACATGATGGCTTTGAGCAAGGCTACATCACCGTTTATTTTTACTTGCAGGTACAGATCAGCCAGTTCGGTGCCGCTGCCCAACATTTTCTTGATGCGTTGCGGGTTTTTGAATTTGATCAATCCGGCTTCTTTCAAGGGGTTGATGGCCAGAATTTTTCCGCCTTTTTCTTTGCATTTTTCCAGGGCGGTGAGCATCCGCGGGTGGTTGGTACCTGGATTTTGCCCCATAATGATGATCAGATCCGCGGCCTCAAAATCGTCGAGAGTGACCGTTCCTTTGCCGATACCCAGTACACTATTAAGAGCAAAACTGGTAGACTCGTGGCACATGTTGGAACAATCGGGCAGGTTGTTGGTGCCAAATTCGCGGGCAAAAAGCTGGTACAAAAACGCCGCTTCGTTGCTAGTGCGACCCGAGGTATAAAAAATCGCCTCGTCGGGCGAAGCCAGTTGATTGAGTTCCTTGCCGATCAATTGAAAAGCGGCATCCCAAGTGATGGGGCGGTAGTGATCATCGCCTGCGGCTCGCCACATGGGTTCGGCTAGGCGACCCGCTTTACCGAGTTCAAAATCCGACCAACCTTGCAAATCTTTGATGCTGTGTTGGGCAAAAAAATCAGCGGTAACTTTTTTCTTTTGCGCTTCTTCGGCAATGGCTTTGATGCCGTTTTCGCAGTATTCACCAAGCTTGGAGCGATCATCGTCGGGATCGGGCCAGGCACAACCGGGGCAATCAAAGCCGCCCATTTGGTTGACTTTGAACATGGTTTTGTTGGCGTCGCTCAGGCGCATGTACGTGCCTGCATGCCCCAGCGCGGAGCGAATGGCTTCAAATCCGCCAGCAGAATCGGCGGGTTTGCGTACTTTAACCTTGCCAATTTTCAAGGGAGGTTGTGCGCCTGTATTTCCTTCCACCACCACAATGCCGTTGGATTTTTTCTCCACGGTTGTTTTGGCGACCGTTTTTTGTGGCGCAGTTTTGGGCGGCGTGGTTTTTTGCGGTTCAGCCTTTGGCGTTTTTTCTACCGTTTTTTTAGCCGTACTTTTTTCCTTTACCGGCGGCGTAGCTTTGGCAACAACTTCCGGTTTTGGTGTTGTTGTTTTTTCCGCTTTCTTAGGTGCAGGCGGTTTTTTTTCAACCTTCTTTTTCTCGGTTGTTTTCTTCTCTGCTGGCAATTTCCCAGCAGGTTGCGTTCCAGACTTTTTTGGTTTGGCCTTTTCCTTCATTGTGACGCCTCTTGCTTTTTCTATCCCCCAATAGTCGACATTGATTCGCTTACTGGCGCGCCAAATTTACGACTTTTTTCCGCTTCCCAGCCGTCGCGGGCACGATTCCCCAAAGCTTCGATAAAAGTATCTTGGATTTGGACATCGCTGGCGCCAGCGCGAATCAGGTCGCGTACATTGAAAACGCCTTCATCGTACAAGCAAGTCTTCAAACCGCCTTGGGGCGTGAGTCGAATGCGGTTGCAGGTACCGCAAAACGTGCGGCTATAGGCGGCAATGATGCCAATATTTCCTTGGTGTCCAGGAATTTGGTAATGGTAGGCCGTAGAATGGGGGGGATCAGGAATTTTTTCAATTGTGGGAAAATAATTTTGCAAATGCTCCAAAATGGCGCGGTGGTGCCAGCGCAAAACTGGATAATGGCTGCCTTCACCGTTGAAAGGCATTTCCTCGATGAAGCGCACACTCACTGGAAAATCTTTGGTGAGCATGGCCATTGGGATGAGATCATCAATGTTTTGACCATCCATCACTACGGCGTTGATTTTGGTATCAATCCCACTTTCTACTAAGGCGTAAAAACAGGCCATCACTTCATCAAAAACATCGCGGCGGGTGATTTCAAAAAAACGCTTTTTATCGAGGGTGTCCAGACTTAAGTTGACGGAGTTGATGCCCAGGGCTTTGAGCTCGGGCACATGAGGTGTGGTGAGCGTGCCGTTGGTGGTGATGTTGATTTTGCGCAAGCCTTCCATTTGGCTGATAGTGCGCAAAAAATCCATCATGTCGCGACGTACAAAAGGTTCGCCGCCGGTAATCCGCACTTTTTCGATGCCTAGGTTTACCAACAACCTGATAGTGCGCACCATCTCCTCATAAGTCAACAGCTCTTGTTTGGGAACGTACTGGATGCCCTCCTCCGGCATGCAATAAAAACAGCGGAGGTTACAGCGATCGGTAACGGCCAAACGCACATAATTAATCAATCGATTGTGGTTGTCGTAAAGCATGACAATTTAATATTTCCAAGAGGTTAAATCGGCGCCTTTGGGCGCGCGCAATTCCATTTCTTTGGCCCATTTGGGGATAAACATCCGGTGGTAGCGCAAGCGTGAAATGGCGTTGGGTTGGGTATGATCACCGTTCCAACAGTGCTCCGCGCGATCGCCATAATCTACTTCGCCGTGATAATACGGATTTTGGGTAGATTCCAATCTTTCTTCCATCAAATAAACTGCATTATTAAGGTAGTAGTTGTCCATGTCGCCACAGTAGAGGTGGATTTTGCCGGTTAATTTTGGCCCCAGCGTTTTCCAATCGCGGTTGAGGATGTAAGATAGATCGTAATGATCGCGCCAATAGCGGGCAACGGTGGTGTCAATTACCCCAGTGTATTTATCCCAGATGCGTTTGGGGTAACCATCTGGTCCGATGGGTGAAAAAACCGCTTCCCAGATGTCCCACTGCTGGCCGGAGCGACTTTTGGTACCTAAAACAAGTTCCAAGAGATTGGTTTCACGAAGGGTGCTGGACACCTGACCCAAATAATTGCGATGTGATGGGCGCTCAGTTTTTTTGAAATTGCTTTCGAGGAAATAGGCGTTTTTGTCTTTGTACAAATCAACAACCGTGTAGGCCCGAAAATCGATGGGATCGGGGCAAGCGGCATAGCAATCATTGTATTCATCGGGGTAAAACGTTTGAGCGGCCAATGCTTCCCAACCGCCAGTGGAACCGCCGTACAAACAACGCGCCCAGCCCTGGCCAATGCCGCGAAACTGTTTTTCGATATAGGGAATCAGTTCATAAGTGATGGCATCACCGTAAGGCCCCATGCTCTCGGAATTGACGGCATAAGAATCATCATAATACTGCGTGGGGTGCTGGATTTCGATGGCCAAAGTGCGTGGAAAATTGGGTCCGCTCCAGATTTTGTAAAAATCGTAGGCCTCCTGTTGTTCGATGCGGTTGTAGCAATCGAGGCTAAAGCGCGCGCTGTTCACGCAAGGCAAGTTGGGATCGGGCGGTGTGGTGCGAAAGTTGGAAAAATCTTTGGGGAAATGCCCATGAAAAACCGCCAGCGGATACCGTGCTTCGGGGTGCTCATCAAAACCTTCGGGAAGCAAAACATGCGCACCTAGGTACATATCGCGCCCCCAGTAGTAGGAAAGCAACTTGCTTTTGATGCGGATGTGTTTGACATACTTGGTGTCTTTCGGCGGCTCGATGGGGGGAATTTCTTGATCGAGCACTATTTTGAAAGGTTGAGCGGCACTCGGGTTAAAGGTAACTTTTACTGGTTTTGAGTACAAGTTGCCCGGCGCTTGGTTCCATTGTTGGCCTTCGCCCCGATCCATGGGTAGCTTGACCACATGACCGTCTTTGCGGTGAAACGTTTCGTATTTGTGCAACAGCGCCTGAACGTAATATTCGCCCGCTGGTACGTTGGCTAAGGATTCGATGGGGTAGCCCAGCACCTTGGCGTCAAAACTGGCGGATTGATCGGCTTTCCAGTTTTCGACGTCGATACCAAAAATCAATTGGGTGCCGGGCCCTTCGGCAATGTCAAAACGTGGTTCCGTTTTGGAATCTTTGGAGAGCATCAACAGCAATCGGCCATCAAATTGCGCGCCTTTAACTGTGGGAAAAAAAACAGAGAAATAAGCCCCTGGAGCGACTGATTTTTTTTGCCCCATGGTATAAGTTGCCATGGACAAGGCAAGAAGGGATAAGAAAAATAGTTTTTTCATGGTGTTTGATTGTAGCGCTTCTTAGGAACGGTTAAACAATAAAGTACCACTTTTGCCTTGCTCTTTCACCGCCACTCTTCCTATCTTTTTCGTTGCAATGCCCCACATTGCGCCTCAAAAGATAGTTGATTGGCTGCAAAATAGCGGCGGCTAAAATGGCACTTTATTATTCACCCGTTCCTTTTCAATAAAGTTAAACCGAATCAAAAAATAGGAATTTTTTTTAAAACCTAAGAAAAACTGTTCGTTGTTTCAAATACGTGATTTAATTTTTTGTTGAGATTTATTTTTGGGTAACTTTATATTTCGTTTGCAGACAATAGAATCTGTATAAAACTAGACAACATGGATGCTCCATTGGATAAAGACATCAAGAAGATGTTGGCCGATAAAGAAGCGGCAAAAAAACTCATGCAAGCCGCCATTGCCGGCGCACGCAACGGTCATAGTGGTACGGTGACCATTGATGGCAAAACCTATAAAATTGCCAAAACAAAAACCCTCGAAAAATCCACTGATAGCGACTCCGCACTATGAGCATAGCCTTTAGCGCTGTTTTCCTTTTTTTGCTTTTTTCTCCGGGTATTGCTTTTCGAATGGCATTTTTGAAAAGTGATTCTTTTCAAGTGACAATGGATACGTCATTGGTCAGTGAAGTACTGTTGATGTTGTTTCCGGCGGCCATTTTTCATTGTCTTGGGATCGTGGTAGTTGAAGGCGTTTGGGGAAAGAACGTGCCTTTTGACCAAATCTATTACTTGATTATTGGCAATGCCGATTTGCATGTCCTCAATTTTGCGGTTATCAAAACCCATTTTGCTTTTTTCTTGAGCTACCTTATTTTTCAAGTTGGATTGGGTTATGGTTTGGGAAGAGGATTTCAGTGGTTGGTATTGCATTATCGTTTAGATTTCAAATCCAGGCTACTCAAACCCTTCAATCATTGGGATTATCTGCTTACCGGACGGTTTTTAGATCCCAAAAGTAAAATTGGGTTTATCTTGATCGATGTAATTGTAGCCGGACCGGAAGGCGATTTGATCTATTGCGGAATTTTGGAAAAATATTTTTTGTCGAAAGATAAAAACCTGGATAAGCTTTACCTGGTCAGCGTTTTTCGCCGCAAATTCAAAGAAGATACCAAGCAGTTCAAGTATAGCCCGGAAACCAAAGAAGAAGCCCCCATGCCATCGCTTGAAGCAACTGCTGATTTTGACAAACAAGAAAAACAGAAGTTCAACCACTATTTCAAGCAATTTGACAAACGCTATTACCAAATGCCGGGTGATTACTTCATCATCGCTTACTCGCAGGTCAAAAACATGAACATCACTTATTATACCTTAAATGAGGTAGCAGAAACGGATGCTTCAAAACTGTAACTGCGCGATTACTTTTGCTTACAAAAACCCATTTTCTCCCTACCTTTGCGGCAAATTTCAATCCAAATGGCCATGACCGCTCAGGACATCCGCATCGAAGATTACCTTTATGAGCTCCCCGACGAGCGGATTGCCCGCCACCCTTTGCCGGAGCGCGATCAATCCAAGTTGTTGGTGTACCGCAACGGCGTCATTGAATCCGATCATTACTACAATATAGCCGAGCGATTGGACAAAAACGCCCTGATCCTGTTCAACAATACCAAAGTAATCCCGGCGCGCTTGCTGTTTACGAAACCAACGGGCGGCGTGGTGGAGCTTTTTTGTTTGGAACCAGAAAGCGAATTGGCCAGCGCCATGTCACAAACCGGGGAAACCATCTGGCGCTGTTTGATTGGCGGGATAAAAAAATGGAAAAGCGGACCCTTGGAAATGGAATTGCCCTATGCTGGCGAAAAACTAATGCTACAAGCCGAATTATTGGGCAAGGTCGATAATGAATACCGGATTCGATTTCAGTGGTCGCCCCAAGCTTTGGCTTTTTCAGAAGTACTGGAAATGGCGGGACAGGTACCACTCCCACCCTACTTGGATCGCGCGGTGGAGGCCGAAGACCGCGAACGTTATCAAACCATTTATGCCCGTTTTGACGGATCGGTAGCCGCGCCGACAGCAGGTTTGCATTTTACGGAGCGTATATTCCAATCCTTATCGGCAAAAAACATCACTCCCGCTTACGTGACCCTACACGTGGGCGCAGGAACCTTCAAACCAGTGAAAAGCGCCGAAATTCGCGATCACGAGATGCACGCCGAGTATTTTGATGTAGCGGTGACAACTTTGCAGGCGCTCTTGCAGGGAGACAGACAAGTAGTTGCCGTGGGCACTACCACCCTGCGTACTTTGGAAAGTCTGTTTTTAATGGGTTGTAAGTTGTGTCAAAACCCCGAATTGACTTTAGCAGAATTAGAAATAAAACAATGGGATGCATTTGACCCGCACCATGCGGCGATAGCGCCTAAAGAAGCAATAACCGCTTTGCTACAGTGGCTGGAAAAACAAGGACAAGACCGCATCATTGCCAAAACCCAGCTTTTAATCGCCCCGGGGTATCAGATCAGAATGGCGGATGCTTTGGTCACCAATTTCCATCAACCGGCGAGTACCTTATTGTTGTTGGTTGCGGCGCTTGTAGGCGAGCGCTGGCGCGAGGTGTATGCCTATGCCCTAGCGCATGATTACCGTTTTTTGAGTTATGGCGATGGGTCGTTGTTGTTTAATGCGAGCAAAGGCACAGAGTAAGCGCTTTATCTAGCCCGCCTTCTGTTTTGTTTGAGCGAGATACTCCGTGGGGGTGATATGCAGGTGTTTTTTGAATTGTTTGTTAAAATTGGATAAATTATTGAACCCACTTTCATAAGATACTTGACCAATATTGTGATACCCTTCGCTCAATAAGCGACAAGCATACCCCACGCGAACTTCGTTGAGGTAATAGAAATAGCTTTTCCGCGTACGGATTTTAAAATACCTACAAAAAGCGGATATCGAAAGGTTCGTAAGTTGAGCGACTTCTGAAAGCTCGATTGGATTTCTAAAATTCATGATGGTATGCTCATAAACCCGATTGATTTTTTGGGCATTTTTTTCGTGGGCATTGCTCACATAGTCAATGGTATTCAAAAATTCATATTCCGTGGATTTTGCCAAAACATCCAAAATAGATAGCAGCTCAATTACTCGCTGCGTCTTATCCAATGCTGGCATCGACAATAGTTTTTGACTTCCTGTCTCCAATGTTTTGCCAAAAAACTTCAGACCCTTTGAGGCTCTGCTGATTAAGTTTTTGATGTGTAAAAACTCGGGCGTAGCCAAGAATTCCTTTCCCAAAAAATCCTCGTTGAATTGCAGTATGATTGACTCTGGAACATCGTGCTGATTGGCTTCATAATAGGTTCGATCCCGCTGGCGAGTATGTGGCAAATTGCTGCCAAAAAGTAAAATTTCACCTTCCTCCATTTTTCGGATGGCATTGCCTACAAAATTGGTTCCATTTCCTTTGATACAAAAAATCAACTCAATTTCGGGGTGATAATGCCAGGGGTTGTCCCAAGGAATTGGATCGCCCTTCAAGATGAAAGAAGCATCGGTAGGCGGGATAATTTTGAGTAAATGAGGTGTTTTTGGCATTGTAAAGTACTATTTTCTTGATCTAGCTGGTTTTTTTTCACTCTTTTGCAAATATAGCACCAACAATTAATAAAAATGATGATACACCCCCTTTATTCCCAACTTAATTTGGCGTTAAATAATGTACAAAAAACACTGTTTGGATTTTTTTTGAATTAAGCGCTTGTTCAGATTTTGGATCTGAATAAGCGCTAATTAGTCCGTAATTTTAAATCAACCAACATGAAGCGCCTTTTCTTTGCCATTTTATTGTTGCTGGTCTTTGGACAAAGCGCCCAAACGCAATCGTTTACCTTGAGCACCAACAAGCGGTATTTGCTAAAAGACGGAAAACCTTTTTTCTGGATGGGCGACACTGCCTGGGAGCTCTTTCATCGACTCGATCGGGAAGAAGCGGAATACTACCTTAAAAAACGTGCACTTCAGGGATTTACTTTGGTTCAGGCCGTAGCATTGGCAGAATTTGACGGACTTAATGTGCCCAATTCATATGGCGACAAACCTTTAATCAATAACGATCCTACTCAACCCAATGAAGCCTATTTCAAACATGTGGATTTCATCATCGATAAGGCGGCTGAATTGGGTATTAACATTGGTTTTTTACCCACCTGGGGCGATAAAGTTTTTAAAGCCGGCTGGGGAAAAGGACCGGAAGTATTTACGGTTGAAAATGCCAAAGTTTATGGCAAATGGCTGGGTAATCGCTACAAAAATCGCAAAAACCTAATCTGGATATTGGGCGGCGACCGCAACCCTCGGAAAGATTCTAAAGACGTGGAAGTATGGAGATCCATGGCGGCAGGCATCGCTGAGGGAGTTGGCGGCAACGACAAAGCGATGATGACGTTCCATCCGCAACCCAATAGCGAAGGCGCGGGTGAATGGTTTCATAACGATGAGTGGTTGGATTTCAATATGTTCCAAACAGGACATTGTCGCGACTTCGCGGTCTACGACAACATAAAAGGCGCTTATGACCGTAAACCGGCTAAACCCACGCTGGATGGCGAACCCATTTACGAAGACCACCCTGTTTGTTTCAATGTGACAGAATTGGGCACCTCCAATGCCTTTGATGTAAGAAAATCAGCGTACCTCGATCTCTTTGCTGGTGCATTTGGGCACACCTATGGCTGTCATGACATTTGGCAAATGTACTCGCCCAATCGGGAAGCCGTGAATGGTCCGCATGTATTTTGGCAGCAGGCAATGGATTTAACGGGCGCCAAGCAAATGCAATGGGTACGCAGGTTGATGGAATCGCGCCCTTTGCTGGATCGTATGCCAGACCAGTCATTGATTGTGGAAAACAATTTATCCCCTAACGAGCGCATCCAGGCTACCCGGGGCAATGATTATATTTTTGTCTATGCCGCCACTGGAAAAGCTTTTACTGTGAATTTGGGAAAAACTACGGGAACCCAACTCCAGGGATTTTGGTATGACCCTCGCAATGGAAAAACAACAGAGATCGGTAAATTCGACAACAAAGGTACTCGCCTGTTTACGCCGCCCACCAGCGGATATGGACAGGATTGGGTGTTGATATTGGATGATGCTGGAAAGGGGTATGCGAAGCCTTAGGAATCGCCAAAAATAGTTGACCGTGGAATTAGGCATCAGCAGTTTTACCTATGGATGGAATGTTGGAGTGGAAGGGTACCTGCCCGAAAATCCGATGACGGAAGTTGATTTAATTCAGCAAACCGTAGATTTTGGATTGCGGTGTTTACAGGTGGGCGACAATCTGCCATTGCATCTTTTTAACGATGATCGCAAAAAGGCGTTTCGCGATCTTCTGCTCAACAACCAAATTCGGCTGGAGATAGGCGCAAAAAGGCTCGAAGCGGATCATTTGCACTGCTACCTACAGCTGGCTGTCTTTTTTGACGCGCCGTTGCTGCGATTTGTGGTTGACGACGGCGCCTACGAACCAGCCCCAGCTACCATAATAGCGATCATTAAGGAGTTTTTGCCTTTTTTGACCGCTCATAAAATTACACTGGGGCTTGAAAACCACGATCGGTTCAAGGTCAAAGAATTGGCCGCTATTGTAGAAAAAGTAGGACATGAGCAGGTCGGAATTTGCTTGGATTGCGCCAACTCAATTGGAGCCGGGGAAGGACTTGCACAGGTTGCCGAGGTATTGGCTCCATATACCGTCAATTTGCATTTAAAAGATTTTAGCATCCGGCGGTTGCCCTACAAAATGGGGTTTATAGTAGCTGGCGAAACCATGGGAAAAGGCATGATTGACTTACCCTGGTTGCTAGATAAAGTAAATGCTGCTGGCCGCTGCCAGAGCGCTATCTTGGAACAATGGGTTCCGCCAGAGGCTGATATTGCGGATACCTGCAAGAAGGAAAAAAACTGGGCAGCAGAAGGCGTGCAGTTTTTGCAGGAATTTAGGCTGGTGAACGGAAACATTCACCACTAAATTTTTTAAAGTAAAAAACAATCAACGATGACAAAAATCGCATTGGTAGGCGCCGGAGGTAAAATGGGTTGCCGCTTGACCGATAATTTTTTAAAAATGCCGGAATACCAGGTCGCTTATTTGGAGATAAGCGAGCAAGGCATCAAGAATCTAGCCCAAAGAGGTGTGAGCGTAAGTCCGCCAAATGAGTCCATCGCCCAAGCAGATGTGGTGATTTTGGCTTTACCCGATGTTGCCCTGGCGGAGCTTTCGGCTCAAATTATTCCATTGATGAGGAGTGGCGCCACCGTTTTGACCCTCGATCCAGCAGCGCCGCTTGATGGTGTGATTTTTCACCGGGATGATTTGGGTTATGTGATTGCCCATCCCTGTCATCCTTCGGTGTTCAATTGGGAACCCACCGAGGCTGCTTTCCGCGATTTTTATGGCGGCGTTACCGCCAAACAGTCCATTGTTGTTGCTTTGATGTTTGGTACAGAAGCGAATTATCAGTTGGGGGAGCAAGTAGCAAAAGACATGTACCAACCCATCGACCAGGTGTACCGCATTACGCTGGAGCAAATGGCGATCCTTGAACCGGCGATGGTTGAAACGCTGGCGCAAACTTGTATGGAAGTAGTGAAAGAAGGATTTGACAAAATCATTGCGCTGGGTGTTCCTGAAGCGGCTGCTCGGGATTTTGTGTTGGGACACCTGCGTATCCAAATCGCCGTTTTATTCAAAGAAGTCAATGGCACTTTTTCGGATGCTGCCTACAAAATTTCAAAACGAGCCAAACCCATTTTATTCAAAGAGGGTTGGCAAAAAATATTTGAAATGGATGACATCCGCGAACAAGTAAGGGACATCACCAACAAATAAATCACTTTGTAGTTTGCCTGCTGCGTTCTTAATCTGCCAAAATTCACATCAATGCCATGACACCTAAAATTGCAATGCTGTCCTTTTTTTTATCGCTGAGCCTGACCAGAGGGAGCGCCCAACAAGGTTATGAACTTTTGATGACGGCGGTTTGGAGAAAACTAAGTACTCGATCAAAATAGATCAATATGCAAACACTACGATGCGCAATCATTGGTACTGGTTTTTGGGCAAATTATCAAATTCCTGCTTGGCTTGAATTAGAAGGAGTGGCAATCGTTGCTTTGTTCAACCGCACAAAGGCAAAGGCAGAAATTTTGGCCAAAAAATATGGCATCCCAGCTGTTTATGATGACATTGATGCCTTGTTGGCCAATGAAAATATTGATTTTGTAGACATCATTACCGATGTAGACACCCATCCTTTTTTTGTGGAAAAGGCAGCAGCAAAAGGTGTTCACGTCATTTGTCAAAAACCGATGGCTGCTAATTTTGGACTGGCGGAGCACATGCTTAAAACCTGTCAGCAGGCCGGAGTACAGTTTTACATTCACGAAAATTTCCGTTGGCAGGCGCCCATTCGGCGATTGCAGGCACTGATGTTGCAAGGCACAATCGGCAAACCTTTTAAGGCGCGTGTTTCTTTTTGTTCTGCTTTTCCGGTATTTGACAATCAACCCTTTCTAGCAGAATTAGAACAATTCATCCTGACCGATATCGGCTCGCATGTATTGGATATATGCCGGTTTTTATTTGGGGAAGTTGCGCAGCTCTATTGCCAAACCACGCGTGTAAATCCCAAAATTAAGGGCGAAGACGTGGCCAATGTATTGATGCGCATGACTTCTGGGTTGCATTGTTTTGTGGAGATGTCCTATGCATCCTTGCTTGAAAAAGAAGCATTTCCTCAAACTTTGGTTTTGATTGAGGGCGAAAAAGGAACCCTTCATTTAACCAATGACTTTGAAATACGGATCACAACGGTGGAGGGAACCCGCTCAGAGACAGTTCTGCCCACCATGTACAATTGGCTTGACCCCGCTTATGCTGTAGTCCATTCTAGTATTGTAGACTGCAACCGGGATATTTTGATAGGATTACAAGGCGGAAGATCAGAAACTACCGGAGCCGATAATTTCAAAACCGTCAGATTGGTATTTGGATGTTATGAATCCGCAAGCAAGGGGGAATTGATTAAAATTTAAACACAACTATAATGCCGCTACACCTAACCAACATATCAAAGTCGTTTGGCGCTGTTAAAGCCTTGCAAAATATTGATTTTGACTTGGCAGATGGGGAAATACATGCCGTTTGTGGTGAAAACGGCGCCGGAAAAAGCACTTTGATGAATTTGCTTTCTGGTAATCTACAACCTGATTCTGGCGAGATTCAATTAAACAACAAGGTTGTACAATTCAAAAATCAAACCCACGCAACCGTCTGTGGTATCGCTATTGTTTACCAGCACCTCAGCTTATTTGAAAATCAAAACATTGCCGAAAATATCTTTGTCGATCAATTCCCCACAACTCGCCTTGGCCTAATTGATTATAAAAAATTGTATTCGGAAACCGCTTTGCTGCTCCAAAAACTCAATTTTGACCCCACGCTTCGCCCCCAAACGAGGGTATCGGAGCTATCTGCTGGCCAAAAACAGTTGGTTGAGATTGCCAAAGCATTGTCCAAAAAACCAGCAATACTAATTTTGGATGAACCCACTGCCTCGATCACCGAGGATGACGTCATCGTTCTATTTAACATAATCAGGCAACTTAAAGCAACTGGAACATCAATCATCTACATTTCTCACCGCATAGAAGAAATTTTTACCCTTGCCGAACGGGTCACTGTTTTGAAAGATGGCCAAAAAGTAGGCGTCTATCCTACTGTTAATCTTAGCAAACAAGCATTAATTGCCCTCATGGTGGGAAGGGCGCTACCCTCCACAACCAATCAGCGTACTAAAACGGAGATCGTCGCTTTAAAAGTCGAGCGGCTTGGCAACACATACATTAAAGACATTTCTTTTCAACTGTTTCGTGGTGAAATACTGGCTTTAGCCGGTTTAGTAGGCGCAGGAAGAACAGAAATTGCTAAAACGATTTTTGGCGCGCTGAAAAAAGAAGAGGGTGAAATTTTTTTAAACAACACAGCCATTCAAATCAATAGCCCTGCTGATGCTATACGCAACCAAATTGCTTATGTGCCGGAAGAACGCAAAACACTGGGGCTGTTTCAAGAGATGTCCATTGCCGAAAACATCAGTTCTATCTTTTTTACTTCCAATCAGCCATTTTTTCATGACGCTGCTAAAACAAGCCGCATTGCCAGCGATTATCGAAAAAAGCTCAACATAAACAGTGCCTCTATTTCGCAAAAAGTAGCCCAACTTAGTGGCGGTAATCAACAAAAAGTGGTGTTAGCGAAATGGCTTTCTAGCAATCCCGAGGTGCTGATTGTGGATGAGCCAACCCACGGTATCGATGTAGGAGCAAAATTTGAGATCTATCAACTTTTAAAAAAACTAGCTGCAGAAGGCAAAGCCATTCTGTTGATTTCGAGTGAGCTGCCCGAAATATTAGCTATTTCAGATCGGGTATTGGTGATCAAGAATGGGCGCATCGCCAAAGAACTTACAACAGCACAAACCAGCGAAGAAGAAATTTTAAAATGGGCCATGTAACCCAAACCAAAAAAAATCGAGCGATGATTCGTAAAATATTTTCCAATCGCGTCTATTCCTTGGGCCTTACAATAATTTTTATGGGGCTATTGGCAAGTGTAGTCTTTCCTACCACGTTTCCAACTTTCCAAAATTTCAGTCAAATTTTGCTCAATTTGTCGATTGACACCATAGTAGCCGTAGGTATGATGCTATTATTGATCTCTGGGGTTTTTGACTTATCGGTAGGTTCGGTAGTTGCTTTTTCTGGATGTTTGACCGCTTATTTGCTGTTTTTCCTTCATTGGCCAGTACCTATGGCTTTGATAGCAGGGCTTTTTTCATCCGCAGTGATTGGCGGCATCAATGGCTACTTCATCGCCTACCTGGGCATAAACCCAATGATCCAAACCCTTGCCATGATGGGCATTGTTCGAGGTTTGGCCTTACTGGTCAGCGGAGCGGGGATCCAAGGCCTACCCTATTGGTTCAATGCCATCTCGCAATCCAAACTTTTGGGCGTACAAATGCCCATTTGGTATATGCTCTGCATTGTGGGTGCCACCGCTTATCTAACTGCCAATACTACCTTTTTGAAACGATTTTACTTTATTGGCGGCAATGAAAAAGCCGCAGAACTATCGGGTATTGACGTTCGTAGGATGAAACTATTTTCTTTTGTTTTCATCGCGTCCTTAGCTGGGTTTGCTGGCATTTTACTTGCTTCTCGATTGGGTGCGGCTCTTCCTACTTCTGGTCGCGGTCTTGAGCTACGGGTGATAACGGCAGTGATTCTCGGCGGCGCCAGTCTACAGGGCGGAACCGGAAAAATTCAAGGTGCTTTGTTGGGAGCTTTGTTTATGGGCGTGGTAGCCAACATCATGGTTATCGCTAGAATTTCCGGTTATTGGCAAGAAATTATTTTAGGCATCATCTTGATTTTGGCAGTTTGCATTGACAAAGCATTACAAAAAAACTAAACCTATGAAACCTCTTATCTGGTTATTTTTTGCATTTTCTGGTCTGTCTTTTTTTGGTTGCGAGTTACCACCCCGACAACAGGAGGTTTCAAGCCAAGTGGTAGCACCAAGCAATAATCAGGCTATTGACAAAGAAGAATACGTAATGGTTACTACTGCTGTATCTATGCCTTTGTATGTCAATCACGACCAGGCGGCTTTCCGGCGTTGGGGGAAGAAAAAAGGGGTAAAAATTTCAATTTTAGGTCCTGCTGATTGGGATGTTCCGGCACAAATCAACACCATCGAAGAAGTAATTGGCACCCGCCCGTCGGGACTCCTCATCAACGGTACCGATCCGGCTATTGCCCAAGCCATTAACAAAGCTGTTGCTGCTGGCATTCCCACTGTAGTTTACGATTCCGATATTCCGAATTCCAACCGTCATGCATTTCTCGGTACAAATTGGTACGAAATAGGACAAATGCAGGGTCTTGAAATGGTAAAACTCACTGGAGGCAAAGGAAAAATTGCCTATATGGGCATCCTAGGGCTATCAAACATGGAAGATGGATTTAGAGGCTTACTCGATGTGTTGAAAAAACACCCTGGAATAACAGTTGTTGGCAAGTATGATGATAAAGCTAGTGTAGAAGAAGCCGCCAAGATTACTGCCGATTTGATATCTGCGCACCCTGACTTAGCCGGAATTTGCGGTTTTGATTCGAATTCAGGCCCAGGTATCGCACTTTCCGTTAAGGAGGCAAAAAAGGTGAATAAAATCAAAATCACAACGGTTGATTGGGAACCCGAACACCTCCAGTTGGTTAAAGAAGGTGTCATTCAACTCCTTGCTGGGCAAAAAAGGGAATTATTTACTTGGTATGGTGCAGAGTTCCTTTACGACATGGTACACAAAACCAATCGTTTATCCAGCAACGATCAGCGCGCGGGGATCACCAATTTACCCACAACCGTCAACACTGGACTAATTAAAATCACCAAGGAAAATGTGGGGATCTTTTTGAGTAAATAGTAATTGGCGAGCTGGTTTTTTTCTTCATTTGCAGGATCCAATTTACCTTGCTAAATTCGCGCACTGTTTTCGGGAAACAGTGCGTAAACCCAATCCATGCGTAGAAGAATGTTACACCGCAGCTGGCTATTGCCTTTTTTTTGCAGCCTTTTTTGGATCAAATCTTTTGCTCAGGATGCGGTGGTGTTCAAACCCGATTCTATTCGCAAAGAGATCATTGCCACCAAAATTACTGGTAATTTAAGCGTCAATGGCCACCTTGATGAAGCCGATTGGAAAAATGCGAAACCTTCGCCACGGTTTACCCAGATAGAACCCTATCAAGGGCAGGATCCCAATTTTGAGACTTCGGTTAAGGTGCTGTACAACCGTCAGTTTCTGTATTTTGGTATATTTTCACGGGATTCTATGGGCAAAAAAGCCATTCGTGCTACCGATTTCAAACGCGATTTTCGCTCCACCCAACACGATCAGATCAATTTGACCTTTGATGGGTTCAACGACCACCGCAACGCCATGTCGTTTGCCGCCAATCCATATGGCGTGCAACGCGATTTGCTTTCTTTTGACGATACCTATTATGATACCGATTGGGATGGATTGTGGCGGGTACGCACCAGTAGAACCGATTCGGGTTGGGTAGCCGAAATAGCCATTCCTTGGCAAACCCTGCGCTATCCCAAATCCCGAGACACCATTCAAAATTGGGGATTTAACGTGATGCGCAACCGCCGCTTAACGAATGAGATCTCGGCGTTTTCCACCTATCCGCGGGCTTTTACCGTGATGCGCATGGATTATGCCGGGGTGCTCAAAAATTTACAACCGCCGCCGCCAAGACCGAATATCCGGATTATACCTTATGTGCTGACGTCTTATGATCACTACAAAGGTTTTGACCCTACAACCAAACCCGAAGACATCCGCTACAAACTCGGCGGTGATTTAAAATGGGCCATCAATTCCAATACCGTACTCGACCTGACTACCAATACCGATTTTGCCCAGGCTGATGCCGATCGTCAAGTCAACAACGTAACCCGTTTTTCCGTTTTTTTCCCTGAACGCCGCCAATTTTTTCTTGAAAATGCCTCCCTTTTTGGCGTAGGAGTTGGACAGTCTCAAGATGGAGCAGGCGGATCGATGCGGATTCAACCATTTTTTAGTCGCACCATTGGTTTGGATGATCGAGGCAACCCGATTCCGATTGATGTGGGCGGGCGTTTTGTGCATCGTTCATTAAAAAGTAACTACGGCGCCATTATGATGCGGCAACGCGAATTAGGCGATAGTCCTGCTACCAATTTTTTTGTAGGCCGATTTTCGCAAAATTTTGGCGCACAAAACCGCATTGGCGGCTTGATGACGATCAAAAATCAACCCGGCGGCAGTAATATTGTGAGTACCATTGACGGTTTTTTTCGACTTGGGGAATCCCACTCTTTAACCGCCATGGCGATCCATTCTACCTCAACTAATACTGGCATTCAAGGGTTTGCCGGTTTTTCCCAATACATTTTTTCCACCAACAAAACCAAGATCTGGTGGACACAATCCGTGGTAACCAAGGATTTCAATCCGGAGATGGGTTTTGTTTCCCGCAAAGACGTGATCGGCACTACTCCGGGTATCAATTGGTATTACCGCGGGCGTTTGATGCCTTTTAAAAAAATCATCCGCGCATTTGAACCCGGTTTTTTGCCCGAAATGTACCATCAAGCCTCAACGGGTAAGTTAATAGAGTTACAATTGCCGCTTTTCCCCTTTTGGCTGAATTTACAAAATGGCGGTTATATTGGCTATGGAATCAACCCAACCTATCAATTTCTGACCGAACCTTTTGAACCCTTAGGAATCACGATCAAAGAAGGCGCTTACCGCTATGTACAACATACGCTGTGGTTTAGCTCTGACCCATCCAAGATAGTTAACGTATTTGGTCAGACCAATTGGGGAACCTACTTCAATGGCAAATTATTTGTGGCCGATATAACGCTGCAATTTGCCCCATTGCCCCATATTTCAATAGCGGGGCGATTGAACCGCAACCAATTTACTGGCGTAGGAGAAAACAAGGTTAATGCCACGGTAGATTTATTTAGCGTAGAAGGGCGATTTGCCTTAAATCCGCGAGTACAGCTGATTGGGTTTTATCAGCAAAACACGCAAAATAAGTCAAAAAACTACAACATCCGTTTGGCCTGGGAGTATCGTCCGCTTTCTTATATTTATTTGGTACTGAACAAACGCGGTTTCAATAACCTAGATCAAAAACGCCAGATCGAAGACCACGCGATCTTGAAATTCAGTTATTTGAAGCAGTTTTAGCCCCCCATTTTTAATAGGTGTCCATACTTTTTTTGCAATAAATACGCCGTTTTACACTTTTTGCACCGTTGCTAACATTTTTTTAGCCAATCCCCAAAAAAGAGTTATATTTATTTGCTTTTAAGTCAAGCTGATTCCATCAATGTCTTTGTATAGACTTCTCTTGCTTCACTTACAGGCTCTACAATCGCAACCAACGAATTCAATTTTAAGCATAATTTTTTTTCATTCCTTTATTTTCTTCAAATGAACATTTTTGTTTCAAATCTCAATGTCGGGACTACTAGTGAGGTCCTAAGAGAAGGATTCGAAGCTTTTGGGGCAGTTGATTCCGCAAAAGTTATTATGGATCAGGAAACTGGCAAATCAAAAGGTTTCGGCTTCGTAGTAATGCCGAATGACGATGAAGCACAAGCCGCGATTGACGCATTGAACAATTCGGACTTTGGCGGAAACACGATAAGAGTTAGCAAAACTCAAGAACGCGATGCTAGCGGTGCCGGCAGAAATCGCGGCGGTGGCAGCGGTTTCGGTGGCGGTAGCAATCGCGGCGGTGGCGGTTTCGGTGGCGGCAGTTTCGGCGGTGGCGGCAGTTTCGGTGACGACAGTAATCGCGGCGGCGGCGAAGAGGAATAATTTTTACAATCTCCATTGACGCCTTAATGGCAAACCGCTAGTACAAGTCTGTCAAAATCAATGAAAAACCTTGCATTGTAGCGCTTGTACGGTATCTCTCAACCCGTGTAACATGCGGTTTCAATAATATTGATCAAAAACGCCAGATTGAAGACCATGCGATCTTGAAATTCAGTTATTTGAAGCAGTTTTAACCCTATTTTTAATGGGTGTACATACTTTTTTTGCAATAAATACGCCGTTTTTACACTTTTTTACACCATTACTAACATTTTTTTGGCGCAACACCTAAAAAGGAGTTATATTTGTTTGCTTTTAAGTCGAGATGATTCCTGCAGTGTCTTTGAAAAGACTTCACTTCTTACTCTTACTTTACTTACAGGCTCTACAACAGCAACCAACGAATTCAATTTTTAGCATAATTTTTTTCATTCCTTTATTTTCATTCAAATGAATATTTTTGTTGCAAAACTCAATTTCGGGACTACTAGTGAGGACCTGAGAGAAGCATTCGAAGCTTTTGGGGCAGTTGATTCCGCAAAAGTTATTATGGATCAGGAAACTGGCAGATCAAGAGGCTTTGGCTTCGTAGAAATGCCGGATGACAACGAAGCGCAAAACGCTATCGACGGATTGAATGAAACGGACTTTGACGGAAACACGATAGTATGTAAGAAAGCTGAACCTCGCGAAGGTGGTGGCAATCGTGGCGGCGGCGGTGGCGGCGGTTACGGTGGCGGCAATCGCGGTGGTGGCGGCGGCGGCGGTTACGGCGGCGGCGGCAATCGCGGTGGCGGTGGCGGTGGCGGCGGTTACGGCGGTGGCGGTGGTTACCGTGACAAGCGCGACAACTACAATCGCTAGTACTGTTTCGACACGTCGTCCACAGGATTGAAGCTTTTATCTTGCCGCACTAAAGGGTAACCTGATACTGAACGATAGGATATAAGTTGCGGATCTTGAACGATCTCCGAGCATGGAAGGGGTGGCATTTATGTCTCCCCTTTTGTGTTTTTAGGGCTGAAGGTCAGCGAGTTTAAAAAAAATTGCTCCTTCCAATGAGCAAAAAATGTTTAAAATTGCTTATTTCAATGAGCAATTTCATAAAAGACATGTGGGTCAAATACCGCCAAAAATTAGGATTCGTGCTTACAGGTTTTGTTGGCGATTTTAATCCCCTTAACTCAACGCAAGCTTCCAGCCATAGGCAACATATAGTCCACCAAATTTTTACCATTCTCTACATCTTTTTTTAGATCCTGGTGCAATTTTCGATTATCCGGAAACGCATTTTTGATGTTCTTTTTCGTCAGTGGAATAAGGGCGCCTCGAGGCCCCTTGCTAAAAAAATACCTTTTTGGAATAGGATATTTGGGAGCTGATGCCCGTTCCAATTTATACATCAACAAATTTTGCTCGGGATTGAGCACTTCATAAGCCACGTTGTTGATGAAGCGATAGGTTCTACCCGAGCATAACCTTGCGCCATAAATTTCTGTTTTTCGGAGCTTGATTTTTTCAGTTCCTTGGTATACCGTTAGATTGGGCGCATCAGCAAAATGATTAAAGTAAATGTTGTTTTTTTCATTCTCACAATGCTTGGTATAGCTCAAAGTTTTATTTGAAAAGTCAGTAGGCGTTAGGTAAACGCCGCTACTATCCATTTGTGGGTGAGCTCGAATTACCAATAATAGACAAAAAAGACCAAGTACAATACGTATGCTTAGTAGTTGCATAGCTGCCACATTTGATGTTTACTCTAGTTCCATTATTATACACAGGACAATTCTCATTATTCTATGTTCGCGGCGCGCAAGATAATTGTAGAAAAAGGAACCATCCTTATTGCCCATTTTTTAAGTTGACTTGCCATTTTTTGCACATTTCCTCCTACCTTACAGCACATCAAACCATTTCTTTACACCAATTGCGACGAGCATGAAAAAAATATTTGTACTACTCCTAGTAGCGCTAACACCTTTTTTGTTGGCTGCTCAAAACAAAGATTTATTGGGTTTTTCGGCGGCATCAGCGGCCAAACAATTGGATTTGGAAAACAAATTCGATCAGCAATTACAAGCCAAAAACCTGGATCAATGGATGAAGCAACTCTCTATGTTGCCGCACCACGTCGGTTCTCCTCATGGCAAAGCCAATGCGGAGTTCATTGCCGCCCAGCTAAAATCATGGGGCTGGGAAACCACCATTGAAGAATTCCAAGTGCTTTTCCCTTCTCCCAAATTGCGCGTATTGGAAGTGGTATCTCCTACGCCCTACAAAGCAAAACTGACCGAAAAGGCCTTTAAGGAAGATCCATCTACCAGCACGCCCGATATGCTCCCCAGCTACAACTGCTTTTCCGTTGACGGCGACGTGACCGCGGAAGTTGTATTTGTGAATTATGGCATACCCGCAGATTACGAATTGTTGGAACGCTATGGCATTGATGTCAAAGGCAAAATCGTCATTGCCCGTTATGGAGGCTCCTGGCGCGGTATCAAACCCAAAGTGGCGGCCGAGCATGGCGCCATCGGTTGTTTAATTTATTCCGATCCTAAAGACGATGGCTATAGCGCTGGCGAGGTATATCCTAAAGGGGCTTTCAAAAATGAAACTGGCGTGCAACGCGGCTCGGTACTGGATATGCCTCTAGCACCTGGTGATCCACTTACACCGGGTTATGGCGCCACCAAAGACGCCAAGCGCATCGACCGTAAAGATGCGGTAACCTTGACCAAAATACCCGTTTTACCCATTTCTTATGAGGATGCCCAACCCATTTTTGCAACTATGGGTGGCCCGGTTGCCCCAGCAGATTGGCGGGGCGGCTTGCCTTTGACTTATCGTTTGGGGCCTGGCCCTACTAAGGTGCATTTGAAACTAGAATTCAATTGGGAATTGCGCCCAGCGTATGATGTGATCGCCAAACTAACTGGTACCGATTTTCCTGATCAATGGGTGATTCGCGGTAACCACCATGATGGTTGGGTACACGGCGCCAATGACCCCATTAGCGGCTTGGTAGCCGAATTGGAGGAAGCGCGCGTCATTGGCATGATGGCCAAAAATGGTCAACGCCCCAAACGCACCTTGGTGTATTGTGCCTGGGATGCTGAAGAACCTGGATTGATCGGTTCCACCGAATGGGTCGAAGCCCATGCTGATGAATTGACAAAAAAAGCGGTGGCCTACATCAATTCGGATAGCAATGGCGCAGGGTTCCTTGGCGCCGGTGGCTCGCATACGCTCGAGAAGTTTTTCAATCAAGTAGCACGTGATGTTACCGATCCACAAACACAAAAAAGTGTGCTGGAGCGCCGAAACGCCCTTGGTCAAGTTTATTCCAGCTCCCCTACCACCGATTTTAAATTAGAGGCATTGGGATCGGGTTCTGATTTTACGCCATTCATCCAGCACTTGGGCATTGCTTCCATGAACGTTGGTTTTGGTGGCGAAGACGATGGCGGCGAATACCATACCATCTACGATACTTATGCTGATTATGTGCGTTTTAAGGATCAGAATTTCCAGTATGGCGTAGCACTTGCTAAAGTAGGCGGACGTACCGTCTTGCGTTTGGCTAATGCTGAAGTGTTGCCTTTCGATTTTCAACACTTTTATCAAACTGTGCGCGGTTACAGTGATGAGGTATTGCGCTTTGCCGATGAGCAACGCGAAAAAACGGAAAAAGATAACCGTTTGATTAGCAATGGAACTTATGCGTTAGTCTTGAACCCACGTGAGGCGATCAAAGCCCCCAATACAAAGGCTGAAACACCACATTTCAATTTTGCGCCGCTGCTAACGGCATTGGATAAATTAGAAACAGCTGCTAAGCATTATGAAGATGCCAGTACGCGTATTGCTGCCAATCCTGCTGCTGTCAATCAAGCGTTGATGCATTTGGAGCAAAAACTAACCCTTCAGCAAGGACTTCCCAAGCGGCCTTGGTTCAAGCATTTTATTTATGCGCCCGGTTTTTATACGGGTTATGGGGTAAAAACCCTTCCAGGAATTCGGGAAGCGATTGAGCAACGTGAGTTCTCCGAAGTAGACAAGCAAATTGTCAATACTGCTGATGCCTTGAATGCTTTTACGGCTGAGGTGGAAAGATTGAGCAAGGAGAAGTAATTGAATAGATCCATGTTAAGTTGGAGAGAGCAGTATCGAAGTGGTACTGCTCTCTTTTTTTTACCAGCCGGGTACTGAATTTTCATTAAAAACAATTAATGAATAAATTTATTAAAAAATACAAAAAGTATTAAATTTGCCAAAAACCCAGTATGACCTCAAAAGACATCCTTTGGAAAGGCATTATTGAAAATTTGATTGACGACTTCATTTCCTATTTTTTCCCAGCTTACGTGGAGGACATCGACTTTGAGCGCGGATTTGAATTTTTGGATACCGAGTTGCAAAAACTAATCCCTGATAATCCGGGTCAAATTCGCCATGCCGATAAGCTCATTAAAGTATGGTTCAAAAACGGTCAGGAAGTTTGGTTTTTGATCCATGTAGAAGTACAGGGTTATCGGGATAAGCAATTCAACCGGCGGATGTTTGAATGCATTTATCGGATCTGGGATAAATTTCAACGCCCTGTCACCGGTTTAGCCATTTATACAGACTGGGATAGAGCCTATCATTTCACAGAGTTTAAAGAAAACTTTCTAGGATCAGAAGTTCGTTATCGATTCAACACTTATGTATTACGCGATCATCCCCCAACGGAGCTCGCCAATGATCCAAATACTTTTGCGGCAATTATGGAAGCTGCTTGGCTACATCTGGACAAACCAAAAGATGAGCAAAGTTTAAGATTACTCAAGCTTAACCTCATCGAACGATTGAAATCCCGGAATACTTCCAGGGAAAAAATCAGTTTGATTATTGATTTTATCAAATATTTTGTACCCTTTACAAATTCAGAAATTAGGGCTAATTTTGAACAAGATTTAATCGCTATTACCAACTCAACTATACCAATGGGACTTCGTGAAGCCATTCTTGAAGATGTAAAAAAACAAGGGATCGAGCTGGGGATCGAGCAAGGTCTTGAACAAGGGATCGAACAAGGTCTTAGTATGGGCGAAGCCAAGCGAGAAGAAGAGCTACTCATTCATGCTATCCCCCAATTGCTACAAGATGGGGATAGCCCTGAAAAAATTGCCCTGATTTTCAATCTTCCCTTAGCTCGCATTGAGGAAATCATTGCTAAATTGACCAGCTTAGGAGAATAATCCTATTGCTGTTTTCAACTTAAAAAGGGCGGCACCTCATCAGTACCGCCCTTTTTTATCATAAGGAACTACTTACACAATCATCCCTGCTGCTACTGTCTCATTCGTACCTTCATCTACTAAAATCAAGCTTCCTGTTTGACGATTCCGGCGATAGCTATCAAAAAACAGCGGTTTGGTAGTGCGCAAAGAAACCCGCGCCATATCATTCATCTGGATATTCGTATCCGTTTCTTCGCGGTGCAAGGTATTGATGTTCAATTTATAGCGAATTTCCTTGATCACACAACGCGCCTCTTGGGTGGTGTGCAATAGGGTGTATTTTCCATTGAGTTGCAACGGGCGTTCGTTAAACCAACATAGCATCACTTCAATGTCTTGACTGACTTCCGGTTGGTTGTGCTCACGAACAATCATATCGCCTCGACTCAAATCATAATCGTCCTCTAGTAACATCGTTACCGACATCGGCGGGTATGCTTCTTCTAATTCGCCTTCGAAGGTGTTGATTTTAGCGATCCGGGTTTTGAAACCGGAAGGAAGTAAAACCACTTCTTCTCCTTTTTTCAATACGCCACCGGCCACCCGACCAGCATAGCCGCGGTAATCGTGGAATTCATCGGTATAAGGCCTTACCACGTATTGCACCGGAAAACGCGGATCAATAAAGTTATGATCGCTACCAATGTGCACATTTTCCAAGTAATACATCAAGGTGCTGCCTTGGTACCAATCCATGTTTTCAGAGCGGTCCACTACGTTGTCGCCACGCAGGGCAGAAATGGGGACAAAAAAGATGTCTTTGATCTCCAATTTTTGGGCAAACACCTCAAATTCTGCGCGAATGCTTTCAAAGATCTCTTCGCTGTAGTCAACCAAGTCCATTTTATTGATACAAACCACCAAGTGGGGAATTTGCAACAATGAAGCAATGAACACGTGCCGACGGGTCTGTTCTACGATTCCCGTGCGGGCATCAATCAAAATCAATGCTACGTTAGCCGTTGAAGCCCCTGTAACCATGTTGCGGGTATACTGGATGTGCCCCGGCGTATCGGCAATGATGAACTTGCGTTTTGGTGTAGAAAAATAGCGGTAAGCCACGTCAATCGTGATGCCTTGTTCGCGCTCGGCTTTAAGCCCGTCAGTAAGCAGCGCTAAGTTAACTTCAGTTTCGCCCCGGCGCTCGCTCGCTCGCTCGAGGGCCTCCATTTGGTCTTCAAAAATGGATTTCGAGTCATAAAGCAAACGCCCAATCAAGGTGCTTTTGCCATCATCCACGTTACCAGCAGTGGTAAAACGAAGTAGTTCGGAATGTTTATAATCCATGTTTTTTGTTTCGATGTCAAAAAAATGTAACGAAGCCCTTGTATTAGAGTGTGTTTGGATTTTTAGTTCGCAAGCGAAAATGAGACAAAATTTGCACCAACGAAGCGCGAAAAACGGAGTGTAGCAGCGCTACATGAGTATTTTCGCAATGAAGTTGGGGTGAATTTTGGCCATTTGCAGCGCGAATAAAAAATCCAAACACACTCTTAAAAGTACCCCTGCTTCTTACGGTCTTCCATAGCTGTTTCCGTGCGGCGATCATCCGCGCGACCACCGCGCTCGGTGACGCGAGAAGCAGCGATTTCATCAATCACTTCATCAATTCCAGTAGCATAGGAGTATACCGCACCGGTACAAGTCATGTCGCCAATAGTACGGAAACGCACCATTGATTTGGTAACGATTTCGGTAGGGCGGCGTTGGATCACATCGGTGGCAGCCAACAGCATTCCATCACGTTCAAATACTTCGCGTTCGTGAGCAAAATAAAGGCTGGGGAGTTCTACGCCTTCCATGGCCAGGTATTGCCATACGTCAAGTTCCGTCCAGTTGCTGATTGGGAAAACCCGAAAATGCTCACCCATGCGTTTTTTACCATTGAACAAGTTCCACAATTCTGGACGTTGGTTTTTTGGATCCCATTGCCCGAACTCATCACGGTGGGAGAAAAAACGTTCTTTGGCGCGGGCCTTTTCTTCATCGCGACGAGCGCCACCCAACGCGGCGTCAAATTTTCCTTTTTCCAAAGAATCTAGTAAAACGGAAGTTTGCAAAAAGTTGCGACTGGCGTTCAGCCCTTTTTCTTCCACCAAAGTACCCTTGTCGATGGCTTCTTGAACCGAACCGACCAATAGTTTTGCTCCGATGCGCTCGATTAGGCTATCCCGATATTCGATGGTTTCATCAAAGTTGTGCCCGGTATCAATGTGCAATAATGGAAAAGGAATTCGAGCAGGGTAAAACGCCTTCATGGCCAAGTGGGTCACCAAAATAGAATCTTTCCCCCCCGAAAACAGCAGCACCGGATTCTGAAACTGAGCGGCCACCTCGCGAATCACGAAAATCGACTCCGCTTCCAGTTCTTTGAGGTGGTTAATTTGATAATTTGTTGCCATATCTGTAACAGCTTTCAAAAAGTGATAAATGCCCGCAAGCGGTCCATGATGACATTGACGGAAGCTTCCAATGAAAGCTGGTCAGTGCGAATTTCGATTTCTGGATTTTCGGGCGCTTCATAAGGATCATCGATCCCCGTAAAACCTTTGATGAGGCCTTGGCGTGCCTTTTGGTACAAGCCTTTCACATCGCGCGCTTCACAAACTTCTAAAGGCGCATTGATGTACATTTCGATAAAATTGTCAGTGCCCACGATGTCACGCGCTAGCTGACGCATTTCGCGCGATGGACTAATAAAAGAATTGATGCAAATGATGCCGCTATGGAGGTACAACTTAGCAATTTCGGCAATCCGGCGGATGTTTTCTAGGCGATCTTCCGCGCTAAAACTCAAGTTATTGTTGATACCGGTACGGATATTGTCGCCATCCAGTACTTGTGGAAAAAAACCTTCAACAAACAATCGTCTTTCAAGAGCCTGGGCAATGGTGCTTTTACCTGAACCAGAAAGCCCGGTGAGCCACAACACTTTGGCCCGTTGTGCCAAGCGTTCTTCTCGTTCCGATTGCTGAACCAATTGGTCAAAGATCGGATGAATGTGATCTGCCAACTAAATTGTGTTTATTTGAGTACAGTAAATGTCTATAAAAAACAGCTGATTTACCTTATTTATCAAGGATCTAAACCGCTCTGGGCGCAAAGATAACCGCTACTGCGCAATTTTGAAACAAGTTTTTACTCTAACATATTGATATACATTCATTTGTCAGGATAAACATCTTTTACAATACACAGATTTTGTGGGAGTTAGGAAAAAAGACCTGCGTGAGTCAACATTTTTTGACGTAAAAAAACCTTTAAACAAGATCTTTTTGCCCGCTAATCGGTTTACAATCACCTAGATTAAGAGCTTGTTCAGGTTTTTGATCTGAGGTAAAGGAGAGTAAATTTTATTTCAGGCGAGAAAAAATTTACAGCCGTATGTGGGCAATACGGCGAAAATTCTAACGAAGCATAAAATAAAATTTACTCATGGAGCCCAGAATCCAAAAACTGAACAAGCTCTAACCGCTCAACAGCAACAGGTCTGCTTGTTTTTCTTCGATAAAAATCCCTAGTTTTGCAGTCCAATTCTCAATCAGCAATTTAAAATGGGGCATTTTTCCTCGTTTTTTTTCATACAAGAAAAAAATCTCAATATGAAACCAGCCATTCACCAACAGCTCCAAAAACGCATCATGGTAATTGATGGCGCAATGGGAACAATGATCCAACGGTACCGACTGGGAGAAAAAGATTATCGCGGCGCCCGTTTTGCCGATCATCATAAAGACCTAAAAGGCAACAACGATTTGCTCTCCATTACCCAACCACAGGTAATTGAAGAAATTCATTTGGCTTACCTCGAGGCTGGCGCCGATATCATTGAAACAAACACGTTTTCCGGCACTACCATTGCCCAAGCAGATTACGATCTCCAGCCCTATGCCTATGAATTGAATTTCGAATCGGCAAAAATTGCACGCAAAGCAGCTGATTTATACACTTCAAAAAACCCTGCGAAACCGCGTTATGTCGCAGGTGCAATTGGCCCTACCAACCGTACGGGTTCGATTTCTCCGGATGTCAACAACCCAGGTTATCGGGCAGTTACTTTTGATGAACTTCGCGATGCTTATTATACCCAGGCAAAAGGTTTGGTGGAAGGCGGCGTTGACCTGCTGCTGATCGAAACCATTTTTGATACCTTGAACGCCAAGGCTGCCCTTTTTGGCATCGAAATGCTGTTTGATGAGCGTGGTGAACGCCTCCCAGTTATGGTTTCTGGCACCATTACCGACGCCAGCGGACGTACGCTTTCCGGGCAAACCGTGGAAGCTTTTTGGATTTCAGTAAGCCACATCCCTTTGCTCAGTGTAGGGCTCAACTGTGCTCTGGGAGCAGAAGAAATGCGACCTTACCTGCAAACATTGTCTACAATCTCCAACTGCTATGTAAGCGCCTATCCCAATGCTGGTTTACCCAATGAATTTGGCGAATACGACCAAGGCCCCGAAGAGATGAAAAACTACATCCGCGATTTTGTCAAAAGCGGTTTTGTGAATATGATCGGCGGATGTTGTGGCTCCACGCCCGACCACATCCGTGCCATGGCGGAAGCAGTAAAGGACTTGCCCACTCGCAAAATTCCTGAAAGCTCGCCTTATACCATGATCAGCGGCTTGGAACCATTGATCATTCGCCCCGAAACCAACTTTGTCAACGTTGGCGAGCGTACCAATGTAACGGGGTCGCGGCAATTTGCCCGCTTGATCCGCGAAGGCAACTACAACGAAGCACTACGCGTAGCACAACAACAAGTGGAAGCCGGCGCACAAATCATCGATGTAAACATGGATGAGGGTTTGCTGGATTCTGAAGATGCCATGGTGAAATTTTTGCATTTAGTAATGTCAGAACCCGAAATTGCCAAATTGCCCATCATGATCGACTCCTCTAAGTTTAGTGTAATCGAAGCGGGGTTGAAATGTGTACAAGGCAAATGCATTGTCAATTCCATTTCCATGAAAGAGGGCGAGGCAGAATTCATACGCCAAGCCAAGTTGGTACACCGCTATGGCGCCGCTGCCGTGGTGATGGCTTTTGATGAACAAGGACAAGCCGACACCATCGAGCGCAAAGTAGAGATCTGTGCACGGGCATACCAAATTTTGACACAACAGGTGGGTTTCCATCCGCAAGACATCATCTTTGATCCCAATATTTTTGCCGTTGCTACCGGAATTGAAGAACACAACGATTATGCCATCAACTTCATCGAGGCAACGCGTCAGATCAAAGAACGCTGTCCAGGCGCTAAGATCAGCGGTGGTGTGAGCAACATTTCTTTCTCTTACCGCGGTAACGATAAAGTTCGTGAGGCCATGCATTCTGCATTTTTATACCACGCCATCAAAGCAGGTATGGACATGGGCATCGTCAACGCTGGTATGATCGAAGTATATGAAAACATCCCTAAAGATTTGCTAGATCGAGTAGAAGATGTGCTCTTCAATCGCCGGGATGATGCTACCGAACGCCTCACCGAATTTGCCGAAAGCATCAAAGGCGATGGCGGCCGACAAATCCAAAAAGACCTGACCTGGCGCGAGCAAACCTTGGAGGAAAGGCTTTCTTATGCCTTGATCCGCGGCATCACCGATTTTATTGAAGAGGATACCGAAGAAGCTCGTATCAAATATCCAAGCGCCCTATCGGTAATTGAAGGCCCGCTGATGGATGGAATGAACATAGTCGGTGATTTATTTGGTCAGGGAAAAATGTTTTTGCCGCAAGTAGTGAAAAGTGCACGGGTTATGAAACGCTCGGTTGCCGTACTTACGCCTTACATCGAAGCCGAAAAGCTAGCCGGCGGCGGTAGTACAACAAAGGGGAAAATCTTGATGGCCACCGTTAAAGGCGATGTACACGATATTGGGAAAAACATCGTTGGCGTCGTACTGGCATGTAACAATTTTGATATTGTTGACCTTGGAGTAATGGTGCCTGCCGAAAAAATTCTCAAAGCTGCGCGGGAAGAAAACGTGGACATCATTGGTCTAAGCGGTTTGATTACCCCGTCGCTGGATGAGATGGTACATATGGCCAAAGAAATGGAACGCCAAGGGTTTACCATTCCCTTGATGGTGGGTGGCGCTACAACTTCCAAAACCCACACTGCAGTAAAAATTGAACCGCAATATTCTGGTCCTGTTGTACACGTACTCGACGCATCGCGCGCAGTGGGCGTTGCGAGCGCCCTGCTGAGCAACGACCAAGACTACCGCAACAACGTCGTTATCGAAACCCGCAATGATTATGCGCGTATCCGCGAGCAACGCAACGGTCGCCAATCTTCCAAAGCGTTTTTAAACTTGGCCGATGCTCGTGCCAACAAATTGAAACAAGACTGGTCTTCATTTATACCCATAAAACCGCTTCAGCCTGGTATTCACGTTTTTGACAATTATTCACTGGAGGAGTTGGCGGAGTACATCGACTGGACGCCTTTCTTCAGCAGTTGGCAATTGGCTGGGAAATTTCCGGCTATTTTGAAAGATGAGGTAGTGGGCGTGGAAGCACAAAAACTGTACAACGATGCCCGCAGTTTGCTTCGTCGCATTATTGATGAAAAATGGCTCCAAGCCCGCGCAGTGATTGGGTTGTTCCCTGCCAATTCCGTCAATGATGATGACATTGAAGTCTACGCTGATGATACCCGCAACGAAGTGATTGTTACTTTGCGACATTTGCGCCAACAAGTACAAAAAGCTGCCGGACAACCGAATATGTCTTTGTCCGATTATATTGCGCCCAAACAAACACAAATCAACGATTACATTGGCTCTTTTGCGGTTACTGCCGGAATTGGCATCGAGCCTTGGGTAGCAAAATTTGAGGCAGAAAACGACGACTACAACGCCATCATGCTCAAAGCATTGGCCGATCGCTTAGCGGAAGCTTTTGCCGAGCGCTTACACGAGCGGGTGCGCAAGGAGTTTTGGGGCTTTGCCAGCGCCGAAAATTTAACGCCAGAGCAACTGATCAGCGAGACTTATCAAAGCATCCGTCCGGCGCCAGGATACCCCGCTTGTCCGGAACACACTGAAAAAGGTACCCTCTGGACTTTAATGGATGTGGAAAAAAATACCGGCATCCTGTTGACCGAAAGCTATGCAATGTACCCAGCGGCAGCAGTTAGTGGGTGGTATTTTGCCCATCCCAATGCCCGATATTTTGGGTTAGGTCAAATTGGCAAAGACCAAGTGGACGACTACGCTCAGCGCAAAGGCATGCCGATAGAAACTGCAGAGCGTTGGTTGGCGCCAGCTTTGAATTATTAAGAGAAAAGCGCAAAAATGCAGGGATTTAGACCCTGTTTTTTGAGCAGATTTGATTGTTATTTTTTTCTAAAAAATTAACAATCAACATCTTAAAACATAAGATTTCATTCTTTTTTTCCTCCTTACAGCCTAGATAGAAAGTTGCATTTCCATCTGGGCTGTTTCTTTTTTCGCAATCCTTTCTGAAATTTGCCCAATAACTAAACCAACACCAATGAAAACGACCCTAGTTTTTGCATTTGCCTTATTGGGCAATATGGCGCTCTATGCCCAATTGGCTTCCTGGAGTTTTGAAAACCTAACTTCGGCAGTTCCTAAATTACCGATAGCGGCATCCTACCTTGCCAATGAGGTAGCAAGCGGCACTGCCAGCTTATCTGGGGGGAACAATATCGGGAGTCCGTCCGTTTGCTCGGGGCGCACTTGGGCCACCAATTTTTGGCCAACTGCCAATAGTGCTTCTTTGAAAGCGTACATGTCTTTTACAATTACTGCAAAACCCAAACAAGAACTGCATGTCAGCGGTTTTTACTTTTCAACGGGTATTTCGTCTTCCAGCGGCCCGGAATATTATGACATTTATGTTTGGGAGAATGGCGTTCCTACTTCCATTGGGGGAGGCATAAATGGAGCCGGGGGTTGCGGAGGAGCGGGGGTAACTTATGCGGCCAATGTTCCCAAAGGTGGCAGCATTACTTTTTCGATTCATCCATACGGTCAAAATCCTGCAGCAATGGCAGCCACCATGCGAGTCGACGATATTGAGATCGATGGATCGGTAATTTTACCGATCGAATTATTGGATTTTTCGGCAAAAAAAATGGCTGACCAAACCATTTCTATCAATTGGCAAACCGCTTCTGAGCTCAATAATGATTTTGTGGCCATTGAGCGAAGCACTGAACTTCCCTATTTTTCAGAGATAGGTAGAATCGTTGGCGAGGGCAACAGCAATGAGGTTAAAAATTATAGCTTCGTTGATCAACTACCACAACCCGGAACAAATTATTACCGGCTTAGGCAAGTGGATGTTGATGGCTCGGAACATTTTTCCAGTGTGGTTGCGGTGGAAGGAAGTACTGCACTTATCGATTACCTAATTGCTTACCCCTCTCCTACCCTTGATCGGCTCTACCTACGCAGAACCTTGGCTACAAAAGCTGAAAAAAGCACCTTATATATTTATGACGGACAAGGCAGGTTGGTCAAAATGGAAGCATTACCTTCTCAGCAAGAGATTTGGGAAATTGATGTCGCTTCTTTATCGTCAGGTGTTTATAGCATACTCCTCCATGATTCCCAGACAAACCTTCAGCAAAGATTCATTAAACACTAAACTGCCACAATGACGCAATCAACCATATTGGATCAGGATTTGTTAAGGAAACAGTAAAATTTGAAACTTGAGCGATGGCTTTTTTGAAATGGGTCGTTTTTCGGGTTGTTATACTTCCGCAAAAGTGTGGAATTCATCCCCCAATTGATTTACTTAGGCGACCTTTTTTAAAAATCTGGCAAAACTTTCGTTTTTTTCGTAACGATGCCAGCAAACTTTCGTTAAAAGTTATATCTTTTGCAGCGTGAAAGTCATGAGCTATGGCGCCGCAAAAGTGGATTAATTGAAAACCCAGCGATTTTAACCTTGGGCATTCTATATACAGCCTTCTTAAAAAACAACCATGAAAAGATCCTTTATGGTGGAGTTTGAGCTCCCAGAATCACTTACCGAAGATTTTCTATCACTCGTTCCAAGTCAGCGGGAAACCGTTGAAATCCTAATGTCGGAAGGAAAAATCCGCTCCTACTCTTTGGCGCTTGATCGTTCAGTTTTGTGGGTCATTATGGAATCAGAGTCAGAATTTGACGTTATGGAAATCATCTCACAATTGCCGTTGAGTGATTTTATGCACCCTTATATTTCTGAATTGATGTTCCACAACTCGGCAATGGCCATTAATCGTTTCTCCTTGAATTAATTTATATTTGCGCCGGATCGGATTTTCGATCTTTTACTTTGCTAAGCAATGCGATGTTATAAATTTAGGCTTCTAACTGGATTTTCTAGATTTATAACATTGCACTACTTACCCGAATAAGGTGCTATTTTCCCTATGAAACGCATTGCCATAGACATGGATGAGGTGATCGCCGACATCCAGCCCAAATTCCTTGATATTTTTGAAAAGCAAGTTGGCCGTCGGCCAAGCGAAGATGAATATTTTGGAAAAAAATTGTACGAAATCCCTGGAGGCGAAAACATCCGCTCTTACCTTTTCCATCCAGGTTTTTTTGGCGATCTACCCGTTATGGAAGGAAGTCAAGAGGCTGTTAAAAAATTGATGGAGCATTACGAAATCTTCATTGTATCTGCTGCCCAAGAATTCCGCAATAGCTTAGCCGACAAACATGATTGGCTACAACAGCACTTCCCATTTATCCATTGGAAAAATTACGTTTTCTGCGGCGATAAAAGCTTGATCGGCACCGATTACCTCATCGATGACCATGCTTTCAACTTAGAAACCTTCAAAGGTAAGGGGTTGCTTTTTACCGCTGCCCACAACGCACACGAAAAGCGATTTACCCGAGTAAACGACTGGAACGAGGTGCTGGCCTTTTTTGAGCAGGAGCAGGCAAAATAAATCGTCTACTTGCCAGTAAAATGTTTGAGCATAATCACCTCTTGCTTGGTCAAGGGGCGAGAAAACCCGCGGGGCAGATCCTTTTTGGTTAAACCGCCCAGGTAAACCCGATCCAGCCTTTCTACTACGTACCCCAAATGTTCAAAAATACGGCGCACGATGCGGTTGCGCCCAATGTGAATGGTGATCCCTATTTCTGTTTTTGGTCGATCTTTTAAATAATCTACCTGATCTACTGGTGTTGGACCATCTTCGAGGGTTAATCCAGCTCGAATCTGCTCGAGATGTTCTGCACTGAGTGATTTATCCAAAACTACGTGGTATACTTTTTTGAGTTTGTAACTGGGATGAGTCATTTTTTGCGCCAGATCTCCATCGTTAGTCAACAACAGTAAGCCAGTAGTTTCCCTGTCCAATCTACCCACTGGAAAAACCCGCTCATCCACTTTATCTTTAATCAAATCCAATACCGTTTTCCTTCCCCGCTCATCTTGCGAGGTAGTGATTACTCCCCTGGGCTTGTTCATGAGGAGATAAACTTTTTTTCCCTCCGGTTTGATCACCTTGCCTTTATAACGGATAACATCCGTTTCCTGAACCAAATAGTACGGTTCTAAAACCACTTGATTGTTCACCGATACTTGGCCTTGTTTTACCAAATCGGCAGCTTGGCGCCGCGAGCAAATGCCGCAATGTGCCACGAACTTGTTCAGGCGCATGCCTTCCTCATTGTCGCCTTCCAATCCTTCTGGCGGCGGAACAATGGCGGGCTTCCGGTCTATTGGCGGACGCCCAGTTGGCCTGGGTTTGCTGCTATAACGTCCTGCTGGCGGACGATCAGAAGAGGTACGTTTAGGGCCGGGCTTATTGGGTCTCCGTTGATTTTCTTTAGCCATAATAGTCAATTCGCAAACTGGACGATGGTGTCCAATTCATTAAAACGGAATATCCTCATCATCGTTCATCTTGGACGAACGGGTAATGATGGTAGGTGATGGATTGGCAAAAATATCTCCGGGAAAACCGCTAAAGTCGGCATCGTCCAAATTGGAGAAACGCGCAAATTGGTCGGTAAACCGCAGCCTAACGGTATCCAAGGCGCCGTTTCGGTGTTTGGCAATGATGATTTCAGCAATCCCTTTGAGTGATTGTCCTTGCTCGTCTTCCAAGATTTGGTAATATTCCGGACGGTAGATAAATGAAACAATATCGGCATCCTGTTCGATCGAGTTGTGCACAATAAAATCGTTGGCGATAAAATTGTGGGTTCCAGGAACAGTAGCATCATATACATCTTCCACACCTTGCGGAGTGATAGAATGAATGGTATCCCAAAAAATGGTTGGATCAGGATTTTTCTCCACTTTACGCGGTACTCCAATCTGATCCCCAGTGCGCAGGTGCTCTAAAGCTGTCCAGCCTTCTTTTTTGAAAAACGGGTGATTGGCGCTGGCTTTGATCACGCGACCGCTGGTGGTTTTTAAGGCAAAAACTGGTTTTTTCCCCGAATAAAAAACCTTGGACATACACTGTTGTCCAATTTTTCCATCATGCCCCACGCCCAGCACGGTCAGCGGCTGTTGTACCGAGCGCTCAGCTAGGGTTTTTATGGGCGTTTTTTTGCCCGTAATGGCATCCACAATTAAGGTATCCCCACTAAGACAACCAGATTCCCGCAAGTCGCTCAACTGGGGGCGTTTGCTCCCTCCGCGCACTTCCACTGCCCGACTCAACTGCGACAAGGCAATGACTGGCACATTCAATTCTTTGGCCAATCCTTTTAGCGCCCGGGAGATGGCACTAACTTCCTGTTCACGGTTGCCGCGTTGGTTGTCGCCGCCGCCGCTCATCAATTGTAGGTAATCGATGATGATGATTTGGATATTGTAGAGCATTTTTAAACGACGGCATTTGGCACGTAATTCAAAAATGTTGATACCCGGTGTATCGTCAATGTAAATGCTGGCGTCGCTGATGCGTTCGATGGCTGCGTTGAGTTGGGTAAACTCCTCGGGGGTCATTTGTCCGTTCCGCATTTTATTGAGCGGAATTTCAGATTCCATGGAGATCAAACGCATGGCCAACTGGATGGAGGCCATTTCCAAAGAGAATACGGCTACTCCCTTTTTGTAATCTACTGCCGCGTTTTTGGCAAGGGATAGCACAAACGAGGTTTTACCCATACCCGGGCGAGCCGCAAGAATAATCAAATCCGAAGGTTGCCAACCCGAAGTAAGGCGATCCAAATCCGTAAAGCCCGTGGGTACGCCAGTAAGGCCGTCTTCTTTACCTTTCAACTCAGCAATCTGCTTGAGCGCTTTGCTGGCCAAGGTGCTCATCGAGTCGTAGCTACGGCTCATGTTTTTTTCAGCAATCCCAAAAAGTCCTTTTTCAGCGGCATCCAGCAATTCCAATACATCCGTGGTGTCCTCGTAGGCATCGCGGATCATATCGGTAGAAATGCGAATCAATTCCCGCTGGATGAATTTTTGGGAAATGATGCGAGCGTGGTATTCTATGTTGGCCGCCGAAGTAATCTTATTGGTCAGTTCCACCAAATAGTAAGGGCCGCCAATGATTTCCAAATGAGCTGTTTTTTTCAGCTCTTCGGTTAAGGTAAGTAAATCGATGGGTTGTGAACGTTCAAAAAGGCGCTTCATCGCCCGGTAAATGAGTTGGTGGCCTTCAAGGTAAAAGCTTTCGGGCTCAAGTACGTCAATCACATTGTTCAATGCCTCTTTGTCTAGCATCAAGGCGCCCAATACCGCCTCTTCGAGTGGTACCGCCTGTGGAGGCACCTTACCAAAGACATAGCTCGATAAGCCTTCGCCTTTATTGGGCGTTTTGCGGGTACCTCCCGTTTTTTTACCGAGTTGATCTTTGAAGTCTGCCATGAACGTGTTGTAGCTTTCAAAATAAAGATAGCAAAAATAGCAGTTTTTGAGCTGGAAAAAAGCACAATTTCTAATTTCAGATAAATAGATGATTGAACCGCCCACAAACTCGCTAAATAAAAAACGTGCCTTCCTGTTTTCACCGGATGGCACGTTCAAAATACTAGACCTAATAAAAATACAAAAGGTTTGGTTTTTTGGGGCGCTTTTCGCGCATGAAGTAGGTCTGCTTCGATTTATTAGAGGGGTATTGCTAGCAGTAGTGCATTAGATCCCTGACATCAATTTCTTGGCATTTTCCAAAGCTTTTTGCTGGTTCAAAATGCGCTGCTGGGCTTGCTGTTGATCGGTTTCGTTCTTGATGATGCTTTCCTTGGCTTTGCGGATACGGTCTTCTGAGTATTTAATCTCGCGAAGGTAGCGCTGGTTGTCGCTTTTCAAATGCCGGAGATTGGACTCAAATTTATTCAGTTGGTGTTCTTCTGATTTAACGAGCAAGCGAACTTGCTCGCGTCTTACCTCCTTGGCGAATTTGGCCAGCAACTCTTGCGAACCTCGCGGATTCACCATATTCAGACCTTTAGCTGTAAATTGAGGAGATGCCGCCAACGCCACTGAACTATTTTTTGGTGCTTCAATAATCGGTGCGCCAGGGTATATGGAGAAGCTCACATCCCCGCCAATTTGGCGACTCTGCGCCGTCAAACTTACTGGAAACCCCGACATTTCGCGAACGTTTGCCGTGGGCGTCATAAATTCCTTGGATTTGCGGTCGTATTTGACCTTGCCGTCCAAATGTCGGCGTACGTAGGTTGCCCACATACGGTTGACCAATTTTTCATTGGCGCCAGGAATAACGATATTATTGGGATTATAATTTACCGCTGATTGGGCGATGACCGGGGTATCGATGGGGCCAACATCCTGTGCATTGGCTTGAGCTGCTACAAAAAAGAGCACAATCAATAAGCTGAAGTATGCCTTATTTTTCATTGCTAAAATGGGTTTTGAAATTTTTGTTGTGTTTTTAATACTCATTGGGACGTAAGTCTGATTAGTGGTCACTAAAAATAATAAAAAAGAAATCAACTGACCGGCGTGATTTCAACCTTATTTTACGGATTAATCGACGCATTGGTTCTTTTTGTCCTAATTTTAATCAGCGTAGCTTTAGGTATTGTAATTTCCGTGTAAAATTTCGCAAAAACGTATGGAACAGATTTTATCTCTAAATGACGTTGTTAAGACCTACGACAAAAAAATTGCCGTTGATCATGTAACCTTCGATGTGCCCAAAGGTTTCATCTTTGGCTTATTGGGCCCCAATGGCGCAGGGAAAACCTCCCTCATCCGCATCATCACCACCATTACGCGGGCCGATGCTGGGCAAGTTCTGCTCGACGGCGAGCCACTCAACAGTCGGCATCCCGAGCAGATTGGCTACATGCCGGAAGAACGAGGATTGTACAAAAAAATGAAAGTAGGCGAACAATTGATTTATCTAGGTCGACTCAAAGGCCTGGATATGGCTGAAACCCGTAAAGCCATCCGTTATTGGATGGAAAAATTTGAGATTACTGATTGGTGGAACAAAAAAGTGGATGAGCTCTCCAAAGGGATGCAACAAAAAGTGCAGTTCATTGCCACGGTGCTCCACAACCCCAAGTTGCTCATTCTCGATGAACCTTTCACTGGTTTGGACCCCATTAACTCCAATTTGCTCAAAGCGGAAATTGAAGAACTCAAGCAAAAAGGTACCAGCATTATTTTTTCTACGCACCGCATGGAGCAAGTGGAAGAAATTTGCGACAACATTGTATTGATCAACCAGGGCAAGAACATCCTCAACGGCTCGGTAGCGGCCATCAAAGATCAGTACAAACTCAACCGCTTTCAATTTCACTACACCGGAGAATTAGGTGATGCCTTGCCCAATGGCACCGAAGTGGTAAGCCAGAAACCAGGAAATATTGTGGTTCAACTGCACGAAGAAGGAAACAGCAATGATTTGTTGCGCCATTTTTTGGATAAGCAGGTAAAAATTACTGCTTTCCAGGAGATCCTGCCTTCCATCAATGAGATTTTCATTCAGCAGGTAGAACAATCGAATGCCAAAGTTTAAACGTGTTTCAACCCAATTCAACATCAACAACAACCAACAACAATGGATAAGCTGTGGTTAATCATCAAAAGAGAATATTTGACTCGGGTTACACGCCGGTCGTTCATCATTGCTACACTACTCACTCCGCTTGCTTTTGCTCTATTTTTTGTAGTAGTGAGCTTAATTTTCAGCTACCAAAGTGATGACAAAAAGAAAATTGCCATCATCGACGAAGGCGGTATCCTTAGCGGCACCTTGAAAGATGGCAAAAATGTTTTTTTCAAATTGGAAAAACGCTCGCTCGAGACCTTGCGCAAAGAGTTCAAAAAAACTGGCTATGATGCCATTTTAGTGGTGCCAAAAATCAAGGATTTACTAAGCAAAACGGAAACCATTTTTTATTATTCTGAAGGGCAACCCACTCTGGATGTGGAATTACTGGTATCCGATCGGATCCACGATGCCATTCGCGACTATAAAATAACCAAACTCAACATCGAACGCAAACAGTTTGACGCCATTAATACCAAGGTGGAATTGGAACCTGAGCCCATCAAAAAAGGCGGAACCGATGCAACCCGGCTCACCAGCGCCATCGCCGCAGGAATTGGCGGAATTATGGGTTTCATTATGTACATGACCGTTTTTATATACGGTATGATGGTGATGCGCTCGGTTATGGAAGAGAAAACCAACCGCATTGTTGAAGTCATGATGTCGACGGTGCGCCCATTCCAGTTGATGTTGGGAAAAATTGTTGGCGTTGGGTTTGTCGGTTTGACTCAAGTTGCCATTTGGGCCATTATGATTCCCCTTTTACTCACCATTATTCAAATGGTAATGGGCATTGAAGCAAAGCCGCCCCAAATGCAGATGGCCGGACAAGCTGGTAATATCGACCCCGATGATATGCGCTCCATGATGATGCTGGCCTTCAATGAAATTGGTCGGATCAACTGGCTGTTGATTGTGCCGATGTTTGTCATTTATTTCCTTGGGGGGTATTTCCTGTACTCTTCCTTGTTTGCTGCAGTTGGCTCGGCTATGGGCGATGATTTAGGTGAAGGACAAGCATTGACCATCCCGATTACGATTCCCGTTATTTTGGCTTTATACATCATGATGCAAGCCGTACAAGCACCTAACTCCAGCTTAGCCGTTTTTGCATCTATTTTTCCGTTGTTTTCTCCGATTGTAATGCCTGCACGATTGGCTTTTGCCATACCAGCTTGGCAGATTGTGGTTTCGGTAATTGTTTTGATTGCCACCTCGATCTTCTTCGTCTGGCTATCTGGGCGGATTTACCGGGTGGGTATTTTGCTATATGGAAAAAAAGTTAATCTAGCGGAGTTTGTACGTTGGATTTTTGTAAAAGACTGATAAAGCTTTTTTATAAAATACAAAAGCCTTCGAAACCCCATAAAAAAGGGACTTTCGAAGGCTTTTTCATTACATTAAACCCGTTAACTAATCCACAATCATGGTAGCATGGTTGAGATTTTGCTGAACCATATTGATTGGTAGTTCGCGGTATTCGTATTGCTGATTGCGCAATTGCGGACGGAAACCCGCCTCCCGGATGGCATCCTGAATCCCATTGGCGGTAAACCGGAATCGGGCGCCAGCTGCAGAAACTACATTTTCTTCAATCATGATGCTGCCAAAATCGTTCGCGCCCGAGTGTAGGCATACCTGCGCAACCTGTTTGCCGACGGTAAGCCATGAAGCTTGTATGTTGACAACATTTGGCAGCATGATGCGGCTCATTGCAATCATCCGCACGTATTCCTCACCAGTAACCGTATTGCGGGCGCGTTTCAATTTTTTCAAAATGGTATCTTCATCCTGAAACGGCCACGGAATAAAGGCTAAGAAACCTTTGGCATCGGCAGGTTTTTCGGATTGAACTTCGCGAATTTTCACCAGGTGATCCATCCGTTCCAAATTGGTTTCGATGTGGCCAAACATCATCGTACCCGAAGTGGTCAATCGCAATTGGTGAGCAGCGCGCATAATGTCGAGCCATTCTTGTCCGCCACATTTTCCTTTCGAGATGAGTCGGCGTACCCGATCGTCTAATATTTCGGCGCCAGCGCCCGGTAAACTATCTAACCCCGATTCTTTGAGCGCCTTGAGTACTTCGTAGTGAGTTGACTGCTCCAACTTGGTGATGTGGGCAATTTCCGGCGGTCCCAGGGCGTGCAATTTTAAATTCGGATAGAGCTCCTTAAGCTGCCGGAATAGAGAAGTATAAAATTCCAAACCCAGATCAGGATGGTGTCCGCCTTGTAGCAACAGTTGCTCGCCGCCGTATTGAAAAGTTTCTTCTATTTTTTGTTTGTATTCCTCAATGGAGGTGATGTACGATTCATCATGACCAGGACGACGATAGAAATTGCAAAATTTACAATTGGCTATACATACATTGGTGGTATTCGAATTGCGGTCAATGATCCAGGTAACGGTATCATTGGGTACTTTTTGTTTGCGCAGTTGATTGGCAACATAGGCCAATTCGCTGGTTCCGGCTTGTTCAAACAGGAACACACCTTCCTCAGCGCTGAGGAATTCCAAGCGAAGCGCCCGTTGTAAGAGATCGTCAGTATGCATCATTTTGAATTGCTTCTATTTATTATTGTCCCGCCAACTATCTGTAAACAAAGATAAACAAGCCTGGTTGCGATACCAAGTTTCTTTTTTCACTTTTTTCAGAAAAAAATGAAATCAACAAAAAAACGAATACTACACTATGCGGACTGGAAATATTCAATAAAAAGGATTAGATTTGCACAAATTAAGGAAAAACCAGCAAAAGAGGGAGCCAGTCGGCTCCCTCTTTTGCATATATCCTACTTTTTACATTGGTTCATTAAGCGCTTTACCGTGATTGTCGAGAAGATAGAACAATTATTAGCTGAAAAATTTTCGGAACCCAACTTTGCGGATTGTTTTGTTGTAGAGATAAAACTGGAGCAGTCGGAACAACGATTAGAAGTATATGTTGACAGCGATTCGGGTATGGATTTTTCTAAATGCCAGAAAATCAGTCGCTATTTGGAGCCTTTTTTGGATGAAGGTGCTTGGCTTGGACCAACCTATGTACTTGAAGTTTCCTCCCCAGGGATTGAGCGCCCTTTGAAGTTTCACCGCCAATACTACCGAAACATCGGTCGTACGCTACAACTCAACTTGAAAGAAGGCGAACCACGGGAAGGCATCTTGAAGACGGTGAATCCAGAATCCATCATTTTGGAACAGGAGATCAAATTCAAAGAGGGCAAACGCAACAAAAAGGAAATTATCCAAACCGTTATTCCTTTTGAACACATTACCAAAGCCACAGTAAAAATTACGTTTTAACCCAGTAAGCAAAATGCGTCTGAGTTAATTTTTTCAATAAACCGTAAGATTATGATCAATCTTGTAAGTACTTTTTCCGAATTCAAAGAAGGAAAAAACATTGACCGCCCTACTATGGTAAGGGTACTGGAAGATGTGTTTCGGACCCTCATTCGTAAAAAGTTTGGTTCAGACGAAAACTTTGACGTCATCGTAAATACCCAGAAAGGGGACTTGGAATTATGGCGGGTACGTCAAATTGTATCCGACGGTGAAGTAACCGATGACCGCAGTCAGATTTCTGTTTCTGAAGCTCAATCCATTGACGAAGATTACGAAGTAGGAGAAGAGTGCTATGAACAACTTCAGTTAGAAGATTTTGGCCGCCGTGCCATCATGGCTGCCCGCCAAACCTTGATCTCGCGGATCATGGAATTGGAGAAAGACGATGTATACAAAAAATACATGGAACGCGTTGGCGAGGTAGTTGCTGGCGAAGTACATCAAGTGCTGAAAAAAGAATTGCTGGTGTTGGATGACGCTACCAATAACGAATTGGTAATGCCACGCTTAGAAATGATCAAAGGTGATTTTTTCCGCAAAGGCGATATGGTTCGGGGTGTGATCAAGCGTGTAGAAATGCGCAACAATACCCCCGTGGTGATTGTTTCTCGTACAGATAATATGTTTTTGGAAAAATTGTTGGAAGCGGAAGTTCCCGAAATTGAAGACGGGCTGATTTCCATCAAGAAAATCGTCCGCCTACCAGGCGAACGCGCCAAAGTGGCGGTAGAATCTTACGACGATCGAATTGACCCCGTAGGCGCTTGCGTGGGGATGAAGGGTTCGCGTATCCACGGTATCGTTCGCGAGTTACACAATGAAAACATCGACATCGTCAATTATACCAACAACGCCAGCTTGTTTATTCAGCGCGCGTTGACACCGGCTAAAGTCACCAGCATCGATCTGAATACCGATAAGCTTCACGCTAAAGTATACCTCGATCCCGATCAAGTATCTTTAGCCATTGGAAAAGGTGGTACCAATATCAAATTGGCCAGCCAGTTGACGGGGTTTGAGATCGACGTATTCCGCAATACTGAAGAATATGAAATCGATGATGTTGACTTGGAAGAATTTTCTGACGAAATTGAAGACTGGATCATCGAGGCTCTTAAAGGCATCGGTTGCGATACCGCCCGTAGTGTTCTTAACTTGAGCAAGGAAGAACTCTTACGCCGCACCGATTTAGAAGAGGAAACAGTTGAAGATGTCCTCAGTATTTTGAAATCAGAATTTGAAGAATAACTTGCAGTAGTTATTGCAATTGCAACTTTTGAGTTTGGGGGCTTTTTAGCGTTTTTTACCAAAAAAATCCCCTAAGAGTGTGTTTGGATTTTTTATTCGCGCTACAAATGGCCAAAATTCACCCCAA
>JBBANM010000017.1:0-85273 GCA_040401995.1 Saprospiraceae bacterium
TGGGGTGAATTTTGGCCATTTGCAGCGCGAATAAAAAATCCAAACACACTCTAAGCCTATAAATTATTCTACGTATACCGCCAAGCCCTTTAAATACGAGCCTTCCGGATGAAACAAACTCACCGGATGATCAGGCGGTTGACTCAAATGGTGCATGACCTTTACTTGTCGGCCAGCTTCAATCGCCGCCGCCACAATGGTATCATAAAACAGCTGTTTGTTGACCACTTGCGAGCAGGAAAATGTGAAAAGGATCCCGCCCGGCGCTACTTTTTGCATGGCTAAAGCATTCAAGCGTTTGTAACCCTGTACGGCATTGTGTCTTTTGTCGAGATTTTTGGCAAAAGCTGGCGGGTCAACGATCATCACTTCATATTGACCATCGTGCTCTTGCAGAAAGCGCAATACATCCGAAGTATGCGTTTTTTGCTGTTCCGCAGAAAAACCGTTGAGTACCATATTATTTTCGGTCAGCTCGTTGGCTTTTGCCGATGAATCCACGGAATCAACAAAGCTTGCACCTGCTTGTAAGGCATAAATGGAAAAACCACCGGAATAAGCATAGGCGTTCAGTACTTTTTTCCCGGCAACATACTCGGCCAGTAATCGCCGATTTTCGCGTTGATCCAAAAAGAAGCCGGTTTTTTGTCCCTTCACCCAATCGATCTCAAAACGATGCCCATATTCTAAAGCTATGCCGGAACTGGCATTGCCTAATAAATAGGTATTTTCCAGCTGTTGGGCAAATTGCTTGGGTAGCGTTTCACTGCTTTTATCGTAAATGGTACTCAACTTTGCGCCATAAGCATTTTTCAAAGCTTCAACAATGGCAGTTAAATCCATATGCATCCCAATGGAGTGACATTGCAGAATGGAGGCATCGCCATAAATATCAATGATCAGACCTGGTAGACCATCTCCCTCCGCATGGATCAGTCGGTAACAGTTGGTAAGCGGATTGTCAACCAGCCCAAGGCGATCTCGATAGCGCTTAGCCGCCAATATTTTTTCATTCCAAAAAACTTGATCAATCACTTGATTACCAAAGCTTAATAGTCTTACGCAGATGCTGCCATCTTGGTAATGCCCTTTCCCCAATATTTCGCCGCGATTAGAACATACCTCTACCCATTCGCCATCTTTTAGGCTATTGGGCTTCCTGGCTACGCCGCCAGAAAAGACCCAAGGATGGAAGCGTTGTACCGAGGCTTCGCGTTTATCTTTCAGCACGATTTGTTTCATGCCCTGAAATTATATTTTTTCTGTTAAATTAGCCCTAAGGAATGGTTAAACAATAAAGTACCACTTAATCCTTGCTCTTTCACATCCACTCTTCCTATCTTTTTCGTTAAATAGCGCTGCTATTCGCCTCAAAAGATAGTCGATTGGCTGCAAAATAGCGGCGGATAAAATGGCACTTTATTATTCACCCATTCCTAAACATCAAAAATATGAAACTCATCTTTACAGCCTTGTCATTTTTGCTCCTTTGTTCCTTGGGCGCTCAAACCCCAAAGAAAAATCCTTCCTTTGAAGAAATTATCTCTTTACGCGGCGCGGGTAATCCTCAGCTATCGCCTGATGGTAAGCATATCGCCTTTACGGTTCGTACTACCGACTGGAAAACCAACCAGTACGATACCGAAATTTGGTTGTCAAAAGACGGTCGACCTGCTTTTCCCTTGACACGTACCAAAGACGGCAGCAGCAGCAATCCTTCCTGGTCGCCCGACGGGCAATGGCTGGCTTTTTTGGCAAAAAGGGGTGAAAAAACGCAAATCCACGTAATTCGCCTGGATGGCGGCGAAGCATTTGCTGCCACCAACGCCGATGAAGGTGTGCAAGCCTTTCAATGGTCGCCGGATGGTAAACGTTTTGCTTTTTTAGCTTCTCCTAAAGACGGTAAGTCCGATAAAAGCCGGGTTGATCGTTACGGCAGCTTTGAAGTAGATGATGCCGAGTACAAACAATCTTGGCTGTATGTGGTTGATTTTGATCCCAATATGCAAGGAGTGGAGGAGCTGCCCTGTTATTCGGAAAAAGATACCACAGTCCAGAAATGGCCATGCATCAAATGGCCTGCGCCCAAAGCACTGATCGACAGTGTCGATTACACCATCACCAACTTTTTGTGGTCGCCTGATGGGAGTAAAATCGTCTTTGGTTACCAGCCCGATCCACTGATCAACTCTTCGGTAGATTCAGATATCTCGTTGTTGGATGTAAAAACAAAAAAAGTAACCTCTTTGGTTAAAAATCCTAGTTCTGACGGCTTAGCCGCTTGGTCGCCTGATGGGCAATACGTCTTGTATTCTACCAATGGCGCGAATCGCACCTCCAATTTTTATACCAATGATTTTTGGTTCAAAATTGCCATCAGCTCGGGAGTGTCAACGCCACTGGCGACTGGTTTTGATGAAGAATTTGGCGATGTGAATTGGACCGAAACCGGCATTTATGCTACAGCCTACCAAAAAACTGTTCGACAAGTGTTCAAAATAGATCCCAATACCGGACAAGTGAAAGTGTTTGGAGCAAATCCGACGCAGATTTCTAGTCTTTCTTTTTCCAAGCAAGGTACTAAAATGGCCTTCTTGGGCACTGGACCAGAAACACTTAGCGATGTTTATGTAACGGAAACAGCAGCTTTTCAACCTACCGCTATTTCCAATTTTAATGCTCAAATTGCGGCTTGGAAATTGGGCAAAAGCGAAGTCATTTCCTGGAAAAGTAAAGATGGCGCCATTATCGAAGGCGTGTTGCACAAACCAGCTGATTACGATCCTAATAAAAAATATCCGTTGCTAGTGGTCATTCATGGCGGGCCAACGGGAATCGACTATCCCGCGCCAGTGCCTGGTAGCGTGTATCCAATTCTACAGTGGCTCAATAAAGGCGCTTTAGTCTTGCGCCCCAATTATCGCGGATCGGCCGGTTATGGCGAAAAATTTCGCTCGCTCAATGTCGAAAACCTAGGCATAGGCGATGCTTGGGATGTGCATTCTGGGGTCGATTTTTTGAAAAACAAAGGCATGATTGATACTACTCGAATGGCAGCGATGGGCTGGAGTCAGGGTGGGTATATTTCGGCATTTTTGACCACCACCACCAACCGGTTCAAAGCAATTTCTGTTGGCGCGGGGATTTCCAATTGGGTGACCTATTATGTAAGTACCGATATTCATCCTTTTACCCGCCAATATTTGAAAGGAACACCGTGGGATCGGGAGGCGATTTACAAAAAAACTTCGCCGATGACTTACATCAACGGCGCCAAAACGCCCACTTTGATTCAGCATGGCGAATTTGATCGCCGCGTGCCCATTGCTGATGCCTATGAATTGCTGCAAGGATTGCAAGACAAAGGCGTACCAGCTAAATTGATCGTTTACAAAGGGTTTGGTCATGGCATTACCAAACCCAAAGAGCGTCTAGCCGCCACTTGGCACAATTGGCAGTGGTTCAACAAATACATCTGGGGCGAAAACGTTGAAATTCCGGTAGAGCATTAATACACTCATTCCCAAAATTAAAATCATGTTCCTTAAACAACTCCGCCTGTTATTTATGCTGCTGCTCGCAGCAGCGAATCACGATTTGTCTGCACAAATCGTTTGGACTGATCCGTATTTTCCTAAACCTGGCGAACCGGTGACGATTTTTTACAATGCCAGTCAAGGAACCGGAGGGTTGAAAGATTGTGGGTGCAGCGTTTACATTCATACTGGCGTCATCACCAGTCAAAGTCTTTCCTCCTCTGATTGGAAAAATGTGGCCACCACCTGGGGTATCGCCAATGCGAGCTGGGAAATGAAACCAGTAGCGGGTCAACCCAATGTCTATAGTTACAAATTCGCGCCCAGCATTCGTGCCTATTACGGCACATCTGCCGGTTTAGAAATCCGACAATTGGCTATGGTATTTCGCAATGCCAACGGGTCAAAAGAGGGAAAAGATGTGGGCGGCAAAGACATTTTTGTCAATGTCTACAACCAAACGGGCTTGTTGACCGCCCTGTTGAGCCCATCTAGCCAAAGTTTGTTGGTAGATGCTGGCGCTAACATTCCAGTACGCGGAGTTGCCTCCGAATCGGCCAATTTGAGTGTGCAGGAAAATGGACAGGTTTTGTACTCGACAGCTGGTACGCTATTAGAGTACACTTTGAAAGCAGCTTCATCAGGTACCCATAAGATCAATTTTATTACGGCTGCCGCCTCAAAAAATGATACCCTTTCCTTTTCTTACACGGTACGAAGTACGAAACCGCCGTTGGATCCGCCGGCCGGAACCATTGCGGGGATTAGCTATTTGCCTGATAATCGAGTGCGTTTGGCCTTGTATGCACCTGGAAAAAGTGGTGTGTACGTAGTTGGCGATTTCAACAATTGGACGATCTCGGATGCTTACCTGATGAACCGCAGTATAGATGGTACTACACATTGGTTGGAAACCAGTGCCCTGACTCCTGGCCAAACCTATTTGTTTCAATATCAATTGGACAATGGGGTACGTATTGGCGATCCTTATAGCACTTTGGTGTTGGATCCAAACAATGATCAATTTATCCCCAATGTTACTTTTCCCAATTTGCCTACTTATCCTACTGGAAAAACAACGGGCATTGTTACGGTGATACAACCTGGAAAGCCCGCATTTCCTTGGAAAAACACCAATTTTGTCAAGCCACTTAAGGAGCGTTTGCAAATTTATGAGTTGCTGTTACGCGATTTCGTAGCTCGCCATGATTATCTGACTTTGCTGGATACCCTTGATTATTTACAACGCCTAGGGATCAACGCCATTGAATTGATGCCCATCCAAGAGTTTGAAGGCAATAATTCCTGGGGATACAATCCTTCTTATCACATGGCGCTGGACAAATACTATGGTACCCCCGAGCATTTTAAAACCTTTGTGGATGCTTGTCATAGTAGGGGTATCGCTGTAATCTTAGACGTGGTGTTCAACCATGCTTTTGGACAAAGCCCTTTGGCGCAAATGTACTGGGATCAAAACCTGCAGCGCCCTTCGGCTGATAATCCCTGGCTGAACCCTTCGCCCACCCATGATTTCAATGTAGGCAATGATTTTAACCATGAAAGCGCAGCTACCAAGACTTTCGTCAAACAGGTGCTCAATTATTGGCAAAAAGAATTTAAAGTTGACGGTTTTCGCTTTGATTTATCCAAAGGTTTTACGCAAAAAGTAACAATCGGCAATGTATCGGCTTGGGGACAATACGATGCCTCGCGCATTGCCATTTTGCGAGGATATGCCGATGCCATTTGGTCGGTGGATCCACAAGCGTATGTCATTTTGGAACACTTTGCTGATAATACCGAGGAATTGGAATTGGCGCGTCAAGGGATGATGTTGTGGAGCAATCTCAATTTTCAGTTTAACGAAGGTACGTTAGGTAATTCCCATGATTGGGGTGGCTTGAACTATTCTTATCGCGGTATGACCAATCCCAGTGCGGTGGTTTATATGGAAAGCCATGATGAAGAACGGATTATGTACAAAAACCTCCAATCAGGCAGCCGCAATGGCGCCTACAATGTCAAGGATTTGAATACGGCGCTACAACGCACAGAGATGGCCAATTTTATTTATTATGCCGTACCTGGCCCTAAAATGCACTGGCAATTTGGAGAATTAGGGTATGATTACTCCATCAATACCTGCGAAAATCTAACTGTATCGAACAATTGTCGCTTGTCGACCAAACCGATTCGCTGGGACTACCCCCAACAGTTTGGCCGAAAAAAGGTATACGATGTGATTCGCGCTATGGCGTTTTTACGGCGCACTTACCCGGTTTTTCATACCAACAGCTTTACAACAACCCTAAGTGGATCTTCTTTTAAAAATGTAGCCCTTACCGATGATAAAATGAAGGTTTTAGCTTTGGCGAATTCGTCCCTAGCTGCGCAAACGGAAACGATTACCTTTCCAAGTGGTGGTTGGTGGTATGATTATTTCCAACGCGATAGTTTTTTTCTGTCCAGTACCAATCGAGCAATTGCGTTGCAACCTGGAGAATATCGCTTGTACAGTACTACCAAGTTGCGCACGGTTCCTGCGGGCGTGATCACCTCCATCTCCAATTTTGTAGTAGCGGAATATGCGGTAAAAGTATCACCAAATCCGACATCAGGTCCGGTGCAGGTCCGATATACGCTGCCTAATGCGGGATATGTGAAAATAGCTATTACCAATGCATTAGGTCAGATTGTACATACGCTTGTCCAGGAGCGGCAGCTCGCAGGCGAGCAAGTACACGAGTGGAATCCGCCAAGTATCCCCGGAATGTATTGGATCAACCTGCAATTTGAAAACGGGGTGGTTTCAAAACCGGTAGTGATACATTAAGAAATGTTACAAAAAAAGTGGTTGCCAGATCTAAACTCTGACAACCACTTTTTATTGATTTTGAACACCAATTACTTTTTGTGTTTGGCATTTTTATTCAGCAACTCGCGTGAGATGACCAATTTTTGAATCTCAGTAGTTCCTTCGCCAATGGTGCACAATTTGGCATCGCGGTAGAATTTCTCCACCGGAAAATCCTTCATGTACCCATATCCGCCATGGATTTGAATGGCTTCGGTAGCTACTTCAACTGAAGTTTCTGAAGCAAAATATTTGGCCATTGCCGATATCTTGGTCACTTTTTCATTCTCATTTTTCAGATCAGCCGCTTTGCGCACCAATAGCTCGGAAGCCTCAATCTTGGTTGCCATTTCTGCCAACTTGAAAGCGATGGCTTGAAAACTGGAGATGGGTTGACCAAATTGTTGGCGTTGTTGAGCATAATCCAACGATGCTTCATAAGCGCCTTTGGCAATACCCAATGACAAAGCGGCAATTGAAATTCTACCACCATCCAATATTTTCATGGATTGGATAAAACCTTCTCCTTCTTCGCCAAGCATTTGGCTTTTGTGTATACGGCAATTATCGAAGATCATTTCTGCCGTTTCGGAAGCACGCATGCCCAGTTTGTTCTCTTTTTTCCCGGCCAAAAAACCCGGAGTTCCGCGCTCAATGACAAAAGCGGTCATTCCGCGACTGTCCAAAAGCTCACCAGTACGGGCAATAAGCACTGCTACATGGCCAGAGGCGCCGTGGGTTATGAAGTTTTTTGCCCCATTTATGACATAATAATCGCCATCGCGTTCGGCTACACATTGCATTCTTCCGGCGTCGCTGCCCGTATTCGGTTCGGTAAGTCCCCAAGCGCCAATCCACTCGCCGGTAGCTAGTTTGCTAAGGTAGCGGTGTTTTTGTTCTTCGTCGCCAAACATCAGGATATGATTGGTGCACAATGAATTGTGGGCTGCGACTGATAAACCAATGGAACCGCAGACTTTAGCGATTTCTTCAATGACAGTTACATATTCTTGATAGCCCAAGCCCGCGCCACCATAAATTTCGGGTACCAAAACGCCCATAAATCCATATTCGCCCATACGGTGGAACAAGTCGGCTGGGAAGTGAGAAACCTCATCCCATTCCATAACATGCGGACGGATGTAGGTTTCGGCAAAATCCCGAGCACTTTCTTTAATTAGTTGTAAGTTTTCAAGCAACAATGCTGCACTACTCATATAGTAATTTTTTAAACTCAGCGGGTGATAACTACAAGCATATTCAGACATTTTGCTGAAATAAGCTTCGTACTCATTAAAATAAAACATTTGTGCAAATGTTCAAAAAGGTAACGTTAATCCTTGGTGTATACGTGTAGAATTGCGGAAAGATGCCGGTTTTTAAATCAGAATTCGCTGGTAATCAGACAATAAAATTACAACGGCTTCAACCTTATTTTTGGTAAGAACTGGTGGCTGAAGTTTGTACTTCAGGAAAGCCAAAAGCGGCACGCATCTTTTTATAAATGGCAGTATTTTCAAAAATCCCGGCAAAGTGTTGCGCCATCGGACCAAATGCAAAAACGGGAACCATGGTTGCGGTATGGTTGATGGTGGTAAAAGCACATTCTAGGCGGTTCATTTTGGAACCTTCAATCACTGATAAGCCGCCAGTTTCATGGTCGGCAGTGACAATAACCAGCGTATTGCCGTGGCTACGGGCAAAGGCCAGCGCTTCACCTACCGCTTTATCAAAATCCAAGGTTTCTCTTACACTTAATTTGGCGTCGTTGGCATGGCAAGCCCAATCGATCTGCGATCCTTCTACCATAAGGAAAAAGCCTTTATCGCTGCGTTTTTCCAAAAAATTGAGCGCTTTACGGGTTGCCAAGGGCAGATAATCCCTACCAGCGGTAACGGTTAAAGGCTGTTTGTCGGCAGTAAAGAAAATGAGCGGTTTTGCAGGATCAAATTTAGCCGTATTAATGTCTTCCTGTGAATAATCGGAAATGCGATAACCTTTTTGAGTAAGCTCTTTGGTAATGTCGCGGTTATCATATTCCCGGCGGTCAAAATATTTTTTACCACCGCCAATCAATAGATCTACGTTGCTTTCAGCCATGTCAGAGGCAATTTCCTCATAGTATTCCCGAGATTTGGCATGAGCCGCAAAAGCAGCGGGGGTGGCATGGACAATAGTAGAGGTAGCTATCAAACCAGCCGCCAATCCAAATTCCTTGGCTTCTTCCAAAATGGTTCTAACGGGTAAGGAATCTTTGTTAAGCCCGATCGCATTGTTGTAAGTTTTGATACCGCTAGCAAAAGCAGTAGCTCCAGCGGCAGAGTCGGTTACCAAATCATCACTGGAGTAGGTTTTATGAAAACCAATAAATGGCATGGTTTCCAGGTTGAGGTGGTTGTTGTTGCTGTACAAAGCAGCGGTAATTTGGGACAATCCCATCCCATCGCCGATCAATAAAATGATGTTCTTGGGGCGTTCGGCCATAGGGGCGTCTGGCAATGCTACCGGTTTACTTGCGGAACATCCTTCCAACAGTATTATTGCAACGCTACATATAAAAAAAGAAGTTAAAACCTTCATTTGCTGCTTTTTTCTGCTAATCCAGCCGATAAAATTAATTAAACTTTTTTGAAAGAATAGGGTAGTGGCGGGGTAAAAATAAGGAAAGTATTCAAGTTGCAGTAATTTGTCGAAAAAACCTTAAATTATAACATTATTCTGAAATAAAGGTTAGAGTGTATTTGGATTTTTAGTTCGCAAGCGAAAATGAGTCAAAATTTGCACCAACGAGGCGCGAAAAACGGAGTGTAGCAGCGCTACATGAGTATTTTCGCAACGAAGTTGGGGTGAATTTTGGCCATTTGCAGCGCGAATAAAAAATCCAAACACACTCTTACTATCAAAAGTGTTGATTTGTTTTGATGGAACCTTCCAACCAATGAATCGTGTTGAACGCTAATGCTAATCAAATACTAAAAACACCTAAAATGATACAAAATTCTCGTCAAACTAATCTAAGAAACTGGTTTTGTGGATGTTTTATTCTCTTGTGTTGCTCTATTTGGGGGCAAAAGTCGGCTAAGCACAGTTTATTCGATCTCTTAGCAAACAACGGAATGAGGGAAGTGACCCTAAACCTAGATCTTAAAGAAATGGAAAGTAATCGAAAAACCGTTGTCTCTTTTCCTGGTGTTTTTAATTTTTCAGACAGCCTTGGTCAATCCAGTAATTGGGATGTGGAATTGGTTGTAAGAGGGAAATTTCGTCGCATGTCTTGTGATTTCCCGCCACTGGAAATCGAATTTTCAAAAACTCAATTAGAAGAAAGGGGATTGTCGAAACGCCGGAGTCATAAATTGGTGACGCATTGTCTATCAGAGGAAGCCGCTTCCAACCAAATTATGTTGCGGGAGTATTTGATCTATCGGATGTACAATATCCTGACCGAAAAAAGTCTTCGCGCTCAATTGCTGCGAATCAATTATGTCGATTCTAAAGCACCACAGAAGAAAAAACTAATCCGTTATGCCATTTTGATTGAAGATGAAGATGATCTGGGCAGCCGTTTGAATGCTGAGGATTGCGGCAGTTGTCGCATTATTCTACCAGCTGAAGTTGTTTCGGCAGATGAAAATGTAATGTCCGTTTTTCAATATTTCATCGGGAATACGGATTGGTCGATGACAGGGCGAAGAAATGTAAAGGTATACAAACCCAAAGATGGTTCCTTGATGGTTCCAGTTCCTTATGATTTTGACTGGAGTGGTTTTGTGGATGCGCCTTATGCAGTGCCAAATGGGGTGTTAAAACTTGATAATGTCCGAGAAAGGCTTTTTCAAGGTTTTCCCATCAGTAAAGCAGCACTTTCAAAAACAATGGAGTTGTTTGAGCAAAAAAAAGAAGCCCTATTTCAGTGCATCGACGATTTTCAATGGTTGGAAAAAGGCGTAAAAAACAACCTCAAGAAATACTTGCAAAGTTTTTACACCCGCGATGCAGCCAAAATCCCTTACACCCCATAACCATATTTGTCTTTCCAGCGCTGTTGCAGCCAAGTTTTAAGTTTTTCCTCGGTTTGATTGTCGGCAGGAGTGTATAGTTTTTTTCCGGAAACCGCTTCCGGCATGAACTCTTGATGGGCAAAATTGCCTGGGTAATCATGACTATATAGGTAATGCTTGCCGTAATCCAGCTTTTTCATCAAGGCGGTAGGTGCGTTGCGCAGGGCTAGCGGAACGGGAAGGTTTCCCGTTTTTTGTACCAACTCTTGCGCCTGATTGATGGCGAGGTATGCCGAATTACTTTTTGGTGAGGTGGCCAAGTAAATCACGGCTTGCGAAAGGATGATGCGCGCCTCCGGCAAACCAACTGCTTGTACCGCTTGGAAAGCCGTGGTGGCCATGAGTAAGCCATTGGGATTGGCCAAGCCAATGTCTTCAGCAGCGGCTATCATCATGCGACGGGCAATGAATTTTACGTCTTCGCCACCTTCAATCATCCTCGCTAGCCAGTATACGGCAGCGTTGGGATCACTACCGCGAATCGATTTGATAAAGGCGGAGGCAATGTCGTAATGCATTTCCCCGCCTTTATCATACACTGCCATGTTTTGTTGTACGGTTTCAGTCACTAATTCATCAGTAACAACTAGCGTATCCCCCTCGTCAACAGGAAAACTAGTTACCAATTCCAGGATGTTGAACAGTTTACGGGCATCGCCGCCTGAATAATGAAGCAGAGCTTCGTAACTTTCAATTTGGATTTTTTTGAGCTTTAGGATCTCGTCATGAACGAGGGCATGATCTACCAACTGTACTAATTGTTCGGAGCTCAGCAATTTAAGCACATAAACTTGGCAACGCGAAAGCAGCGCGGGAATGACCTCAAAAGAAGGATTTTCGGTAGTAGCGCCAATGAGGGTAATGACTCCTTTTTCAACTGCCCCAAGCAAAGCATCTTGCTGGGATTTGCTGAACCGGTGAATTTCGTCGATGAACAAAAGAGGGTTCGGGCGATTGAAAAAACGCTGTTTTTCAGCATTTTGAATGGTTTCCCGTACATCCTTTACCCCTGAACTGATTGCACTCAAACTAAAAAATGGCCTTTGAATGGCTTTGGCGATGATGTTGGCCAGGGTGGTTTTGCCTACTCCTGGCGGACCCCATAAAATAACCGAAGGCAAAAAACCAGCTGCAATGGCCTGTCGTAAAACAGAACCTTCACCTACCAAGTGTTCTTGACCCAAATATTCTTCTAAGCGGGTAGGGCGCATTCGTTCGGCCAAAGGCTGCATCAGTTGAGATTTTTTGCGATCTAATTTGCAAAATTTTGCACCAAAAAGTAGTTATTTTTTTTGTTCTCTCCTCAAGAATTTGTAGTTTTACTTCACTTCTCTGAGGGTTCATCTACCTACTAGTCATTTTGCACTAAAATTTTACTGGTGTTTGTATAGAATTGCAAAAGTCGTATATGACTTTGCTTTAAACGTATTTTGAGAAAACTATTTTTATGGGTATTTCGTCTAATTATCACAACTTCCCAATGGAGGCGTTGTCTCCATATGTGGACAATCCGCTACAGTGGCAAATTCCGGTATTGCAGGTTTTTGTCATTGACCCCACATCGCCCTCTTTTGTTATGGGAGAAAGCGGTATCAAAATTACCATCCCCACGGGAAGTTTTTCTGATCATTCCGGACACATTTATACCCGCCCGCTAAAAGTTGAATTAACCGAAGTTACCTCCAAGGCATTGATGGTTATGGCCAACAAGAGCACCACTTCCCGAGATGAGGTGCTGGAATCAAACGGCATGTTCTATTTGCATTTTCAAACTTTAGAGGGTTCTGATGTACAATTGATAAAACCGCTACAAATCGAATGGCCGATTGCCGCAACAGTTCAAAACCCCAACGGCATCAAATTGTACCAATCTGGTTTGGCGGCAACGCGCAGTTATAGTACCCAACTGGTGCAAGATTGGCTGCCAGCGAGCAAGCAAAAATTGAAAACCAAAAAATGGCAAGGCCAAAATTGGCTGACGACTACGATTAATAGTTTAGGTTGGTTCAGTTTTAATGCTCCCCTGATCAAGGGCGGCGGCAAATCGATGGTTACCGCCCGCTATGCCTTACCGGAAAAAGTGGTCTTGGAGCAAAAAATAGCTTTCCTCGTGCTCCGCGATTGTACTTCTTTGGTGCGGATGTATCCTTCGGGGGATAAGTATTCCTGTTTTAACATCCCAATGCAAGAGCCCTTTAGCATTTTCATCGCTGGCCGCTCCGGCAACCAGTTATATGGCGGCATTTTGCCCTTTACCGATTTGGTGCACACTAAAAAAATTGAAGTCCCTTTAAGTCACATTGATCTTGAAAATTCTGGCCAGAACATCCGCATGTTGCTGGCTTTTAATGGCTAAACGAGTTTTTATTTTCAGGCAATCTTTATCTTTGGCAAAAAAGCGCCATTGAAAACGGAAGCCTATTTTTCTGATCTAACTGATTGTTACGCCCAATTTGCCCAACCCGATCAGGCAATCGGCATGGCTGCTTATATGAAAAATCATTTCTCTTTTTTTGGCATCAAAACGCCCGAACGCCGCGCTCTCTCCGCTGGATTTATTGCAGACCACGACTATCCGCGTGGCGAAGAACTCAAAACTTTATGTCGCCTCTGTTTTGCTGCTCCACAACGCGAACTCCAATACTTTGTTAACGATTTACTCCGCAAACGGGTCAAACACCTCGGAGTTGATTTCTTAGATCTATTTGAGGAGCTGATCGGCCAAAAATCATGGTGGGATTCCGTTGACTTTATTGCGCCCCACTTGGCAGGGAATCTATTTCTGGGTTTCCCAGAGGTAACGCGTACCTATACCCAACGCTGGATCGATTCGCCCAACATCTGGTACCAGAGAGCGGCCATTATCTTTCAATTGGATTACAAAGAAAAAACCAATGCAGAGTTGTTGTTTGAATACATTGAAAAACGGGCGGATAGCAAAGAGTTTTTTGTGCAAAAAGGAGCGGGTTGGGCCTTGCGCCAGTATGCGCGGGTGAATCCGGAAGGGGTAAAGGATTTTGTGAAGGAGACAAAACTGCCTGCTTTGACGGTAAGGGAAGCGTTGAGGCGGGTGGTATAAAAAGAGGGGAACACAGATTAAACTAATTAGACACGGATTTTGATTCGATTAAAAAAACGGTTGCAATCCAAATATTAATCATCAAAAAGATCATTATGTTGTGATCTCAAAAACCAAAAAAATGAAATCAACACTCTTATTCTTTATGCTGTGTTTTACCATCACGGCTTTTGGACAAACCAAAGTAACCGCAGATCTTGATGGCGATACTACGCCTGATAGATTTGAGATCATCACCACTGATGAGGGGTTTAAAATCGGTTATGCATTGTCTACGCAAGGCAGCAAACCTTTGTTTTCCCAAGTCGTTACTTCGGCTGGCGATGAAACTAAAGTATCGGTGAACAAAAATGTGGTGACGCTGACCATCGGTTACATGCGCGCAACCTACACCTACAAATTCCGCTACGATCCCAAGTTGAAACAAATCAAAGTAATTGGTTACGACAACGAGCAGTTTGGCAATGCTGCCAACGACGGCGCCGGTATGTCAAGTTACAACCTGCTGACCGGTGGCTACGTAGCTCAATGGAACCATTATGATGAGAAAAAGAAAGTATTGCTTGCTGATCCAAAAATTAGCAAAAAATTGCCTTTGAAGGATTATGTGCTGAAAAACTTCAGCGACAAGGTAATTGAAGAGTTGAATAGCGTGGAGTAGGAAAATTTAAGATAAATAATCAAGGGCTTTCAAGTGTATGCCCTTGATTATTTATTTAACGTTTGCCAAAAATTCGATCAACCTCCAGGTGGAAATTTAAGCCCAAGCATTTAACTTTTTCTCCAATTTGTGCGCTTGTCTTGGAATGGTAGTTGCCATCAAGCGGTTCGGCATATATTTCTATGGTTCTCTCTTTTAAATTCACAATCCATACTTCCGGAATACCTACTTCAGCGTACAAAGGCAGTTTTACCTTGCGATCTTGTTTAAGGGTTGTATCCGCTACTTCTATCACCAAATAAACATCGGAAGGAAGCGGGTGTTGGGAAAAATACTCATCCTCCTGAAATTTAGCGATTACTAAGTCGGGTTCAGGTTCTGAATATTCATCAATATGAATTGGGTTTTGACACCTTACAATGAATTGATCTTGTAGTTTTTGGATCAACAATCGCATTAATCGATCTACCGTACTGGCATGCAAACTATTGATAGGGCTCCTAGTGATGATTTCGCCACGAATTAATTCTACGCGATCAGTAGGATCCAAAATGCCTACCTGAGCCATTTTGTAATAATCATCTACCGTGAATAACTTCTTTTGCGCTTGAATGGTCATCATGGTACTCTTTATCCAAAAATAAGCAAATTTTTGCTAGAGTAAAATAGTTTAGGAAGTACGATTGGTTTCAACTCCGCAAATAAGAAGCGCCGTTGATGTCCATAATCCCGCCCGTCATAAATTCTGCACCATCAGAGGCATAAAAAAGAATGCCATAGGCCACTTCTTCCGGTGTGGCTACTCGACCCATTGAACTTTGCGAGCGAATGGCCACTCCTTTTTCACCTTCCAATGCTTCTTTGGCCATGTCCGTCTCTACAAAACCAGGTGCTATCACGGTCACTGCGATGTTGTGACGCCCCAGTTTTTGCGCCAAAGACTGACTCATGGCGTTGAGCGCAGCTTTGCTAGCACCATATGCCGGAAATTCAGGTTCTCCCCGAAAAGCGCCGCGTGAAGAAACGTTGACCATTTTTCCGCCGCCTTGTCGGATCATGTATTGAGCCGCACAATAACAGACATTTGCCGCTCCAAAAAGATTGACCGCAAGAGTATCTTGCCAGGCTTTTTGCCAAGTGGCATAATCAACCTCGTCGATCGGGTGAGGAGCAAAGATCCCGGCATTGTTGACCACAATGTCCAGTTTATCAAATTCGACAACCACCTGATCCACCAGATGCTTAACTGACTCAGGATCTCCAACATTAGCTTGAAGCATGATGTGCCCTTCGCCCGGGAGCTTTGCCAAAACCGCGGCAGCGCCCTCGGTATTGCTTTGATAGCTGATGGCTACACGCGCGCCGCGTTGTGCGAAGGCGAATGCTGTAGCTGCGCCTATACCGCGGGAGCCGCCGGTGATGAGTACGGTTTTGTGCTGAAAATTCATAGCGCTTTTTTATGCGCTAAATTACATTTTTAAAGCTATTGTTTCATCAGTGTTGAAGGTTGCTGGAACGCATCGGGATGGGTAGCAAATTGGCGAAAAAAAGCCTGCAAATCAGCTGTTGAAGCGTTGATTAAATAGCTTCCGTTTTCCAGTTTTTCCCTACTCAAGTTGGTTTTTCCATCCTTGTACAATTGATCGAGGTAGTCGGTGTTAAACATACTGACTACCAGGGTATTAGCGGAGATAGTGAGTTTTAAATAATTGTGGGTAGGCAAGTAATAGGCCATGTCGCCCAGAAGTTTATAGGAACTACTTTTGGCGGTTTCTTTGGGCAACACATCCAAATACAGCTGATCGCCCAATTGCACCAAATGACCGGTGTAGTATTTCTTTTTTCCACCTTTTTGTAGAATTACCTGGTAGTAAGGCTTCACCGAATCGCCTTCAATAGCTGAAAATTTCCATTTTAGGCCATCGGAGTCTTTCCAGGTTCCCAGTAGCTCGGGTTTGTAAACCAAGGTGTCATTGGTGTAAAGGGGATGGAGCGAAATCAAACATGATTGCAGCAGGCAGCTCAAAACCAGCAGCAATAGCCAATTTTTTTTCATTGAGTGGGAAAGAGATGAAGTGTGAAATTGAAGAAAGATCACGGCGGTTACTCATTGAGCAACTTTATTTTTTGACGGGCAAATTCCTCTTCAGAGATGAGGCCCTTTTCTTTTAAGTCGCCCAACTGTAGGATTTCATCAAACACATCTTTGGTAGGGGTAGCGGCGGTAGATTGACCGCTGACAATGTTGTCCAGTACGTTGTTTTGCGCTTGCGGTAGGGCCGAAATTCGTTTGTAACCATTGTCTACAAATTTTTGAAAATCAGCTTGTTTTCTCAAAAATGCTAAAGCTTGGTGGGAATGTATTTTGCCAAAATCGGAAAAACCATTTTCGATGGCTTTTTCGAGGTGGTGAAATGCTTTATTGGCGTTTTCCAACATCGAATAGCTGCAAGCCAAGTTGAAGTGAAGGGTAGGGGAAGTTAAATTGGCTTCCAATGATCTTGAAAAAGCATCAATGGCGCCTTCAAAATCAAATGCCCGAAACCGCTCAATCCCCATACGTTTGAATAAGTCTTCTTTGTTGGAACCGGTTCCGCTGGCTGCTTTGGGGAAAGTATTGCTGGTGTTGGAATAAGGCTCTTCGTATTCTGGATATTCTTCTTGGCGATTTCTCCGGCGAGTAAAGTATTTTTTGTTGTACCGATCGTCAAAATCTTCTTGTGGCATGGCAAAAAGTAAAATGGCGTCCACAAATCCCAATATACCCATAAAAACGATCGGTGGAAACTCGACATGGTCGCTTACAGTGATCGCAAAGGTGATCATAAATCCCATGAAATACAAAATTCCTAAGCCGCGTTGACCAAGGTAAAAACGGTGTACGCCAAAAACGCCAAATAATAGAGCTAAGGGTGCGGCGATATATTTTTTCTTCATGATGCAATTGTATTGAACTAGCTCTAAATTTACGAATTTGTCAAATTAAGCGCCAGACTTTCGGCAAAAACGAGGTTTAGGACGACGAAAGCATCAATTGCTCCAATTTTTTTTCTAAATCCTGAAAACGGCCTTCCACTTTGCTATGTTCTAACGTCAATTGGGCAATCTGTTCTTTCTCTTTTTCCAACATCAAATCAAAAGGATCAAAATTGCTGTCGATACGTTCTTTCAAGCGTTTTATGTACGTTTTTAGTTGCTCGGTTACACTGGAATCTATGTTTTGACGCCCTTTGGCAATCTCTTCCTGAAACCCACTGATGATTTTGCGGCGTTTGAAGTTGGTGGCAAAACCAGCGAAAAGCAAACCAATAGTAGTCAAAATCCCGCCGGTAATGTCGAACACTGCTCCATGGGTAATGGCCGCCAAAATAATGCCGATTACTGCCAAACCGCTGCCCGTAGCCAGCGAGGTAGGCAAGGGACTTTTATCCGGAAATAAACCCCGGTCGGTAAAGCTTTCTGTTTTTTTGATGAAATCCTCAAACTTCTCCTGAAGCTCTTGGAAGATGCTGTGCCTCCGCTCCGCTATGGAGCTAAAAATTTCATGATCATTTTGAAGAATATTGATACTGGTGCGGATTTTTAGGTCAATTAGTTTGGCCATTTGTTGCACATTGTCGGCCAAGTCGCCAATGCCTTCTTTTAATTTTGCCTTGAGCGTATCGTTAAGGTCGTTTTCTAAGTCTTTGGCCAACGTTTCGAGCCATTCTTTAGCCGATACTTTTTTGGTAAAAACAGCGGCGAAGGAACGCCGGATCAAGGAAAAAAAGGATAGTCCTTCCTGGAGTTCTACTTCTTTGGCTTGTGTGGTGCGATCGTAACCCGCTAGAATATTTTCTACCAGTTGATCCACCTGTTTGAACGACTTAATCTCTTGATTGTCAAGCGTTGATTTGATGTCTTGCCGAAAAGCAACATCGGCATGCCATTGTTTTTGTCGCAAAACCAGTCCTTCGCCGATGCTTTCGTTGATGTTGAGACAGGTTTGAACGCTATTTTGCAATTTTAACACTGGGGCTTTTCCGCCGGTGATGTTGGTGCGGATGAACTCCCGTACTGCTCCAAAACCGCTATTTTCCGCATCGCCGTCGATTTCAGCTTTAGCCGAAACGGCAAAAATAGTTGGGGCATTGATGCCTTTTTTCTCCGCATATTCCCGCACGCCATTGAGGTTAACTTGCAGATCTTCTACTGGCATCAAGTCTTTTTGCTGTAATACAAAAATGACTTTTTTGCGCCAATCAGAGTGGATGAAATTGAAAAAATCCCAGGCCGATTGTCGGTAAGGGTTTTTTGCTTCAAAAACAAAAACGATCAAATCAGAAGCAGGAATGAAGTTCTCGGTTATTTCTTGGTGGTGTTCGACGATGGTATTGGTTCCTGGCGTATCGACTATGGCGATTTCCTTGAGAATCTCCGCCGGGACTAGGATTTTTTTCAAAAAAGGATTGATCACAATTACTTCCTCGGTTTCGCCATACACAATCTGTTGAATGGTATCGGTCATAGGTTGTGGCGCTACCTTGGTGATTTCCCGTCCTGTCTCCAGCAAAGCATTAATAAAACTGCTTTTTCCCGCCTTTACTTCACCCACTATGACAAACATAAAGGGATCGTTGAGGCGGTTGCGCAAATCGCTTACTGTTTTGGATAACGTTTCGTGATGGATGCGAATGGTCAGTTCGTGCAATTCTTTCACGGCTTCAGCTACGTGGGCGCGTTCGGTGATCAATCGAGTATTGAGTAAGTTGGACATATGCGTTAGAAAGAGGTTAGTTGGTGACAATACTTTCGTGCAAGGTCAAAATGCCTTGTGGACCATTGCAAAAAAGTAGGTCTAAGATACTCAAATTAGGAAGAAAACCATGCTTATCTTCAAATACTTGGGGGTATTTGGCCGGAAAAAAAGCCGGATCAGGAAGTTCATGTTGTGGCTTTGGCGTGATGCTTTGTCGGAGATCCAGGATTTCGGGGGGAGCTTCTCGCCAATAAGTATCGGTAAATTGGATGTCGACCTCAAATTGCAACAGGCGCAAAAAAAGTTTCAGTAAATCCAAGTTAAGATCCCATAGACAACCGTATTCTTTATCGAAGTAAGGTTTGACAAAAGGTTCATAATCATCAAAATAAGGCGAACTACCGTAAGCGGCAATCAAAGTCTCCCATAAATTTTGCTGCCAAGGAGTGGTATAGGCTACTTGTACCTCGCGAATGGGCGTTTGGTGATTTTTGCCTTTTACCAAGGGCACCGATAGGCGCTGAATGCCATGCGTAGCGGCAATATGACAACGATTGCGGTAACTTCCTTTTTGAAAATTTTCATGTTGTTCAAAAAAAACCTTTCGATACTGTAGCAATTTGACAAGGTATTGCACCGGTGGGCAATATTGCAACTCGAGAAGAACAGCAGTGGGTTGGTTCATGAATGTTTGGGTAATTGAAAAAACCACCTCAAAAATAGACATTCTGATCCAACCCACTAGCAATTTTTGGGTCCACTTTATTTTCTTCGAACATACCAAAACCAAGCAGCCGCCAAAAAGAGGATCCACCACCAATCTGGTTCCGACATGGGCGTTGGTTCTTCACCTAGGTCGAGGGCTTTATTGGCATGTAAAGACTCCCATTGTTTTTTCATCAACAAACGTTTTTGTGATTCGGTCTCTAAGGCTAAAAATGCAGTAGCTGGCGTAAGTAAATGAGCGGCAAAACTATTGCGGGTCAGTTGGCGCCAGGCCTCGTCTCCAGCTTCGGGGTGGAACGCCAAGCTGGCACTTTGAGCGGCCAAATGCACCCCATTCTCCCACACATTGGTTGGGAGATCAGTTTTAGTCACTTGCCAAGTTGGTGAGGCCTGCAATGTTTGAAGCGGTAGGAATAAGCTACCTAGATTGTTATTGGGCAAAAAAGCTTGCGGATGTTGCGCATCTGGCCATGCCAAGACCGAGACATCTTGTTTTAGTGCACCTTTTTGGGAGTTCCAAATTGCTTCCAAGGTTCCATCTGAATGCAATCGCAATACCTCAACACCTAGTGGTAATAAAGCAGCCAAGTTGGTAATGTCTTGGGGATCGAAGGGCAGGTAAGAGCGATTACTCACCAAGATAAAAACCAGTTTTTCGGCTTTCGGCTTTAAAACAGCTTGAGCCATTTGGATTTGGATGGCACGCTCAACAAAAAAACCGCCCTGGTTGGAGTAAGATTTTAGGTCTTTTTTCCATGTATCTCCCGAACCTAGCGAGCGTGAGGATAACCCGGCAGCAAGGTACTGTATTTGATCAGGCAAAATAAGTTGGGCTTGCCGCCAATCTTCCAGCTTTTTGATTAGCTTTTGTTTCTGACCAGCCGCTTGCAGCGAACCATCGAAAATCAAGTGGAATTTGGTCTTCAGCGGAACTTGGGGCAATGTTTTTTTTGCCCCTGCCGACACATAAACGCCTCCTCTACTGGCTATTGTGCGTGTAGGCACGCTAACCATATTTGGATCACCAAGTTGAACCTCTTGACCTGCAATCCGGAAAAGCAAAGGTTCAGGATGAATTAAGCTAAACCCCGAAAAACGTGTTTCGCCAGCTTGAAAAGGATAGACCCGCAAACTGAGATGATCAGGATCTGCATATTGCAAAATACCGGGATCCCTGCGGGTCAAAGTACTAATTTGCTGGTAAATCCAGAGCGCGGCTTTCTTTTCGGCCAAAATACCTGCTTCGCGGTGGCCATTCATATCGAGGTAATAATCGCTGACATAAGTTGCAGGCGGAAGTTCAAAGGTATCAGCAAACTCGCCTAGCTCATTCCCCTGGTTTTTTAATTCCAGATCAATCCAACTGGTCCAATATCCAGCTGATGGATTGTAAGAGCTTTTGCTTTCCATTTTTATGACTTTGACGCTATCGGTTCGCCAAGCCACTTGGTTTTCCCAATTACGGTTTTCGGGCGGTTCAATGTCTTGAAACAAATAGCGTAGCCGATCAATTTTGGATTGCGACAAGGTCAAGCTATTCATCACCACTGAATTGTAGAAAAAGGAGAGGTAAGGCGTATTGTTGGAAGAAAAAAAATCGCCGCGTTTTTTGTGTACCTCAATGTGATGCAGCACTTGCGCCAAGCGTTGGGCATTTATTTTTTGCGGGGTGGGATCGGTTAATTTTGATGCATAAACGTATTCCAAAGCCTGATCAAGGGCAATTCTATCTTGGCGGTAAGAAACTAAAACTCCAGCTGGCAAAACCATTAAGCTCCCTAAAAACAAAATTAGCAACAACCATTTTGGGAAAAACAACCGCAGGTATTGGAAATCGGAAGCAAGTGTTTGGCTTTGTAAAATGGTGAGGGCTAGCGGTGTGAGCATCAAAAAACCTAAGCCAATCGCTAAAATGGCAAGTATTGCCAAGGGTAAAAAAGGCAGAAAAACCAGAAAAAAGTACAATACAAAGGTGAAACCCAAGCTCCGGCCGATAAAAACTGCCAAACGATAACCGGGGATTGGTAAGTTGGGTGAACAAACAAGTACGCCATTGATGACGGCAAATAGCATGAAAAAAGGATGGCCAAAATCGCCAAAAATCTCGCTGAATCCTCCTCGGCCGTCAGATAATTCCCCTTGATTAAGCGCTAAACCCAGCAAGGGGAATACAATGGCGATCAATATTTGGAAAGGTATTTTGATCCATGTCTCGCCAACCCAACGCCGCGCTCCAAGGATATATAAGGCTCTACCTAAAAAAAAGCCAAAAGATACTGTCCCTACAATGGCAACTACCAATAGCGCATGTGTGAAAAATTCACTTTGTAGAGGTTGCCATAAAGGTTGAAAAACCATGAAAAACATATAGCCAAAGATTGGTGTAACTGCCGCGTATAGTAGGTTGTCAAAAAAATACTGTGGCCGTTCAAACGGGGTAAAATGTAAGATCAACAAAAACATCGCATGTGCAAGCGTGGGCATGAGCAAGGCGATGGGATATTGGGCGGCCTCAGGAGGAACCATCCATCCAGGAATATCCCTAGGAATAAGTATGTTCAACTGGAAATACAGCTGGTAGAGCAAAACAATGAATGCAACCAGCGTAAAAACGGTATAAGCAAAAGGGATATCGCGCTTTGTAGAAATGCAATAAACCGCAAAAATTGCTTGAGTGAACCCATAACTCCCCAACCAAATGGCGAATGTAAGCCACAGGGCAAGGGCATTGGGGGGCAATTGCGGAGAAATGATCCAGAAAATGCCGCCGTAAATGGCCAGCAACAACAAAATGGGCAAAGAACTGATGCCCAAGATCCACCAAGGACTACGCAGGTTTTTCATTTTTTCGGGTGTTTTTTTGAATCCAATAATAAAAGGCAATACAACTCAAAAACAGCAAACTAAAATACACCAGTATTCCTTCAGCTTGATGCAGCCAAGTTGCTCTAAACCAAGGAAATAAAACGGAAATACGCAGTAAAATAATAGCTCCCAAAATGCGCGCGGTATTGGCAAAAAGGGTAAGGAAGTAACTTGCAATAACGGTGCATAAAAGCGCCAGTCCTCGATTTTTACGGTAAGGAAAATACAATAAAATCAAGCTAGACAAGGTACACCAGCTGATGAACAAAAAATTCAAACCCGAGCACGATTCGCCGATTACGCAATTCAGATCGTTGAAAACGTAACCTTCGTTTGGTAGATATTGGGCTTTAGCGCCAGTCACCAGCTCAATTGCTATTTTGATGGGATACAACAGAAATTGCAATTCAGCAATTCCTAATCGATGTTGCCAAAATTTGAATAGCAAGAAGGCAGCTGCTAGCCATAAAAAAGGAGAATGTGATCTTTTCATAAAAGTACTTTGAAATTCAAAGTTAAACTAAATATTCTTTTGATGCAAGTGCTCTTTTGATACGGATGATTTTTCCCATTCCCGTTAAAATCAAAATGTCAAAAGATAAGTGAGGATTATCCGAACCTAAATCGTGGATTTTCGTATGCATAACTAAAGCGTAGGCTTCAGTAGCTTTTCATTTTTTTCATATTTTACATAAATAAATAAGGCAAATTATTATCTTGATCGGACGCAACTAAGTTTAGGCAACAGATAAAAAAACTCCAGCTGAGCAACAGGAAATTACTTCTGGATTTCGCAAAGATGGAGAGCATAATGCGCTAATGAATCATGAAAAAGTCAGAAAAACTGTCTCGGGGGTGAGCAGGCAGGTAACGTTTGTAAATTATTGCAAGACAATCCTTTGTCTTGTAGCAGGCATGTTATTTCCCAGCTTACTTTTTTGTCAAAATTTTCTAATCAACCAAAGGGATCTCAAAAAAGAAGACGGTCTAGCCAGTTATTTGATCGAAGACATCTGCCAGGATCAACTCGGCTTCATCTGGATTGCCACCAACGAGGGTGTGAACCGCTATGATGGCTACGAGTTTAAACTCTTCAACAATCAAACTCATCCGCTGATACGCAGCGATTATACCAAGATCTTTGCTGCTCCTGACGGTAACATTTGGCTCCTAGCCTATGGGAACCAATTGCTTGATAGTGTTGCGGTTTGGAGCAATGTTCAGATCGTTATTTTGGATCCTTTGCGGGAGCAGGCGTATACTTTTCAAGATTATTTCAGAAAAAATATCCCTTTTGCGGAAAAGGATGTGGTTTTTATTGCTCAAGTCGGCAAAACTCAAGAGCTAGTCATTACGACTAAAAGTGGAGCAGTATTTTCCTATTCCAAAAAATTTAGCAAACGTTTTGACACCCCTCTTCCAGTTGGCCCCATCATACCAATTGATGCTCAGAGCTATTGGAAAATTGGCAACAAGATACTACTTGAAACCAATGTGCATGGCGATACCCTCAGTAAGGATCCTATTGGAATGCGCCCCATATATTTCCGTTACCGAGCGGAAGAACTGATTATGGCTACTGGCAGCCACCTAGAAATGGGCAAAGCACGATTGGTTTACAAAAAAAGAGGCCAAAACCTCAATCAATTTGTTCCTCCCCAGACCCAAGCTCCGCTTGATATTGCTAAAATGACCAACGCCGCTTTTGACCGCACAGGCGGGATCTGTTTTTATGATCAAAAAGCTATGTGGTGGTTTAGACCAGAACTTTCACATCCAGTAGTCATCCCGTATGAAAACAACAAGATGACCCATGATCGGTTCTTTACCTTATTTTTTGACCGCAACAACCAATTATGGGCAGGAGGGCACTCCGCGCTTTCGATTATTGAAGTCAAAAAAAACCCTTTTCAAACTTATCTGGACAGCAGTTTTTACAATCCACGTGGCATTACAATCCAAAAAAACGAAATCGTAGCCAATACTTATAAAGGTTTAATGCGCTTTTCGCTTGAAACAACAGGCAATAAGGGCATAAAAAAATTAGCCGATTTTGCTGGGCGGGGTCTTTGGCAAGATACCGATCGATTATGGGTTGCTGGTCCGCGTAACGAAGTGCGAAGCATAAAAAACGATCCATTTACCATTGAAAAACTGCTTATCCCTATTCCTGCCGGTAAATCCCTTATTCTTCAAGCCAATTGTTTAATCAAGGACAAAAAAAGTAGGTTATGGATTGGGACCAATATCGGCTTGGCAATGTTGCCCGAAACGGGCGGCAACATCGAATGGCCTGACTTACCCAAATTGACAAATATTCAGATCAATCAATTGTACGAAAACAGGGAAGGCCTTTGGATTGGTGCAAAGACGGGTTTGTACCTGATGAACGTGTTTACCAAACGAGTATTTAAGATTTTAGACCTAGGCTATTCGGATATTCAATTCATTTTTGAAGCGCCAGACGGCAACTTTTGGTTGGCTACCAAAGAGGGTGGGCTATTATTTTGGGATCGACAACAAAAATCCATTCGTCGTTTTACCAATTTGGATGGGTTAAGCTCCAATACCATTTACGGAATTTTTCAAGATAAGGAAGGAAGCCTATGGTTGCCAAGTGGTTATGGGTTGATGCGAATGGATCTCCCCAGTCATTTGATCACCACTTTTTTCAAACGCGACGGCCTTCCTGGCGATGAATTCAATGCTTATTCCAATTTTCAAAACGAAGATGGCCGTTTGATTTTTGGCGGAGAAAATGGCTTAGCAGTGTTTTCTCCTGACATGATTCGCCAAAAAGATGCCAAAATGCATCAACGAGTGGTGTTCACTAAATTGGAAAAATTAGAAAAAGCAACTGGGCAGCTGCTAGATGTTACCAAATTATTTCGGCAGGAAAAGGTGTTAAAAATGCGCCCAGAAGATGGATTTCTGCTCATTCATGTCTCAGCTCAGGAATTTGCCAACCCTGGAAAAATCAATTTTGCTTATCGCGTCGATAAGTTGCAAAAAGATTGGACTTTTATTCGGGATCACAGCTTTAGGTTAGGCGGGTTGCCTTTTGGTAAATACACCTTGTCGGTCAAAGCACAAGGGGCTTTTGGCCAATGGACAGAACCAATAACCGTAAAATTGGAGGTGATGGCTCCATATTACTGGCAACCTTGGTTCTGGGTGGTGGTCATTGGCTTTATTATACTGCTTGCTATTGTTGGGTATCAGTTACGCTTCCTTCAGATTAAAGAAACAAACATCAGGTTGGACAAAGAAGTAGTGCGTAGGACAGAGACAATTGCGGCTCAAAAAGAAGAACTGGAACGGATCAACCGATTAAAAGACCGAATTTTCATGATCATTGGCCATGAGCTACGCGGGCCGGCTATTAGTTTATCAACACTTTCAGATACGGTGTCCTATTTGATTCAAAAAGGTAAAATTGAACGGGCAATCTTGTTGGGAAAAGATGCCGATCGAACTGCTAAGGGTCTAAAGATCCTGATTGACAACCTACTGAGTTGGGGCAGGGCGCATACCGAACAACTGTTATTGCTACCAGAGCAATTTAATCCAGCCGACATAGCCCGAGAGTCGTTAGAATTTTTCTCCTTATCGATACAAGAAAAAGGGTTGATTGTAGAAGTCAATTTTGACGAAAAATTTGAACTATTTTTGGATAAAAACGCGTTTCGAATTGTGTTTTTGAATTTGTTGAGCAATGCCATCAAATTTACCAAACCTCATGGGTTGATTCAAATCGAAGGATTTTGGAGTAATCAAGGTGAAAACGCTATTTTAAGGATAGTGGATAGCGGTATTGGCATACCCCTAGAACGATTGAGTACGCTTTTTGAAGGTAATCAACCCAGTCTACCAGGCACCAAAGGCGAACGCGGAGTTGGCATCGGGTTAGCCGTATGTAAAGAATTGGTCAATATCAATGGCGGTAAAATTAATGTCGAAAGTAAACTAGGAGAAGGGACTACCTTTACAGTCTTTTTTCCAGTAGACACAAAGAACCTGCGGACTAATGAAAAACTATCGAGTATTAGCAGTTGAGGATGACCCTTTGTTTGTTATCCATTTGGAGCAGCACTTAGAAGAGATGCAACATGATTTGGTGGGCATTACCGACAACTCAGACGAGGTTTACGGAATGGTGGCTGAGTTGAACCCAGATCTGATTTTAATGGACATTAGCATTAAGGGCAGTCTTGACGGCGTAGCGCTTGCCACCAAGTTGCGGGAAGAATTTGATACCCCCATTATTTTTCTTACAGCCAACAACGACATCAAAATTTACCAAGAAACCAAAAATTTGCTCAATACGCTCCACCTCATCAAACCTTTTGATCGCATCACTTTAGACAGCAGCATCGAGAGCTTGATGAAATTGTACATTCGCGTGCAGCCAACTCCAGAAGAAACGGTAGAACAATGGGATGAAGAAGCTTTTTTTGTGAAAATTGATTCCAAGCGCATCAAATTGACTATCGCTGACATTCTTTTTATTCAAGCCGACGGGAATTACTGCTACCTCAACACCCTTCATGCTAAAAGATTTGCCATAAAATCATCGCTCAAAAAAATGATGGGCAAATTACCCCCGAATTTTTTTGAACAAATCCACCGCCGCTATTTGGTACAGTTTGAAAAAATCGAAAGTTTGGATTTAAGAAAAAGCGAAGTAACCGTTGGCGGGATTGTGCTGCCATTGGGCGGGCAATACAAAGATGGCCTGCAATCACGTATGAATTTGATTTAAAAATGTACTTTTTTTCCACATGCTTCGCCTTGAAGAGGATTGGTGTTCTAAAAATCGCCTTTCGTCAACCAAAATAAGCGCAATCTCCAACTGATACCTATCTTTATATTGTTAATTTTTTACAGCGCGTCTGGCAAAAGAAAGTTCCCTCACAAAATACATTTTCCATCAAACGCATTGATTGCGCTCCGGTGGTTGCTTTTATTAGCGACAGTTCATCTACCCTTTATTTTTTAAGAAACCTTATTGGCATTTGCCTTTGGATTTCACCCTTTAGTACGCTTACAAAATTCTCGTTAAGAAATAAGAACATGAGACTATGATTTGTTAGTTGCCTAACTGCCCCGGGAATTCTCTCCCGGGGTTTTTTATTTTACTCAAATTCGTAGCTTTGCAGAAAAAATACAGACTATGAAATTTTTTGTTGATACTGCCAACTTAGACCAGATCAAAGAAGCCAAGGATCTTGGCATTTTGGATGGTGTGACTACCAACCCTACACTGATGGCCAAAGAAGGCATCACCGGCCAAGCCAACATTCTTCAACACTACCGCGACATTTGCGCCATTGTAGATGGCGACGTAAGTGCAGAGGTAATTTCTACCGAGTATAATGCCATCGTTGAAGAAGGTTTGCACTTGGCGGATTTGGCGCCCAACATCGTAGTGAAAATCCCAATGATCAAAGACGGGATCAAAGCCATCAGCTATTTCACCGAGCACAGCATCCGTACCAATTGTACTTTGGTGTTTTCTGCCGGTCAAGCAATTTTGGCCGCAAAAGCAGGAGCAAGCTTTATTTCTCCTTTCGTAGGCCGTATCGACGATATTACCTGGGATGGTATGTTGTTGATCCGCGAAATTGCCGAGATTTTTGCGATCCAAGGTTTTGATACCGAGATTTTGGCTGCGTCTATCCGCAACGGAAAACACATCGTTGATGCTGCTAAAGCTGGCGCTGATGTAGTAACTTGTCCGCTTTCTGCTATCTTGGCCTTATTGAATCATCCGCTCACTGATATCGGTTTGAAGCAATTCTTGGCTGATTACGCAAAAGCGAACCCAACCGCATAATCATCGTTTTTTGAACGATATACCACCCTTATGACCCGTAGCAAAACCAATGATTTAGCGGTTATTCTCCGCGCAGTTCCTATCAGTTCATTGTTTTATGGACTATTAGTGCTGCTGGCCAATTTTATTATATTGACCTTATTCGGAGAACCAACCAATTTTATCAAAAAAGTATTGACCGGCATTCAGCTGTTTTTGTTGTGGCTTATTGTCACCAGCACCGTACGTTCTTTGCAACAGTTGTCGCGTCAAATGCCAGTGGTTTTGCTATGGGTTTCTGGAGGGATATGCGCTGTATTGAGCGTATTGGTTGCCCCCGTAATTTTATCTATTGCCGCAAATTTAGGGCTTGCCACTGGGCCAAGTCTTTTGGAACCCCGCAAACTCACCTTTTACCTAGCGCTAGGCTTGGTTTTTTCATTGATTGCCATCATTCACCTGCGGGTGCGCAACAAGGCACTCGGCAATTCTTTGGAGTGGCTAATCATTTTTGGTTTGGGGTTGGCCTTTTTTTACTACCTCAAATGATTTTTTCAATTCGTTCCAGCATCTTTTCAATCATGTTCAAGATCGCTTTTTCGGGCGTAGGGCTGAAAGTTTGATTGATCCGATTGGCGATGATGACATTGCAAGAGAGTGCTTGATGTCCCAATAATTGGGCTAACCCATAGATCGCTGAAGTCTCCATCTCAAAATTGGTTACCCGTTGTCCTTGACTGCTGAAATTAGCCAACCCATCTAATATTTTTCCAGAAAATTGGGTGGCAGCTCGTAGTTGGCGACCTTGAGGGCCATAAAATCCAGGGCAGGTCAAAGTAATGCCCGTAAACAAACCTGCACTCAACTGTTGTAAAAGTTGTGGGTCAGCGGCGGTGAAATAAGGTTTTACCGGGAAATCAGCGGAAATACCTAGCGCATTTTGCCAGTCTTCCGCCATTTTCGCGGTGGAAGGCAGCTGTGGTGATTGATAAAAGGCCATCAGATTGTCCAGGCCCATCCCATAAGTAGAGAGTACTAAATCACCAGGTTCAATATCGGTTTGTAAACCGCCTGAGGTTCCTAAGCGAATGATCTTCAGTGAAGTGGATTTTGATTTTGGTTCTCTAGTGGCAAAATCAATATTTGCTAGTGCGTCGAGCTCGTTCAAAACGATGTCAATGTTATCGGGGCCAATGCCCGTTGAAATGACGGTGATTGGTTTATTTCCAATTCTTCCGGTATGGGTAATGAATTCGCGTTTTGCGGTTTTGAAGGTGATTGCATCAAAATATTGTGAAACTTGCGCCACTCGGTCGGGGTCGCCCACCGTAATGATGGTATCGGCAATTTCTTCGGGGCGTAAATGAAGGTGATAAATCTGTCCTTGTGGGGAAAGAATCAATTCGGATTCTGGAAAACTTGGCATAGTTGTTACATTTGCATTTTGAAACAAGACTAAGAGCTTGTTCAGGATTCTGCTTAGAAGGCGTAGTGAGCTAAAATTCGCACCAATGAGGCGCAAAAAGCGTTGAAAATCCCGACAAAGTCGGGAGAGTGTACCCCGACTTTGTCGGGGCAGGTCAGCGCTACATGAGCATTTTGGTAACGAAATTGGGGTGAATTTTGGCCATTTGTAGCTCGAAGCAGAAACCTGAACAAGCTCTAATATAATATTTTATACATAAAATTGCATGGCGGCTGAATCTATTTTGGATCGAGAGGCGATTGCTAATTATTTTCGGGGGTTGCAGGATAGCATTTGTCGGCAATTGGAGACAGCCGATGGGGTAGGGCGTTTTCAAGAAGATTTGTGGGATCGCGAAGGCGGCGGCGGCGGTCGCACCCGGGTTATCCAGGGGCAACACATTGAAAAAGGCGGAGTTGCATTTTCTGCGGTTTATGGCGATATGCCCGAAAAAATTGCCCAAGGCTTGCAGCTGTCAGCTCAGACGTTTTTTGCAACCGGCGTTTCCATTGTTTTACATCCGGCCAACCCGCATGCGCCCATCATCCACATGAACGTCCGTTATTTTGAAACAGATAAGGGCTGGTGGTTTGGCGGTGGTATTGATTTGACGCCGCATTACGTTGTTCCCGAAGACGCCGAGTTTTTCCATCAAACTTTAAAAAACGTTTGCGATCGGCATCATCCCGAATTTTATGGGAAATATAAACCCTGGGCCGACGATTATTTTTACATCAAACACCGCAAAGAAACTCGCGGCATTGGCGGCATCTTTTTTGATCGCCTCGATGAACAAACGGGGATGGACAAAAGTCAATTATTCGCTTTCGTGAAAGAAGTAGGTGAAACATTTGCCCCTGTTTATACGGCGTTGTTGCAAAAAAATAAAGCGCTCCCCTTCAGCGAGGAAGAAAAAAAATGGCAACTTTTACGGCGGGGGCGATACGTGGAATTCAATTTGGTTTGGGACAAAGGCACCAAATTTGGATTGGACACCGACGGGCGTACCGAATCCATTTTGATGAGTTTGCCGCCCATGGCCAATTGGGAGTACAATCACCAACCACCAGTGGGATCAGCAGAAGCGGAAACCTTACACTGGTTGCGCAAAGGGGTAAATTGGGTTTAATACACTCTTACTGGCACAAAATGGTAATGGGCGTAGTCTGAATATCGTTGCTCCAATGACCCGCTCTATCCCGAATGCGAATGATGTAAAACATGGTATTGGTGGGGTAAGCGGCGTTGGGAATACAAGTAAGTCGGGTATTGGGATACGTGCAGCAAAAATAACGGGTCACGGCGCTATTGGATAATTTGATCGCAATTTCGCCTTCAATGCCTGATCCAGGGCCCAATTTAGGAATGGCATTGATTTTAAAAAAGTTTTCAAATCCATCCCGGCTATCTTTTAAAATGATGTTGGTACTATCGGGGCTACCCAAATCGCCATCGCCATCGCGAAAAGCAAATTTCACGACAATAGTATCGGTCAGGGAAATTCCGCTTCTACTCTGAGCAATCTGATTTTTACTCAAAGACTTAAAAGTGATCAAAGGCTCGACGGGATACACCGGCGGACGAGAACAGGTAAAAAGCAGAACGGAAAATAAACAAGTGGCCAAAAAATGAAAAGCGTATTTCAACATGTTTTTTCTTTTAATTTCGTGTCATTTTGATCCTTAATCAATATCCCTTGTTCAATTATAACTGTAGGGGTACCATTACAAATCAACGGAAAATTACAATTTTTTGTCAGCAAAGGAAACCAAAAATAAGTCTTCCAGAAGTCATCTACTGGAAGAAATAACGCAAGTTGAACCTGAAAATTTTGAACAGGTTGCTTTAGCGGTGTTTCGTTATCAGGCTAAAAACAATCCCCTGTATGGCCAGTACCTCGACTTGCTCCAGGTGGATCCAACTTTAGTACAACAACTGCTGGCCATTCCTTGTTTGCCAATTCAATTTTTTAAAACCCATCGCATTCAAACTGGTATATGGCAACCGCAAAGTGTTTTTTCCAGTAGCGGCACTACTGGAGCAGTTACAAGTCAACATTTGACGAGAGATTTAGAGTTTTATACCCGCAATGCTTGTCGCGGTTTTGAGTATATTTATCATAAACCGGTCTCAGACTTCTGCTTTTTGGCCTTACTTCCTGCGTATTTAGAGCGCAGTGGCTCGTCGCTAGTTTACATGGCCGAGAAATTCATCCAATTGTCCAAATATCCAGCAAGCGGGTTTTTTCTACATGATGTGGATCACTTGCAAGAGGTGTTGATTGACTGCAAAAAAAATGCCGTACCCACCATTTTATTGGGGGTTAGCTTTGCTTTATGGGATTTTGCCGAGGCAGGAGGGTTTGATTTTCCCGAACTTATTGTCATGGAAACGGGTGGCATGAAAGGCCGTAAAGAAGAAATCACCCGCCAAGAGCTGCATCAAATATTGCAAAAAGGATTTCACACCCCATCGATTCATTCAGAATACGGCATGACCGAATTATTGTCGCAGGCATATTCGGCTGGTAGAGGACGCTTTACCCCAGCGCCCTCCATGCGCGTATGGACACGAGAAATCACCGATCCATTTCAATCCACCCGTTTTGAGCGCTCGGGGGCGGTCAACATTATTGACTTGGCCAATTTGGATACCATTTCATTTATCGCTACCGAAGACCTGGGAAAAGTTTACGCCAACGGTGATTTCGAAATACTGGGCAGATTGGACGATAGCGATATTCGTGGTTGTAATTTGTTGATTCAGTAGGTTATTATCGTAATTCTAAATTCCATAGGTGGCTCCAACCGTATTTTTCTTGCAGTAAGCGGATGGCTTCGGCGCTGCGTTTTCCGCTTTGACAGTGAATCACCACCGGTTTATCAAGCGCAAAACGGTGGGCTTCCTCCAATATCTGTCCCAATGGAATCAATTCTCCGCCCATGTTATGTAGGGCAAACTCATGCGGTTGCCGAACATCAATCAACTGAAAATCTTTGTTTTGTTGGATCCACTGTTGGAAAGTAGCCATTTTTAAAGTTGGAACGGGCGCCGAAGCTGGCAGACACAACAGGTCATCTTGGGGCAATTCCTTGATCTCGGTGGGAGTTGTCCAGTTTAATTTTATGGTGCGGGCGGCAAAACTAGCGGCATCAAATAAAAACAAGCGCCCGGCTAGCGGTTCGCCAATACCAGTGATCACTTTAATGACCTCGCTGGCCTGCATACTTCCGATGATGCCTGGTAAAACCCCCAAAACGCCGCCTTCCGCACAAGAGGGGACCGAACCTGGATCGGGGGCAGCAGCATGCAAATTGCGGTAATTGGGTCCTCGGCGACCATCCGGAAAAAGGTAATTGAAAACCGAAACTTGTCCCTCATACCGAAAAATGGAGGCATACACATTCACTTTCCCCAGTAGGACACAGGCATCATTCACCAAAAAACGGGTGGGGAAGTTGTCCGTACCATCAGCAACCACATCATAAGGGGTAATCAAATCAAGGGCGTTTTCGCGCAAAAGGGCGGTAGGGTAGACCGCTATGTCCAATTCTGGATTCATAGCCAGCAAACGGTCTCTAGCAACTTCCGCCTTCATTTTTCCAACATCGGCTACCGTATAGAGGATCTGGCGTTGTAAATTACTCAAATCTACTACATCAAAATCCACAATACCAATATGACCAACACCCGCAGCAGCTAAGTACAAAAGTAGCGGAGCCCCCAATCCGCCGGCGCCAACCACCAATACTTTAGCAGCTTTCAATTTGCGTTGATGCTCCACCCCAAAATCGGGTAAAGACAAATGCCGAGCATAACGTTGCCACTCTAATGCGGATAACTCTTCTTTCTCCATCATAGACAAAGCCTTTCATCGGTTTTTAACAACCAGTTGCTTTCAATTTTATACCTCATAATAAAAGATGGCATTTCAGTAGCAAGAAATTGACTTTTGCCTTTGAGATGCCGAATTTTTTTATTAATTTTACTTTCATATAAGGCATTAAAAATTTGCTTTATATTCAAATTGTATAATCGGTTTTTGGGATAGCCTCTCCCTGGAAGTTCCAGGGGAGGCGTTTTTTTTATCGGGTATATTCCAACTGCCAGCTCAATCCAGCCACCGATTTTAGTAAAGCCGCTTCTTCTCGACTTACATTCGCAACGCTCGTTTTCAACTGCAAAATGGTTTCCTCCACCTCGCTTTGTCGAATTGCGACGCTGATTTTTGCTTTTTCATCAAAAACTTGCGCCACGATATCTAGCTCCAATTTTTTCAGCACATTCATTACCTGACTCATCAGCCCATAGTCGAAATCCAACAAGTAAACATCCTCGACAGTTCTTTCGATCACCTGCGCATTTTGCAATGCATCTGCAGCGGCAAGTTTATAGGCATTGATTAGGCCAGAGGTTCCAAGCAAGGTGCCGCCAAAATACCGAACTACCACCACCAGAACATAGGTAAGCCTAAGGGCATCAATTTGTCCCAAAATAGGGCGGCCAGCTGTGCCACTAGGCTCCCCATCATCGTTGGCTCGAAAATTATTTTTGTCTAATCCCAAACGGAAAGCATAGCAATAGTGGCGCGCCTTGAAATGCTCCTTGCGCAATGCCTCCAAGTGTATTTGCCACTCTTTTTCGTTGTAAACCGGGTAGGCATAAGCAAAAAATTTGCTGCCGCGATCGCGAAATTCGCCTACTGCCGGCTCGGCTATGGTTAAGTAATGATCAATCTTCTCCAAAATTTAGCCTTTATTAACACTACCTTCCTTCCAGACCTTTTATCTTAGCGCAAAAGTTACAGAAAGTGGGTACTACCTTAGAACAATTTGATGCTGTAGTGGCGAAATGTAAGGAAATATATCTAAAAAAGACGACCGACTACGGCACGGCTTGGCGGATTTTGCGTCCCTCTTCGTTGACGGATCAATTGTACATCAAAGCAAAACGCATTCGCACCATCGAAATGCAAGGCAATCAGCAGGTTGCGGATTCAGTAGATACAGAATACCAGGGTATTGTCAATTACAGTGTAATGGCTTTAATCCAATTGGAGAAATCTAAGGATCAGGAAAACCTGGAACTGAGTGTGCCCGTTGCTACCCACCTTTTTGATCAGCACATTGCGGTAGTTCGGGCATTGTTGAGCAAAAAAAACCACGATTATGGCGAAGCTTGGCGCGATATGCGTTTGAGCTCTTTCACCGATATGATCTTGATGAAATTGATGCGGATTAAACAAATTGAAGACAATCAGGGCAAAACTTTGATTTCCGAAGGTCTGGACGCCAATTACATGGACATTCTCAATTACGCCGTTTTTGCATTGATTAAGCTAGACGAGCAAAAAACTGCTTCGTAAGCACCTACGGAGCGGGTCTAATTTTATAATTTCGCATTTCAATTAATTGCATCGAAAATGAGCTTACTTACGCTACTTACTTATATTGGCATTGCCGCATTGATTTTGACGCTACTTACAGGCTTTGTTTTGCGCAAAGTCATCAGCTGGCCGGTTAGTTTTTTGCAACATTTTGCCGGAACCCTTTTTGTGGTTTCTGGATTTGTAAAAGCTGTCGATCCGCTGGGAACTGCCTATAAGATGGAGCAGTATTTTGGGGAATTTAGTAGCACTTTCAAGGCTACTTCCTTTGCTTTTTTGTCGCCATTTTTTGAATGGATGACGGGCATGGTCATCGGTTTTGCGGTCTTGATGATCGTTTTTGAAATCGTACTGGGTATTATGCTCATCATTGGGGCATCCCGCCGACTGTCTAGTTGGTTGTTTTTTCTCTTGGTTTTGTTTTTTACCTTCCTTACCGGATTCACGTACCTCACCGGATATGTCCCCGAGGGCGTAAATTTCTTCTCCTTTTCCAAATGGGGACCCTTTGTGGAAACCAATATGAAGGTGACCGATTGTGGCTGTTTTGGCGACTTTATCAAATTGAAGCCATTTACCTCGTTTTTGAAAGACGTGTTTTTGCTCATCCCGGCTATTTTATTTCTTTTTTCGACCAAAAAAATGCACCAATTGGTCAAGGGCAATGTAAGCAATGGCATTGTAGCGGCGAGTATTTTGGGCTTTATGTTGTACTGTTTCAACAACTACATATGGGACATTCCGGCCATTAACTTCCGCCCATTTAAACCGGGCGTCAACATCTCCGAGCGCAGAGCAAAGGAGCAAGAAGCCATGCAAAACGTTAAAATACTGGCCTTTAAGTTGACAAATAAAAAAGATGGTAAAGTAATAGAGATCCCTTATGATCAGTACATGAAGGAATCGTCAAAATACTCAGGCGATGACTGGGAGTTTGACCAAATCAAATCAGAACCGACCATCCAGCCTACGAAAATAAGTGATTTTGCAGTTACCGGCCCTACTGGCGATGATGTGACCGAAGAAATTTTAGCCGTCAAAGGGTACAATTTTATGATTGTGGCCTATGATTTGCATGTAGATACGAAGTCAAGTTCTGTCATGGTTCCTGACACCACCTATTCTACAGACACCATTGAAGTGAAAGGTGCCACGACTATTGTTCGCAAAATTGATAAAATCTCAAAACGTAAGGTTAGCAAAGACACCTACATTTGGGATGAAGCCTACCTCCAGCGGTGGAGCAAATTGAACAATATGATTGCCGAGGCTAAAAAAGCGGATGTAAAAGCTTACGTGATTACGAAGCCTTATGATCCAGCGTTGATTGATGCATTTAAGGCAAAATCGGGGGTCAATTACCCCGTTTTACGAGCAGATGATATTTTGTTGAAAACCATCATTCGCTCCAATCCTGGTGTTTTGTTGATCAAAGACGGCACCATTTTGGAAGATTGGCACATCCGAAAATTGCCAGCATTTGCTGAAATTAAGGCAAAGTATTGGTCAAAATAGGATACATAGAAAAAAAGCTAGTGCAACCTAGTTTAATGCGAAGAATTGCTGTTTCTTTGTGGTTTGGAAAGAGTGGGAATTGCGGGGTTCTGTAACGATTTTGAAAGTATTTTTTCAGAGTTAATATTCTGAAGAAGTAGAAAAAAATCAGAACAGAAGCATTGCCAAAGGGCAAGCCAATACGCTCAATATCGTGCAAAGTTGAATGGATAGATATGCTAAGTAGAAGGAATGTACGCATTAAAGTGATGCAAATTCTGTACGCTTTAGGGCGCGATAAAAGCCTAAAGTTGGACGAAGCCCTGTTGCGTTACCGCGACAAAGTGGACAAATCCTTTGAGCTTTATCTACTCAACATGACCTATTTGTTGAAATTGATTGGCTATTCTTTACAAGATGCGCACATTAAAAAGTCAAAACTGCGCCCCTCGAATGAAGACAAACGATTTTCCGCAAAATTAGCTGAAAACCCGCTTTCAGAATCCATTTTAAAAAACGACGAATTCAATCGTTTGTGCAAATATTACAAAATGGAGGAGAAAATTGACGAAGAAAACATTCGTCAATTGTACACCGAGTTTGCCAAACAGCCTGAATATGCGGCATATCTCGAAAAAAACGAGAATACGTCTCAAGACCACGAAGAAATTTTATTGGAGCTCTACAAATTCTGTGCTGGGCACGAAAATTTCAACGACCTGATTGAAGACCAATATGCCCAATGGATCGACGATAAATCACTTATTGTAGGTTCCATCAAAAAAACCTTAAAAGCACTTCCTGCTGAAAAGGATTTTTTTGAAGCTTACAAACCAACTGGCGAAACAACGGTTGATTATGGTGAGGTGCTGTTGAAAAAAGTCTTTCTCGAGGATAAAGAATTGCTCGAAGTGATCGAGCCGACGCTAAAAAATTGGGATGCGGATCGGGTAGCCATCATCGATATGATCTTGCTTAAAATGGCACTCAGTGAACTGACTACCTTTCCATCCATCCCCACCAAAGTTACCTTGAATGAATTTGTTGAGATAGCTAAAACCTATAGCACTGACAAAAGTAAAGATTTCATCAACGGCATCTTGGATCGTTTGATGAAACAATTAGCCAACGAAGGCAAAATCAAAAAAGAAGGCCGCGGTTTGCAAGATTGAGCTGTTGTACAAATAGGATCGCAACTGAGCAATATTAACCATTACTATTCTATCTGTTTAACCTCAAATATTTAAAAACCAAAGCAAAACAAACTTCGTCCTATGAGAACATTTTTATTAACCTGTCTATTGGTGATGGCATTGGCTCTCCCAGTAGCACATGCACAGTACAGCGGCGCTAAAGATGCCGTTTCTTTTCGTGCCTTGTTTCCAAATTATCGCTATCAATTGGACACCAAATGGCGCAATAGCAATTTAACATCAGGCTTGGAATTTGAATATGGTCGTTTTTTAGGCGGACCATTTAGTCTGTTAGTGCCGTTTAAATTGGCCATGGCTGAATATCCGCTCGACGAAGCGGGCACGAAATTCAATAAAGGCATCTATTTGGGGATGGACGCTTTGTTGCAAATGAAGTTGTTTAAACCAACTTATTTCATTGTTCCAAGCATCCATGCGGGTTTGGGCGCTAATTATGAAGATTTACAACAAGTTGGTTTCTCATTGCCATTTGGAGCAGGTTTGGATTTTCGCCTAGCTCAGCATACTTATCTTACCACCAAAGCAGAGTACCGGATCGGTTTTGAAAACTTACGCAACAACATTCAATTAGGCGTTGGGATAAAAATGTTGCTCGGAGATGGCAGTGGCTTTACAAAAAAGGTCGGCGACCGAGACAAAGACGGCATCAAAGATGATGTAGATTTGTGTCCGGATCAAGCAGGTACGGTTGCTACCAGCGGTTGCCCCGATTTAGATGGCGACGGAATAGCTGATATCAATGATCAATGTCCATCGGAAGCAGGAGCAGCGGCCACCTTCGGTTGCCCTGATAAAGACAAAGACGGCATTGCCGATAAAAATGATCTTTGCCCCGATCAGGCTGGTTTGCCCGCATTCAATGGTTGCCCTGATACCGATGGTGATGGCATTGCCGATAAAGACGACCGCTGCCCTACAGAAAAAGGTTTGGCTAGCAATGCCGGTTGTCCAGTTCGCGATGCGGATGGCGACGGTATTACCGATGACAAGGATGATTGTCCAAATGCTGCTGGTACTGCAGCTACCAAAGGTTGCCCCGACCGTGACGGCGATGGCATTGCCGACAAAGATGATGCTTGTCCTGATGCTCGCGGCCTGGCTGCTACGAATGGCTGCCCAGATACTGATGGCGACGGCGTTATTGATAGCCAAGATGGTTGCCCCAATACTCCTGGTACCGCCGCCAATCGGGGATGTCCAGAAATCACCCAAAAAGACAAAGAGACCTTGTCTTTTGCTGCTAGAAATGTACAATTCCAAACAGGTAGCGCGATCATTAAAAAAGAATCGTACACCATTATGGATCAAATTGCTGACATACTGAAGCGTTATCCTGATTACAACTTGCGTATTAGCGGGCATACCGATAACACTGGAGCTGCTGCTGCCAACCTGAAGTTGTCAGAAAACCGAGCCAGAGCTTGTTTCGATTATTTAGTATCCAAAGGTATTGCTGCTTCACGCATCACTTCTACAGGGTACGGGATAACGAAGCCAGTAGCAAGCAATGCCACCCCAATTGGTCGTTCGCAAAACCGACGTACAGAATTTGAGATTTATCCAAAACAATAAGGCATTTAGCTAACTTTTCTTAGATTGCTGCCTTATCCATTCAGCTATTCGGAACTTGTTTTTTGTTCCGAATAGCTGAATTTTTATTTAAAATGACATGACCGACAAGATTCTTATCCTCGATTTTGGTTCCCAATATACCCAGCTCATTGCTCGTCGGGTAAGGGAACTCAATGTGTACAGCGAAATTGTACCATTCAACAAAATACCTGAATTGACCTCCGATTACAAAGGGGTTATTCTTTCTGGCAGTCCTTTTTCGGTAAAGGATGAACAGGCGCTCCGAACTGATTTAGATCGACTTTTGGGTTTTGTTCCGGTTTTAGGGATTTGTTATGGCGCCCAGTTGATTGCCGATACATACGGGGGTAAGGTTCAGCGCTCCGAGAAAAGAGAATACGGCAAAGCCGAGCTAACCCGCATTTATCACCAAGATCGTTTGTTGGCTAGGATTTCCGATCATTCGCAAGTGTGGATGTCGCATGCGGACACGATCATGCAAATACCCGATCAATTTGAACTTTTGGCCGGTACAGGCAGTGTGGATGTGGCCGCATTTCGCTCCAAAGAAGGCGCTTTTGCAAAACCAGTTTTTTGCCTGCAATTTCACCCGGAAGTAACCCATAGCCTAGAAGGGGCAAAGATTCTGAAAAATTTTGTCATCGATATCGCTGGTTGTAAAGCCGATTGGACGCCAAATTCCTTTGTAGATCAAACCATAGGTGAGCTTCGAGAAAAAATTGGCAACGAAAGCGTGCTGATGGGACTCTCAGGCGGCGTAGATTCAACTGTTGCTGCAGTGTTGCTCCACCACGCCATTGGTGATCGTTTGGTTTGTTTTTTCGTAGACAATGGCTTGCTGCGAAAGGGTGAATACCAACAAGTACTGGATTCATACCAGCATTTGGGTTTGAATGTGGTAGGTATCGACGCTAAGCAGAAATTTTATGAAGAGCTCCGGGGGGTCAGCAATCCGGAGGGGAAAAGGAAAATTATTGGTCGTGTATTTATCGAAGTTTTTGAAGAAGAAGCTTTGCGCTTAGCGAACGTTCAGTGGCTGGGACAAGGCACCATTTATCCTGATGTGATCGAATCTATTTCGGTTCACGGCCCATCGGTTACGATCAAATCACACCACAACGTAGGCGGCTTACCCGATAAATTGAGCTTAAAAATAGTAGAACCCCTGCGCATGTTGTTTAAAGACGAAGTGCGCAGAGTGGGAAAAGCCCTGGAAATTCCTGATAACATCCTCAATCGCCATCCATTCCCCGGCCCAGGCTTAGGTATTCGAATTTTAGGCGAAATTACGCCTGAAAAAGTAGCCTTGCTCCAGGAAGCAGATGCCATTTTTATTGATAACTTGCGTAAGTTTGATTTGTACAACGAGGTGTGGCAAGCTGGCGTTGTTTTGTTGCCCGTTTATTCTGTTGGAGTTATGGGCGACGAACGCACCTACGAACAAGCAGTGGCGCTGCGCTGCGTGAATTCCTTAGATGGGATGACCGCAGAATGGAGCCAACTCCCGTATGAGTTTTTAGCCAGGGTTTCAAGCGAGATCATTAATCATGTTAAAGGCATCAACCGCGTCGTTTATGATATCAGCACCAAACCGCCTGCTACCATTGAATGGGAATAAATGGTTGCAAATTGGATGGGTTGTAGTAATTGGACTACAATTGGCATCCTGTAGCTATTTTCAAAAGGCTCAAACCTCGCGAACTGTTCCTAGTAGCGAGAAAAAACCGGTATCTGTTGAAGAAATCCAGGGAGCTAGTGTTTACGATCCGGTAAAAAGAGATTGGGTAAAAGTACCAACCAATCAACGGATGACCTTGGATACGGTACGCTGGAACGATCCCGGCCTTGGACAGGTGATGCCGATCACCTCGGCATCAACCCAGCAATATTTCCCTGTTGTTGTCAATCCAAAAGGACCAGCAGGTTTGCCAGCCGAAAATCCGTCAACCAGCTATCATTCTGCAGTGCCGCCAAGCAATCCGGGGTATCGACCCACTACGCCCAATAACTATCCTTCTACTCCAAGTACAACGGTACCGAATTACAATAACCCTAATGCGACACCTGCTAATCCGGTTCCTTATCGGCCGCCTACCAGCGTTCCAATCAGCCCGAGTAGTAGAGTTGGCAATGAAAAATTGCCAGTTTACAATGTTGCGGTCGCTTTGCCATTTTTAACTGGAAAAACCGATTTGTCCCAAAATCCGCCGACTGCTGATAATACGGTGGCCATGTGGTCGCTCAATTTTTACAGCGGACTCAAATTAGGTCTGAATCGGCTAGATCAGGAGGGTATACGCTTGAACGTGGAAACTGTAGATACGCAAGCAGATACGCTGGTGATGGCGCAATTGCTCAATACTCCGGCAATGCTCAATGCCCATTTAATCATTGGCCCGTATCGCCGTGATAACATCCGCATCACTGCCAACTTTGCCAGGCAATTGGATAAAGTAATGGTTTCGCCCTATAGTGCTGCGAGTAACCTAACTCGCGACAATCCTAATTTTTTACAAGCCAGCCCTTCTTTGGAAACGCATTGCAAAGCCCAAGTAAAAGATGCCTTGCGTGATTTTAATCCCGACGAAATTGTATTGGTAGCGCGCAATACCCCAATTGAAATGGCTTGTTTAGAGTTTTGTCAAAAAGCCGGTCGGGAAGCACTATTGGGCAATCAAAGTGCATCCTTCTTACAATACCTGTTACCAGGGGATGAAACGGCTTATAATCTCATCGATGTTAAACAGTTTTTGACGGGAAGGCAAAAAGTGGCATTCATTGTTCCCTCCTGGATGGACGAGACCTATGTTTTTTATTTTTTGAAAAACTTACAATCACAGCTTCGACCCGATCAAAAAGTGGCCGTATATGGGATGCCGCAGTGGATGGATTTTCGGAATATGGAATTTGATTTGTTCGAGCGTTGCCATGTACGGTTATCAAGCAACAGTTTTACCGATAACCAATCTCCTGATGTGCTTAATTTTCGCAAAGAATTTTTCTATCGCTATGGCGCCTTACCCACCAATGAAGCCTTTACTGGGTACGAGTTAATGGTGTACCTAGGGCGAATGTTAAATCAATACGGTACTCATTTTCAAGATTTTGTGGATGCCAATCCGAGTAAAGGGATTATTTCACAACTGGATTTTCAAAAGGTTATCATTCCTTCGCCTTATGGTGCGGAAGGTATGCAAGCGGTACAGCGTTACGAAAACCAATTTGTATACGTATTGGAATTCAACAATTTTCAGCTGCGCCCGATCATCAGACCCTAAACACGCAAGGCATGCGAACCGAACGAGAGCAAAAACTACGCGATGTAGCGGCCAAGCGGCAGTTGGATTTGGTGGTGGTTTTAGATAACATCCACGATGCCCATAACATTGGCGCTATATTGCGCAGTTGTGACGCAGTTGGGGTACAAGAAGTTTACGTACTTTACACCGATCCAAAATTGCGCAATAGCCACATCGAATTGGGGAAACGTACTTCTGCTGGCGCCCGTAAATGGGTTGATGTTTATTTATTTCGGGAATTAGGGCCTTGTTTTGATCAGGTACGGCAGAAATGTGCCGCAATTTATGGCGCTCATCTCGATCCCGGCACCCAATCTTTGTACCAACTTGAGCTCACTCAACCGGTTGCGCTTGTTTTTGGCAACGAAGATCAGGGACTTTCCCAAGAAGTATTGTCCCAAACCGATGGCAACTTTATCATTCCGCAAGTGGGGATGGTGGAAAGCTTGAATGTATCAGTGGCATGTGCTATCACCCTTTATGAAGCCTTTCGACAACGTACCCAAGCTGGTTGCTACGCTACAACTGATGTTTTTGAAGAAGCACCTCGACAAGCCTTATGGGAATCTTTCAACCTAAGACATACCGAGCAGTTGTCGGGTAGAACGATTAAATGATCATTCTGTCATAAAATATAAGCCATGTCTCTACATCAAGATCCACACCGTCAAAGAAGACCATGGTGGCAGATCCTCCTCCTGGCGCTGCCTACATTGATCGCTGTGCTTTTTTTTCTAGTAATGACCCAATATTACGATGATATTGCTCTCGTTCATTTGAAAAAAAGGTTTACCTACCCGGATTCAAAATTCATGGATATTGAAGGCATGCAGGTGCATTACCGCGTAAGGAGTACTGGTAAACCTTTGTTGCTCCTACACGGAACGGGCGCATCCATGCAAACCTGGGATCCTTGGGTCGATGCGTTAGCCGATGATTTTGAGATCATTACGCTTGATTTGCCAGCTTTTGGTTTAACCGGGCCCAACCCCAAACACGATTACAGTATTGACATGTATGTGCGGGTTGTCAATGTAATGATGACGCAGTTAAAAATTGATTCCTTTGCCATTGCTGGAAATTCATTGGGAGGTTTAATTGCTTGGAAATATGCTACTGCACATCCAAGCAAAGTAACCGATTTGGTCTTGATTGATGCAGCCGGTTTTCCGCGCAATCAACCATTACCCTTGGCCATGCGGCTGGCAAAAGACCCAATTTTAGGTAAGGTGATGTTGAAGATAACCCCCAAGTCATTGTTAGTCAAATCATTAAAAGAAGTATACAGCGATGACAGCAAGGTGACGCCAGATTTGATTGATCGGTACTTTTCCCTTTTGCGCAGACCAGGTAATCGGCAGGCTTATGTTGATCGGGTAAAACAACCGCTAGAAACCGATACCCGGCAATTGTCCACTTTGAAAATGCCAGTATTGATAGAGTGGGGGAGTGAAGATGCTTGGATTCCGGTAGGTGACGCCAATAAGTTTAAACAAGCAATACCGCAGGCAGAGGTGAAAATATACCCCAAAGCCGGACATGTGCCAATGGAAGAAATCCCTACAACAACCGCAGCGGATGCAAAAGCTTTTCTACTGCATAAGAAATAAAACAGAAAAAACTGTCTTCCAGATATTTAAATATTGGAAGACAGCCTTTTTAGAACTTGTTCAGATCCTAAATCTGAACAAACTCTTATCACAAATGCAAACGCTCCTTGCGATCCAATAGATGTTCTTCTGTTTCCACGTGATCTGGATCGGGAACACAGCAATCTACTGGGCACACTGCCGCACACTGAGGTTCTTCATGGAACCCCATACATTCAGTGCATTTATCAGGAACGATGTAATAAAATTCATCAGACACGGGCTTCTGCTTATCTAGCGCATCAACAGTACTTCCGTCTTCTAAAACATAAGTACCGGAAATACTGGTGCCATCATTGATTGCCCATTCCACCCCGCCTTCATAAATGGCATTATTGGGGCATTCTGGTTCGCAAGCGCCACAATTGATGCATTCGTCGGTGATCATTATTGCCATGAGAAAAATTTTATTTAAAAACGCTTAAATGAAGTTCTTGTTTAGGAATGGTTGAATAATAACTTTACACTTTATCCTTGCTCTTTCACCGCCACTCTTCCTATCTTTTCGTTACAATGTCCCACATTGCGCCTCAAAAGATAGTCGATTGGCTACAAAATAGCGGCGGCTAAAGTGTCAATTTATTTTCACCCATTCCTTAGCTGGTGCAAAAATAAGCTGTATCCATTAGATTTTTGAGAATCATTTTGAGATATTCGGGATTCATTTGCAAGCCAACACAAAAATATGTCGAATTCCGAGAAGGTGACGCCGTTGATGGGCCAATATTTCAAGGTAAAAGCCAAATACCCTGATGCCATTTTGTTGTTTCGGGTCGGCGATTTTTATGAAACGTTTGGCCAAGACGCCATCGTAGCATCCAAAGTATTGGGTATTGTACTGACTGCCCGCAACAATGGCGGTAGTGATGTAGAACTGGCTGGGTTTCCTTACCATTCGCTAGATTTGTACCTGCCGCGGCTCGTGCGCGCAGGCCATCGCGTAGCCATATGCGAGCAATTGGAAAAACCTTCGCCGCTTAAGAAGATTGTTCGCCGCGGGGTTACGGAGGTAGTTACGCCTGGGTTGGCAATGGATGATAAATTACTCGATCATCAATCCAATAATTTTTTGGCTTCCTTGCATTTTGGCAAAAACGAGGAAGTAGGCGTCGCATTTTTGGACATTTCCACGGGCGAATTTTTGGTGAGCCAAGGGGATTGGAACTACATTGATAAGTTGTTGCAAAGCTTTACACCTTCAGAAATCATATTCGCCAAAGATCGGCGCAAAGCATTTGAGAAAAAATTTGGCGATAAATTCTACATTTTTCCGCTGGAAGATTTTGTCTATACCCTTGATTTTGCCCGCGATAAGCTCCTAGGGCACTTTGAAGTGCAAAACCTCAAGGGCTTTGGCATTGAAGAACTGGAATTGGCTCAAATTGCTGCTGGTGCCATTTTGTACTACCTGGAAACCACCGAAAATAGAAACTTACGCCATCTTTCCGGTATCTCTAGAATTCAGCAAGACCGCTATGTAGCCCTCGATCGTTTTAGCATCCGCAACTTGGAATTGCTCTATAGCCCGCATGATGGCGGGGTACCTTTGCTGAAGATTTTGGATCAAACCGTTTCGCCCATGGGCGCTCGGTTGATGAAAAAATGGGTGGTACTTCCTTTAAAAGAAAAAGCCGCCATTGAGGCGCGGTTGGAAGTAGTACGCTATTTTTTGCAGCAAGAAGAACAAAGTCTGCAAATTGGACAATTCTTGCGACAGATGGGTGACCTGGAACGCTTGATTTCCAAAGCGCCGATGGGAAAAATCAACCCACGCGAAGTGGTGCAATTGAAACGAGCCCTTTTGGCTATCGAACCCTTGCAAGCGCTGCTGACCAACACAGAAAATGAGCAACTTCGCAAAATAGCCGATGGGCTGAATCCTTGCCCTGCTTTGGTGGAACGCATAGCCACTCAGGTGGTAGATGATCCGCCGGTTAACCTCAATAAAGGCGGAGTCATTGCCGATGGTTTTTCCGCAGAACTGGACGAATACCGGCACCTTATCGGCCATTCCAAGGAAATTTTGTTGAAAATACAGCAAAAAGAAATCGAACGCAGCGGCATCGCCAATCTAAAAATAGGGTTCAATTCGGTTTTTGGCTATTATCTTGAAGTCACGAATAAATACAAAAACCAAACCCCGCCCGCAGATTGGGTGCGTAAGCAAACCCTGGCCAACGCTGAACGGTACATTACCGATGAGCTTAAACAATTGGAAGCCAAAATCTTAAGCGCCGAAGAAAAAATCTTAGACGTAGAGACGCAGCTGTTTCAACAATTGGTGCTCGATTTGGCCGATTACATCCAGCCCATTCAGCACAATGCTGGTTTGGCGGCTCGCTTGGATTGTTTGCTTTCTTTTGCAAAAATAGCACGCAAGCAAAACTACTGTGAACCAGAGTTTGACGAGTCTTTTGCCATCGATATCAAAGAAGGACGGCATCCGGTCATCGAAAACCAACTGCCGCTAGGTGAAAAATACGTACCCAACGACGTTTTTCTCGACAACGATTCCCAGCAAATCATGCTCATTACTGGTCCCAACATGGCTGGTAAATCTGCTCTGTTGCGACAAACTGCCTTGATTTGCTTAATGGCGCAAATGGGGTCATATGTGCCTGCTTCCGCGGCAAAATTGGGGATCGTTGATAAAGTCTTTACACGCGTTGGCGCATCCGATAACATCTCTTCCGGTGAGTCGACTTTCATGGTGGAAATGAACGAAACGGCGAGCATCATGAACAACATCTCCCATCGGAGCTTGATTTTGCTCGACGAAATTGGTCGCGGAACCAGCACCTACGATGGTATCTCGATCGCTTGGTCGATTGCTGAGTTTTTGCATACCAACCCCTTGGCGCATTGCAAAACCCTTTTTGCAACCCATTACCACGAGTTGAACGAATTGGCGGAAAAATTCCCGCGCATTAAAAATTATCACGTTGCCACTCAAGAAATAGGACAAAAGGTGATTTTTTTGCGCAAACTTACTCCGGGAGGAAGTCAGCACAGTTTTGGAATCCATGTAGCCAAAATGGCTGGGATGCCGAAGGTAATTGTTGATAGGGCGAACCACATCTTGGCGCAATTGGAGCAAAAGCACATTGAAATGGAAGGCAATGGCAGTGGACAACCGCAAATTCAGTCGCCCAAAACCCAGTCCATTTCAACGGAATCCATCCAATTGAGCATTTTTGAAACCGTTGACCCTACGGTGGGTAAGATCAAAGAAATCCTGAAAAACTTAGATTTGAACAGCCTTACGCCCATCGATTGCATGATGAAACTCCACGAAATGAAGAAATTGCTGGAGGATGATTAGGTCTCCTTTTTTTGAACGACGACTAAAAAAAATATATGAAGATAGCACTGATTGGTTATGGAAAAATGGGCAAAACAATTGACCGTTTAGCCACTGCTGCCGGGCATGAGATCGTTTTGCGCCTTGATGTTGATAATGCCCATGAATTTACGGCGGAAAACCTGCAAAAGGCCGATGTAGCTATTGAATTCACTCGTCCCGAAAATGCATTTGGCAACATTGTCAAGTGTTTGGATGCTGGAATTCCAATTGTAGTAGGTACGACCGGCTGGTTAGATCGATTGGAGGAAGCAAAACAATTGTGCGAGAAAGCCAACGGCGCTCTCTTTTGGGTATCCAACTATAGCATTGGGGTTAATCTGTTTTTTGCCCTTAATCGCTATTTAGCTAAACTTATGAATGGTCAATCTGAATACAGCGTTAAGGTTTCGGAAACCCACCATACCCAAAAACTTGACGCACCAAGCGGTGCGGCCATTACTTTGGCGGAGGGCATTCTGGCTGAGTTGGAACGCAAATCAACCTGGGTAAACCAAGCAGGTGAAAACCCGGAGGAATTGAGCATTCTTTCTTACCGCGAGGATCCTGCTCCGGGCACCCACATGATTCGCTATGATTCAGAAGTAGATAGCTTAGAAATCATTCATACCGCCCATTCCCGCGATGGATTTGCGAATGGCGCCATTCAAGCTGCCCAGTGGATCATTGAAAAAAAAGGCTTCTATGGAATGGCCGACCTCTTGAAATAAACCAAACAAGGTTTTTGAAAATTTCAGACAATGAAAAAACCAGTGCTTTACTTTTTATGGTTGTTGAGTATTTTGGCGCTGTATTTTGGCGTCATTTTGGTCTATGGAACACTGACCGACTACCAACCAGCGCCGGTTTTACCCGCCCAATCGGTACAACATGCCGAAAAAAAGATCATCACCGATAGCGTTGTTTCTTTTTTGATTTGGAACATGGGCTATGCCGGCTTAGGCGAAGAGGCCACCTTTTTTTACAACCGCAGCACTTTATATGCCGGGAACATGATGGTACGTCCGCCTAAGAACTTGCTAGAGAAATATTTCAAAGGCACCACCGAAGCACCCAAACGCTGGAAAGCCGATTTTTACTTGTTTCAAGAGGTAGATTTTGCGTCAAAGCGTAGTTATTACTACAATCAGTATCAGGCTTTGGCCAAAAATGCGAAGGGCCAGTTTACCGCTTATTTTCCCAATTTTGTCGTCAAGCGGGTTCCTGCGCCTTTACTAGAGCCTTGGCGCGCATTTGGCGAGGTGAACAGTGGACTGACTACAATTTCAACCTATGAGCCTGAATCCGCTCAGCGCTACCAATTACCGGGGAAGTTTTCGTGGCCTACCCGTTTGTTTATGCTGGATCGCTGTCTGGGCGTAACGCGTTACCCCATGGCAAATGGCAAAAACCTGGTGGTCATCAACATTCATAACGAAGCGTTTGACAGCAAAGGAACCATCAAAAAAGTCCAAATGGGCTTCTTGAAAACAATACTTTTGCAAGAATATAAAAAAGGGAATTATGTCGTTGCAGGTGGCGACTGGAATACTTGTCCGCCCTTTTTTCCGGTGGATCGTTTTATCAAAGGTAAAACGCCTAGTGATTATACTGTAGGGGGCATTGACCCTGAATTTTTACCTGAAGATTGGCGCTGGATTTACGACCCTACGGTGCCTACCAACCGCGCCAATAGTACCCCTTACAAAAAAGGAGAAACCTTTGTCACTTTGATTGATTTCTATCTGGTATCACCCAATGTGCAGGTTTTGAGCGTAAAAGGGATTGATTTACAGTTTAAAGACTCTGATCATCAACCGGTTTGGATGGAGGTGAGGTTGGAATGAAAACTAGCTCAATTCGCTGATTTTTTCAAGTAGCCAGGCACGAGAGGGGATACCTTTGGTACTTTCAACTTCTGATTTGAGCATTTGTAGCGCTTTTTTATCTCCTTGTGGAATTGAAAGCAATTTTTTAGAGAATTTGATGAAGTTTTTGTAGTTGGTTTTTCTTTCGCTAGGTAATTCCTTGCTGCGGTTTAGGTATACTCGAAAGCTTTCTAGCAGGGAATAAAGTGGTTCATATTCTCCAGTTTCATAATAGGTCATTACAAGGGTAGTTTTAGAATTTAAATTATAAATAAGGTCGTCATATTCAATTGATTGTAGAAGTTTGATGACATCACCATACTTTTTTTGGAAGAAATATAATTGCGATAAGGAGAATGAAAAAGTATTTTCTTTAGTATTTTCTGGCAAATAGCGGTTGTATTGGTGAATAAATTTATCTACCCATTCATACTCACTAAGACGTAAGCCTACATTTACAATATTCCTAAAAGTTAAGGAATCTAGCTTTCCTGTATCAATTAAGAAATCTTTTTTCAAAATGTCTTGATACAAGGAAAAAAGTTCACTCAAAAAATGTCCATTGCCAAGATTGATTTGAGAAATACAATAGTTTTGCGCCCAATCATAGAGGTTTTTTTCTTCTTCTTTTGGAAAAAAATAAGAATAAAGATCCAAAAGCTTTTTTAAGGAAAAATAATGTTCAGGGTCATCTGGATAGGTATAGATATTGTAAACATTCAAATAAATAGCAATAAATGGCTGGTTTTTAAATTCATCTAAATTAGCAATTTTAATAACTTCATCCATTAAAGCAATATCGTATTCATGCGCAGTAAGCTTCTTTTTAGCTAGTACTTCACAATATATACGCAATTTTTCACCAATATAGAAGAGATCAATATTTTTTGAAATAACTTCCAGGTTGGTTTTTTCTTCTTTAATGTCGCGGATATCTGTCAACATCTCATCGTAATAGTATTCCAGTAAATACTGACCAAGGAAATACGTAGTGTCTCGATGTACAATTTTATCCGAAACACTCTGTATGTTTTTGCGGGTAGAGCTGAGCAGTTTTTGAATTTTTTTCCTTTTGATCGCTTGTAGCAAATGGATGTTGCGGATTACCGGACTTTCTTCAATCTCTTGCAGAATAAGGTAGTCTTCGAGGTGCTTGAGCAGGTCGGAATAAAACTTGCGCATCCGCACATCGTCATATGCCCCGGGTAGCTTTAATGACTTCCAAACCGCCTCGCGCGACCATTCTTTGGGATTGGCAACATTGAGTTCTTCGCTCATCAATTCAAACAGCGCAACTATGGTATGATTTTTGTTGAAATAAGGGGAAAGAAGGTACTTTCGAAAGCGGTTTTGCTCGATTTTGTTGAAGTGTTCCAGAATTTGAAAAACTTTGCTTTGCCGCATAGCTGATTGCTTTTTTTTGACTGCTAGAGCGTTTTTGGATTTTTTATTCGCGCTGCAAATGACCAAAATTTGCTCTAACTTCGTTGTGAAAATACTCATGTAGCGCTGCTACACTCCGTTTTTCACGCCTCGTTGGTGCAAATTTTGACTCATTTTCGCTTGCGAACTAAAAATCCAAACACGCTCTTAAAAATGGGTGTTTTCGCCGACAAAATTGGAAACAATTTGCAACTTTTTCTAGCTTTTACAGTATAATCGTATTATCTTTGCCTGCGTAGTATCCTAGCAGATTATAAGCAATGAAGTAAATCCACGAAACCATGAATGTAACTGTACAAAAGACCTTTCTATTTGCACTATTTAGAGTGTCGCTATTCCTCCTTTTTCCCTTATTTCTCTCCGGCCAGTACTTAAAAGCAACCATGTCGGTATTGAAAGACGGTCAGCAAGAATACTACTTTGAAAGTTCGATGCGTCCTGCGGGTATTTTGACGCAGTTGCCTCCAAAAAATGGGAAAGTATGGCAAGACCGTACTTTAACCAGCCCAACCAGCAACAATACAACTTATGTTTTGATTTACAAGCCCAACCCTGGTTTTATTGGTATGGATACGTTCTATTACAACCGCAAGACTTGTCCAGGCACTTTGTGTTACGAGGAATGGCAGGTGGTCGTTACAGTGAAGTCGTCAGAAGTAGCAGCTCAACCAGATCTATTTTTCTCTACTACGAATTCTCCAGTCTTGAACCTGAATGTATTACAAAACGATCGTTCAGATGCAGGTGGCTTACATATTGTAAAAATCACAACTGTCAACAATTGCACGGCTTCTTTTCCAATGGGGAGCCCTACCATTCAGTTTCAGCCTAGCCCAGGATTTTATGGTATTGCTTCCCTCAACTATACCGTTTGTGATAAATTAGGAACGTGTGATCAAGCTTCGGTTAACGTGGTAGTGGATCGCGACGACCGTACTAAGATTGATACTTTCTCAGTATATACGCTTAAAAATGAATCTTTACAGTTATTGATTCCTGATGTTTACACTTTGGTCGACAAACCTAAAAATGGTTCATTCGATGGAACTTTGGACGTTCCGATTTACCAACCCAATACCGGTTTTGTAGGTAAGGATTATTTGCGGTTTACGCGCAATGGCGTTACCAAAGTTTTTGCGGTCAACGTGATCAATTTTGTACGCAATAAATTTGCATTTGACGACAAAGCAGATGTCACGCCGGGTACTAGTGTGGAAATAGATGTTTTAGCCAACGACCGCTATACTTATGGTGCAGGTTGTATATCGTATACCCAACCTAAGTATGGTAAATTGGTTGCCGATGGGGACAATAAAGGCATCTACACCTATCAGGCTCCCAAAGGATTTATCGGTGTAGACGTATTTACCTATACCAGCTATCCTCCAGGATGTGGCGGTTCAGGCGAAGCAGCCTCCGTCTATGTTTATGTCAACTCTTACGAGCCTTCTCAAACCAAGTTTAGACTCAATACGGCTAAAACGACCCCATTGGTCATTACCTATAGCGCACCTATTCAAAACTACAACTTCCAGATCCAAAGTCAAGGCAAGTTGGGACGAGCGGTGTTTCTGCCTGGTTTGGTGGACACTGTATTGTACGGACAACCTATCCATGGCTACAATTTAATTTTGTACATCCCTAAACCAGGAGTTACTGGTCTGGATCAGTTAGAATTTACCTATTGTTTATCAGGGGATGACAACAATTGCAGACTGAAAAAAAATGTCAAAGTTGAAGTCAATATCCTCAATGTGGGTAGCAATACCGAACCCTCTTGTATCAGCGATTGTATCTGGATGGGTGACACCAACCTGGATGGCACGGTTGATATGCAAGATTTGTTACCGCTTGGTTTGAATATGGGCTTGGTAGGCAATCCCCGCAATGATATGGATCCAAGCCAATGGTATGGCCAGTATGGCAGCGATTGGTCGAATCCTTATGCCAGCAAATTGGTGGATCTTAAACACTTGGACACTGACGGTGATAGTTTTATCACTGCGCAGGATACGGCGTCAATCAGTAAATTCTATGGCAATACCCACTCGCTTACGCCGGTAGCTTTGCCGTACTATAACTTTGAAATTCAGCTGCAAGCCGATTTTACCGACATTGCCCCTGGCGATACCCTAAACTTTGATCTAGTATTAGGTACTGATAAAGCCCCGGTGGTAGATTTGTATGGTTTCACCTTTACCTTGCCATATAACCCAACTTTCTTCAAGCCGGAAACTTTTCAAATCAAATTCTTTGACAACAGCTGGATGGCTTATAATTCGCCGGTGATCAGCATGTCGCGTAATAATTTGAAAGGTTTATTGGAAGCTGGTTTTACCCGCACCAATCAAATGGCCATTTCGGGTAAAGGAAAAGTGGCACGTGGTAAAGGAGTAGTTGTTGACGCTTTGGAAGGCCTTGATAATCAGGACGGCAAAAAAGAAGACCGCTACATCGAGCTAGGCGGAGGCACTGCCATTGGCTACGATGGACATGGCAATGCTTTCAATATCCGAGTAGCACCGCTGCGGGTCAAGATAAAAACACCGCCAGTTGCCAATCCAAATCCGGTGAAGCAAATTGGCTTGTCACCAAATGACGAATTCAGAATCTATCCCAACCCTGCTAATAACCTCATGCGGGTAGACGCGCCCGTAGGTCGCTTGATTAAGCGCATACAAGTGTACAGCGTGGCTGGGAAATTGGTTTATGATGGTACTGGTAACGACAGCAGCAATTTGGACTTAGATGTGCATGAATTTTCCAATGGCATGTATTTCTTAAGAGTACAAACAGAGGCCGGTCAGTACAATCAGAAATTTGAGGTTTTAAAATAATAAATTGACGTATACGTAATATTTTCTGAATGGGTTTCGTTTAGTGTTAAATTTTTAATATTATTACCAGCTCTTGGCTGATTTGCGAAACCCATTCAGATCTTTTTTGAACTTCGCCGCAGTAAAGATTATTCATTGCTTTTTATTTTCGTGGAATTATAATCATTGCTAGTAGTGAGTCGCACATCCTTATGTGCGACTTTTTTTATTTTAGAGTGTATTTTGATCTTTAATTCGCGCTGCAAATGGCCAAAATTTGTACCAACTTCGTTGCGAAAATACTCATGTAGCGCTGCTACACTCCGTTTTTCGCGCCTCGCTGGTACAAATTTTGACTCATTTTCGCTTGCGAACTAAAAATCCAAACACACTCTTAGGGCATTTGGGTCTGATATTTTAGTAGTGTCAAGTATTTTGAGAAAAAATTCACAATAGGTTAATGATTTTTTTAAGATAGAAGGTTACATTTTTTTTGATGATTTTTCACAAAAAAAAGTATAAAATCTTGTATTATAATGAGTTTATATGGAAAAATAGCCTCAGATAAAATTCACAATCCCTTATTTTTGTTTTTGCAATGGCTTTTAGAATGAAGCATCTTTGTATTGTGCTTAGGAAGTTAGGTTCACGTATTTGAAAGAATTAGCTAAAGTTGGTAGATCTTAAGTTCGGTTCGTGGGGTGAGCGTATTTAGATGAGAAAACAAAAGAAGGGGAAAGTGCTCGGAACTTAAGAATCAAAAAATACGCCTGGCAGAAGTTATTTGCCAGGCGTATCTACCAGTTTCACAACAAGAGTTATGTTCATGGGATTATAATTTGTCAGTTGTGAGTCGTCCTGGTTCCCTCCGAGGACGACTCCTGCTTTTTAACCCCAGTGAATCAAGATATTTTTTTTGGATATGTTCATGGGATTATAATTATTGTGCCAGCCGCATCCGTTAGTTTGCGGCTTTTTTTTTGCTCCACGCACTACATCATAAGCGATTTTTATCAATCATATCATTGAGTTCATCCCGGTAATTTTTGCCAATTGGCAGGTGCTTGGGAACATTTTTTTCCATTACTTCCACCATGTTGCCTACAATAGCATTGATTTTGGCCACATTGATGATGTAAGAACGATGGATGCGTTTGAAGCGGGAAGAAGGGAGCTTGTCTTCCAAACTTTTCATGGTTTGTAACGTAATAACGCGTTGTGCCTCCATGCGGATGATGACATAGTCCTTTAACCCTTCGATATAGATGATGTCGTTGTAATTGACCTTCACCAGCTTTTTGTCAGCTTTGACAAAAATGTAATCTACCTCCGTTTCGCCTTCGGTAGAGGTTTTAGCAATTACTGGAGCCACTTTATCTTTTTTCAACAACTCCACCTGTTCAATGGCTTTATTTACTGCTTTGATGAACCTTTCGAGCGAGATGGGTTTGAGGAGATAGTCCAGAGCATTGAGCTCAAAACCTTCCAACGCATAATTGGGATAAGCAGTGGTGAAAATCACCAACGGAGGTTTGTTGAGGGTTTTTAAAAAGTCAATCCCTGTCAGCTGCGGCATCTGAATATCGAGAAACATCAGATCTACATCTTCATGTTTCAGTACTTCGTTGGCTTCCAATGCGTTGCTACATTTGCGCACCAAATTCAGCTCGGGAAACTTACTGATGTAGGTTTCTAGAACATCCTGGGCAAGTGGTTCATCATCAACAATAATCACATTTACCATGAAGGCTGGTTTTAAAATTAGTCATCTAATTCGATTTTTAAGTCTACCGCGTAGGTGTTAGGCGTATCGGCAATCTTCAAATCGTACTTATCAGGATACATCAAATTCAATCTTCGGTGTACATTGACCAAACCAATACCGCCACTGCGGCGACTAGGATCGGGCAAAGGCACTTTCTCTGGTTTGCTGTTTTCAATATGGAAATGTACGCAATCTCCTTTGATTTCCAGCTGAATATTTACATACCCCCCCTGGGTGATTTGATTGTTCAGGCCGTGTTTGAAGCTATTTTCCAAAAATGGGATGAACAACAAGGGGGCAATGGTTTGCTCGCCAATTTCCCCAATTACGGTAAAATTGATGCCCGCAGTTTTTCCTTGCCGTAGGCGTTCCAGATCTAAGTAATTGTTGAGATAAGCTACCTCTTTACTCAATTGTACCCTCCGTTCGTTGCAATCGTAAAGCATATAGCGCATCATCTCAGAAAGCTTGATTACAATCTCAGGCGCCTGATCAGATTTTTTTAACGTGAGGGCATAGAGGTTGTTCAACGTATTGAACAAGAAATGGGGATTGATCTGCGATTTCAAAAAACGCAGTTCAGATTGCATGGTTTGTGTTTCCAATTCTTGTTTATCCCTCAAATAACTTACCCAGTCGGTTACAATTTTATAAATGGTAGCTGTAGCGGCAATCAAAAACGCGACCATAAAATAGTAAAAATCCCCATCAAGCAACCCTTTTTGTAGCTCGGGCATACCCGAAAACTTCAAATAAAAAACCATCATCTTGATGGGGGTAATAAAGATGGCAAACAGGATCAATAAAGCGGAATAGGTCATAAACCGCTTTTTAGTAAGGTAATTGGGGATCAGGTACAACAAATTGAAATAAACGATGATGCTAAAAAAAAGCACATTGATTACTTCATTGCTAATGGTAAACCAAAAACTGTAGCGGGAGTTGATGCTTTCAATGATGGTCATAATCAAAAGCACCACCATCCAAAACAAGACATGATAAGCCCCAACGGTAGTAAAAACTACATCGTACCACCGTTGTCCTGGTTTGATTGTTTTTCTGATTACGGATTCCACTGCCATATTACTCCCTTAAAGTAGCGACAAATTAATAATTTAAGCCCAGCTCTCTAAGAGTGTGTTTGGATTTTTTAATCGCGCTGCAAATGTCCAAAATTTACCCCAACTTCATTGCGAAAATACTCATGTAGCGCTACTACACTCCGTTTTTCGCGCCTCGTTGGTGCAAATTTTGACTCATTTTCGCTTGCGATCTAAAAATCCAAGCACACTCTAAAAACGATCTTCAAAAAATTTGTCCATTAAATGTTCTCAGCTAAGCAAATGTTATACTTCCCTCGGGATAACCAGGTGATTTTTGTCTCTATCTTTTTTCGTCCTGCCGCGTTGTAAATGCTCGCCGTAGCTTTGGCTACGCCTGCGCTTTGCGCCTTGCAGGTCAAAAAAATTAAATTCGCCAAAATTTCACCTTTCCACCCCGAGGGAAGTATATCAAAATTCAGTTGAGTTCGTACTTTTGCGTAATCTAATACCATTTACAATGATTGCATATGTTTTTCCTGGTCAAGCTTCCCAATTTATAGGAATGGGCAAAGACCTATATGAGAATTCAGATGAAGCTCGTCAATTGTTCGATCAAGCCAATGAAATCCTTGGTTTCCGAATTACTGATGTCATGTTTGAAGGAACAGAAGAGGATTTGAAGCAAACCAAAATCACTCAACCTGCGGTTTTTATACATTCCATTGTGAAAGCGCGTTTGGCTGGAGCCAGCTTTGTTCCTGGCGCCGTTGCCGGACACTCACTCGGTGAATTTTCGGCTTTGGTTGCTGCCGATGCCTTGTCTTTTCAAGATGGTTTGCAATTGGTTTATGCGCGTGCCTTGGCAATGCAAAAGGCTTGTGAGCTCCAGCAGAGCACCATGGCGGCAATTTTAGGTTTGGAAGACGAGGTGGTTGAAAGAATTTGCGTCCAAACTGGTGAAATTGTTGTAGCAGCCAACTACAATTGCCCCGGACAAATCGTTATATCAGGAACGGTTATTGGCGTTGAAAAAGCAGTTGCTTTGGCGCAAGAGGCTGGTGCAGCTCGCGCCATCGTATTGCAGGTAGGCGGAGCATTTCATTCGCCATTGATGCAACCGGCAAAAGAGGAATTGGCAGCGGCAATTGCCAAAACGGCGATTGTTTCACCAAAATGCCCAATTTACCAGAATGTAGATGCATTACCGCAAACCGATCCAGAAATTATCAAAGTCAATTTGATCAATCAATTGACCGCTCCGGTGCGTTGGACACAAACGATGTTGAACATGATTGAAGGTGGGATAACCGAATTTATCGAAGTAGGAGGAACTGGAAAAGTATTACAGGGGTTTGTAAAAAAAATAGACCGACGTTTTCCTACGAGCAATTTGTAATTAGTTATGGAGGCAATTAAGAGTGGTACGGTTTTATTGGCTGAGCCGTTTATGTTGGATCCAAATTTTAAACGCACAGCCGTCATTCTTTGCGAACACAGCGAAGAAGGTAGTGTAGGTTTTATCATGAACCGTCCCATGAACACCCGAATTGATGCCTTGATTGAGGATTTTCCTGAGTTTGCAGCTGATGTATATTTCGGCGGACCAGTATAAACGGATACGCTTCATTTTATCCATAATTTGGGTGCTTTGTTGGACGACAGCACCAAGATTGCCGAAGGGGTATATTGGGGGGGAGATTTTGAAAAGCTTAAATTTTTGATCAATGCTCATTTGATCGAACCCCAAAATATTCGCTTTTTTTTGGGATACACCGGTTGGGGAGAAGGACAGCTAAACGACGAAATGGAATATGGCTCATGGGTCATTGCCGATATGGATGCCAATTATCTGTTTAAATCCGAACCCGAAAACCTTTGGCAACAAGTGATGCACAACAAGGGCAATGCCTTCAGTATTATTGCTGAAATGCCAGAAAAGCAAAGCTGGAACTAACCGGCTTTGCTTTTCTGTAATATTGATAGATTGAAATTGTTTTTTTCTACTATGGTTTGCTCTTTTCCTCGTCTAAAGATTTAAAGTAGGCTTCAAGGCTTTCTTTTACTTTGTTAAATCCTACCATTTCAGATGCGGGAAGCGGCTCTGGCGGAGGGTAGTTGAAACGCAAATGGTTCACTTGTTTTCCGTTCATCCAAAAACGAAAACACACGTGCGGTCCGGTAGCCAATCCTGTTGAACCCACAAAACCAATGGTTTGGCCTTGGGCAACTCGGGTTCCTCTGCGAATGCCGCCAGCAAAACGCGACATGTGAAGGTATTGCGTTTGAATGTTGTGGTTGTGGCGGATTTTTACATAGTTCCCATTTCCGCCTTTGTAGCCAGCTTCTTCAACTACACCATCACCTACCGACATAATGGGCGCACCGTAGGGAGCGGCATAGTCGGTTCCAAAATGCGGACGAACAGTATTCAAAATAGGGTGTAGACGAGCCAAATTGTAGCGGGAAGAGATGTGCGAAAATTTCACTGGTGATTTCAGTAATCCTTTCTTCATCGGGCGACCATCTTGGTCAAAGTACCCTTTGTATTGGTTGCTTTCGTAGTAATAAGCGTAGTATTCCTTTTTCTCGGTTTTGTAATAGGCCGCATGTACGGTGCCCGGATCTACACTTTTTCCTTCGATAAAATTCTGATCGTACACCAGTTTGAATTCATCGCCACGATTTACGTGGTGAAAGTCGATGGAATATTTCAACGCTTCTTCCATGTTTTTAATGACTTCAGGGTCAGCGCCATTTTTTTCCATGGACTCCCAAAGTGAGGATTCCACTTTTACTTTTACCGCATTAACTTTGGTAACAACTGGCCGTTTGATGCGCTCAATCCACAAGGAATCCTTCAAATGGAAAATATAGTACCCGTATAGATCGGGTTCATAAATCAAGTAATCGGCACATTGGGCGGAATCTTTGGCCAAAATGACATAAGGCTCGTCGGCCTTGAAATTACGCACGTCAAAAACACTTTTTCCATTGGCCACCAAGCGTTCAATATCTGCGTAGCTCATGTGGCGTTTCAAAAGCAATTTTGATAAATTGTCATTTTGCTGGATGCTGCCTTCAAAAACATGGAAGGTATCCAAGGCAAATCCATATTTTATCGTGGGTACTACAACTGGAAAGGCACCAAATTTCGCTTGTTGGCCAGCGCCCAATAAAGATGCCTTAAGATTGCGGGAACTTTCGGGGAAAACCAAAAGAATCAAGCCTAACATAAAGGCGAAACAACCAATTCCTATCCAAGTCCAATTGGCATTTTTGAGTCTGAGGGTAGACTCTAATAGTTTTTTTGTGTTCAACACTGTCCGAGCTTTGAGTTTAACAATCCAATAGTTCAGGGGAGTACAATTGGATCCGTTTTTTTCGGAATAAGCAATTGTGAATTATACAAATGCGCGGGGTGTATTTTTTTTGCAAAAGCGATTATGCTAAAAAGCATTCAAAAAGAACAAATTGTAAAATATAAAAAGCTTTTGACAAGTAGGGATAAAAAAAGCAGAAAAGCGCTTTTTTCTTGAAAATTACGCAATGTTTGACAAAGATAGCAATCAACTTGATACCTACCTCATCAATGGTGTTAAAATCTGTCGTACCTTAGCGGCCAAATTGCTGAAAGAAAATGTCTGAACAATACCGATACGATCAGCGCGGTGTTTCTGCGAGTAAAGATGAGGTACACGCCGCCATTAAAAACCTAGACAAAGGGATTTATCCCAATGCTTTTTGTAAGATTATTCCTGACGTTGCTGGAATGGATCCTGATTTTTGCAATCTCATGCATGCGGATACCGCCGGTACTAAAACTAGCCTAGCTTATTTGTATTGGCGCGAAACGGGTGATTTAAGCGTTTGGGAAGGCATAGCCCAAGATGCCATCGTGATGAACCTTGATGATATGGGCTGCGTAGGCTGTATTGATCAGATCCTCCTAAATTCTACCATCGGTCGCAATAAAAATGTCATACCCGGCGAGGTCATCAGTACGCTGATCAATGCTACCGTAAAACTTACCGATCAGTTGCGAGATATGGGCATCCATGTTCATCTTACCGGCGGCGAAACTGCTGATGTAGGCGATATTGTACGCACCATTGATGTAGGGTATACTGCTTTCGCGCGCATGCGCCGCAGCGAGGTCATTGAAAACAACATTCAAGCGGGAGATGTCATCGTAGGTTTGGCTTCGTATGGTCAGGCGATCTATGAAACTGCTTATAACGGGGGAATGGGTAGCAACGGCCTTACTTCTGCCCGCCATGATGTGCTTACCCATGAATACGCCGCAAAATACCCGGAAAGTTTTGATCCGCGCACGCCGCAAAACTTGGTTTATTCAGGTAAAAAACGTTTGACGGACACCATCGAAATCAACGGGGAGCAAATCACAATTGGGAAATTGTTGTTGTCGCCAACGCGTACCTTTTTACCATTTATCAAACCGCTTTTGGAGCAATTCCGGCCTGCTATTCACGGATTAATCCATTGCACTGGCGGCGGACAAACCAAAGTAGGCAAATTTGTACAGGGCAAAAAAATCATCAAGGACAATATGCTTCCTGTACCGCCATTGTTTCAATTGATCCAAGCGGAATCCGGCGCAACCTGGAAGGAGATGTACCAAGTGTTCAATATGGGGCAACGGCTTGAGGTTTATGTTCCGGCTGAGCAGGCTAATGCCATTGTTTCATTGGCTCAGTCATTTAACATCGATGCAGCCATTATTGGTAGGGTAGAAGAGGCTTCAGGAAATCTAATTCACATCAGCAGCCCTTATGGAATCTTTGAATACGCCTAATCCAAAGCGGATCAGCAAAAAACAGAAAGCCGCGGCCATCATGGCTATTTTAGCCGATCTGTATCCTGAAACGCCGATTCCGTTGGATCATTCGGATCCTTACACGCTTTTGGTGGCTGTTTTGCTATCAGCACAATGTACCGATGTACGGGTCAATCAGGTTACCCCGCACTTGTTTCAACTGGCGGATAATCCTGCCACGATGCGAACCTTGGAAGTGGAACAAATAAAAGAAATTATTCGCCCCTGCGGATTATCGCCCCGCAAGTCGCAGGCTATCTGGGATTTATCCAATATTTTGTTGGATAAATACAATGGCCAAGTACCCCAAAGTTTTGAAGCATTGGAATCTTTACCTGGCGTAGGACACAAAACTGCATCCGTGGTGATGAGTCAGGCATTTGGCGTTCCCGCTTTTCCAGTGGATACGCACATTCATCGGCTTGCATACCGTTGGGGATTGAGTGATGGGAAAAATGTGGAACGCACCGAAGCAGATTTAAAAAAGTTATTCCCCCTCGAGCACTGGAATTCACTTCATCTACAGATCATCTTTTTTGGTAGGGAATATTGCCCGGCCAGGGGGCATGTACCCGGAAATTGCCCAATCTGCAGCCAATACGGGCGTAAAGAGCTTTTCAAAGCTACAATCAAAAAAACGGCTAAAAAGGCAAACCCAAAAACAAATTAAAATTGCGACTATTTAACCATCGATCTGGAGTATTCCAAAAGTCGTGCCCGTTCCAGCGATAGGGATAGCGCAATTTGATACCTATATCAAAGCGCAACACAAAATAGGTAAGATCGAGTCGAAAGCCAATTCCACTCCCAATGGCAATCTGTTTGTAAAAAGGATCGTATTGGCCTAAGCCGGGGTTTGGGCTTTCCCGATTGGGTGGTTTGCTCCATAAAAATTGTGATCCAGGGCGCGTGGGGTCATCTCGAAGGGTCCAAACATTTCCCATATCTAGAAATAGAGCGCCGTTTAAGCGGGAATAAATTTTAAATCGATATTCAGTATTGAATTCCAATCTTAAGTTCCCGGTTTGTGATAAAATCACACTATTGGAATCGCGGTTGATGGCTAGGGAGTCAATGAATCCGCCAGGCCCAAGCCCGCGTACCCGCCAGCCGCGGATGCTATTGGGACCGCCCACGTACGATTGTTTGATATAGGGTACATCGGTACTGAAGCCAAAGGGAGCTGCGATGCTAAAAATGAAACGACTAGCAAAGGAAGATTTAGGGGTGAATTGGCGATTGAACCGCAAATCAGTTTCGCCGCGTACATATTGAAAAAATTTAATAGTACCCAGTCGTAAAGTGTCCCGTCTACCCGCTATGGCATTATACAATTGATTGGCAGCATAAAGTTCGCTCCCCGCAGTTTCAAAGCTAAACCCTGCATAGACGGACTGGCCAACGCGATTGGGACGCCCCGAATAGATATAGCTAAATTCTCTAAATAGAATACTGACAAAAAGCTGCTCACTTAAACTACGCCGTAAAAAACTCTGCAATGAAGGGCGTTGGCGTTGAAATAAACTGTAAAATGTAGGCCGTAAGTAATCAATCCCCAAGTGATTGATAATGTAACGGTGTTGCTGGTCTTTCTGCAAGTCAAAGCCGTAAACAGCATTGATGTTGATGTATTTCAAAAAATCGCGGTACGAAATAAGGTTGAAGTTGGCCGTCATTCGGGTAGGCGCATTGTTTTTGAGGTAAGTGTAAAAGTCATCTCCAGTTAATTTGCGCTTCCGATCAATAGGCAGTTGATTGTATTTTTTCCATAATCCCAGATAATCCCGGAATCGAGGAATGTGTAATTCATTTTGCAAACCTAAGTCAACGGTATTCCAAAAACGGGTTCCATTGCGCGTTGATGGGTTGATACCGGCGCCGGCCCGAATTTGCGTCAGTAGCGACTCTGCGCCGTGAAACAAATTTCGGTTGCGCAATGATGGGGTAATCGACATACCCAGCAAGTTGGTGGCGCCTGCACTGGTACTGCGGTTGGTGAAATTGACATCGTAATCAACTCCAAGAGTAAATTTGCGATTGGGCGCTAATTCAAACATCACGTCCAGTTTTCCGGGTTCGGTTTTACTCAGTTCTTGTCGCATTCGCACAAATTTGAATACCCCCAAACCAATCAACTGCCGATTGGTCCGGTCATAATCTTCCACCCGAAAGATGGAATCAGGCTTAAGCGCAATGGCCTCCAGTACGGTGCTGGGTTTTACATAGAAATTAAAAGCCGCATCTCGGAAAATAGCACGATTGATGATCGAATCTTTGAGAGGAATGGGGTCATTATCTGTGCGGGGAAAATAGTTCATGCTGATGATCAACTTTCCAACACGGTAGGCATGATGCGCGGTGTCACCTGAAGGCGGTAAAACTTGGAAATAAATATTGGCGTGTTTTGCCTTTCTAGACGTATCCACTTCAATTGGCGGAAATGAGATGGAGGAAAAAAATGCGTACCCTCGATTGCGCATTTCTTTGGTAATCCGCTCTTTTTCATAATCATATAACTTACCATCAAGTCCCAACCCAGCTTTGAAAAAGGTATTTTCCTTGGAAAGCTGGAGCAAGGAGTCGATTTTTCGATCCCTTGATTCAAAAAAAACGCTGTCAATGATAAACTGCTTTTTGGGACGAACGAAGTAAGTAACCCTTACCTTCCGATTTTTGATGTAGGTTTCTTCATATGCTTCGCAATCATGGTACCCCTTGTATTTGAAATAAAGCTCGATCGCTTCTGAAGTTGCTTTGAGCTTTGTCTCGTCAAAAATTGCTGGTTTTTCTCCTAAAAAATTCCTTTTCCATTTGTCAAAACGGGATTTATCCTTGGGGCCGTTGTTGGTAAGGTAAAACCATTCCCGGGGAATGAAGAAGAAACGCGTATTGGGTTTTTGTTTGTAAAGCGCCGTTAATTCGTAAGCGATGAGACTTTTGTTTGCTAATTTTTCGGTGCCCAGAATTTTGATGGAATTTTTTCGCAACAACAACTCGTCATCCTCAAGAAACTTAGTAGTATTACAAGCGCTTAACCAAAAGCCAAGTAAGAGCAGCAGCAGCAGTCGGACGGTGATTTTTTTGAACATTTCAAGTTAATACGCGCGAGGTAATGGCACTTTCAAAAAACGTAGTAAAATATATATCTGCATTACAAATTAAAAAATTCCGCTCTAACTTTAACAAATTCTTAGTAGAGGGCGAGAAAATAGTAGGCGAACTCATCAAACAGGATGTTTTTGCAATAGAAAAAATCTATGCCTTGCCTGAATGGTTGGAAAACCATGAATCAAATATCCCCCGCAATGTACCCTTCGAATCAATAACAGAAACGGAACTCCATAAAATATCGGCACTCAAAACACCCAACAAAGTTTTGGCCGTGGTGGAAATGCCGGCTCCTGCAAATATACCGACTGTTCTCGTAGATTGTGCACTTTATCTTGACGGGATTCAAGACCCAGGCAATTTTGGCGCAATTTTGCGCATTGCCGATTGGTTTGGAATCCGCCAAGTTTTTTGTTCTCCCGAAACTGCCGATCTTTTCAACCCTAAAGTGATTCAAGCCACCATGGGGGCTTTTTTGCGGATTCCGGTTCAAGTAATTACCCTGGCCGAATTGTTGCAGAATCAGCCGCAAATCCAGGTATACGGCGCCCTGTTGAATGGGCAGGATGTTTTTCACATTCCATTTCAGCAACCTAGTTTGATCGTTATAGGGAATGAGGGCAATGGTATTGCCGCCAACAATCTGCAATTTATCAAACATCCTATTACCATTGCTGCGGGTCTAGGAGGGGGTGCGGAATCGTTGAATGCCGCCGTCGCTACGGGTATTATTGCCGCCGTTTACAGCAATCAATGTGCTGTTTGATCTTTTTTTCTAACAAAAAAGCAGCTTTAACCAAACGGTAAAGCTGCTTTTTATGCTAGCGGATAAGTTTACTACCGTCCGCTTCTATTAATAACCGAAGCACTGGCCTGTTGCGTTGGCATAATCAATACATCTTGGATATTGACGTGTGGCGGTTGATTGGTAATGTAGTAGATCATTTCGGCCACATCTTTTGCTTGCAGCGGCATGAAATCATCATAGGTTTTGGCTGCTTTTTCGGCATCGCCATCGTAGCGCACCAAAGAAAATTCTGTTTCTTCTACGGCGCCAGGAGCTACTTGACTGACCCGGATGTTGTATTTGTGCAAATCCAAACGCATGGCTTTGGTCAGCATGTCAACTGCGGCTTTGGTAGCGCAGTATACATTTCCTTTGGCGTAAGCTTCTTTACCGGCAATAGATCCGATGTTGATGATGTGGCCTTTTTCTTGTGCTACCATAAAAGATGAAATGACCCGAGTGAGGTACAACAATCCTTTGATATTGGTATCGATCATTTCTTCCCAATGTTCCAATAAGCCCTCTTGGATTTCATTTAACCCTTTGGCTTTTCCAGCATTGTTGATCAGCACATCGATATTGTGCCACTCTTCAGGCATATGCGCAATTGCGGTCTGCATGCCTTGGTTGTCGGTGACATCAAAAGGCAGCACTAATACATCAGTATGGTATTGTTCTTTGATTTCTTGCTCAAGCGTAGCAAGGTTCTCCGCTCTTCTTCCATTGATGATTACCCGATGACCATGACTGGCAAAAAGATGAGCGGTAGCATAACCAATACCTGAACCTGCTCCGGTAATGAAAATTGTTTTGGGCTCTGGCTTCGGCGGTTCAACCTTTGCAGGTTCAGCTTGTGCCTTAGCAGAAAGCATTTCTTCTAAGCGCAATAAGTTCTGACGTAACAATTCAATGGTATCTTGCTCATTGCTTTGGTTGCCTACTGTGGCAACTGGAATAGAAGTAGTGGTAACAGGTTCAGTCATCGGTAGAATAGGGGTATTGATAGTTGGCGTAATTTCGGCTGGCGTAACTTCAGCTGGCGTGATGATGGGAGCAGTGATTACAGTAGGAGTAATGACGGGCGAAGGCAATTGAAAAGCCAGATCATTATCGGGCGTTTTTAGCTCCGGATTGATGGCAATGGCAGCCTCATATTCGTCATGTGCCTTGTTCAAATCACCCTGCTGGTGGTACAAAATTGCCAAGTCATAGTGCGCAAAAGGGTGTTTGGGTTGTAGCATCAAAGTTGCTAAAAAGAAATCACGTGCTTTTTGATAATCACCCACCACTTCATTGAGTAAAATGCCGTATTGATAATGGGCATCCACGTTTTGTGGCGCCTGCTGGGTAGCTTGTTCAAAATATTTTACCGCCAATAGGTGTTCAGCAGGGAAATGGTTTTGGATCAATGATCCCAAGCGATAAAAAACGTCAGGGAAATTAGGATCAGTAGAAGCTACTTGTTCGTAATGACTACGGGCGCTGGCAAAATCTTGGCGCAATTCCGCTAACTCCGCCAATAGAAAATGGGCAGGTTCATGGGTTGGGCTTACCGATAAAGCCATATCCAGTTGATTGGCAGCAGCATCTAGATCATTGGTGTTTTGCGCCAACAAATAGCCATAAGCATAATGCAATTCAGGATACCCTGGGTACTGACGCGTGGCCAATTTCATGAAATTCAACCCCGCTTCAACTTGTCCGGCACTGACCAAACCCCTGGCTTGGCGGAGTAGGTCGTCGATTTTTTCTTTGGTTTCCGTTTCTGATTCTTCCTCCAAAGGGGGTAATTCTGTTACCGTATTTGGTTGAGCAGGTGTTTCATGACCATTGGTGGCTATCGTACCCATTCCATTTACTGTTACGGGCGTAGCAATCACCGTTGAATTGGCTTCAATGATCTTTCCAATAGCAGAAAAACTTTCAATAGCTAAGGGTTCCTCGACTACAGGGACTGTTTCTTGGATTGATGTCTCGACTTGCTCGACTTTGAGTTCAGTCGGAGGAGGTAAACTGCCTATTTCGCTGGATGCAGAAGTAGCGGAAACGGTTTCGTGAGTATGCAGGCTTTGTGCAATTTTTTCACCTTCCTCCAAGGCCGTCGGAATAAAATCTTCTTTAACTTCGATCTGCAAAAAAGGTGTTTTGGCTTTAAAAGACGTCCATTCCTCTTCATCTTCCAAAAATTGGAACAAGGCCTGGAGATGATTTTCGATAAAATCATCAAACTGCAAGTATTTCATATTGCGCAATACCCGCAAAAACTCGCTAGCCTCGCTGGATACCTGCCGCAAAATCCGCAAATGCTCGTTGAGCGCATCTTTCTCAAAATCTTCGGCACTTTCAATACGGCGTTTTTGACTGCGTAAATCGAGGTACTGATTTTGCCAATAATTGATGTAAGGAATGATATCTCCGATGCGTTCAAATTTTGTAGGTACTTGAACGTATTGCTGAGTAGCTTCATCTTTCACCCTGCCATCGATTACTACTGGTAACATCTGCGTGCCTTTAAGTTGCACCAGTTGCAGGGCACGATTCATGCAATGAACGGACTTTAAGAAATTATCGCTAATTAATAACAGAATGGTTCCGTTGAAATCGCGTAATTGTTCAGAAAGTGGCGCTTCTTTGCCATTTTTTTTGCAGTAATAATGAAAAACGGCGTAGTTGGTGGGCGCCAACGCTTGTGCGATGGCCTCGGCTACTGGCAAGTTGTCGATAGAGTAGGCGAGGGCAATTTTCTTATTTCCCATATTTAGTTTTTGGTGTTCAAAGGTTAAAACATTAGAACTTATTGATGTTCTACGTTAACCCCTGCTAAAAGTTCTTTTACGAAACGGTCAAATTCCTTGGTAAATTGCTTGTATTCACTGGTTGCTGGCCCACTGAACCCCGTATGGATCTTTCTAACGTTGTTTTTTTGATCCAAAATCAACAAAGTAGGGTAGGAAAGTACCGCATTGAGCATAGGCAAAGCAGTTGATGCTTGCTCTTTATTCGAATTACCGGCCAACAAAACAGGATAACCCATCTTGAAATAATCCTGATATTGCTGGATGGCGTGGTTGGCTTTTTCGGTTTCTTTGTAGCGTTCAAAAGCCAGCGCAATTACTTGTAAATGATCATTGGGATTCTTGTTGAGATAATCCACCAAGAAGTTGGTTTCATCCCGACAATTGGGGCACCAGGTGCCCATAATTTGAATGATTTTTATCTTGTTCTTAAAATCAGGATCACGAGGACTTGTCATTTTTCCATGAACATCAGGAAAAGAAAAGTCAAAGGTGCTATAGCCTGGTTTTAAAAAAGTGAGCTTTTCGGGATCTCCCAATTGAGCCTTTTCGTTGCGTTTGGCTTCCCAAGTAGTTTGGTAGGTGCTACCAGAGCGAAAGGAACCAATCATTGTGTTGTTGTCTAATATTTTGCCTTCAAACAAAAAGGCGTGACTGCCATCAAAACAAGACAAATAGATTTTATTGCCTTGAACGGTACCTTCCAAATAGCGATAATCACCAGTTTCAGTCAAAAAAGTGCCGGTTAAATAATTGCCTTTTTGTTTGAACTCGCCAATTGCCGGATAGGGCTCCGTTTCATTGAGTCCAAATTTTGCCTCCCAGCGACCACTGATATCCGCAATCGGTTTTTTCTTTAAACTGGTAAAACGGTACTTGCGACCATGATGCGCTAGGAAAGGGATACGGTAATTCTCTTTGCTACGCACTACCCATTCGCCGGAAATGATGTTTTCTTCAAAAATGCCATGAACATAGGAGTCATATACTGGGAAATCAATAAATATGGTATCCTTGGCTTTGGCGTAATCACGGCCTATGGTGATTTTATCTAGCACAATCCGTTCTTCGCCATTGATGATCTCAATGTAAAAACTGTCTTTGTTGACGTACTTTACTTCAAAATTGAAAGGTAGCTCGCCATCAGTAACTTCCTCAAACTTCAAGTTTACTTTATCAGGCAATGGTTTGCCTTTTGGGTTGGGGGATACTGGCCGATCAACCAGTTTCAAAACCGCACGCCATTCCCCGGGAGGTAATACCGAATAAGGATTATCAGCTACAATACAACCTTGTAAAACAATCGCTAACGCCAATAAAAAACCAAAATAGACAGCATTTTTCATTTAAAGTATTTTGGATAAATACATTCTAAAGGCTTAAAGGTTGAAAAAACAACTCAAAAACCTTGTAGCCTCAGCTTTTCTCCCCGACAAATTGGTGTTCTTTTTCCTTAAACAACACATTGAAGGTAGTTAAACTGCCGTATATTTTTGTAATATATTGCTGTAAATTCACTTTTTCTATATCTGATAGTGCAGAATTGCTGTTGATGCGCTGCTCAAGCACTCGCAAACGATCACGCAACATCACGATTTTATGAAAAAACACTTCAATCGGTAAGTCTTTTGATTTTAGATTGGAATCTGCGGGTTGCATGATCAAGTTACCGCCTACCCAACGATCACCCAATGGAACCTCTTCAAAGGTATCAAGGTGGTTTTTTAAAATCTTGATCAACGATTTTTCAGCATCGGTATAGCTTACACTCGTCTCGGCGGGGATTTGTTCCACAATTTCCCATTTGTCGTATTCTTTTCCCACCAGTTTTATCCCGTACAAGGAAAAACAAACATCATAAGCGGCAACGTGTAAGCGAATCACAACGCCATCTCCATAAGCCGGGTGCTTAACCCGCGATCCAACACCCAATAAATTCTCGGTATTCATGGTAATTATAGTTTGCGGCCGAAAATAAAACAAAAACTCAGATAAGTCAAAAATAGGCCGAGTTATGGCGATTTATTAGGGTTGCATTGTATTTTCTAGTAAAATATTTTACTCAGACTAAAAATTCCTGTAATTTAAAAACAAACGAAAAACCATAAACAATATCAAATCCTCGAATTCCATTGCACAGGAAAGTGTTATTCCCCATTTTTTCGACAATAAAAAGACAATTCATTTTTTATCAAGCTCTTAAAAATGGCTATCATTGCCCAATGGAACTGAAAAATGATTTGATACTGCGGGTAGTCAAAGGAGAAGCTACCGATCGTCCTCCGGTATGGTTGATGCGACAAGCGGGGCGCATCCTGCCTGAGTACCGAGCTTTGCGCGAAAGTTTACCTGATTTTAAAGCGTTGTTGTTTCGTCCTGATTTGGCAGCAGAAGCAACCTTGCAACCGATTGATGCTTTGGGCGTCGATGCAGCTATCATTTTTTCAGATATTTTGGTCATCCCTGAAGCAATGGGATTGCCATACGATATGGTAGAAAAAAGAGGACCACTCTTTCCTAAAACGGTGGCGACCCAAGCTGATATCGATCAACTAATTAGTGGTGAGGCAGCTGCATCCGAACTGGAATATGTCTATGAAGCATTGCGCATCACCAAAAAGAACTTAGCTGGTCGTACACCATTGATCGGTTTTGCGGGCGCTCCTTGGACGATCTTAGCTTATATGGTAGAAGGGCAGGGGAGTAAGACTTTTTCGAAAGCTAAAAAATACTTGTACCGCGAACCCGTATTGGCACATCAACTATTGGCGAAAATCACAGAAACAACCATTGCCTATCTCAAAAAAAAGGTGGAAAACGGCGCTGATATGCTACAATTGTTTGATTCTTGGGCCGGGATTCTTAGTCCGGCACAGTATCAAGATTTTGCCATTCCTTACATCAAACAAATTTGTGATGCCTTTCCAGATGTACCAATGACGGTATTTTCAAAAGGAGCCTGGTTTGCCCTCGAAGAACTCAGTCATTTGGATTGTCAGGTGCTGGGTTTGGACTGGAACATCGAGCCCGCCGAGGCGCGCCGACGAGTAGGCGGTCAAAAAGTGCTCCAAGGTAATTTAGATCCTTGTTTACTGTATGCTGATTTGGCTACTGTAAAGGCAGGAACGGAACAAATGCTTCAGCAATTTGGTCCGCGCCATATCGCTAATTTGGGGCATGGCGTTTATCCCGATACGCCATTGGATGCCGTTAAAGTGTTTATCGAAACGGTCAAAAACCATCGTTATACTGCAGTTTAGGTTTAGGTTTGGGTTGTTTGGGGAGATTTTGCCCTATTGCTCAACTTTGGAAACTCCCTACGGGTTTACACTTGAAATATATTCTTACCTTTGTTTGCTATACGAGATTCTAATCACACACAGATATGGGTTGGTTCAAACGATTAAAAGACGGCATTCAAACTGCTACGCGCAATAAAAAAGAAGCTCCTGAAGGGCTGTGGCACCAATGCCCGCGGTGCAAAGAGACGAGCACTATCAAAGAATTGCGGGAAAATTTTTACAAATGCCCCAAATGCAATTACCACAATCGGATTGGTTCTTACGATTATTTTGAACTCTTATTTGACGATGACGCGTATGAACTGATGTTTGAGGAGCTGCGCTCCAAAGACATGCTCCACTTTACCGATATCAAGCCTTATCCTGAACGTTTGGAGGAGGCCTACAAAAAAAATAAGGTTACCGATGCCATTACTGTGGCAAAAGGGAATATCAATGGCTACCCGATGGTCATCGCGGCCATGGATTTTAAATTCATTGGCGGTTCGATGGGTTCGGTAATGGGCGAGCGCATTGCTAAAGCCATTGATCATTGCGTCGCTAGCAAAACGCCTTTCATGATCATCTCCAAAACCGGCGGCGCCAGGATGATGGAATCGGCTTTTTCATTGATGCAAATGGCCAAAACCTCCGCTAAATTGACGGTAATGGCCAGAAAACGCGTCCCTTACTTTTCCATGCTTACCGACCCAACTACGGGCGGGGTAACGGCTTCCTTTGCGATGCTAGGGGATGTCAATTTTTCAGAACCAGAAGCATTGATTGGTTTTGCTGGTCCGCGGGTCATCAAAGAAACCATCAAACGCGAATTGCCAGAAGGTTTCCAAACGGCAGAATTCTTGCTGGAGCACGGATTCCTAGATTTTATTACTGACCGAAAAGACCTGAAAGATACCTTGACAGATTTGTTGATTTTATTCTCTCAAAAAAACGCAGGATGATGAAATACAGAATATCGATGCTACTCTTTGGTTTTTTGACCTTCGCAACTTTGGCCAATGCCCAAAAAACAACGGTTGTTGTTTCGCAGGTGGAGGAAAAGCTAAAAACCATGGGTATAGAATTGCCCCCTTCATCTCCGCCTATTGCGAATTATGTCAACGCCGTAAGAACGGGCAACTTGGTTTATCTAGCTGGTAAAGGCCCTTTGAAAAAAGACGGCACTTACATCACTGGTAAAGTAGGCAAGGATTTGACCATTGAACAGGGTTACGAAGCTGCTAAGTTGGTTGGCATCAACCAATTGGCTGCCCTGAAAGCTGAAATTGGTAACTTAGATAAGGTTGTTCGCATTGTAAAAGTCCTCGGCATGGTCAATTGCGAAGGCAACTTTACCGATCAACCCAAAGTAATCAATGGTTTTTCTGATTTTATGGTGCAAGTATTTGGTGATAAAGGCAAACATGCTCGCTCTGCGGTAGGTATGATCGCGCTTCCCCAAAACATTGCTGTTGAAGTTGAACTCATTGTTGAGGTAAAATAACGTCGAATTCTCACTACACCGACAACGACTACTAATGACAGCTGAATTTAGATCAATGTCGTTAGTAGTCGTTTTTCTTTCCTTCGTTTGTTGTTTGCTGTTATATCGTTTTTGAACAACCGCTCCTGTTGTTTTTTTAAAAAGTTATTCCGTCCTTTTCAATTCAAACTTGCCGAAAATAAGCTATTTTTTGTCCTGCAATCGAGCTGCTGATGCACTGTTTTGCTGGGAAGTACATCTTATTGATGCAGGCAATTTATTGAATAAAACACCATTTAACACCAATCTGATGAAATACAATTTACTTTTTGTCTTTTTTTTGCTGTCGTTCTACCTTGTAGGACAATCAAATGCCATACCACCTCAGGTAGATAATCGATTGTACGACATTGCCAAGGCGCCTTCGGCTTTGCATTTGGAGACCGATATTAAGAAATTGGTTGGGTTCGGTACCCGCAACACTTTTTCCGATACCGTATCAACTACTCGGGGCATTGGCGCCGCTCGTCGCTGGATCAAATCGGAATTTGAAAAAATTTCAAGTGCTTGCGGCAATTGTTTGGAAGTAGCCTATCAAAGCAGCTTTTTGCCCGCAGGTACTGGTGCACGGATCACCAAAGACGTCAATATCGTCAATGTCATAGCCATTCAACGCGGAACCCGCTATCCCAACCGCTATATCATCATGAGCGGCGACATCGATTCCAGAGTCACCGATGCGGTTGATGCCGAAAAAGATTCGCCAGGCGCCAACGACAATGCCTCTGGCATGTCAGGGGTGATGGAAGCTGCCCGGATCCTTTCCAAATACAAATTCCCCACATCTATCATTTACACCGGTTTATCAGGGGAAGAACAAGGACTTTGGGGTGGCACGCACATGGCTAAAATTGCCAAAGAACAAAATTGGGACATTGTTGGGGTGCTCAATAATGACATGATTGGCAATATCGAAGGCATCAATGGCGAAATTGACAACACCACCTTTCGCGTTTTTTCTGAACCAACCCCGCCTACCGAGGACGAGCGCGAGCGCACCTGGCGGCGTGTGTACGGGGGCGAGGTGGATGGCCCATCCCGTCAATTGGCGCGCTACATTGATCGGATTACGGATCTGTATTGCACCAATCTGGATGCCATCCTCATTTACCGATTGGATCGTTTTGGCAGAGGCGGTCACCACAAACCGTTTAACGACGCGGGTTTTCCAGGCGTAAGGATCATGGAAACGCATGAGCAATACAATCGCCAACATCAAGATTTGCGCACCGAAGATGGCATCAAATATGGCGATGTGATCGAGGGGGTTAATTTCCCCTACGCTGCCAAATTAACTGGGGTGAATGCCACTGTGATGGCCTCTTTGGCTTGGGCGCCACCAGCTCCCAAAAATGTACAAATTGGCGGGATCGTGATGCCTTCCACGCGCTTGAAATGGGATCCGGTAGTTGATGCCGATTTAGCAGGTTATAAAATCTACTGGCGGGAAACTACTGCGCCCAACTGGCAACATTTCCGCTATGTAGACAAAAGCATTACCGATTATACCTTGGAAAATGTCATCATCGACAATTACCTGTTTGGGGTGGCTGCGGTAGGAAAAGATGGAAGTGAAAGCTTGGTGGTGTACCCCACTACGCTCATTGCCAGAAGATAGAATTTAGCTTAAGACTCATCGGGTCATTTGTAAATACATTTTGACCTCAAAAAATAAAGTATGAAAAAACGCACTCATCAAGGATTGTTCCTCATCCTTGCTTTTCTTTTTATTGGTAGCCACGTGTCGGCACAACCAATTTTGGTGGATGAAAAACGTTTTCCGCTCGACCCCCAGCTAACTTATGATGCCAAAGTGCCTTCGCCAGAGCAGTTTTTAGGTTATAAATTGGGACAAGAGTATACCCTTTATGCCCACTCTGTAAGCTATTTCAAAGCATTGGATGCTGCTTCCGATCGTGTTACGCTCAATCAATATGGGCAGACCTACGAAGGCCGGCCATTGATCAATTTGGTCATTACCTCGCCTAAAAACCACGGTAATTTGGAGGCAATACGCCAGAAACACCTAAAGCTGTTGGATCCCAACGCGCCGATCGATAAAAATGACCCCGTTTTTGTATCGATGAGCTACAACATTCACGGCAACGAAACCTCCTCTACCGAAGCCGCTATGCAGGTAGCCTATCGATTAGCCTCCGCTACCGACGAAGAAACCTTGAAGATATTGGACAACTCGGTGATCGTGCTTTACATCTGTATTAACCCCGACGGCCGCGACCGCTATATTTATTGGTACAAATCAGCACAAAGAAATGTCTTGGGTTTTGAACCACGTGACTACGAGCATGCCGAACCTTGGCCAGGCGGGCGTGGCAACCACTATTGGTTTGATGTTAACCGCGACTGGGTTTGGAATATCCATCCTGAAACTCGCGGTTTGATTGAAGAATACCAGAAATGGATGCCCCAGGCACACGTAGATTACCACGAACAAGGGTACAACAACAACTACTTCACCATGCCTGGCACCACGCCGCGCAATAAAATCTTACCCGACACCTACGAGGCACTCAGCGATACTTTTGGAATGGCCAACGTGCGCGAATTTGACAAACACCGCATCAGTTATTTTACGCGCGATCAATTTGATTTTTTCTTCCCGGGTTATGGATCCAGCTATCCCAGCGTGATGGGCGCCATTGCTATGTTGGTAGAACAAGGCGGAATTGGCGCAGGCAGAGCCGTTGAAACCGATGATGGATATGTGTTGACGCTTCGCCAACGTATTTTTGACCATTATACCACCTCGATGGCTACCATCAAAAAATCAATTGAACGCCGCGAAACGCTTTTTCAATACAGCAAGAACGCTTGGAACCCGGCGAGCAGTAAGTCGCCTACCCAAGCTTATTACTTATCAGCTAGCTCCGCCTATACCAACGAAATTATTACGATGCTGCTTCGCCATGGTGTGAAAGTGGAAAAAGCAACCCAAGATTTTACTGTTGCTGATGCCAAAAACTACAAAACGGGTCAATTGATCCGCAAAAGCCTACCTGCTGGTACTTTTGTGATCTCGACTCAACAGGCCCGACACTTGTTCATCAACACGATCCTAGAGCGATCACTCGCCATCGAAGATTCGGTGATGTACGACATGGCTACCTGGTCGGCGATTATCGCCTATAATTTGGATGGCTATTCCAGCAATACCAAGGTAAGTGTTGCCACTCAGCCGGTCACAACCGCCCCGAAAACAATAGTAAATGTGATCAACGCCAAAGCCCAGTATGGCTACGTCATTGATTGGAAACAACGCAATGCGCCACAGGCACTAGCTCAATTGTGGAAAAAAGGGTATCGGGTGCGGGTTTCTGATGAACCATTTGGCGATGGCAAAACCACTTTTGCCGCTGGAGCGCTGATCATCTTGCTGGAGCGCAACATGGATAAACTGGCGGTTGTAGCCAATGATATGCAGGAGATTGCCACCGCTTCCGGAATCCAAATCCAAGGCTTCGATTCAGGACGAATGAAAGTCGGGATGGATTTGGCATCCGCCCGCAATACTCCAGTAACTGCACCGCGGGTGGCCTTATTGATCGATGCGCCCTTCTCATCTACCACTGCAGGACAAATCACTTATCTGTTTGATTATGAGACTGGTTTACCGATTCAGCGCATCAAAGGGTCAAACCTCCAGCAAACGTCTTTACCAAAGTTTGGCGATCGCTACGGCAACGCCGATCTCAATGATTTTGATGTTTTGATACTTCCCGATGGCGGCGGCGGTTTAGGTGAGGTTTTCAAAAATGAGCAATTTGCGATTTTACGCGATTGGATCAGTCGCGGGGGAGTAGTAGTAGCTACCGAAGGTGCGGCGGCCTTTTTTACGGCTAACCGCTCTAAATTTACCGATGTGAAGTTGGTAGAACCCAAACGAGACACTACTGAAGGAGCCAAGTTAGTCTCTTTCGTCAATCGAGAAGATTATTACGGCAAAAAACGCACCCCTGGCACCGCTCTAAATGGTACTTTGGATGTTTCACACCCATTGGCATTTGGGATGGAAAATGAGGTGTATACCTTGAAACTCGACAATACCGCTTTGCTGCCCAGCGCGGATTTGCAAACGGTTGGGCGTTATGTTAGCAATGTGGACAAGTTATTGGCAGCTGGTTATATTTCGCAAGATAATCAGAGGATGTTGGCTGGAAATACTTTTGCTGGTGTTTTGCCATTGGGGAAAGGTAAAATCGTATTTTTGACTGATAATACTCAGTACCGCATGTTTTGGCGCGGCCCGTCACGGATGATGCAAAATGCGGTGATGATACTTCCTGGGTACTAAAAAACGTGAATTTTGAGATTGAAATGGATTAAAGTGCTATATTAAACCAAATCGTGCCGCCACTACGTGGCTTGAAGTAGAGACGCGATTAATCGCGTCTCTACCATTAAGATCTATAAACGGAAACAGGGCTAGTGCCCTTTGATAGCACAAAATGTCTCATTTTTTGTTCTTTTTTTTCATAATTCATTCTGTATCAGCTTATAATTCAGAACTCACGTTAAAAAATAGCATATGCATATTTTCTATGACACGGCTGACATTGCCGAAAAAGAGTTGCAACCCGGTATCTTAGCCCGGTTGGTACATACCGACAAGATGTCGATTGCCCATGTCCACTTGCGCAAAGGAGCGGTTTTGCCCGTACACCAGCACCAGCATGAGCAAATAACCAACATCATTTCTGGCGAGCTGGAAATGACTTTTGGCGGTGAAACTCGGGTTTTTAAGGCTGGACAGGTAGCCGTTTTGCTTTCCAATGTGCCACATGGCGCCGTTGCGCTTACCGATTGCTATGCCATTGATGTGTTCAATCCGGTACGAGAGGATTATAAATGAAAAAAAACGGGTTGAATGCAAAAATATTCAACCCGTTTTCTCAAATGGCTGACAAGCTAACTACTCCTTATCGCGTACAATCACCATTCCCGACTCTAGTGGATTGAGGTTGTTTTTCAGTACCTCAAAAAAAGTAGGACCATATTTGGTGTACAAGTTCAAAAAATTGTCAACCCGCTCCTGAAGCCCATTGTTGGGGAAAAACTTTTCCTTCAAATTGCGAATTTGGTTTACCGCGGTCTCTTGTTTCTGTTTTTCAGCTCTTAGCAAACGCCCTTCTAGTTGCTCAACCACTTTCATTTGTTTCACTGCTTCGGCAGCAACCGCTTTTTCCAAGGTAGGGTCAACAAGCAGCGCTTTTTGCTGAATCGAATCAAACAAACTTTGCAAAGAAGCCTTTTCTGTTTCCAAGCTCAATTCGTTTTCGGTGTTTTTTTCCAAAAAATGGCGAATCAGCGCATCGGTATCTTGAAACAAATCAGCGGGTTCAAGACCTAGTTTTTCCATTCGCCCAGACGATGGCCGATCAATCCACATCACCGAATTGCGGCGTATCAACATGGGGAAGTTGATGCCAAAATGGGCAAATTGGGTTTTACGCTCCAACCAATAAGCGATTTCTCCGCCACCTCCCACATAAGCCAGATTGGGAAGGATAAGTTCTTGAAAAAGGGGCCGCAATGCCACATTTGGGCTGAAACGCTCGGGATGGGTATCAATTTCCTGTTCCATCTCCGCGCTGCTAAAATGCAAATTGGCGCCCAATACTTCAAAATGATCGCCGTTTTTGACAATCCGATCGCGCCGACCAGGCTGAAGGTAAAACAGGTTGATTTCTCGTGCGTGTGCCTGACTCGAAAATCCGGCCTCGCCTAAGGCTTTTTGGGTAGCTTCAATGAGCGGTTGGGAAGGCTGGTTGAAAATTTCTTCACGAATGATGGGTGCAAAAATCTTTTTCAACTCCGGCACATTCATGTTGATGGTAACCAGCCCGTATTGACCAAAAAGCTTGTTCACCAATTCATTAGCGGCGTTGCCGTATAAACTGTGATTGGAATAGGCAGTTTCAATAATAGCAAAGATCTCCTTTGTAGCTTCATTTTCGCCTAACAAGGTCTGTAATTGTTCCAGAACCGTTGGTAAAGAAGCAGTTGACATCGCGCCTACTGAACCGCCCGCATCCGGAGCTTCCCAGGTAATTTTTTTGCCAAAAACGTGGGCATGGTTGACTTCTTCAAAATCATGATCTTCTCCACCATTGACAAAAATAGGGACAAATCGATTTCCTGGATATTGAGCATTCAGTTGCTCCGCCAAATTGATGGTAGAAATAATTTTATACACGAAAAAAAGCGGACCGGTAAATAAACTTGGTTGATGGGCAGTGACTACTGTAAAGGTGTTTTCATCCAACAGTGCAGCTATGTTGTCTTTTACTTTGGAGCCTGGAAGAACTGCAGCATACTGGCGGTGCAAAATTTCAACCAAAACTTTGCGATTGGTGGAATCCTTTTTTTTATCAGCAATCACCTTTTCGAATTCGGAAAGTCGAGGCTCGTATTTGAAAAAAGGCCGGAAGGCTGGATTTTGCGTGGCGTAGGCCAAATCTTTTGCTGCTAGTTGGGGTACTGCGGCAAACGGCAGAATAGTGACTTCCATGGTAGGTTTTGTGGTTAGCAATAGTTGATCATCATCAAAAAGTGAGTTGTATAAGGTGGCAAAATTATCGCAACTCAAACTTTGGTTTCGGACAAAAATACTACCTACAAATGATGTGAACGGAGATAAAGTTTAGTTAATGCAAAAAATGTTCTCAACAGATCCAGTTACACTATTTCCCGATGGTCAGATCCCCAAAAGTGATACTGATGGTCATGTTGGGATAATATTCCTTGTTTGGCCTAAAAGTAACTTTGCGAATATTGGGATCTTTTTGATCTAATATTTTAAATTTCAACTCATTGGGTGAATCGAGGCGGCCATTTTGAACCGTAAGATCATAGCTGAATGCCGTCAATTTGCTATTGTACAAAAACACTTGCGACTTATCGGCATGCAAATCAAGACCAAGTAGACCTTCGTTAGCCGCGTAGAGACGAAGAATGCCATATTGGGAATTGATATCGTAACGACCTTTCATGTTTTTGAGGGTAACATCGGAGCGCCGAGAAACCACACTGACTTCGCCATTTAAATTTTGGCCAAAAAGATCCCCAAACTGCGTGTTTATGTCGGTAACACCTTGGATATTCTCAAGACCGATGCGAGTAAATCGGGAGTTAATCCGCAATTTGTTGATCAGGTTGCTGATATTGGCTATCCCGTAGCTATTTTTGAGGTAAACTGGGCATTGCTCTGGTAGATATATGCGATAAACTGCTTTGAGTTGGGATTCCGGTTTTGGTGCGCCATCTGGCATGGACAAATAGTTGCGCAGATAGATTTTATTTTTGTCTTTCTGAGCGCCATATTGCATGCGTTCTAGGTCTTGTTCGGCTTGTTCGCGATCTACATTTTTAGCGATCAATTCAAGGTGAACGCGGATAGTGGGTTGATCCCAGCTTTCGATGTACACCTCGGCGCGATCACCGTCAATGTTCACCTCATAGCCATCCCGATAAGCAAAATCCTTATCGATGCGCTTCGTTACTACTTGGAGGGTAGTTTGGGCGACAGCTGTTGCTAAAAAAAAGATGCAGCATATTAAGGACAAAAAAATACGCATTAGATCCAGTGTTAATTGAAAGATTTAAAGAGCTACTTCGGCCATTTGCCTTGCCACTTTGGATCGATCCATTTCTACGATACCCAACTCACGCACCAATTCAGGATCGTTACCATATAATTCAATTGCTTCTTTAATTTCTTTTTTTGCGGCGTTGAGCTCCACTAATTCCTGGGATAGTTTTCGATTATCTGTCGTTTGATGGAGGCGGCACGCTTGTGTATAGCGACTTTGAACCTCGTTGAAGTCCGATTCATCCTGATCCCAATCATTTAGGGCTATTGATTGTGCTTGTACTTCTTGACTGTAAGCTACCGAAATTTTTGGTTGATTTACATAGCGGATGGCCACCCAACTTGCAGTAATCAGCAAAGTAGCCGCAGCGGCTGCTGCTGGAATCCATCTTTTCAATTGCCGAACCGGCGCGCCTTGGGTGAGCTCTTTGGAAATATTGTCCCACACCAACGAAGGCGCTTCATAAACTGGCAATTGGCGGATAGCTTGGTACAAAGGTTCTTCCGCATCCAACTGGAGTTCAATTGCCGACCACAACCCTTCGGGAGCTTGGAATTGCGGCAATTTTTTCAAAGCCTTGGCCAAGTTCTGGTGATTGATTTCTTCCATTTTGCTTTTAGTTTGACGCAAAAAACTACTTCCCGATTTTTTGGGAGGCTTTTGAATAGTAAGCTCACTTGAAATGAATCGTTCGACTTCCTATTCAAAAACCAAAATCGGAAGATAATTTTTCTGCGTTACTTAGTAATCCATTTTGCCTAAAGTTTCCCGTAAGCGTTTTTTGGCGTAAAACAATTGGGATTTTGAAGTTCCTACCGATATACCAAGCAAATCTGCTACTTCTTGATGGGCATATCCTTCCACCTCGATGAGCAAAAAAACGGTTCGATATCCAGTAGGTAATTTCTCAATGGCTTGCTCCAGGTATTCGGCATCAATCTGATGACTCCAGTTGAGGGTAGTCATATCCGGTGGTATGCTGTCAATCGGCGCAAAATTTTGTTCCTTTTTGATCTTACTCAAAGCAGTTCGGACTACAATGGTTTTGATCCAGGCGCCTAAGGTTGATTCTCTACGGAAACCATTCAAATGGCGAAATACTTTAACAAATGCCTCCTGCAAAACATCCTGAGCGAGCTCAAAATCATTGGTGATCCGATAGGCAATGGTATACATGGCACTGCTATAGCGATCGTACAAATCCTTTTGTGCCAAGCGATCTTGCGCCAAACAGGCATTTATTAATTCCGTTTCCGACATACTAATGTTGTAGATCATCAGCTCAAGATCCTTAGTTGTTGGGTCAATGAGCAAGCTTCATGTAAAATGGTTGTATTCAAATGGAAGGATTTGGGGTTTTCAAATTCAGACGTATTTGAAAACCCCAAAGTTGAATTTATCTTTTGCCAAACATCCAACCTACCGAAAACAACAAGCGCGAAGGCGATTTATCGAATTGGTAAGAAGTACCGCCAAAATTGATGTGATTGCCGTATTTGGTAAAGTTTCCTTCGTAACGCACGTCGAGCATCAAGTTCCAGATGTCCAAACCGACGCCGCCCAACCAGCCAAGGGTAAGTCCGCTGAAATTCTGCTTGTAATCGCTAAATTTGAACAGGTCTGAAGTACTGTTCAAAAAAACGTGCCCCTCGGGGCCAGCGTTCAAACGCAGCGGACCGAGCCTCCAGCCAATTAAAAGTGGAATGTCAAGGTTTTTGTATTTTTCGCGAAATACCCCGCTGCTCGAAGGAGTTTGAAGGTTGTTGACTTGAAAATCAGTAGAAGTAGAATTGAAATTGAGTTCAGGTTGGATGAAAAAATTGGAAATCTCAATTTGGGTAACAATCCCAAAATTGATGCCATAGTTCGCATCTTTAACGGCTACCGTCAATCGGTTTGCGCCGCCTTGCCCAAGAATGTTTAAGTTGTTGGTAGATAGGTTGGTGGTGCTAACCCCGCCTTTGATCCCAAATCTGATTTGGCTTTGTGCGGTAATCGATAATAAAACCAGAAATAACGAACAAAAGAACAGTTTTTTCATGGTACTTGTTTTTATTGGAGGAATAGTTGCCCCAAGACAACTTCAAATCTACTGTTTTTACAGCAACCGAATTACAGTAAAGGATGGAATAATTACGCAAAACCACTATTATTGTTACTTTTAGGCACAAAAATAAATACCTGATGGAAATCAAATCGGCGGAATTTAAGGGTAGCTTTCCCAGTGTAAGCCTTTGCCCCAGCGACAACCGCCCAGAATTTGCTTTTATTGGCCGTTCCAATGTGGGCAAATCGTCTTTAATCAACATGTTGTGTAAGCGAAAAGAACTGGCCCATACTTCGCAAACTCCTGGTAAAACACAGCTCATCAATTATTTTCTCATCAACGAGGATTGGTACTTGGTGGATTTACCGGGTTATGGTTATGCCCGGCATTCCAAAGTGAAACGATATGAGTTTCAAAATATGATTTATGGGTACTTATCTACTCGGCCAAATCTATATTGTGCTCAAGTGTTAGTGGATTCCAATATACCTCCTCAAAAGGCAGACATTGAGTTCATCAACAAATTAGGGGAATTGTCGGTGCCTCTGGTCATTGTGTTTACCAAGCTGGATCGTTTATCTCCGACCAAAAGGATGGAAAACATTGAGTTGTTTAAGCTGGAGTTGTTGAAACACTGGAACGAAATGCCACAATATTTCTTGACCTCGGCCGAAAAAGGCGAAGGGCGGAAAGAAATATTGGAGTTTATTCATCAAGTCAACAGCAAAGTAAAAAGATAACCTTGTCTTATGAGTCAGGATCGGCAAACCATTTATCCGCACGTTTTTGAAGAGATCGATCAATGGCCAATTTACCTATTGAGCGAGGATCGGAAAAATTTTGTTCAAGAAATTGAGGATTTTACACTTCAACGTTTAAACCGTAAATCACCAAAACAGGTCACTGACCTCATTTCTGAAACCATTTATTTGGAGCGGATCAGGATGAAAGAGGAGCCTTGGAAGGTAGATCCGCCAAATGAACGACAATTTTGGAGTAAAATTCGCAAAAAACTGGTCAAATACTCCTTGGATCGTCCTGATGAAGGTACACAATCCAATAACATTGAAATCCTGCAACAGATCATCAAGCGCTATGCCGAGGAGATTGTAGGGACTTTTCGGATCAAAACGTTTCTTTTTTCCAGGCGCTTCCTTACTTTTTTCTTCAACCGACTTTTGCAAGCCAAACAGCGTGGTTTTTGGCGTTTTGGCAGTGGAAAAAAGCTATTGTACCAAAAACTTTTGGTCAAAGGGGAGGTAGAAAAAGTTAGGAGCTTGATGAAAGAAGGAACGGTAGTCATTGTTCCCACCCACTTTAGCAACCTTGACTCTATTTTGATTGGTTATGCGATGGATTTGATTGCTGGTTTGCCATCTTTTTCTTATGGCGCGGGACTCAACTTGTTTAATTCGGGCGTCATTGCTTTTTTTATTAATCGTTTGGGGGCTTATCGGGTGGATCGCCGCAAAAAAAATGCGATCTATTTGGAAACGCTGAAAACGATGTCCAATCTATCGATTCAACGGGGCACTAACTCGCTTTTTTTTCCTGGAGGTACGCGCTCACGATCGGGCGAGATAGAAACCAAGTTGAAAATGGGTTTGCTTGGTACTACAGTAGAAGCACAGCGCGCTTTATTTGAAAACAACAGCGACAAAAAAGTAATCATCGTTCCATTGGTTTTGAGTTATCATTTTGTGTTGGAAGCGCCGTTTTTGATAGAAAGCTATTTGCGACAAATTGGCAAAGAGCGCTTTATTAAATCAAAAGATGATTTTTATAGCATGGGCGGGCTGATTCGTTTTGTTTGGACAGTACTGGCGCAAGGGAATGACATAACGCTTTCCTTTGGTCAACCCATGGATGTAATGGGCAACCCGGTGGATCAAAAAGGGTGCAGTTTTGATCAATATGGCAATCAGATTGAATTGCGGGAATATTTTATGAGTAACGAAAAAATCAACCAGGATTTTCAACGGGAAGCAGAGTACACCAAATTGCTGGCCGATAGAATTGTAGATCGCTTTTATCGTGAAAACATCGTGCTCAGCAGTCATTTGGTGGCATTTGCTGCTTTTGAGATTTTAAAATTGGAACACGAGAAACTAGATTTGTACGGTATTTTGCGTTTGCCCACCACTGAATATATTTTCTCGGAGGAAGTGCTCAAAGAAACCATTCAACAGTTGCAATCCCGTCTTTTTGCTATGGAAAGTGCTGGCGAAATCAAACTTTCAGATCAAATTCGCTGGGATTCTGAGGCGTTGATTCGCGACGGTATTTTCAAACTGGGTAATTTTCACGTTAGTAAACCCTTGAAGTACAATAAAAAAGGGCAGATCATCAGCGATAATTTTATCTACCTGTACTACTATCACAACCGTATGGAAAATTACGGTTTGGATCAATACATCAAATTGGAAAAAGAAGTATTGGAGGAGATGATAGCAGATTAGTTTTTTGAAAAAGATTATTTTGAGCACAGCAATCCCATTACTTAGTGTCTGTCCATTTAGTAAAAACACCTACGCAATCTACTAAAATTCAGTAAA